>QCCS01000001.1 GCA_003281185.1 Prochlorococcus sp. AG-347-M15
GGGCAGTTTTTGCTTCTTCCATAACAGATGGCTCTTTATCAAAGAGGGCTATCTTAGTACATTCATCAACAAAACTCTCTTGGAATGTATTGTTTAATTTTTCGTACAACCTACACAATGACCAAATACAATTACTTCTTACACCTGATTCATTATCTATCTTCAAACTTATTAAAAGTTGTTCTGCTGCTAATTGAGCGTTCTCAAAAGAAACATTTCCAATTTCGGCTAAAGAACTTGATGACCATAACCTTACTGCAGCTACATCATTCTTTAAAGCATTTATTAATGGTTCTAGAACAATTTGGTTATCATAATTAGCTAAGCTCCATGCAGTTGCTCTTCTGACATAAGCATTATCATCCGTCTTCAAAAGACTGACGAGTTTCTGGACTGCGCTAGGACATGGATTACGACCTAAAGCATATACAGCACTCATTCTTTCAACAGGGCAAGGTTGATCAAGCAATGGCAATAAAAGGGGGAAAGATCTTTGATCTCTAAACTCACAAAATATTCGTAATCCTTGTATTCGCTCTTCTCTATTACCTTTAAGCAATTTCAACGCTTCATCACACTCTTGACTAATATTTAAATTTTTTGAAAAAGCATCTTCGTCAATTTGTTCTAAAGGATCTATTTCAATCTCTAAAGCCAATTCTCTTGCCAAAACATCTGGATCAACCGCAATTTCCGCTAGGCTTTCTTTTTTAGGATCCTCATTTTTCGTCATTGTTAAAAAACTAAAAATATTAATTCATGGGGGCAGGAGACATCATATCTCCAGGCAACCAAATTCTTGCACTTACGGCAAAGAAGGCAATCCCAAAAAGTGCGACGATGGCGAATGGTAAAACTTTTGTCTTAATAAAACCCAAAGAATCAAATCATATTTAGTCAATAATAACCTGTTTAAGAGACTTTTAAAAAATTTTTATTAGATAATATTATTTATTTTTTAGCATTTTGTCTTAGCTGACCACATGCAGCATTTTTATCTAGACCTCTGCTTTTTCGCAAGCTAACAGCAATGCCATTGTTAACAAGTCTAGATTGAAATAATTGGATATTTTTTAAAGAAGTTCGTTGAAATTCAACCTCGTCAATTTGGTTATATTGTATTAAATTTACGTGACATTGAAAACCTTTAAGCAAATTACTCAATTCACAAGCATGTTCTAATTTATCATTCACCCCACTTAGCATTAGATATTCAAAACTTACCCTTCGACCAGTTTCTCTTACGAATGTTTTACAGTCTTCGATTATATTTTTGATTTCATAGTTTTTTGCGCTAGGTATTATGGTCTCTCTTGTTTCTTGATTTGAAGCATGTAAGCTAATGGCTAATGTAAATTGACAATTACCTAAAACTTGAAAAGACTTTGCTGATAATTTTTTTATCATTTTTGGTACAGCAACTGTACTAACAGTTATCTTTCTCTGACTAATATGAAAATCCTCATTTATTGATCTAATTGACAAAAGTAGTTCATCAATATTCAATAAGGGCTCACCCATACCCATAAAAACAATATTAGTCACTTTTCTATTCATTTCATTTTCAATAAATAAAATTTGATCTAATATTTCACTTACTTTTAAAGATCTCTTTAAACCCTCTTTTCCAGTTGCACAAAATTTACAGTCCATAGGGCATCCAACTTGACTAGAAAGACATGCAGTTAGTCTTTTTTCAGTTGGTATGCCAACACATTCAATGCTTTGGTGATCACAAGTAGAAAGTAATAACTTTTGGGTGCCATCATTGGCTAAGTTTTTATCTTGAAGACTTAGTTCGCTAACATTAAAACCGTCATCTTTTAACTTCTTTCTAAAATCTAGGGGTAGTACATCTATTTGATCAATATTTTTCTTTTTATTTTTGTAGTTATAAATCCAATTATGTATTTGACGACCTCTAAAAGCAGCCTGACCATAATCTAAAGCTACATTTTCTAAATCTTTAATACTACTTCCAAGAAGATTTTTCAAATTATTTGTTCTTTAGTTCAAACTATTTTCACCATAACAGCAAACCATGTTTTAAGAAAAATTCTGTAAGAATAAGCGCAATAAATCCAATCATAGCCATTCTTCCATTAAGTCTCTCATTATAAAAATGAAATCCATAACGGGGTAATTTTCTTTTAGGGACAATTTCAGGTTTAATCATCACTTATTAATTAAAAATTCATTCTAGTTACTTAAATGATAATAGATAATATTTATTCATCAGACAGAAGACCCTCTTCTTGTAATCCCTCTAGCGCAGCTGGATCTGGTAATTGATCTTCAGAAAATTGATTTTCAGCACTAGGTCTTGCAAATGCAGCAAAATTACTGGAAGAGGAGTCTATTCCATGTCTGTTTCGAGTAGTCTCCAAATCTTCATCACTAGGGTCATCAAGTATTGCAGTAGAGCTCACAGTAGGTGATTGAGGCATATCAACTGTATAATCTGGCCTTAAGTTCTGAGCTCTTCTATATCCACCAGACTCTTCTGCAAGAATATCTGGATGAGGACCTGCTTCTGAGGCTAATTCCTCCACAAATCCGCTAAAACCAGTACCTGCAGGTATTAATCTACCGATAATGACATTTTCTTTTAAACCTCTTAACCAATCAGATTTACCTTCGATTGCGGCTTCTGTAAGAACCCTTGTAGTTTCTTGGAATGAAGCGGCTGATATAAAGCTATCTGTATTGAGAGAAGCTTTAGTAATACCCAACAAAACAGGTGTAAATTCTGCTGGAGCTCCTCCAGTTATTGCCATTGCTTGGTTTGTATCTTCTACTTGCCTCAACTCTATGAGTTCTCCAGGCAAAAGAGTAGTGTCTCCAGCATCCTCTATGCGCACTTTACTAGTCATTTGTCTAACAATAACTTCAATATGTTTATCATCGATTGCGACACCCTGGGACTTATAGACATTTTGCACTTCATTTACCATACTTCTTTGCAGTTTCGATATAGATTCTCGAGCTGCATCAATTAGTGGTTTTTGATCTTTTAAATCATTGAAGAAACAGTCCAATAATTCATGCGGATTAATTGGACCATCAGTTAAAATTTCTCCGCCAGCGACTTGTTGCCCATCACTAACCATTATATTTTTTCCAATTAATAATTGATATTCGTTAACAAAATCATCTTTTTCGATAACTGATAAAGCATCTGACTCTTCATCATTACCTTTTTTAATCTGAACAATTCCAGATTTCTTACATAAAATTGCAGAATCTCTAGGTCTCCTAGCTTCTAACAACTCTTCAATTCGAGGTAATCCTTGAACAATATCTCCAGTTTTCTGTCTTTCAAAAACAAGCAACGCTAAACCATCTCCCCTAAGAACTAAATCTCCGTCTTGAACATGTAAAACTGAATCAGGAGACACCATATAGGGCCTGCCAAGTCTCAAAGTTACTGAACTACTTGAAATTTCCTCGATTTCTCCACAAGAAGTAGCTTTTTCAGATTTACTAATAGGATCTCCATCAACTACACGATCACCCTTTTTAACGACTGCTTTACCATTAATTTTAATCTCAATTTTATCTTCTCCTCTTTCAACAATTAATCTTCTTATCGGCTCATCATCAATAACATTTGGCAACTGAACGAAACCTTTTTCCTTACAAAGAATTTGAGTTGTAGCTATTACATCTCCTGCTTTTACTATTTGATTATTATTAACTTTCAATTCAGTATGGGTTGAGCCATGGCTAGAGTCGGAAATAGTATCCCTTCTTACAAGTATTGACTCTAATATTACTAAATTTAATCTATTAATTGAGGCGTCACTTTCATCTTCAATAGACTCAACATCAATCGTCATTTGAGGAGTTGCATCAAAGCTTTCAATGCTTAAATGTGTTCTTAGCAATTCAACACCTTCAACTGATTTTATCAATTCACCATCTTTATAAGTAAGTCTTTGAATAGCTTTTAAACCTAAATGTGGTCCTTTTTCCTGCTTTACATGAGAAAGTTGTGGTAATTCTGCTTGATCGGGTATAGCATACTCTTCGACTGTTCTTAATAACAAACCTCGACACTTAGAAGTTTCTAATTTCTGAACAAATAAAATTTCTTTGTTATCAATTCCCTCTAAAATCTTTTCACCTGGATTTACAAGATTTCCTTCCTCTGTATATCTATTCAAAATTTCATCATCGTCACACTCGTGAAACGTTCCATTTCTTATTGTTATTTCACGAAGAATATCATTTTTCTGAGTCACCGTAACGATTCCTGATGTTTGACTGAATATATCTTTTACTACTTCTGTTCCTGCTTCAATCCATTTCATATCTTCGATCATAAGAAGAGATATATCCTTATTAATCTCATGAGTCTCTTGGGGAATCCAGAGCAATGTTCCACCTTGAGACACTTCAAAACCGTTTTTAGATGATCTTGCTTTTTTTACACTTAATCCTGGTGCGTACTTTACTAATCCACCAGTTTTTGTTCGGAACCTTTCATCTGATAAATCTGCTATAACTTCACCATTACCAATTTTACTCCCAGGAGAAGTATTCAAACGGTATTGAGTTCCATCAGAAGATTCTAAATTGTACATTTGGCCTGAATGAGTAGATTCTTCAATTAATTTAAAATTGCTTAAAGACATTGAAGTAGTAACAATTTGAACTTCCCTTGAATCTCCAACAGAGTCTCTTAATCGTACTTGTCCTCCAAACTCACTTGATTGACTTGCCTCTGCCAGAACAGTTCCTTCCTCTACATGCTTTCCAGATGAGATAACTGGTCTTGCATTAGGTGGCAAATTATAAACATCTCCAGCTAAAACCCACAACCTACCTAATCTTTGAGCTTTCAAAGTAATATTACCCTGCCTATCTGTGACCTCCTTTGGTTGAATAACTTTGTCATACCTTACTTGGCCTGCCAAATCACAGATAACATCTTTTGTTGCTTTTTCAACACTCTTTTTAACGGTTCCAGCAGTAATCTGAGCAACTGTTATGTCGGAATTAATTTCATCACCATCATCAACAAATAGAAGTGATCCACTGGAAACTTCAATTTTTTGAGGTTTATTAGAATTGTTTCCTTTGGGAACAATTTTTAATATAAAATCAACTTCTGCTTGTTTAGCTTCTACTCCATGTGGTGTTCTATAACCTCTAACCTTTGCTTTTGAACTAAATTCAACTTTGCCAGAAATCCTTGATCTTACTACTCCACTTTCAGCAGTTGATACACCGCCAGTATGGAATGTTCTCATTGTCAATTGAGTCCCAGGTTCTCCAATAGATTGAGCAGCAATGATTCCAACTGCTTCACCTAAGTCAACTAGATGATTATGAGCCAAAGCCCATCCGTAACATCTTCTACAAACCGATCTATTTGCTTCACATGTGAGAGGGGATCTTATTTTTACTTTTTTAATGGATGCTGTTTCAATTTTTTCTGATAATGAGGGGTCGATTGCAGTATTTTGAGGAACAATTAAGTTATCTTCAGAATCTAAAATATCTTCAGCACTTAGTCTTCCAAGAAGCCTTGCTCCAAATTTACCATCTTCAGCTTCAACGACAATTGATCGTTTTGTACCACAATCTTCTTCTCTAACAATTACATCTTGAGCCACATCAACTAATCTTCTAGTCAGATAGCCAGAATCAGCGGTTCTTAAAGCGGTATCAACCAATCCTTTTCTAGCTCCATAAGAGGAAATTACATATTCAGTAACAGTAAGTCCCTCTCTAAAATTTGTTCTTATTGGCAAGTCAATAATTTCACCTTGAGGATTAGCCATCAATCCTCTCATACCCACAAGCTGTCTTACTTGAGACATATTACCCCTTGCTCCTGAATTAGCCATCATCCAAACTGAATTTAGAGGGTCATTTTGATTGAAATTATTTTTAACAGCATCTACTAATCTTTCATTAGTTTCAGTCCAAGTATCAATAACTTTTGTATGTCTCTCAACTTCTGTAATTTCACCAAGTCTATAGCATTCTTCTGTAGCAGATATTTGCTCTTCAGCTTGTCCTATCAAATTTTGTTTAGCTTCAGGAACTTTTAAGTCATCAACTGAAATAGAGACAGCTGCTTGGGTAGCATATTTAAAACCTAAATCCTTTAAATTATCAGCCATAGCTGCAGTTACAGCAGTACCATGAGTTTTATAAGCCCAAGAGACTAAATTTTTTAACGCTTTCTTATCAACAACTTTATTTTTAAATGAAGGTGGCGTTTTAGCTAAAATAGGCATTGTTATTGGATTGTCTTTTTTTGAATTTTTAGTAGTTTTACGAACTCTGGAAGTTTTCTTAGGTTTAGATGATGTCATGATTTTGAATAATTGAATAATAGTTTTTAAAGGTTACGTTTTAGATACAGAATCAATGATGGTGTAGTTCATCACTACTCTCCCTACAGTTGTCAAAACAAATCTACTTATCAGATTATTCTGAGAGTCGAATCTATCTCTTCTTAAATTCCAAATTTCTAATCTTGAACCATCCTCTAGCTCTTCAGTTTTTTGTGGTTTACTCATTTCGTCTTCATCTTCGACTTCACCATTAAATCTAACCCAAATCCACTCATGTAAGCTAAGTCTTTTATCTTCAAAAGCAAAAATAACATCTTCTAGTGAAGCAAAAGTACAATTTTTATCTCCAAAAGCCGGTTTTTGATAATTAGGCTGCAATGCAGTCAGATAATATGATCCTAGAACCATATCCTGTGAAGGAGTTACAATCGGTTCCCCAGTAGCTGGAGAGAGAATATTATTACTAGCCAACATGAGCATTCGTGCCTCAGTTTGTGCCTCTAAAGCAAGAGGAACATGAACTGCCATTTGATCTCCATCAAAGTCAGCATTAAATGCAGGACAAACTAATGGGTGCAGTTGTATTGCTCTACCCCCAACTAATTTTGGTTCGAAAGCTTGAATCCCCAAACGATGCAATGTAGGAGCTCTATTTAAAAGGATCGGATGACCCTCAATAACTTCCTGAAGTACCTGCATAACTTCATCGTCTGCTTTTTGTATTAATTTTTTCGCAGCTTTTATATTATTAACAATATTTTGGCGTATTAATCTATGGATCACGAAAGGTTGGAAAAGCTCAATAGCCATTTCCTTTGGAAGACCACACTGATGCATTTTTAATTTTGGACCTACTACTATTACAGATCTTCCGGAATAGTCAACACGCTTACCGAGGAGATTTTGCCTAAACCTTCCTTGTTTACCCTCAATAATGTCACTAAGAGACTTGAGAGCTCTATTATTTGCTCCAACAACAGTTCTTCCTCTTCTACCATTGTCTATAAGAGCATCAACTGCCTCCTGAAGCATTCTTTTTTCGTTTCTTACAATAATTTCAGGAGCCAGAATTTCTTGAAGCCTAGCTAATCTATTGTTTCTGTTTATTACTCTTCTGTAAAGATCGTTCAAATCAGAAGTTGCAAATCGTCCACCATCAAGCTGAACCATGGGTCTTAAATCAGGAGGTATGACAGGGATTGCATCTAAGACCATCCATTCCGGTCTTGCATTAGTTGCAATGAAATTATCAATAACTCTTATCCTTTTTATAAGTTTTGCCCTTTTCTGACCCTTACTATTGGTAATTTCTTCTCTAAGATCTTCAGCTACCTGATTTAAATCAAGGTCCTCAAGCAATTGTTTTAGGGCCTCAGCTCCAATCCCAACAAAAGGTTCATTTTCAATAGTTGAATCTTCAGCATAGATTTCATCCTCAATTTCTAACCATTCATCCTCAGTTAGTAATTGTTTGTATTTGAGCTCTTTATGATCTCCTGGATCTAATACAACGTAACAATTAAAATAAACTATTTGTTCTACATCTCTTAGTGGAATATCCAAAAGAATTGCAACGTAACTAGGAATTCCTTTTAAATACCATACATGGGAAACTGGAGCAGCAAGTTTTATGTAGCCCATCCTATGTCTTCTAACTCTACTTTCAGTTACTTCAACTCCACATCTCTCACAAACAATTCCGCGATGTCTAACTCTTTTGTACTTTCCACAATGGCATTCCCAATCTTTAGAGGGTCCAAAAATCTTTTCGCAAAACAATCCATCCATCTCTGGTTTAAGTGTTCTGTAATTTATAGTTTCAGGCTTCGTAACTTCGCCAACCACTTGTCCATTGGGTAATGTCCTCTGTCCCCAGTCCATTATTCTTTTTGGTGAAGCTATTGAAATCTTGACGTAATCAAAGTGATTTTCAGTTCTTAAGTTGCTGTTTGTCATTTTTGGAAAATTTAATTTAAAAGTTTTTAATTGAGTATTTAATCTTCCTCATATTCAGAGGTTCCTAGAGATTCATAAGTAGGCCTTGATGGAGTATTCCTTCTCGGATTTATATCTTGCATTAAATCTACCTCCTTCCCTTCGTCTGTATATACTCCAATATCTAAACCTAGTGACTGCAATTCACGCATAAGAACTTTAAATGACTCAGGAGTACCTGGTCTAGGTATTGGTTTACCTTTTACAATTGCATTTAGAGCTTCATTTCTTCCTTGCATATCATCAGATTTAACTGTTAATAATTCTTGAAGAGTATAGGCTGCTCCATAAGCTTCAAGAGCCCATACTTCCATTTCTCCAAGCCTTTGTCCCCCTTGCTGAGCTTTACCTCCCAATGGTTGTTGTGTAACCAAAGAATAAGGGCCAGTGGATCTGGCATGAATTTTATCATCAACCAAATGAACTAACTTAAGGAAATGTGAGTATCCTACTGCGACTGGCTGATCAAAAGGTTCCCCTGTTCTTCCATCTTTGAGTAATAGCTTTCCAGGATCTTCAGGATTATAAACCCATGCTTTACCTGGCTGTTTTGAAGCTTCTTCTAAAAATGCTTGTACTGTTTGATGTGATTTTTCAGGACCATACATTTCATCAAATGGGACAACTTTAACTCTGCAATTTAAATTTGAGGCAGCCCAGCCCATCAATAATTCAAAAACTTGGCCTACATTCATCCTACTTGGGACTCCTAGAGGATTGAGAACAATATCTACAGGGGTTCCATCAGGTAAATAAGGCATATCTTCTCTTGGTAAAATTCTACTAATAATCCCTTTGTTCCCATGTCTTCCAGCCATTTTGTCGCCTACTTGAATTTTTCTTCTTTGCGCAACGTATACCCTAACAACCATATTTGCACCAGGAGGTAACTCATCACCCTGTTCCCTTGTATAAATACGAACATCCAAAACTCTACCTTTTTCAGTTTTAGGAACCCTTAGGGAGTTATCTCTAACATCTCGAGCCTTTTCACCAAAAATTGCTCTCAAAAGTTTTTCTTCAGGTGGTTGGTCTGATTCTCCTTTAGGGGTAACTTTTCCTACAAGAATATCTCCACTCTCGACAAAAGCTCCAATCCTAATTATTCCCATTTCATCGAGATTATTTAAGCTTTCTTCAGAAATATTAGGTATCTCCCTTGTAATTTCTTCAGGTCCTAATTTTGTTTGTCTAGCCTCAATTTCATATTTTTCAATATGTACCGATGTGTATAAATCATCAGTGACCATTCTTTCGCTTACAAGAATTGCGTCTTCATAGTTGTAGCCTTCCCAAGGCATATATGCAATTAAGACATTCTGGCCTAGAGCTATTTCTCCTCCTTCACATGCTGAACCATCTGCTAATACTTGCCCTGATATGACTTGATCTCCAATTTTCACTATGGGTCTTTGGTTTAAGCAGGTATCTTGATTCGATCTTTGATATTTTTGGAGATAATGAAAATGTTCATTATCATCCTCATCTTTAACTACGATTTGATTAGCGTCTACATAAGATACAGTTCCATTAACTTTAGTTATGGGAACCATCCCCGAATCTCTGGCAACTTGAGATTCTAAACCTGTCCCAACTAATGGACGCTCGGGCCTAAGTAATGGCACAGCTTGGCGTTGCATATTAGATCCCATCAAAGCTCTATTTGCATCATCATGTTCCAAAAAAGGAATTAATGAAGTTGCAACTGAAATTACTTGAACGGGGGAAAGCTGGACATAATCGACTTGATGAGGAGGAACTTTTTCAAAATCCTGTCTGTATCTTACTGGTATGAGATCTGCAATTATATTTCCAGCCTTGTCAGTTGCCACGTCACCAGGGGCCACCCTACACTCATCTTCTAAATCAGCAGAAAGATAAACAGGATTCCCTTCTTTATTAACTTTACCGTTCTTAACTTCCCAAAAAGGAGTTTCAATAAAACCATATTCATTTACTCTTGCGTGGGTAGCCAATGAGTTTATTAATCCAGCATTAGGACCCTCGGGTGTTTCGATAGGACACAATCTTCCATAATGAGAAGGATGAATATCTCTCACCGCAAAGCCTGCTCTTTCTCGAGTTAAACCCCCAGGCCCTAAAGCAGAGATTCTTCTTTTGTGTGTTAATTCAGCTAAAGGATTTGTTTGATCCATAAATTGACTTAATTGACTGGAACCAAAAAACTCTTTTATGGCAGCTACCAAAGGTTTAGGGTTGACTAGTTGTGCGGGAGTAAGAGAATCTGTTTCTCCAACAGTCATTCTCTCCTTAATAATTCTCTCTAATCGGTTAAGACCAACCCTCACTTGATTCTGAAGAAGTTCACCTACAGATCTAACCCTTCTGTTACCAAGGTGGTCAATATCATCCAAACTTGCTCCTCCAATATCCAACTCGAGGTTTATTAAATAATCAATAGTTGACAAAACATCTTCATGTGTAAGTGTTCTCACATCATCTGGTACGGTAAGCCTTAATTTTTTGTTTATTTTATATCTACCAACTCGGCCTAAATCGTATCTTTTGGGATCAAAAAATCTACTGTGTAGTAGCTGTTGACCTCCAGATACAGAAGGTGGTTCACCAGGGCGCAACTTCTTGTATAGTTCGAGTAAGGCCTGATCTTCTGAATTTATACCCTCATCATTCGCTGCCTCAATTGAGTTTTGATAAAATTCAGGATGCCTTAGTTTATCTACAACATCATTATCTGAAAGGCCCATCGCTCTCATAAGAACATGAGCATTAATCTTCCTAGTTTTATCAACTCTTACATAAAGTAAATTATTTTTATCAGTTTCAAATTTTAACCATGCTCCTCTATTAGGAATAACACTAGCATTGTAAGTTCTTCGACCATTTTTTTCTTGTTCATCTTTGAAATATACGCCTGGACTTCGAACTATTTGATTAACAATAACTCTTTCAGCGCCATTAATTATGAAAGTTCCTCTTTCAGTCATTAATGGTAATTCTCCAATAAATACTTCTTGTTCTTTAATTTCCCCTGTCTCTTTGTTAATTAATCTGCAAGTTACGTACATTTGAGAGGCAAATGTTGCATCTCTTCTTTTTGCTTCCTCAACGTCATGCCTAGGTCTTTTTAACCTGTATTCTTCACCAATAAAATGTAACTCTAATTTGCCGGTGTAGTCAGAAATTGGTGAAAAGTTTTGTAATTCCTCTATTAAACCTTTTTCCAAAAACCATTTAAAGCTTGCTCTTTGTACTTCAACTAAATCTGGTAGATAAGTAGCTGTTTTTGCTACCTGTAAAGCGCTACTGCTCATCCAAGAAAACCTGCGATTATGTTAAATTTACTATTTACTTTCAATTTACTAAAAATTTAGCTATTTATCCTTTCTTTTAATTTAAAATCAATAAAAAAATTTAGATTTCAACAAAAAATTTAATTTAGTAAGATGATTAAAAATTTAGAAAAATGGTTGCAAAACCATTAACCAAGAAAGTAAAAACTAAAAATTAAGAAAAATTTCCAGTAATTCCTTATATTAGCAGCTATTGAGTCAACTTATCAAGTCAAATTTAAACAAATCTTCAGCATTCTTCGAAGACTCTCTTGCAATCGTAATTAATTCCGTAGATCGTAAATCTGCAATAAAATTCGCAACATTTTCAACAAATGCTGGTTCATTTCTTTTACCTCTAAAAGGAACAGGGGCCAAAAATGGTGAGTCGGTTTCAATTAAATATTTGTCATTAGGCACTAGCTTGGCACATTCATGAATTTCATGCGCTTTTGGGAAAGTCACTATGCCACTAAAACTTATATAAAATCCGAGACTCAAGAAATGCTCCATTTCCTTTGGGGTACCTGTCCAACAATGAAGGACTCCTTTAGGACATTTTCCTTTTTTGGAGAGATCATTACATATCTCAATCATTTCATTTGCAGAATCTCTACAATGAATAATCACAGGTAGTCCAAGTTCATAAGCTAACTCCATTTGAGGAATAAGTGCATCTATTTGCTGAGTTTTATTTTCATTTTTAAAAAAATCCAAGCCCAGTTCCCCAATAGCTACAACTCTTCTATCTTCTTGAGCTGATTTTCTTAATATAGATTTTGAATTTTTTTCCCATTTTTTCGCTTCTAAAGGATGCAAACCAACTGAATAGAAAATTTCATTAAATTCATGAGAAATTTTTTTTAACTTAGGAATCTCGTTTAATTCACAACAAGCATGAACCAATTTTTTTACCCCTTTAGAACGCAATCTTAAAACAACATCTTCAAGATCCTTCTCAAAATTTTCAAATATTAAATGACAATGAGAATCTATGAGTTCTATATTGCTCATTTTTTGTTCTAACTTTTTACTTTGTGAAAATTGTGGTCTTTACAAGATTATTAATTCTTGATTTCTTATTAGCACCGTTATTCTTGTGAAGAATATTTTTTTTAACCGCTTTATCAATTAAACTAAAGGCTTTATTAAGGCTTTCTTTAACTAAATTTTTATTTTCTTCATTAGGATCTTTTTTATATTTTTCGCAATTCTCTAAGGTTTTTTTTGTTAAAGTCTTAACTGTAGATTTATAAGACTTATTAATTAATCTATTTCTTTCGGCAATTTGTATTCTCTTTTTTGCTGATTTGTTATTGGCCACAGAATGTTTATAAATAGTAGATTACAATCATAACAAATAAATCGACTACTAATCAATCATATATAATTTAAAAAAGATATTAACTTGGGTCTTGAGCATTTAAATTTTAAAAATTAAGAATATGAAAATTATAAATAATAAAAAAGAAGCTCTCCAAGAATTAAAAAGGATTTCTACTCGAACTAGTTCGGAGAACAACAACAAAATAAATGCAATTGTCGAAGAAATTCTTCAAGAAGTAAAAAATTATGGAGATGCAGCAGTTGAAAAATATACCAAAAAATTTGACGGATTTAACCCTGCACCTATGATTGTTAGCACGAATGAATTAAAAGATGCATGGGATGAAATTGATAACAATTTAAAGCGTTCACTTGAGGTGGCCCATAAAAGAATTAAAAAATTCCATGAAAAAGAATTTCCATCATCTTTTACTATAAAGGGTGAATATGGTGATATAGTCCAGCGGAGATGGAGGCCAGTAAAAAAAGCGGGAATTTATATTCCTGGAGGTAGAGCTGCTTATCCAAGTACCGTATTAATGAATGCAATACCTGCAAAAGTAGCAGGAGTTGATGAAATCATAATGGTATCCCCAGGAAACAAAGAAGGGAAAATAAATAAAACTGTTTTAGCTGCAGCTTACTTATCAGGTATTAATAAAGTTTTTAGAATTGGGGGAGCTCAAGCAATCGGTGCTTTAGCATTTGGCACAAACCAAATCACTAAAGTTGATGTTATTACAGGTCCAGGGAATGTCTATGTAACTACTGCTAAAAAATTAATTTATGGCTCTACAGGAATTGATTCTTTAGCTGGTCCAAGTGAAATATTAATCATTTCAGATGAGACGGCTAAAAGCACTCATATAGCATCTGATTTACTTGCTCAAGCAGAACATGATCCTTTGGCCTCCTCAATACTTCTAACTACATCAAATAATCAGGCCAAGGAAGTTGCAGAGGAACTTTATAAAAAAATTGATGATCATCCAAGAAAAGAAATTTGTATGCAATCAATAAAAAATTGGGGATTAATTGTTGTTTGCGAAAATCATCATTCATGTATTGAACTAAGCAACTACTTTGCTCCAGAACACTTAGAAATTTTAGCTTTAAATTCAAAAAAGATTCTTGAAGGTATAGAGAACGCTGGAGCAATATTTTTAGGAAAATGGACTCCAGAAGCTGTTGGAGATTATCTCGCTGGTCCAAATCATACTTTACCCACATCAGGAAACTCTAGATTTAGTGGATCTCTTGGTGTTGAAACTTTTATGAAAAACACCTCAATCATAGAATTTAATGAACTAAGTTTGAAAGTTAACAGTTTTGATATTATAAATCTTGCTAAAAGCGAGGGCTTACATAGCCACGCTAACTCAGTACAAATAAGATTTGAAGATTAAACAACTTTTGAAGGAGAGTAAACAACTGGAATATTATTTTCAATTTTACCAACCAATACTTTATCTGTAAGATCAACGAATAATCCGTTTTCTAAAACTCCTGGAATATTATTAATACTCATTTCAATATCTTTTGGATTTTTAATACCATTATTAAACAAAACATCTAGTATTAAATTCCCTTGGTCAGTAACAACTGGGCCAGCTTTTTTAGTAGCCATTCTTAAAGTACAACTGCCGTTCATTTCTGATATAAATTCCTGAACTTGCTTCCAAGCATTGGGAATCACCTCTACTGGCAAAGGGAACGATTGATTTAGGTTTGGTACTAGTTTAGTTTCGTCAACAACAATTAACAATTGATTAGCTCTAGATGCCACTAACTTTTCTCTAACATGGCATGCACCGCCTCCTTTTATTAATTGAAATCCCGGATCAACTTCATCTGCTCCATCAATTGCTAGATCAATTTGAGAAACGGATGCCAAATCAATAAGCGGGATACCGAGTTCAAGCGCTAAAACTTCTGACTGAAAAGAAGTTGCAACACCTTTTATATTTTGCAATTTTCCAGAATGAATTTCATTAGCGAGGCTTTTAATCATAAGCGCAGCTGTAGATCCAGAACCTAATCCGAGAATCATGTCACTCTTTATTTCCTTAATAGCTGCATCAGCAACTATTTGTTTCATTTGAGTTTGTGAATCCAAAATCTTTATTTATAAGTTCATAGATTATTAAATTTCAATGGATGATTTATGTCAAACCCGGAAGAGCTTCTGGCTTGATATTTATCTGTATCTCTTGGTTATCTCTTAGTACATTTAAAAGAAATACTTTGCCTATCTGAGCTTTTTCAACTTCATCCAGGAGAGCTTTAGGTTCTTCAATAATGATATTTTCAGCTGCTATAACTAAATCACCTCTTCTTAAGCCTGCTTTTTCCGCAGGACTATTAGGAATGACTGATTGAATTAAAGCCCCTTTCCTTTCAGGTAATTGAACTAATGAATTAGGGTCTTGATTATGTTCTTTAGCAATTCTAGGATTTAAAGAGATTAATTGGACTCCTAAATATGGATGAATAACTTCTCCATTTTTGAGAAGCTGATCTGAAACACTTTTAGCAAGATTAATGGGAATTGCGAAACCCAGACCGGCTCCTGGGCCACTTCTTACTAATGTATTTATTCCTATTACCTCACCATTCGAATTGATAAGGGGACCTCCAGAATTTCCTGGATTTATTGCCGCATCAGTCTGGATAAGATCAAGCCTTTTATCTGAAAAACCTAAACTATTAATATCCCTGTGTAGGCTACTTACAATCCCTAAAGTAACTGTTTTTTCTAGGCCATAAGGAGTACCTAGAGCTATTGCCCAATCTCCAACTTCAAGATCCTCAGAATTCCCAAGTGGAGCATAACTAGAATTTTTAAATTCCTCAATTTTTACTAAAGCTAGGTCAGTTATTGCATCTGTACCCAAGACTTGACCATCGCAAATAGTTCCATCCGCCAAAGTTACCGAAACGTCATCAACCCTCTCTACAACATGAGCATTTGTAAGAACCAAACCATTCTCATTAATAATAACTCCAGAACCTTGACCTCTCTCTCTTTCAGGTGTCATTCCTTGCTCCCCAAGTAAATCCCTTAATAAGGGGTCAAGTAAAGTTGGATCAAATTGTTGCCTCTCTACCAATCGCTCGGTATCAATTTTCACAACTGCAGGACTGACATTTTTAACTGCATATGATACAAAATTATGCCTTTCGGGAGGAGTCAAAGCGAAGACCTCAAAATTATTTGAGAAATTAACTAAACAAAGACAAGTAACAATAAAAATTTTGAATAAATTAACAAATATAACCTTGAGAAAATTCATTTGTTTAATAGTATTTAACCTATTCGATAAATCTAATTGAAGAAATATATTATTGTTGTTTTTTTGTTTACATTCATAAAATACAAATTTTTGCTTCTTATAGAAAAAATTTTTTTTATGTGTGAAAATTATTTTAGATCAAAAAATTTAATAAATTTGAATTCAGAAAACGAAGTTAAACTCCACACTCTTTTAAAAAAAGTTGCCGAGGAACGGGATTTCGAAATCTGCAGTGTCAAAATAAAAACTAATCGAAATCCAATTAATATTGAAATTATTATAAAAAAAACTAATGGTGATGATATTTCGCTTGATGATTGTGCGCATTTTAATTCACCAGTATCTAATGAAATAGAAAATTCAAATCTTTTAAATTGTTCATATGTGTTAGAAATTAGTAGTCAAGGGGTCAGTGATGAATTAACCTCGGATAGGGACTTCAAAACTTTTAAAGGATTTCCTATTAATGTTGAACTAAACCAAAAGAATTCAAGAATAAAATTTCTGAATGGTTTACTTTATGAAAAGTCTAAAGATTATTTAGCTATTAACATTAAAGGTAAAATAAAAAAAATCCCTTTTGATGAAGTACTAAAGATTAGTCTTTGTACATTAAAAGATTAATTATTTTCAACCATTATTCAATTACCCATCATAGATGGCATTAGTTATTCTCCCCGGTTTAAACAATCTCATTGAAGACATTAGTGAGGAAAAAAAGTTACCTCCTAATATTGTGGAGGTTGCATTACGCGAAGCATTATTAAAAGGATACGAAAAATATAGAAGAACTTTTTATATCGGAGTTAATGAAGATCCTTTTGATGAAGATTATTTCAGCAATTTTGATGTTGGACTAGACCTAGATGAAGAAGGTTATAGAATATTATCGAGCAAAATAATTGTTGAAGAAGTTGAGAGTGATGATCATCAAATATCTCTAGTAGAAGTTAAACAAGTTGCTGAAGATGCTCAAGTAGGCGACACAGTTGTATTAGACGTTACTCCAGAAAAAGAGGATTTTGGGCGAATGGCTGCTTCAACAACTAAACAAGTTTTAGCCCAAAAATTAAGAGATCAACAAAGAAAAATGATCCAGGAAGAATTTGCTGATCTGGAAGACCCTGTATTAACTGCAAGAGTTATAAGATTTGAGAGACAATCAGTCATTATGGGAGTTAGTTCGGGCATTGGTAGACCTGAAGTAGAGGCAGAACTTCCTAAGAGAGATCAATTACCAAATGACAATTACAGAGCAAACGCAACTTTCAAAGTTTTTTTAAAAGAAGTTAGTGAAATAGCAAGAAAAGGACCGCAACTTTTTGTTAGTAGAGCAAATGCAGGTTTAGTAGTCTATTTATTTGAAAATGAAGTACCGGAGATTCAAGAGGGGACAGTTAAGATTGTTGCTGTTTCAAGAGAAGCTAACCCTCCTTCAAGAGCTGTTGGTCCAAGAACAAAAGTAGCTGTTGATAGTATTGAAAAAGAAGTGGATCCTGTTGGTGCCTGTATTGGAGCCAGAGGAGCAAGGATTCAACAAGTAGTTAATGAATTAAGAGGCGAAAAAATTGATGTTATTAAATGGTCTTCAGACCCGATTCAATATATCTTAAACTCTCTAAGTCCTGCAAAAGTTGATTTAGTCAGATTAGTTGACCCAGAAGGTCAACATGCACACGTTTTAGTTCCTCCTGATCAATTGAGTCTCGCAATTGGTAGAGAAGGGCAAAACGTTAGACTTGCTGCAAGGTTAACTGGTTGGAAAATTGATGTCAAAAACTCACATGAATACGATCAGGAAGCAGAAGATGCCGCAGTGGCTGAATTAATCACTCAAAGGGAAGATGAAGAGAATCTTCAGCGAGAATCTGAGCTGAGATTAGAAGCTGAACAAGCTGAACGTGCTGCAGAAGATGCAAGACTAAGAGAGCTTTATCCACTTCCTGAAGATGATCAAGAATATGAAGAGGAACACTATGAAGGAGAATCCTTCTCAGATAATGATCAACTAGAGACAGTTCAAGATAGTGAAAAATCTGCTATGGAGGAGAGAAAACGTTGATAAAAAAAAACCCTGTTATGCGTGTATGCATTTCATGTAAAAAAACTTATGACAGAAAAAATCTTTTAAAGATTACCAATGATCATAAGCAAGGCATCATTTTTCAAACAGGGATGGGGCGTTCAGCTTACATTTGTAATTCAAAAAAATGTTATTCAGATTCCAAGATCAAAAAAAAACTTAAAAAAGCTCTAAAAATATCTTTAGAACCTGAATTCATTGAAATTTTTGAAAAAGAAATTAAGAGCTATAGTGACTATTCAAATTAGAGAATATAATAAAATTAGGTTTTCTTTAATTTCAAAAAAAGTAAAAACAAACTAAATGACTATCAGCGATAAAATCAGAATATACGAACTTTCCAGAGACTTGAATCTGGAGAATAAGGATATACTTGATGCAGCTCAAAAACTATCAATTTCGGTAAAAAGTCACAGTAGTTCAATTAGTGCTGAAGATGCAAAAAAAATTAAAAATCTAATTAATAAAAAAAATTCAGATAAAAAAATACTTTCCATTAATAAATCTTCAACTAAACAAGAAACTTTTAAAAAAAGTAAGGACAATAAATCTCAAGTCATATCCCCTATAAAAGTAAAACCCCTCAAAGATACTTCAATCCAAAAGCCATTATTGATAAAACCTCTAAATAAACTTGAAAGTCCAAAAAAAATTTCAAATAAACCCCAAAGTCCCAATAATTCTAATGTGATCTTAAGTTCACAATCTCAAGCAAATCTTAGAAATCAGCATTCAAGTAATAATCCTTCAAAAAATTTAAACCAAGACAAAAAAACTTTCTCAAATAACACAAACCCACCTATTAAAAGTCCAGCAAAACCTCCCATTCAATTAATCGAAAAGCCCAAAAATATAAATAACAATATTAAATCTTACGAAACTTCCAAGAACACCTCCTTCTCAAGAGAAAAAGGAACTCTATTAAACAAACCTAATCAAAATAAAAAAAATCCTAACTCAAATAATTTCAATAATAGGATTAATACTCCAGAGCTCGTTGGGGCTCCAATTAGAAGAAAAGATCCAAATAGTCATTCTAATAAAAACAACAATAAACAAAACTCTTCTTTTCAACAAACTCTCCCCAATAAACCTAGCGGTGCACCCAATAAGCCAGGGACAAAAATTAGGCAAGGAGCTCCTAATAGGTCTGGCATGCCAAATAGGCAGGGGGCTCCCAATAGGCAGGGGGCTCCCAATAGGCCTGGCATGCCAAATAGGCAGGGGGGCAATAGGCCTGGCTCATTTAATAGACAAGCCAATCCCAATAGACACAGAGATCCAAATATATCTAGTGAAAATTTTAGGCAAGGAAAACCCCTTAAACAAGGTGACTTTAATAGGCCTAGTTCTAAATTCAATAGCCAAAAAACTTCTGGGATTAGAAGGCCAGTATCGCCTAATGAACTTTTGCAACTTCAAAAAACTAATAAAACTAATAAAACTAATAAATCTGATAAAGAAAAAGTAGTTCTAAAAAATAACGAAAAAGAAAATATGGAGTCTTCTAAAGAGAAGGCGAAAGCTCCTAATATGCGTCCAACTGCTGCGCCTGGTTCCAAAAAAACACCTCATAGAGCATTTTCTAATACCTCAAAAAAACCAGGAAGGACGGATTGGGATGATAGTGCAAAATTAGACGCATTAAGAAATAAAAATCCCCAGAAACAAAGACAGAAAGTTCACATTATTGGAGAAATTGATGATTCATTAACGTCAGAAACTAGTGGATACTCAGGTGAGAAAGTTTCGATATTATCAGCTAGTTTGGCTCGGCCAAAGAAAGAAAAGTCTGATGAAACTTCATCTAAAAAATCTATAAAACAATTCAAGAAGAAGAAAAAAGAAACTACGAGGCAAAGACAGAAAAGGAGAGCGATGGAATTAAAGGCTGCCAAAGAAGCCAAACAAGTAAGACCAGAGATGATAATAGTGCCCGAAGATAATTTAACAGTCCAAGAATTAGCGGATAAATTGAGTCTTGAAAGTTCTGAAATAATAAAATCTCTTTTCTTTAAGGGAATAACAGCTACAGTGACTCAGTCACTTGATTTATCAACTATCGAAACAGTAGCAGAAGAGTTTGGAGTACCTGTCTTACAAGATGATATTCAAGAGGCTGCAGAAAAAACAGTTGATATGATTGAATCTGATGATATTGATAGCCTAATAAAAAGACCACCTGTTATTACAGTAATGGGTCATGTAGATCATGGCAAAACAAGTCTTTTGGATTCCATCAGAGAATCAAGAGTAGCTTCAGGAGAAGCCGGAGGTATAACTCAACATATAGGTGCTTATCAAGTTGAATTTGAACATGAATCTAAAAAGAAAAAATTAACTTTTCTCGACACCCCTGGTCATGAAGCCTTCACAGCAATGAGAGCTAGAGGTACAAAAGTTACTGATGTGGCTGTTCTTGTAGTAGCAGCTGATGATGGTTGCAGGCCTCAAACTCTTGAAGCTATTAGTCATGCAAGAGCTGCTAAAGTGCCTATTGTTGTTGCAATAAATAAAATTGATAAAGAAGGAGCATCACCAGATAAGGTAAAGCAAGAACTTTCAGAAAAAGATTTAATTGCTGAAGATTGGGGAGGGGATACTGTCATGGTTCCAGTAAGTGCAATCAAAAAACAAAATATTGAAAAATTACTGGAAATGATCCTTTTAGTTTCAGAAGTAGAAGATCTACAAGCTAACCCAAATAGATCTGCCAAAGGTACTGTAATTGAAGCCCATCTAGACAAAGCTAAAGGTCCTGTAGCTACTTTGTTAGTACAAAATGGAACCTTAAAATCTGGGGATGTTTTGGCTGCAGGTTCGGTACTCGGGAAAATTAGAGCAATGGTTGATGAACATGGAAATAGAATCAAAGAAGCAGGACCATCTTTCCCTGTGGAAGCTTTAGGATTTAGCGAAGTCCCAACAGCAGGGGATGAATTTGAAGTCTACGCTGATGAGAAAACAGCTCGAGCTATTGTGGGAGATAGAGCGACAGATGCTAGAGCTACAAAATTAGCTCAGCAGATGGCCTCCAGAAGAGTGAGCTTATCATCTTTATCAACTCAAGCAAATGATGGAGAATTAAAAGAGTTAAATTTAATTCTCAAAGCCGATGTTCAAGGAAGTGTTGAAGCGATCTTAGGATCACTTGAACAATTACCAAAAAATGAAGTTCAAGTCAGAGTTCTACTTTCTGCTCCTGGAGAAATAACTGAAACAGATATAGATCTTGCAGCTGCATCAGGATCAGTAATCATTGGGTTCAATACCTCATTGGCATCTGGAGCAAAAAGAGCAGCTGATGCTAATGATGTGGATATAAGGGAATATGATGTTATTTATAAACTTTTAGAGGATATTCAGTTGGCGATGGAAGGTTTACTTGAACCCGATCTTGTCGAAGAATCATTAGGTAAAGCCGAAGTTAGAGCCACTTTCGCAGTTGGTAAAGGAGCTATTGCGGGTTGTTATATACAAAATGGCAAATTGCAAAGAAATTGTACCCTTAGAGTCATTAGATCGGATAAAATGATTTTTGAAGGTAATTTAGACTCCTTAAAAAGGGCTAAAGATGATGTAAAAGAAGTAAATACAGGATTTGAATGTGGAGTTGGTTGCGACAAATTCTCTTCATGGAATGAAGGAGACATAATTGAAGCATTTAAATTTGTTACTAAAAAGAGAACATTAACTCAATAATTCATTATTTATCTTATGGGTCTTTGTTCCTATCAAGGAATAATAAAGTTGGGAATAGAATACAAGCACCCAATTGTATCAATAGGTTATTTTGCTGGAATTCATTTCCACTTGCAATTTTGGAAAGCATTATTAGAAGACCTAAAAATGCCGACCCGCTAAAAGCAATCCACAATAACCTCCTTAATCCTTTAAAGGGATTCTGGGTTTCCTTTAATAACTTCTTTTTTAATTCAGGATCTATTTTTGACATAAATACTTTCAATTATAAACTTAAGTCTATATAAAAATATGCATATTTTATTTTGCCGGTATAGCTCAGCGGTAGAGCAACTGTCTCGTAAACAGTAGGTCATTGGTTCAATTCCAATTATCGGCATTTCATTAATTAAGTCAAAAAAATGATTAGTAAAATTTTAAAATTTAAAAATTTTCATAAACTATTTATTTTTATTCCTCTCATATTTTATTTTGGCAAAAGAAGTTACATTGCTTTTGATGAAGGCTTTTATGCATTGCAAGCTAGATGGATATTGGATAAAGGAAACTGGACAATTCCACTATGGTGGGATGAATATGTATTGGACAGAACAATAGGATTACAGTTTTTAATTGCAAAATCACAAGAAATATTTGGAAGAAATATCTCTATCGCATACTTGCCTACAACAACTGCTGCAATATTGATGTTATTCATAACTTACAAATTACATGAAGAATTATTTGACAAAAAGTATGCAATTATTTCTCCATTAATACTTTCTACAACATATCTATGGTTTGATTATTCACACCTAGCCACTCAAGATGTTATTTATTCATGTTTAGTTACTATTGGAGTATTTTCTTTAACAAAAATAAAAGGCAAAGATAATAAATTCTATATTCTGCTTTTTGGAATTTGGATTGGTTTGTCTTTTATGATGAAAACTTTTCTTGTATTAGTACCTTTATTTTCATTAATACCATTTCTATTACAAAAAAAGAATCTTTTTTTGAGTAAATTCTTTTGGCTTGGATTATTCATTGGATTTATTCCGTTTTTAATTTGGGTATTATCTATTAATCCCTATTTAGAAAAAAATATTATTTTTTACTTAGTTGAAAAGTTTAATATTCTCTCTAACAAAAATACTTTTACGAATCCTTTCTATTATTATTTTTGGAATATTCCAGCAACATATCTGCCCTGGAGTATTTTTGCCATTATTGGCATAATTTTTAATTTATATCAAAGTAAAGATAAAAAATATGTACTTTCCTTTTTCCCTTTAGTTTTAATAGGAATTCTAAGTATCTTTTCTACGAAAACACCTTACTATACCCTACAAATCTCATCTATTTTTGCACTGAATACTTATGTAGGAATAAAATTCATATTTAACTCCAAAAAATTTAAACCAATTTTTGTTTTTATCACTTCAAAAATAGTTCCATTATTTTTATTCTCTCTGAACTTCACATATTATTTCTTTTTTAAAAATTCAATCAACTTTAACTTTAGGGAAAATACATTTTTAATTCTTGGACTATTATTTTTCGGGCTATCTTGGTCATTTATTAAAAATAAAAACTCATTCAAAGAACTAATCATAGCACTCATAATTGGCCCTTACTTACTAACTTCATTTCTTTTACAATCAGGATTATTCACTGATAGATCAAGAGAACTAAGAGAAACAATGGAATATGTATCATCTCTAGATAAAGTTAAAAGTCAACAAATAAAGGTGGATAAAAGTGGGATAAAAAATTCTAGATCTCAATCAAAAATCATAAGAATTTCGTTACTAACTCCGGTACTAGGAGATGGTTTAGAAAGTATTGATCAGTTAAAGAAGTCAGAATTGATGTGGTCGACAGAATTTGAAGAAATAAAAGAGAATTCAAATTCCTATGAAGTTTTATATAAAAATGATATTTTAAAGCCATGGATATTAGTATTTAAAAAGTAAATAATCAATATATACTAAAGTGTCATTATAAAAATTTATAGAGTAATGCAATCTGTTAATACGTGGGATTTAACGAATAATAAACTTCATCAATTATTTAAAGACAATAACGAATTTATTGCAATTAAAGTTAGAGGTAATACTTGGGAGCCAATAACTAGATGGCTAAGATTAGATTCAAGAGTTTTTAGAGAGACTACTTCTAAAGCACGAATAACTTTATGCGATATTGAATCTCTTGCGGAAATTTATAATTATAGATCTATTAGATGGAAAGCAAAAAAATTAACACCTTTGCCTACTAAACTAATTCCAAATTCTTTAAAAAATATTTTTCGCAAACTACCTATTATCAAACAATTTGCCTACGTTCTAGAAATATATTTTTATAAATATAATGAAAATATTTCTGATCATTTGATATCAATTGTAATCCCTGCAAGAAATGAGGCTGGTAATAAACAACTTTTAAAAGATGCACTAAATAAATTTAAAAAAATACCAAAGAAATTAGAAATCATATTCGTTGAAGGAAATAGCATTGATAGTACATATAAAATGCTTAAAGAGTTAAAAGAAAATTTCTCAGAATTCTTTAAGATATCTCTTTTAAAACAAACTTCTAAAGGGAAAAAAAATGCAGTTGTAGAAGGATTTAATATTTCTAAAGGTGAAACCCTCGCCATTATTGATAGTGATTTCACTGTAGATATTGATGATAGTATTGCGGCGATTATGGAATCAACTAAAAATGAAAATATTCTTATTAATTGTGCCCGCACAACCTTTCCAATGGAAAAAGATGCAATGAGATGGGCTAATTATATAGGAAATAGACTCTTTGCGATATTTTTATCAATCCTCATAAATAAGCCGGTATCCGATTCACTTTGTGGAACAAAAGTTTTTTCAAGAAAATTCTTTAAGCTTATGAAAAAAAACGGTAGTTGGGATTCCAAGTCTGACCCATTTGGAGACTTTACAATAATATTTGAAGCAGCAAACAATAATATTAAAATACTTAATTATCCAGTTAGATATTACGCTAGAAAATCTGGAGCGCCAAATATATCTAGATGGATTGATGGATTAAAACTTCTTAAAGTATGTTGGATTTATATGATTTCTGATATTTGAATTTAAATAAATTTTTTGAAGTATTTACCAAAGATTTTTAATTTCGACAAATTAGTAATAAAGTAGTTAGATTCTTTATGATTGTAGATAAATTAGAATTTCGAGGTATGAGTTTTAATTTCGAGTTCAAAAAATCAAATAATAAAAATTCCAATAGAAATCACTATGGAAAAATTCTTACTATAAGACTTCCATGTAATCCAATATTTCCTATAGGGCCAATTTATTTAGCAGATCATATTCATAAATGTTTTCCAAACATAGAGCAGCAATTTATTGATTTAGCTATAATCCCATCTAATACAGTTAGCAAATATTTATGTAGAAAAATTGATCAATTTAGACCACATCTAATCATTTTTTCATGGAGAGATATACAAATTTATGCACCTGTAGATGGCAGAAGTGGGAATCCCCTTCAAAACTCTTTTGAGGTTTTCTATTCAAAAAATATTCTTAAAAAAATTAGAGGTTCTTGGGGAGGATTAAAATTAATTGCATCTCATTACGGAGAAATACATAGAAATACTTCTTTAGTAAAGATTGGACTTAAAAGAGCAGAAAAATACAACAAAAACGTAAAAGTAATTTTAGGAGGTGGAGCTGTCAGTGTTTTCTATGAACAATTAGGAAATTTACTTCCAAAAGGAACTGTTATTTCAGTTGGAGAGGGAGAAAATCTTATAGAGAAAATTATTAAGGGAGATTCGATAGAGGAAGAAAGATGTTATCTTGCTGGACAAAAACCCCGGAACAGACTAATACATGAACAACCTTTAGGGACCGTTAAAACTGCCTGCAACTATAAATATATAAAATCAATATGGCCAGAATTCAATTGGTATATTGAAGGTGGTGATTACTATGTAGGAGTGCAAACAAAAAGAGGTTGTCCTCATAATTGTTGTTTCTGTATTTATACGGTTGTAGAGGGCAAGCAGGTTCGTGTTAACCCCGTTAATGAAGTAATCAAAGAGATGAAGCAATTATATGATATCGGAGTCAGAGGATTTTGGTTCACAGATGCTCAATTTATTCCAGCCAAAAAACATATTGAAGATGCAAAAACTCTTTTGAGAGCTATTAAAGACCAAGGATGGGACGACATTAATTGGGCTGCATATATTAGAGCAGACAATATTGATGCTGAGTTAGCGCAGCTTATGGTAGACACAGGTATGAGTTATTTTGAAATAGGTATAACTTCTGGATCTCAGGAACTTGTTAGGAAAATGAGCTTAGCATATGACCTTAAAACAGTATTGAATAATTGCAGAATGCTAGTCAAATCAGGTTTCAAGAATCATGTTTCAGTTAATTATTCATTCAATGTTTTTGATGAAACGCCAAGTACCATAAGACAAACTATTGCTTACCACAGAGAATTGGAAAATATTTTTGGTAAAGGCTTAGTTGATCCAGCTATATTCTTTATAGGTTTACAACCTCATACTCTTCTTGAGAAATACGCCTTAGAACATAAAATTTTGAAGCCTAATTACAATCCAATGAGCATGATGCCCTGGACAGCAAGAAAACTTTTATGGAATCCAGGCTCATTAGGAAAAAAACTTGGTCAGGTTTGCTTAGAAGCATTTGATAATAAAGAAGATGAATTTGGTAAAACAGTTATAAACATTCTTGAAAGAGAATATGGAAAATGTTCTCTAAAAGAATCCTTAAAAGTTCGTCCTCTATCTGAGAGAAAACTAGCTTATTCGAAACAATAAATGCAATCTTTATTAATCTTCCTTCTCAATTGAACTAGAGATTCCTTTAGATTTTAATGATTCCGAGTAAAATTCAGCTGGCTCCAAATCACAAACAATTACCAAACCAATTCCAGTATTGTGTGCCTCTAACATTATGGCGATAGCATCTTGCTCACTTAATTGCGGAACAACTTCTCTTAGTGAAAGGGTGACATACTCCATGGAATTAACTGGATCATTATGAAGCAAAACCTTATATTTTGGAGATTTATTCTTTAACTCAGCAGGTTGCTTTTCAATAACGGCTGAATTAATACTTATACTTTGTTCTAACTTTATTGATAGCATTAATTTTTTTTGGTTTTAATAATATTTTAATTATATATTAATTATTCTTTCCATTGCATTAATCACATTTGATCGTGAGTTAAATGCTGACAAACGAAAATAACCTTCTCCAGATAATCCAAATCCGCTTCCAGGTGTTCCCACGACACTAACTTTTTGAAGAAGAAAATCAAAAAAGTCCCATGATGTCATTTGATCGGGAACTTTGATCCATATATAAGGAGCATTATCTCCACCATAAACTTTAAATCCTGCAGCATTAAGTTTATTTTTCATAATCTTTGCATTTTCCATATAAAAATCAATTAAATTTCTCACCTCTTTCTTCCCTTCATGAGAATAAACAGCCTCCGCTCCTCTTTGAACGATATAACTTACTCCGTTGAATTTTGTAGATTGTCTCCTGTTCCATAATGACCATAATTCTATTTCCTCATTTGTTGAAGTAAAACCTAAGAGATTTTTAGGTATCACTGTATAAGCACACCTTACACCTGTGAATCCTGCATTCTTTGAAAAAGATCTAAATTCAATTGCACAATCTTTTGCTCCTTCAATCTCATAAATTGAATGAGGAATATCTTTATCTTGAATAAATGCTTCATAAGCAGCATCAAAAAGTATTAAAGATTTATTTTGAAGAGCATAATCAACCCACTTCTTCAATTCTTTTTTCGTGATAGTTGCCCCTGTAGGATTATTTGGGAAACAAAGATATAAAATATCAACTTTGTTTTTAGGTATTTCTGGCAGAAAATTATTTTCTTCGTTTATAGCAATATATGTCAATCCTCGGTAATTGCCATTCTCGAGAGTGTCTCCAGTTCTTCCCGTCATAACGTTACTATCAACATAAACAGGGTAAACAGGATCTGTTACAGCAATTGAATTATCTTTGCCAAGTATATCTAATATATTGCTACTATCGCATTTTGAGCCATCTGAAACAAAAATTTCTTCAGGTAGAATTTCACAGCCTCTCTTAGAAAAATCATGCTCACTTATTTTTTCTCTTAGCCAAGAATAACCTTGCTCTGGTCCATACCCCCTAAAACCTTCAGTTGATGCCATATCATTTAAAGCTTTAGCCATAGCATCTGTACAGGCTTTAGGTAATGGTTCTGTCACATCTCCTATGCCAAGCTTAATTATGTTAGAATTCTTATTTGATTCTGAATATATTTTTACTCTTTTTGCAATCTCCGGAAATAAATATCCTGCTTTGAGTTTTAAATAGTTTTCGTTTACTTGAATCACTTTAAATAGAAATTAACCAATACAAGGATAATGGATCAACGTGCTTTAGTGGTGATTAAATGTTAAAATTATCTTAGTTATGATTTTATCGAGAAGATCATAGCTATGAATTCAATTTCAATCAGTTTGAAGGTCGTTTAAAGCATTATACATAGCAAAATCTAATTGCTTTTAACTTTAATTTTATTAAGTAAATATTATTAGCTATAAATTTACTTTCTCAAGAGATAAAAGGCTTAACTCTTAACTTTATATGATTTTCAAAATTCAAACCATTCATAATCAACTATATGTCTCAGCAAATTATCATCGCTGAGCAGGCTCGTATTGCAGCACTACTCACAGATGATCGAGTTGATGAATTAATCGTCGCACAAGGTCAATATCAAATTGGCGATATTTTTTTAGGAACAGTTGAAAATGTTCTTCCTGGCATTGATGCCGCTTTCATTAATATTGGTGAAAGTGATAAAAATGGATTCATCCATGTATCAGATTTAGGTCCATTAAGACTCAAGAAAGGATTATTAGGCATAACGGAATTATTAGAACCAAAACAAAAAGTTTTAGTGCAGGTAATAAAGGAACCCACAGGATCTAAAGGTCCTAGACTTACAGGAAGTATCGCAATCCCAGGAAAGTACTTGATTTTACAACCACATGGACAAGGAGTGAATATTTCCAGAAAGATCAATACAGAAACAGAAAGAAGCCGTTTAAAAGCTCTTGGGGTTTTAATAAAACCACCTGGTACAGGTTTACTTTTTAGAACAGAGGCCGAAAAGATAAAAGAAGAACTGCTTATTGAAGATTTAGAATATTTAATTCAACAATGGGAAAATATCATAAAAGTTTCTGAGACTTCTAATCCACCAAATTTAATAAAAAGAGATGATGATTTCTCTCTTAAGATTTTAAGAGACTACATTAAGTCATCAACTAAAAGCATAATAATTGATAGTAAATTTTCAGTTGAAAGAGCAAAAGATTTTTTAACAAACAATGAATCTCATTTAAATATTGAATTTCACGATAACGATTTAAACCAACATATTTTAGAAAAGTACGAAATAAAAAAAACAATTCAAAAAGCTCTTCAACCAAGAGTAGATCTTCCTTCCGGAGGTTACATAATTATTGAACCAACTGAAGCACTAACAGTAATTGATGTTAACTCGGGATCATTTACTAGATCTGCCAATTCAAGACAAACTGTTTTATGGACTAATTGTGAAGCAGCAGTTGAAATCTCAAGACAAATGAAATTAAGAAATATTGGTGGAGTTATAGTAATTGATTTTATCGATATGGAATCAAGGAGAGATCAATTTCAATTACTTGAACATTTTACTGCAGCAATTAAAGATGATTCTGCGAGACCTCAAATAGCTCAGCTTACTGAATTAGGATTAGTTGAGTTAACCAGAAAAAGGCAAGGTCAAAATATATATGAATTATTCGGTAAAAAATGTTCTACTTGCAACGGCACAGGCCATGTAGAAAATCAATTTAATTTTGAACTTTCTAATCTACAAACTAAAAATAATGAAGAAAAGCACAATAAATCAAAAAGTATAAAAACTATAGATATAGTTTCTCCTCAATCATCTGAAAAGCAGGAAAAAATCATTGAAAAAGAATCCTTTACCTCCAAGAACCTAAATAAGGATGATTCTTCTAATAAAAAAGGAAATGATAATGATGATTTAAATACATTAAATTCAAAAGAAAAAAATATAATTAATGTTGATCTTACTAGTGATGAAAAAATTGTTTTCAGTCAATTAGGAATTAATCCACTAATAAAATTAGGGAAAGAATATCTCACTAGTAATAATTTTGTGCGATTAAACGATGATAACGAAAAAGAAAAAGCTTTAAGTGATAAAAAAACTAGAGCAAAACAAATTAAACGAATACCAAAATCTAAAGAAGTATTAGATATTGATATTAATATTGAAGAAAATGCAAACTTCAAAGATAATTTACCCAAAAAAGCCAAAAATAACGAGGAAGTTATAATTTTAGACAATAGTGATGAAATCGAACTTACAGATGAGATAAACAATGCAAGAAAAAAACGAAGAAGATCATCAGCAAGTATTGAATAAAATATACGAAGTTGGAATAGATGAAGTTGGGAAGGGAGCGGTTTTTGGCCCAGTTTTCTCAGCAGTAATTGTTCTAACAGAAAAAAATGAACTAATCTTAAAAAAATTTGGCGTAAAAGATAGTAAAAAATTAACTCCTAAAATAAGAGAATTACTTGTGCCGAAAATTCTATTACTATCTTCAGATTATGGAATTGGGCAATCCTCAGTCAGAGAAATAGAAAAGCTCGGCATTAGAGAAGCCACGGAACTTTCAATGATAAGAGCTTTAAAAAAATTAAGAGAGAAGCCATCTGAACTAATAGTTGATGGCCCATTGTTATTAAGACCATGGAACGGAATTCAGAAAAATATAGTTTCGGGAGACTCGAAATTTATAGCAATAGCTTCTGCAAGCATAATTGCAAAAGTTTCTCGCGACAATCTAATGGAAAGATTAGAAAAAAAATACCCAGGATACTTAATATTTAAAAATAAGGGCTATGGTACCAGTGAGCATCTTTCAATTATCAAAAAAAATGGATTAACAAGGCTTCATAGGAAAAGCTTTTTAAAAAAATCAAATCTTATTTAATTCACACCAATCTAAAAAGTCTCTAACTAATTGCTGTTGAACTCTAGACTTTATACCTAATAAAATTCCATTTAATACAGACTGGCCAGTAGATTCCAAAATTTTTTTTGGTACCAACTTCAATAAAGGAGGTTGACTTACAGATACCCCTAAAATCGCCTCTCCTTCTAATCCAACATTAGTTGCTTCTAAATTAGCCTTCAAAATAAGATCAAAGTCATCTATGATTCCTAAACCATCCAATTTACTTTCAAGGGCACTCATTCTTAAAATTCCGTCTCGATTTTCTACCGCAATTGAAACAACAGGGTTAATTTCTAATTGAAAAACCTTAAAGCTTGTTACTGTATACTTATATCTGCCATCTCCTTGAGGTACTAATTTGTTGGAGTCCAGCATTGCTCCAACCACTCTTTCTTCCTCCAAAAGATATTTAGAAAGATATTCTTTATTTCGTGTTACAGAAAGCTTTAGTTTCTGTTTAGCATCAAAGGACAATAGCATTTCCTATATCCCTCCAATGCTTATTTGATATCTTTTTTTTTTACAGTTAATCATGAGCAAACAAATTGCATATTTAGGTCCTGAAGGGACATACGCAGAAAAAGCAGCTCATATACTATCAAAGCTTGCCAATTTTCAGACTCCTATATTTGTACCATGTAATGGGTTACATTCGGTCATCAAATCAATTGCCTACAACATTTGTGATGCTGCAGTAGTTCCTATTGAGAATTCTGTAGAAGGAGGTGTTACAGCGACCCTAGATGCCCTTTGGAAATTCCCCGACATATTTATCAACAAAGCAATTGTTTTGCCGATAAAACATGCATTAATTAGTGATGGAGAACTTCCCATGATTTCAGAAGTATTATCTCATCCTCAAGCATTGGCTCAATGTTCAGAATGGTTATCTGAAAATCTCCCAAATGCAATACCTTTGCCAACAAATTCAACATCAGAAGCTGTCAAGATGGTTAAAGGTAGTACATTCAGAGCGGCTATTGGTTCGAAATCATTAACTCAAATAGAAGGACTTAAAGAATTAGCCTTTCCTATCAATGATGTACCAGGAAATTGCACTAGATTTGTCTTATTGAGCAAAGAGTTAAATTCTTATCCATCTAATATTGCCAGTTTTGCTTTCTCATTAATCTCAAACGAACCAGGTGCCTTACTAAAAGCTTTAAATTATATTGCAGATTTTGGATTTAATATGAGTAAAATAGAATCCAGACCTTCTAAAAGAGAATTAGGAGAATACATAATTTATATTGATTTAGAAATCAATAATCAAAATAATATCAAAAACTTTCTTGACTTAAAAAATAATTTAAAACCGCTATGCAATAACTTTGTAGATTTTGGAAATTATTTTTCTGAAAAAGTTGATTTAGATTAATTTATCCTCTACATTTATAAACTCCAAACTCCATTAAACCTTTTCTAAAAGCCCAATTCATTAGAAGTATTGTTGGTATCTCTCTAATAGACTTAACTATTGCTAATGGACCAAGAGACAATATTGCATAAGGTCTTCGAACACCTTCAATAATGGAATCCCACCATGAAGGATTTGTATAGTAATTCCAGTTTTCAGAAAAAACTTCCCCAGCACTATCTTTATTATTTCTGAGAATATTACTGAATTCATTGATACTAATAAAATTAGGATGTACCCACTGTTCAAGTAATTGTTTAAGAACAATCTTCTCCATAATAGATGGGGGGTTTTCCCTGAGATCTCTTGAATTCCAATCGGCCAATGCCAGATACCCTCCAGGCCTCAAAGTTCTGAGCATTTCATCTGCAAACTTAGTTTTATCATTCATGTGTGCACCAGCCTCAACACTCCAAACCGCATCAAATGATCCATCTTCAAATTTTAAATCTAATGCATCCATAACTTGAAAATTACAATTAAGTCCAATAGGAGTTAGTTCTCTCGCTCTTTTTACTTGAGCAGTACTAATTGTGATCCCAGTAACATTAAACCCATAGTATTTTGCAAGAATCCTAGAACTTCCTCCAATTCCACAACCTACATCAAGTATACGGGAACCTTTTGGCAATTTATTTAACCCACTCCACTTGACTAACTCATGAACAAACTGGGCTTTAGCCTCTCTAAAGTCAGTATTTTTTTTCTGCGGGGAATAAAAGCCCAAATGTATATGTTCCCCCCACAATCTCTCAAGCAATTTATCTTTGGTCCAAGCATCATAAGCAGAAGCTACTGTGCCAGAAGAAAGGTATTTTCTAGCTTTAATTCTCCAAATTATATATAAAACAAAAATTAATAAAACCAATAAGAAAACAGGTAATAGTAATTCAATCATTTAATTTTCTTTTGTATCAGGAAAACTCTCTTTCAAGGCTGTTCTAGCTGCAAGTTGTTTTCTAGTATGATCAAGCATTTCATATTCTCTTTGCAACCGAGTAAAAGTATTTCTTTCCTCAAGGAGTCTTTGCTGTTCCTCCGCAACAGGACCACCCAAATGGGCTCCTATCCAAAATGATAATTCCATAGGGTTATTAGGTAATTTATCGGGTAGATTTTTTTTAGTATTTGTCAACTTACTTGTAAGATTAATAACATCATTTAGAGCTTCTTTTACTGAATCTTTTAAAGAATCTAAGTTCTGAAGGTTATCAACATTATCGTCACTAATCCAACTAACCATTGCTGAACAAAATGGTGTTGAACGTATGATTTCAAGGACTTGAAATCTTTGTTGTCCGAGAGTGATTATATTACTTCTACCATCATCTGCAGTTTGATGCTTTATTATTTGGGCACAACATCCAACATTAGCCATACTTTTTGTAATTGGATCCCACTTAATAACTCCAAACATAGAATCAGCCTCTAATACCGTCTGAAGCATAATTCTGTACCTAGATTCAAATATGTGTAAAGGTAATACCTCTTGAGGGAAAAGGACTACCTCTGGCAAAGGAAATATAGGTAATTCCCTTACAGAGAGCTCTCCCATTTAAACCTCATTGTTTTATACAATCTTAATCAATTTAAGGAGTTTCCGGGAATTCTTAAAGTTTAACTTCTATATCTACACCGCTAGGAAGATCCAATTTCATTAAAGCATCAATAGTTTTTGCTGAAGGGCTGTAAATATCAATAATTCTTCTATGAGTTCTTGTTTCAAAATGTTCTCTAGAGTCTTTATCTACATGTGGTGATCTTAGGACACAATAAATTTTCCTTTTTGTGGGTAAAGGTATTGGGCCTATTGCCGAAGCAGAAGTGGTGTCAGCTGTTTGAATTATTTTATCGCAAGATAAGTCCAGCATTCTTCTATCGAATGCTTTTAGTCTTATTCTTATTTTTTGTTGTGCAATTGATGCAGTCATAATTTGAAATTTACATCTAGTAAGGAGTCATTGGTTGACAATGACTCCAAGTTATTAACCTATGTTAAGTGATTGAGGTTAACTTTTTAAAATTCAAATAAATTATTTGAGAATTTTAGAAACAACTCCAGCACCAATAGTACGTCCACCTTCACGGATTGCAAATCGCATCCCTTGTTCAATAGCTACTGGGCAAATTAATTCCCCAGTCATCTTGATTCTGTCTCCTGGCATAACCATTTCAACATTACTTCCATCATCAGAGGTAAATGCTGTGATTTGACCTGTAACGTCAGTAGTTCTGATATAAAATTGTGGTCTATATCCTGCAAAGAAAGGTGTATGTCTGCCACCCTCTTCTTTTTTCAGAACATACACTTCTCCCTCAAATTGAGTATGAGGAGTTATGGATCCTTTCTTAACAAGTACCATTCCTCTCTCAATATCCTCCTTTTGAACCCCGCGCAAAAGTAAACCTACGTTGTCTCCTGCCATACCTTCGTCTAAAAGTTTACGGAACATTTCAACTCCGGTAACAGTTGTTAATCTTGTATCTCTTATTCCGACTATTTCAACTTCCTCTCCAACCTTAACTTTACCTCTCTCAATTCTTCCAGTAGCAACTGTCCCTCTACCAGTAATTGAGAAAACATCCTCAACTGCCATCAAAAATGGTTTGTCAACTTCTCTTTCTGGTTCAGGGATACTAGCGTCAACTGCTTTCATCAATTCTTCAATTTTTGATTCCCAAGTTGAATCACCTTCTAATGCTTTAAGACCAGAAACTTGAACTATAGGAATATCATCACCAGGGAAGTCATAACTATCTAGTAGTTCTCTGATTTCCATTTCAACAAGTTCAATAATCTCTTCATCATCGACCATATCGCACTTATTTAGAGCTACTACAAGAGCAGGAACTCCAACCTGTTTAGCTAAAAGAATATGCTCTTTTGTTTGCGCCATAGGGCCATCTGTAGCTGCACAAACTAGAATGGCTCCGTCCATCTGGGCGGCACCTGTAATCATGTTTTTTACGTAATCAGCATGTCCAGGACAATCAACATGAGCATAGTGTCTGCCTTCAGTTTCATATTCGACGTGAGCTGTATTAATAGTAATGCCACGCTCTCTTTCCTCAGGAGCACCATCAATGTCTCCATAGTCTTGAGCTTGAGCTTGACCTTTTTTTGCTAGTACATTTGTAATAGCAGCAGTAAGTGTTGTTTTTCCATGATCAACATGGCCAATAGTACCTATGTTGACATGTGGTTTGTTTCTTTCGAACTTCTCGCGAGCCATTTTGAATTAAAGAATCGAGGGTTTAGTAGTGTTTTGGTTTAGAGATCAGGTATTGCCCTGATTCTTGGAAATGATAGCTTCAGCAACATTACGAGGAACTTCCTCATAATTTGCGAACTCCATTGAAAATATTCCCCGACCTTGAGTCATTGATCGGAGTTGAGTGGCATAACCGAACATTTCGGCTAAGGGCACTTTGGCCTGTACCTTAGACAATCCATCATCAACAGATTGTCCTTCTACTTGACCTCGTCTAGAAGAGAGATCACCTATTACAGATCCAAGAAAGTCGTCAGGACTTTCGACCTCAACTTTCATCATAGGCTCTAACAGGACAGGATTGCATTTTTTAACCCCATCTTTAAAAGCCATAGAACCTGCAATCTTGAAGGCCATTTCAGATGAGTCTACATCGTGGAATGAACCATCGACTAGTGTTACTTTTACATCAATGAGTGGATAACCGGCAAGAACACCTGATTCACAGGTTTCTTTCATTCCATTAGATGCAGGTCCGATGTACTCTTTCGGTACAGCTCCACCGACAATTTTGTTGACAAATTCAAATCCTTTACCAACTTCAGCAGGCTCCATCTCAATTATTACATGACCATATTGACCTTTTCCTCCAGTTTGTCTTGCGTATTTACCTTCACCTTTAGAACTAGACCTAATTGTCTCTCTGTATGAAACTTGGGGAGCTCCAATATTAGCCTCAACTTTAAATTCCCTTAACATTCTGTCAACAAGGATTTCTAAATGCAATTCACCCATACCAGCAATTACAGTTTGATTTGTTTCTGGATCTGTACTTACCCTAAAGGTTGGATCCTCTTCTGATAAAGCAGTTAAAGCTTTTGATAATTTTTCCATATCCCCTTTAGTTTTTGGCTCAACGGCCACTGAGATTACTGGTTCAGGGATAAACAATGTCTCCAAAACAATAGGGTCGTCTGTATTACATAAAGTGTCACCAGTTGTTGTGTTCTTAAGACCTAGTACAGCTCCCAAATCTCCAGCTCTCAATTCATCAACCTCTTCTCTTTCATCAGCCTTTAAGATAACTAATCTAGAAATCCTCTCTTTAGCATCTTTAGTAGAATTCATTACATAACTACCCTTTGAAAGAACACCAGAATACATTCTTACAAAAGTTAATTTCCCATAGGGATCTGACATCACTTTAAAAGCTAGAGCACTGAAAGGCGCATTATCATCTGAAGGTCTTACATCTTCTTTACCACTGGGTAAAACACCTTGTATCGGTTTTACATCAACAGGAGCTGGCAAGTAATCAACAACAGCATCTAAAACAAGTTGGACTCCTTTATTCTTAAAAGCTGAACCGCACAATACTGGAACCAATCCATGTTTTAAAACCCCTTCCCTGATACCTTTTTTAAGTTGTTCTTCAGATAATTCTCCTGTTTCAAGGAAAATTTCTATTAACTCTTCATCATTTTCTGCCACACTCTCCATCAGCTTATATCTCCATTCAGCAGCATCTTCCTCCATTTCGGATGGAATTGCTGCTTCTTCGATATCTGTACCTAAGTCATTTTTATAAAGATATGCTTTGTTAGCTACTAAATCAATAATGCCAGTGAGATCTCCCTCCGCTCCGATAGGGAGCTGAATTGGAAGAGCATTTGCCTTTAGTCGATCCTTAATTTGGTTATTGACCTTTAAAAAATCTGCACCAGTTCTGTCCATTTTATTAACAAAAACCATCCTTGGGACGGAGTATCTATCAGCTTGACGCCAAACCGTTTCAGATTGAGGTTGAACTCCACCAACTGCGCAAAAAACAGCTATTACTCCATCTAAGACGCGCATTGATCTTTCCACTTCAATCGTAAAATCAACGTGTCCAGGAGTATCAATAATATTAATTCTATGGTCTTGCCAACTTGTAGATATTGCAGCGGCAGTAATAGTTATCCCTCTTTCTCTTTCCTGAGCCATCCAATCTGTTACAGCAGCACCATCATGAACCTCCCCTATCTTATGAACAACACCTGAGTAAAACAAAATTCTTTCAGTTGTGGTTGTTTTCCCTGCATCAATATGAGCGGCTATACCTATGTTCCTTACTCGTTCTAGGGGAAAGTCGCGTGCCAATGTTAAAGCTCCAAATAAAATAATCTTTGATAATAACAGTTCACCCTTAAGGCAAACTTTTATAATAATAAACTACTTAAGTACCTTTTTGATGAAATTAATATCTGTAATGTGCAAAAGCTTTATTAGCTTCAGCCATTTTATGAGTATCTTCTCTTTTTTTAACCGCACTACCAGTTTCATTTGCTGCATCCATCAACTCGCCAGCAAGTTTTTGGGACATGCTTTTACCATTCCTTGCACGTGAAAATGTAACAAGCCATCTTAATGCCATAGCTGTTCCTCTTTCTTGGCGTACTTCCATAGGTACTTGATATGTTGCACCACCTACTCTTCTGGCTCTTACTTCTACAAGAGGAGTAGCATTTTTAACGGCTGTTTCAAATAATTCGACTGCATTCCCTCCTGTTCTCTCGCTTATTAAAGAAAAAGCATCTGACAATATTCTTTGAGCTGTAGATTTTTTACCATGTTTCATCAATCGAGAAATCATCATTGATGCTAGACGGCTATTAAATTGAGGATCTGGAAGAACTGGTCTCTTTACTGCTGCGTTACGACGTGACATGTTTTTAAAAAGTGATGTTTAATAATTATTCTTTCGGAGCTTTTGCTCCATACTTAGATCTAGATTGACGTCTATCTTTGACTCCAGCCGTATCTAATGTTCCTCTTATTATATGATACCTTACTCCTGGTAAGTCTTTAACTCTTCCGCCACGTAGAAGCACTACAGAATGTTCTTGCAAATTATGTCCAATTCCGGGGATATAAGCAGTTACTTCGAATCCAGAAGTTAATCTTACCCTCGCAACTTTTCTCAAAGCTGAATTAGGTTTTTTGGGTGTTGATGTATAGACTCTCGTACAAACCCCTCTTCTTTCAGGGCAAGCTTTTAATGCAGGAGATTTTGTTTTTCTAATCAGACGTTTTCTTTCTGATCCTATTAATTGTGAGATGGTGGGCATCTATTACAGTTGAATAAAAATAAACATTTAACTATCATAACCTTTTACGAGCGCCAACTAAAAGTTTTTAATCATATTTTTTTAAGAAATCTGCGAAATTAAAATTCTTTGGTAAATATTCATTATCTTTAGATTTATTTTCATATTTATTTTTATAATGATTATAAATAACTAAATAGAATTTAATAATCTATGAGAGAGATTAACAAAAGAACGGTTGAGCCATATTTAGATAGTTATTCCCCAAACGGAATAATTGGTGAAAAAGATGCGTGTGGAGTTGGTTTCATAGCAAATGTTAAAGGTATAGAAAGCAACTGGATCCTTAAACAATCACTGAAAGGCCTTAATTGCATGGAGCATAGAGGTGGTTGTGGTGGAGATAGTGACTCAGGAGATGGAGCAGGCATTTTATGTTCAATTCCATGGAATTATATAGATGAAAATATGAATCTAAAAAATAAATATGATATGAATAAAGGTTTAGGCATGGTTTTTATGCCTAATAAAAAGGAGAAAATTGAAGAATGTAAATCAATATGTGATGAAGAAGCAGAAAAATTAAAATTTTACAAAACATCTTGGAGAACAGTACCTGTTAACTATGAGATCTTAGGTCCTTTAGCCAAGGCAAATGCGCCGTTCATCTGTCAGTGGATTTTATACATAGATAAAAAAGATCATCAGGATATTGAAAGGCTTTTATTCCAATTAAGGAAGAGAATTGAAAAAAAAATAAGAGAAACTTTTAAAAACCATGTTGGAGATTGTGAATTTTATTTTGCCTCACTCAGTTCTCAAACAGTAGTTTATAAAGGTATGGTGCGTTCTGAAATATTATCTGAGTTTTATCAAGATCTTAAAGAAGAGAGTTTTAAGGTCTCATTTTCTGTTTATCATCGAAGATTTAGTACTAATACGCTTCCAAAATGGCCGCTAGCTCAACCCATGAGATTTTTAGGTCATAATGGCGAAATAAATACCCTCTTAGGTAATATCAATTGGGCTAAAGCTTCAGAAACACATATAGATGATTTTTGGGGAGATTTATCTAATGAAATCAAGCCTATTGTAGATGTAAATAAAAGCGATTCATCAAATCTTGATGCAACCCTTGAAATTAATATTCGTTCAGGACAACCAATTACTGATTCATTATTAAAACTTGTTCCTGAAGCATTTAGAGATCAACCAGAACTTGAAAATAGAGAAAATATTAAAGCATTTTATGAGTATTCTGCGAGCCTACAAGAAGCATGGGATGGACCTGCCCTCCTTGTATTTGCGGATGGAAATTTTGTAGGAGCAACTCTTGATAGAAATGGGCTAAGACCAGCAAGATACTCAATAACAAATGATGGTTTTGTAATAATGGGTTCCGAAACAGGAGTAGTAGAAATTGAAGAGGAAAGAGTAATAGAGAAAGGTCGATTAGGACCTGGACAAATGTTGGCAGTTGATTTTCATCAAAATAGAATACTGAGAAATTGGGAGGTAAAATCTGAAGCAGCTCAAAGATATGATTATAAACATCTCCTAAGTAATAGAACTATAAAAATTGAAAATAATGAATGGCTTAAAGACTGCCAACTAAAAGACCTTGATTTGTTACAACAACAAACTGCATACGGTTTTTCAGTGGAAGACAATGATCTTATCTTAGATTCAATGGCTTCATTAGCTAAAGAGCCTACTTATTGCATGGGCGACGACATTCCACTAGCAGTGCTTTCATCAAAGCCGCACATTTTGTTTGACTATTTTAAGCAAAGATTTGCGCAAGTTACTAATCCTCCTATTGACCCTCTCAGAGAAAAACTGGTAATGAGTTTAGAGATGCATCTTGGAGAAAGATGTACACCATTTGAGATTAAAGATTCTAAACCTTTTATTCATTTACAAAGTCCAATCCTAAATGAAGAAGAACTCATTTCCATTAAAAAATCAAAAATCAAATCTCAAACAATTTCAAGTTTGTTTCATATTGAAGAAGGTATTCAAGGCTTAGAGAACCATTTAAAAGCAATTTGTAAACAGAGTGAGCTCTCTATAAAAGAAGGTTGCTCTATAATTATTATTTCTGATAAGGGAATTAATCCTACAAAGACTTTTATTCCACCCTTACTCGCTGTTGGAGCAATTCATCATTATCTACTTAAAAAAGAAATCAGGCTAAAAGCTTCTTTAATAATTGAGACAGGTCAATGTTGGAGCACACATCACTTAGCTTGTTTGATTGGTTATGGTGCAAGCGCAGTTTGCCCTTGGTTAACATTTGAAGCAGGAAGACATTGGTTAAAACATCCAAAAACTCAAAAACTTATAGATAGCAAAAAGATAAATTCTTTATCTAAAACTGATGTTCAAGAAAATATTAAAAAAGCTCTAGAGGACGGACTAAGAAAAATTCTTTCTAAAATAGGTATTTCACTTTTATCTAGTTACCATGGAGCACAAATTTTTGAAGCTGTAGGCCTTGGTTCAGACTTAATAAAAATTGCTTTTGATGGGACAACAAGTCGAATTGCTGGCATAACACTAAAAGAATTAACTAATGAAACACTTTCAATACATGCGAAAGCTTACCCAGAGATCGATTTAAAAAAATTAGAATTTTTAGGATTTGTACAATTTAGAAATAATGGAGAATATCACTCTAATAATCCAGAAATGTCCAAGGTTTTACATACGGCTGTAAGACAAGGACCTGGATATGATCATTTTGAAACTTACAAAAAACTCATTAGTAATAGGCCTACTACATCTTTAAGAGATTTACTAACAATTAGTTCAAAAAGAAAAAGCATTCCACTAGAAGAAGTAGAGAGTGTTGAATCTATTTGCAAAAGGTTTTGCACTGGAGGTATGAGTTTGGGTGCATTATCAAGAGAAGCTCATGAAGTTTTAGCAGTTGCAATGAACAGAATTGGTGGAAAAAGTAATAGTGGCGAAGGAGGAGAAGATCCAGCTAGGTTTAATGTTTTAAATGATATTGATGAAAATACTCAATCAGCGACACTACCATTTATAAAAGGCTTAGAAAATGGTGACACCGCATGCTCAGCCATTAAACAAATAGCATCAGGTAGATTTGGAGTTACACCTGAGTATCTAAGAAGTGGTAAACAACTAGAAATTAAAATGGCTCAAGGTGCAAAACCTGGCGAAGGAGGACAATTGCCCGGTCCAAAAGTTGATTCTTACATTGCAAAACTAAGAAATAGTAAACCAGGAGTAGCCCTTATATCTCCTCCACCTCATCATGACATTTATTCAATTGAAGATTTAGCTCAACTAATTCACGACTTACACCAAGTCCATCCAAAAGCTAAGGTGAGCGTAAAACTTGTTTCTGAAATCGGAATAGGCACTATTGCTGCTGGAGTAAGCAAAGCTAATGCAGATGTAATTCAAATTTCAGGACATGACGGAGGTACAGGAGCTTCTCCTCTAAGTTCTATTAAGCATGCAGGTTTACCTTGGGAACTTGGTGTAGCCGAAGTTCATAAATCTCTTTTAGAAAATAACTTACGCGAAAGGGTTATCTTGAGAACTGATGGAGGTCTAAAAACAGGCTGGGATGTAGTTATTGCAGCTTTACTAGGTGCTGAAGAATACGGATTCGGTTCCGTAGCGATGATTGCCGAAGGATGCATAATGGCTAGGGTTTGTCATACAAACAAGTGTCCTGTTGGAGTTGCCACTCAAAAAGAAGAATTAAGAAAAAGATTTAAAGGTATTCCAGAAAATGTTGTCAATTTTTTCTTGTATATTGCTGAAGAAGTAAGGCAGATAATGAGTAGTATTGGAGTTTCTAATATGGAAGAACTTATTGGTAATCAAGAATTTCTTTCGGCAAGAAATATCGGTCTTCCAAAAACCTCTAATATTGATCTATCTTCCTTAGTAAATAATGAATCCTCGACCGAGGATAGATCATGGTTAAAACATTCAAAAAATGCTCATAGTAATGGATCTGTATTAGAGGATGAGTTTTTGTCTGATACTGAATTCATATATTCAATTAAAAATCACGAAAAATTAACTAAAGAAATTGAGATAAAAAATACAGATAGAAGTGTTTGTGCAAAAATATCAGGCGAAATAGCAGAAATTCATGGAAATAAAGGCTTCAATGGAGAACTTACCTTAAATTTCAAAGGGTATGCAGGACAAAGCTTTGGTGCCTTTTTATTAAAGGGAATGAATGTTCAATTAATCGGAGAAGCTAATGATTATGTTTGTAAAGGAATGAATGGAGGAATACTCTCAATAATTCCACCAAAAATAGATGAAATCTCCTCTGAACAAGTTATCCTTGGAAATACTTGTCTTTATGGAGCAACAGGAGGGAAATTATTTGCATTAGGAAAATCAGGAGAAAGATTTGCGGTTAGAAATAGTGGCGCTACAGCAGTAACAGAGGGAGCAGGTGATCATTGTTGTGAATACATGACTGGCGGAACAGTAGTTATTCTAGGTTCCACAGGAAGGAATATTGGTGCGGGCATGACTGGTGGAATAGCTTTTATACTCGATGAAAATAATGATTTAAGTAATAAAGTAAATAAGGAAATAGTTAGCATTCATAAAATAACTTCATCCAAGCAGGAAGATATTTTGTTGGAAATTATTAGAGAATATTATGCAAAAACAAATAGCTTAAAGGCTGGCAAAATAATTGAAAATTGGTCTGATTTCAAGAGTAATTTCAAATTAATTGTTCCCCCAAGCGAAGAAGAGATGCTTGGCATACAGAAAATGTAAATGCCTTTCTTCGTAAAAACTGAAATCATAAAAAAAGAATATTTAATTAATAATGATTTAAAACGAAAAATAATTAATGAACATATTGATTGGATAAAAGAATTAAAAAAAGAAGGAATTAATATAAAAAGTGGTTTTTTGGTAGATGAGGTAAATAGGCCCGGTGACGGAGGATTACTCATTCTTGAAATGAATAATTATGAAAATGCACTAAAAATAATTGAGAATGATCCAATGATTAAGAATAATCTAGTTGAATGGAAATTAAATGAGTGGGTAGATTCAAATAAATAAAATATCTATCTTGGATACTTTTTCATAAGTTTTTGAATCTCTTCAGCATGATAACTGCTTCGAGTTAAAGGGGAACTAACTACTTGCATAAAGCCTAAATCTATTTCCCCGAAAACTTTAAAGTAATTAAATTTTGAGGGGCTTACAAATCTTTGAACAGGTAAATGATTAGGGCCAGGAGATAAATATTGGCCAATAGTAACAATATCAACGAAATTACTTTTTAAATCCTCAAGAAGACTTAAAACTTCCTCATCTTTTTCCCCTAAACCAAGCATAAAGCCAGACTTTGTATACACTTTGGGAGAATAATCTCTGGTTCTTTTAAGTAACTCAAGAGTTCTCTCATATTTACCCTGAGGTCTTACTTTTTTATATAGCGAAGGCACAGTCTCAACATTATGGTTTAAAACGTTTGGATTTGAATCAAGAACTTTTTCAAGAGCTTTCCAGTTACCACAAAAATCAGGAATTAAAAGCTCAATAGAAGTTTCAGGAGATTTTTTTCTTACTTGATAAACACATTCAAAGAATTGAGATGCGCCACCATCCTCAAGATCGTCTCTATTAACTGATGTGATTACAACATGTTTCAGATTCATTCTATAAACTGCTTCGGCTAGACGATGTGGTTCTGTTGGATCTAACTCTCTTTTAGATCTATCAAAATCAATGTCGCAATATGGACATGCCCTAGTACAGCCAGGTCCCATTATGAGGAAAGTGGCAGTTCCACTGGCAAAACATTCACCAATATTTGGACAGCTTGCTTCTTGACATACAGTATTCAGATTTAAATCATTTAACAAATTTGCAGTATTACCAATTCTCTCAACTTGCGGAGCTTTTACTCTTAGCCAATCAGGCTTTGAAATTAAGCTATTAGGATTATTAGTCAATTTAATTGTTTCTGACCTATAAACTTATTTTACTAAAAACAATTTGAATTAACTATTAATAATTTCAACAATGAAGTCTATTCAATAAAGGTGAAAAATAAACGAATTTAACTAGTCCATCAATAATTAAAAACATCCTGATTCAATGTATTATTACTTACACACAATATTACTGTTTCATAAACTTAAACAAAAACAGTATTTAGAACATAATTTTTAGAACAGATATCAGAACATTTTAACTACTGTCTTAGTTAAGGTATATCAACTTATTTAAAAGGAATTTTATACCAACAAGTGTTTTTTTTTTAATTTATTGATACAGTAAAAAATATAATTAATAAAACATTGACTTTTAAATTTAAAAGAAAACGAATTTTATTATCGGAAAAAAATAAAAGCTCTAAAGCAATAGGTTATGCGAGAGCTAGTCATAATGAATATGAATATTTAGAAGAGCAAATAAAAATTTTGAAGGAAGAGGGTTGCAGTTTAGTGTTTTCTGAATTTATAAGTTTAGATGAAGAAAATAAACCCCAACTCAATAAAGCTATAAACTCCTTATCAAAAGGCGATCAATTAATAATAACTCAGCTTGACCGAGCTTTTAAAAATAAAAAAGAATGTTTAAGTACAATAAATAAACTTGTTAATAAGAATATTCAATTGCGAACTTTGACTGGTTTTTTTGCTGCCAATGAATCCTCTAATACAAATTCTCCAATTTTTAAGATTTTATATGAATTAGATAATTTAAAAGAAAAAAGTTTAGGTGAAAGAAAAAAAGAACAACTATTACGCAGAAAATTATCTGGAAATAATTTGGGAGGCAGGCCCAAAATCAGTCCTTTAAAAGAATCTTTAGTAATCAGATTGCGTAATGAAGGATATTCATATCGATCAATCAGATCACAAACTGGAATTGCATTATCAACAATTAGAAGAGTGATTTTGGAGGGAGAATTAACATAAAATGTTAAAGAAAGAAATTAAAAATTTAATAAAAGAAAATTTTAAAGACACCGCATTGCGTATTTATGAATTAGATAATGAAGATAGAAAAAGTTTGTTAGCAGAATATAGAGAATGGATTATGAATGATTTGGATTTTGAAGAAGTAATGATGCTACCTTATGAAGCCTATACTGACAAATTAGATTCTAATTTCTTAGAAGATTCACTTTAATCCTCAATAGAATATCTTTTATTAAAATCGTATACTTCTTTTGCTATAAACGGTAAAAGGGAAGAATCTTTGGAATATTGTTCTCCATTACAAAAAACTACTAATAAAGTTTGTAGAGATTGATTATTAATCCACCAAGCTGAATCATGTCTAACTTCAGACATTAAGCCTGCTTTACTCCAAAGATTGATGCTTTCTGGTAATCCTTCACCCAAAAAACCATCTATTTGATTAAGAGAATCGTTTTTAAGAACAACTTTATTTAAATTTCTTTTTAAAAAACTTCGCAAATTTAAATTATTTTCTTGATAATCAATATGAATCATAATTTCCTCCAAAACCCTTGCAGCTGAATCAGAGTTCATGGCGTTTCTATTTTTATTATCATACCCATAAAATTCTTTCTCACGACCAAATGGTCCATCATCCCAAGTCTTCTGACAGCAATTTATACCAGCCAATTCTTCCCAATTTAAATCATGTAGCCAATCATTTATTATACTTCTTTGGTATTTCCAATTTTCCCATAGTTCGCCCTCAATACGAGGTCCACTTGTTGTTCCAGTAAGTAAATCAATTAAAAAGCTTGTTGCATTATTACTCGAGAAAGACAACATTTTCCTTACAGCATCCATAATTTCATCTGATAATAATAAACTTCCTTTTTTAATCCAATAAAATGCAGCAAGGCCATAAACTAACTTGACTATGCTGGCAGGGTAAACCATTTTTTTATTATTAATACCAGTTCCAAAACCTTTAAATATACTTTTATTTTCACTTTTATAATTAATCCAAGTTATCGAAATATCTTCTCTTGAATAATCTTTATTATGAGAGCATAATCTCCTTAAAATATCATTTAAGGCTAGACCCATCTCTTGACTTAAATAGTAAAAGGACATTGTATGGAAATTTATAAAAATCCTATCTCACTATTTAAACAAACTAATTTTTCAAAAACTATTTGGTGGAAATTAAAAGTTAATATTTCTGGATATCAAAATGAAACAGAAGATAAATTAGTTACTGAAATATTTAAAAATAGAATTTTTAGGCTTATTTATCCAAATATTTATCAAAACAACCATAAATTTTCAAGAATACTAGTTCAATTATATGAAGATGGTTACATATGTTGGATAAATTTAGATGGATTAATTATTGAGAAATACGAATTAGGAAAACCTAAGAATTCAAAAAAAGAACACCTCTTTATAAAAGATAAAGTTAACTCAATTTTAAAATGGATCAAGGATCAATCTAAGTTAAATAATGAATATCTTTGGGGAGGTACATTAGGACCCAATTTTGATTGTTCTGGATTAATTCAGACTGCTTTTTTAAAGCATCAAATTTATATACCCCGAGACTCTTTTCAAATAAAAAGTTTTTGTAAGCACCTTTTTTATTACAAAGAATCGTATGCGGCTCTAAGACCAGGAGATCTCTTATTTTTTGGAAATAAAGAAAAATGTGATCATATTGGAATCTACAAAGGAGACGGATTGTATTACCATAGCTCTGGAAAGGATTTTGGCAGAAATGGAATAGGATTAGATACCCTAAAAAAGTCTAATGATAAAATCTCATTGCATTATAAATCTAAACTAATTTCGGTAGGAAGAGTAGTTAGAAATTATAGATGGGACCGCACTTTACGTTAATTAATAGTGCTCACCTTTTAATTTTAAATTAAATTTAAATATTACTTATTCTTTTATTTAGGAATTAACCAGCAGTCCAAATATTTTTAATGATTGGCATTATGGTATCTAAGTGTAATGTCCCAACGAGTAACCAAGCAAAAACAGCTCCTCCACAGCCTCCTAACCAAAATCCACTTGTAAAATCAGCCCAACCAGCTCTTGTAAATAAGTCCTTTGGCGGATTATTAACAGTCGCATCTGGAGGTTGAACATTAGGTGCTTTACCAGGTGCATTGTATAAAACAAAAAGTGCTGTCAAAATATGAACAGCTCCAATAGTAGCGAGAAGTCCAGCTGTTAGAGCAAATTCAGAATTTCTTAATGGGCCAGTCATAGTAAAAGGTCCGTATAGAAGATATCCAAAAGCTGCTCCAGTTTCTAAACCTCTAAAATTAGGGGATATCCCTTCTCTGTAAAAAGGTAGATTATTTATTAAGACTTTTGTAAAATAACCACTATTTACTGGAGTAGCTAAATTACCAACACAAGGATCAGCAACTGTTTTTACTGCCCATTGTTCTGCTACGCCAATATCATTTGGTTGTACAGAAGTATCTATGTATTTCTCATCAAACTTAATAGAACTTGTTGATTCAGAGAAAGATTTTTGAAAGTCGCTCATTTTTTTAATAGTTTAGTGTTTGATAATTTATTCAGTTGCTGTAATTAATCTTCCAATCAATACGATAAAAACAGCAGGCATTGCTATACCAATTAATGGAACAAAAATTGAAGGTAAAAGACTTGGTAAATCAGATGGCATTGTTCTTTAAACATCTTTCAACACTTTAGTATTTATCTGCGAAATAGTGTTAATTTTATTACTGGATGATATAAAAATTATTAACTTTTTACATGATAAATTTTTTTGCAATTTTACTTATTATTTTTATAGTAATTTTACTTCTAGTTTTTAAAAAAAGAAGCTTTAAAAAGATAACAAATAAAAGAAATATAAATTCTATTAAATTAAACAAAAATAATAAATTTTCATCTAATAAAAATAGTTTTTTATACAATCACGAAGAAAAAAAGTACTCAGTATTTTATAAAAGTTCTCAAAGAAATAAAATGATTAGTCTTTTTCAGGGTAATACAGAAAATAAATTAAAGTCATTAAAAATTGCGGAAGAATTGGCTGATAAAACAACATTACCAATTTTAAGAAAAGGCTTAAGAGATATTTCTCCTGAAGTCGTTGAAATTTCAGCTTTATTAATAAGAAAGTTCAAGTAAACAATCAATTTTGATTAGCACTGTTTATTGATCTAATTCTGTAAATTGGACGACTTTGACTTTCATGATATGTCCTCATTAAAAGTTCGCTCAATAATCCAAAGCTAAATAATTGAACACCAGCAATTCCTAAAATTAATGCAAACATCAGCAACGGACGATTTCCAATATCCTCACCCATTATTTTTAAAACTATCAAATAAGAACTTATCGCAAGGCTAATGAAAATACTTATAATCCCAACAAAACCAAATCCATACATCGGTCTTGTTAAAAATTTAGTCATAAACCAAACAGTTAGTAAATCCATTAAAACTCTAAAAGTTCTATCAATTCCATATTTACTAGATCCATATTGCCTACTCCTATGATTTACTTTAATTTCTTTGATTCTTGCACCTTCAATATTTGCTAAAACGGGCAAAAACCTGTGAAGTTCACCATATAACTTTATATCTTCTATTATTTCTTTCTTAAACGCTTTTAATGAGCAACCATAGTCATGCAATTTCAAACCTGTTACGTGAGCTATTAACTTATTAGCTATTTTTGATGGTATCTTTCTATTAATTAATTTATCTTTTCTATCAAACCTCCAACCACAAACCAAATCATAACCATTGTTAATTTCTGAAATTAATAAAGGAATATCATTTGGATCATTCTGTAAATCACCATCCAAAGTAATAACAATATCGCCCTTAGAATTATCAAAGCCAGCTGAAATTGCTGCAGTTTGCCCATAATTTTTGCGAAGGGAAATTACTGACAATTCTTTAATTTTAAGAGTTAGTTGCTTTAATACATGCTGAGTATTATCTTTAGAACCATCATTTACAACAATCAATTCAAAATTAAATTTATGAGTTGACATTACATTTATAACTTCATCCAATAAAAAACCAATACTCTCACTTTCATTGAAAACAGGAACGATTATAGAAATTAATTGTTTTATATCTGACATTTATATTTAATAATAATTAAATAATTTTAACTTAATTTAGAACATTAAAATTAAACAAAAAAAATCACCACAAACGTGGTGATTTAAATTATTTAAGGAGAATTTAACCAAACTTACCTGAAGTTGATGCGATAACAAATGCACCGAATGTAAGTATGTTTCCAATTGTGAAATGTGCTAGTCCAACTAATCTAGCTTGAACAATTGAAAGTGCAACAGGCTTATCTCTCCAGCCAACAAGATTAGCAATAGGAGTACGCTGATGTGCCCAAACTAGTGTTTCAATTAATTCTTGCCAGTAACCACGCCATGATATTAGGAACATGAAACCAGTAGCCCAAACTAAATGACCGAATAGGAACATCCAAGCCCAAGGGGATAGAGAATTTACTCCAAATGGATTATATCCATTGATAAGTTGAGCAGAATTTAACCATAAATAGTCTCTGAACCAACCCATTAGATAGGTTCCTGATTCGTTAAATTGTGCTACATTACCCTGCCAAATTGCTAAGTGTTTCCAATGCCAGTAGAAAGTTACCCATGCTATTAAATTCAATGCCCAGAACATTGCTAAATACATAGCGTCCCAAGAAGAACTATCACAAGTACCTCCGCGACCTGGACCATCGCAAGGGAATGCATAACCGAGATCTTTCTTATCAGGAATTAATTTTGTTCCTCTAGCATCAAGTGCTCCTTTAATAAGGATTAATGCAGTTGTATGAAGACCTAAAGCGATAGCATGATGAACTAAGAAATCTGCAGGGCCGATAGGTAGGAAAGCACTTAATGCATCTTGTCTATTAATAAGATCCATCCAATAATGGTTTCCAGGTAATGAATTTGCAGCAATGCTTGCAGAACTTGTAGGATCAGATAATAAAGCGTTGAATCCATACATCATCTTACCTTGAGCAGCTTGAACGAATTGAGCAAATACTGGCTCAATTAGAATTTGCTTTTCAGGATTACCAAAAGCTACAACAACGTCATTGTGCACGTAAATTCCTAGAGTATGGAATCCTAGCAACATTGTTACCCAGCTAAGATGGCTTATCAAAGCTTCCTTTGTTCCAAGTACTCTTGCTAATACATTATCTTTGTTTAATTCAGGATCGTAATCTCTCACAAAGAATATGGCTCCGTGCGCAAATGCACCGACCATCAAGAACATTGCTATGTACTGATGATGACTATATAGAGCAGATTGTGTAGTGTAGTCTCTGGCAATAAAAGCGTAAGAGGGAAGTGCACCCATATGTTGCGCTACAAGAGAAGTTGCTACACCAAGTGATGCTAATGCTAGTCCAAGTTGGAAATGTAATGAGTTATTTACAGTTTCATATATTCCATCGTGGTTAATACCAAAACTACCTTTGTGGGGATCATTAGGGTGTCTTGTATTATGAGCTTCCGTAATTTCTTTTAGGCTATGACCAATACCAAAAGTATTTCTATACATATGACCAGCAATTACAAAAACTGTTCCAATCGCAATATGGTGATGCGCAATGTCAGTTAGCCATAGTGCTTCACTTTGAGGATGAAGACCACCTAAGAAAGTAAAGATTGCAGTTCCAGCTCCTTCAGCTGTCCCAAAAACTTGATCTAGAGAATCAGGATTTTGGGCATAAGCTCCCCAGTTTAAAGTAAAGAAAGGAGCTAATCCTGCAGGGTGTGGTAGCACTGTTAACCAGTTATCCCAACCTACATGCTGTCCTCTTGATTCAGGTATTGCGACATGAACCAAATGTCCAGTCCAAGCAATACTACTAAAACCAAATAAAACAGCTAAATGATGATTTAATCTTGACTCTGCATTTTTAAACCAAGCCAGAGAGGGTCTGAATTTTGGCTGTAAGTGTAACCAACCTGCAAATAAAGTCCAACAAGCCAGAATACTCATGAATATTGAAGCTTGGAAGAGTTGCTCATTAGTTCTCATTCCAATTGTGTACCACCAATGGTAAAGACCAGAGTAAGCTATGTTTACTGGACCACTAGCTCCAGCTTGTGTCATTGCTTCTGTAATACCAGATCCAAAGTGAGGATCCCAAATAGCATGAGCAATAGGTCGCACATGAGTTGGATCAAGTACAAATTGCTCGAAGTTTCCCTGCCAAGCAATATGGAATAAGTTACCAGCTACCCATAGGGCAATTATTGCTAGGTGACCAAAATGTGTAGAGAAAAGCTTCTGATAAAGCTTTTCTTCGGTCATACCATCATGACTTTCAAAGTCGTGAGCGGTAGCTATTCCGTACCATATTCGTCGGGTTGTAGGGTCCTGAGCTAGACCCTGGTTAAATGATGGAAATTTTGTTGCCATTGAATTAAAAAGGTGAAGTTCAGGTAATTAGCCCAGGCCGAAAAGGCGAGCATGGAAGAAGGCCCATGTGGTAGCAATACCACCAACAAGGAAGTGTGTTACACCTACTGCTCTACCCTGAGTGATAGATAAAGCTCTTGGTTGAATGGTTGGAGCAACTTTAAGCTTGTTATGTGCCCAAACAATTGATTCGAATAATTCTTGCCAATATCCTCGCCCACTAAAGAGGAACATTAAACTAAAAGCCCAAATGAAGTGAGCTCCTAAGAACATCAAACCGTACATGCTTATGGATTGACCATAACTTGTTAATACTTGAGAAGCTTGCGCCCAAAGGAAATCTCTTAACCAACCATTAATAGTAATAGAACTTTGTGCGAAATTACCTCCAGTAAGTCCCCAAACATCACTCTGCATTTTCCAAGAGAAGTGGAAAATAACTATTGATAAACAGTTATACATCCAGAAAAGGGCTAAGAACACGTGATCCCATGAAGAAACTTGACATGTACCACCTCTTCCAGGACCATCACAAGGAAATCTAAATCCTAAAGAAGCCTTATCAGGGATCAACCTTGAACTTCTTGCATAAAGTACCCCTTTGAGAAGTATCAAAACAGTTACATGGATTTGGAAAGCATGGATATGATGAATCATTAAATCAGCTGTCCCTAATTGGATTGGGGCTATAGCAACCTTTCCACCAACTTCAACTAAACTCCCATTAAAAACCTCACTTAAAGCTTTGTGAGGTAAAGCTTCTGCAGTACCTGCTAAAAGAGAAGTTCCAACAGCTGATGCTTGAATACTCTGTACCCATTGAGCAAAAATTGGTTGAAGTTGGATTGCAGAATCACTAAACATATCTTGGGGTCTACCCAAAGCTCTCATAGTATCGTTGTGAATATAAAGACCAAAACTATGGAATCCTAACCACATACATACCCAATTCAAGTGACTGATTAAGGCGTCTCTAGCTTTTAGAATTCTGTCTAATACATTATCAATGTGTTTTGCTGGATCGTAGTCTCTCACCATTGCAATTCCAGCGTGCGCCCCGGCTCCTACTATGAATAATCCACCTATCCACATGTGATGAGTAAATAATCCAAGAACTGTCATATAGTCAGTAGCTATATATGGGTATGGAGGCATCGCATACATGTGATGAGATACGAGTATACTTATTGATCCAAGCATTGCAAGGTTTACCGCAAGCTGGGCATGTCTACTTTCTGCCATGAACTCAAAAAGACCTTGATGACCTTTAGGAGCAGGGAATAATATTGGGTCTCCTTGCTGTGAATCTAATATTTCTTTCATACTATGACCAATACCGTAATTGGTTCTATACATGTGACCACCAATAATTGCAATTACACCAAAAGCTAAATGATGATGTGAAATGTCAGTCATCCATAAGCTTCCAGTCACAGGATTAAGACCACCTTTGAAAGTAAGGAAGTCAGAAAAAGCTAACCAGTTTAAACTAAAGAAATTACCTGTACCACTTGCTAATCCTGGAAATATTTGACCAATAATTTGTGGATCACAAAGTTGATGCGGCATAGGCATATCTGCAATGGTTGCTATTTCTTTCCCATTAATTACTAAAGGGGAGCCAGCATCAATTGCATCTAAGAGGGCTGCTGTAGGAGCTCCTATATGAATACAATGACCAGCCCATGCTAGTGATCCTAGCCCTACTAAACCAGCTATATGGTGGTTAAGCATAGACTCAATGTCTTGGAACCACTCCATTTTTGGAGCTGCTTTGTGATAATGAAAAATTCCAGCATGAAGCATTAGTGCAGCCATCACTACAGCGCCTATTGCTAAAGCCATCAATTCACTTTCATTGGTTATTCCCCATGCTCGCCACATGTGGAATATTCCTGAGCTGATTTGTATCCCGTTATAGTTAGCACCCAGATCAGCATTAAGCATTTCTTGACCCACGATGGCCCAAACTTGCTGAGCTCCAGGTTTAACATGGGTGGGGTCAGCTAACCAACCTGAATAATTAGAAAATCTAGCTCCATGGAAGAATGCGGCACTCATCCATATGAAAATGACTGCAAGATGCCCAAAATGAGCTGAAAAGATTTTTCTTGTTGCTTCTTCAGCATCGCCTGTATGGACATCAAAATCATGCGCATCTGCATGCAAATTCCAGATCCAAGTTGTAGTCTTAGGACCCTTAGATAATTTACTTGACCAGAAACCTGGCTTATCTAATTTGGCAAAATCAATAGGTCTTGGATCCGCCTTTACGGGATCTTCCAAAACTTTTTTGTTTTTTTCTCCACTTTCTGGTGGGCTGATGGTCATCTAGCACCTCGAAATAATTGACATTAAAGCCGATTGATCCGATCTTGGGCTTATTTCGATAATAGACTCAAGACAACGAATTAATCAGAACTTTATATATTCGTTTCAAAAATAATAAGGCAAAGATTCTTTCGTTATGCATTAACGTAACAAATGTTCTAATGATTGTTACTATATGAATATTTTGTTAAATTCTAGTCTACAACTAAATTGTGAGTATTTTTACCCAAATTTTGTATAGAATTCTTAAATTTTTTTTTATATTTCATAGAAATTTTTAAACTATACCGAAGGTATATAATTTCAACATAACGAACAAATTTTTCTGATTTGAAAGGAATCGCAATAGGTCTATCTAGTAATTCAAAAGCAATCTTAAAAAGGCTAGAGAAAACAGAATTTGTCAATGATATATATATTGCAGGTTCTTCAAAAGATGACGGGAAAGAAAATAAACTTATTCAAATACAAAAACCTAGAGAAATCTTACTTAAACAATGGCCTGAGATAGATTTAATAATTTTTATAGGCTCAATTGCTGCATCAATACGAATAATAAATTCTTTTTTAACCTCTAAAGATAAAGATCCTGGAGTAATAGTTATAGATAATCAATGTTCCAAGATAGTTCCTTTAATTGGCTTACATCAGTCAAATACTCAAAATATTGCATATCAAATCGCTAGTTTACTTGGTGGTGAAATAATAGACACTAATAATTCCAAAGATCAAGGCTTCTTAAATCTTGATGCATTTGGGAATCAATGGGGTTGGAAAAGATCTGGCGACATAAAGGATTGGTCAAAACTAGTAATTAAACAAGCTAAGAATGAAGAAATATTTTGCAAACAATTATCTGGTAATAGCTTATGGAAAACTTCAGAATCAGGGGAGATTATTAATCAAATTAATGAAAAAGAAATTGAAAAACCAGATACAACATTTCATGTGAGTATATTTGAAAATAATAAAAAAAATTGGCATCCGCCCGTATTATGGATAGGCATTGGATGTGAAAGAAATACAAGAAAAGAATTAATTGCAAATTCTTTAAATAATTTTTTGAAGTCAGGAAATTTATCAAAGAAATCAATTGCGGGATTTGCAACTATCGATATAAAAAAGGATGAAAAAGGAATTTTAGAACTTTCTGAAGAAAAAAACTTGCCTATAAAGTTTTTTAGTAAAGAAGATCTTTCAAAAATAATTGTTCCAAATCCATCAAATGTAGTGCAAAAGGAAATTGGCACACCTTCTGTAGCAGAAGCTTCTTGCTTACTCGCAGCAGGAGAAGAAGCAAAATTATTAGAAGAAAAAAGAATTTTTAAAAATCAATCTGGGGCAGTAACTATCGCTGTAGCAGAATCAAAAAATCAATATAATCCAACTAATGGCGAAATACATATTATTGGAAGTGGGCCTGGTGATATCTCCTTCTTAACAAGTAATGCAAAAAAAGCACTTTCAAGATGTACTGTTTGGACCGGATACAAAATGTATTTAGATTTAATTAAGTCCTTAAAAAGGAGTGACCAAGTCTTAATTGAAAGTAAACTTACTGAAGAAAAAGAGAGATGCAGGAAAGCAATTAAACTTGCAGAGGAAGGAATAAAAGTGGCTTTAATTTCTTCAGGTGAATCTGGCTTTTATGGCATGGCAGGTTTACTTTTAGAATTACTTCAAAAAATCAAAAAAGAATATAGACCTTACTTTGAAATACATCCGGGTATAAGTAGTGTTCAATTAGCTGCTGCGATTAGTGGAGCACCACTAATGAATGACTTTTGTTCAATAAGCTTAAGCGATAAATTAACTCCATGGTCTTTAATAAAAAAAAGAATTGAAGGAGCTCTTGTGGGTGACTTCGTAATAGCTTTATTTAATCCTCAATCCATTGAAAGAAATTGGCAACTAAAAAGTGTAATAGATATTTGTTTAAAATCTAGGCATGGTAATACTCCAGTTTTAATAGCTAGACAAGTAGGGAGAGAAAATCAAACCAAAAAATTTTTTACTTTAAAAAACATTCCTTTTAAAGAGATTGATATGTTATCAATCATTATTATTGGTAATTCTCAAACAACATTAGTTGACGAAATATTTCTTACTCCTAGAGGATATTTACAAAATTAAGTTTAGATAATCCATTTTTAATAAATAAAGTGTTTTTCTTTGCTTTTTCTTAATAAGAATATTAATCTTTTATAATAAAGATTGGTAAAAATTAATTGAAAAATATTGGTTTAATTCTTTTTGATATCGATGGGGTAATCCGCAGCGTAGAAAATAGTTACAGACTTTCATTAAAAAAAACAGTTTTCAAATTTTCAGGTTGGGAGCCAAGTTATATAGACATTGATAATGCAAAAAATGAAGGAATCTGGAATAATGACTGGGATTTAAGTTTAGAACTTATAAAAAAATATATAAAAAAAGAGAACTTAAACCTTAAAATTCCTTCAAGAGAGGAAATAGTAAAAAGTTTTGAAGAGTTTTACTTTGGTGGAGATCCAAATAAAGATAGTAAATATTGGTCTGGCTATATAAAAAATGAGGAGTTATTAGTTGACAAAAAGTTTTTTGATTTGATTCAAGGCAATGGAATAATCTGGGGTTTTGTTAGTGGTGCAGAGTCTGCTTCTGCGAAATTTGTTTTAGAAAAAAGACTTGGACTAAAATCACCTCCATTAATATCTATGGGAGATGCCCCTGACAAGCCTGATCCTAAAGGCTTTATTAACTTATCAAAAAAGCTTATTGGAGATAAACTTGACGAATCAAATATTCCCATCGCATATGTAGGAGATACTATTGCAGATATAAATACAGTTATAAACGCTAGAAAGGAAATACCATCTCAGAAATTCATAAGTATCGGAATAGCTCCTCCTCATTTACATTTAAATTCTCGATTAAGAGAACGTAATTTTTACGAAACAAATCTTAGAAATGCTGGTGCTGATTTGATTTTAAATTCTATTTATGACCTTAAAGATATTAATCTTGACTTGTTTTAAAACAAATATTAATTAAAAAAAATTTTGAAAAATTACGGAGAGGGAGGGATTCGAACCCTCGACAAAAGTTACCTCCTGTAACTCCTTAGCAGGGAGCCGCTTTCAACCACTCAGCCACCTCTCCAATTCTTATACATTATCAATTTTTTTGCAAACATTCAAAATAATTTATTTAATCGAAATGTCTAATCAACTTGAACTCTGGGTAGTCTATTTTTAAAAGAACAAAGAATTTCCCACGGGATAGTATTAGATTCTCTTGCCCAATCAAGAGGAGAAATTGTTTTGTCTCCGTCAGATCCTAGTAATATCAAAGTACTACCAATTTTAATTTCATTTGAACCTGTTATATCCACCATCATTTGATCCATAGTTATTGATCCAACTTGAGGATAAAATTTATTATTATGGATAACGTTTATCTTGCCTGAAAGATTTCTTGGTACTCCATCTGCGTAACCAATACTTAATACAGCTAACTTAGTTTTTCTGGTACTTACAAACTTTCCTCCATAACTTACACCTACACCAGATTCAATAAATCTAATAAAAGCTACTTTAACTTTCAGAAATAAAGCTGGTTCAAGAGATAAATTTTTATCTATTGTTGTTAGCGGACTATATCCATACATTGATAGCCCAACACGTACCATATGAAAATGAAAATCTCTATTAAGAAGCATACCCGCTGAATTAGCCAAATGAATCTTGATTTTATGACTTCTATCAATGCTAATTTCCTCTAATAATTTCTTAAACTTCTGCATTTGCAGTTGGGTACTACTTTGAGGATCTAATGAGTTAAGTTGATCCGCCGATGATAAATGACTATAAATTCCTTCTATAGAAATATTTTCAAAAGATTTTATTTTTTCAAATTGCTGAACAAATTTATTACATTCAAATCCTAATCTTGACATTCCAGTATCAACTTTAAGATGTAAGGAAAATTTTAACCCGAATTGCTTTCCAATATTATTGCAAATTAAACATTCCCTCATACTACTAATAGTCGGCATAAGTTTATTTTGAAAAGATATTATCAAATCACTTTTCGTATATAAATTTCCAAGTATAAGAATTGGTTTTTCAACTCCAGAAGAACGAAGCTTTATCCCTTCTTTTAAAGTAGCGACTCCTAATTGAGAAGCGCCGCCTCTAATGGCATATTCAGATACTACTTTTGCATCATGTCCATATCCATCCGCTTTAACAACTGCCATAAATTGACAACTTTTACTTAATTTAGATCTTAACTGCCTTACATTTGTCTCTAGTGCTTTACCTCTAACTTCAATCCATGCTCTTTGTTTTGGATCTAAATCTTTTTCGAAAATTGGAAATTTATCAAAATTAAATTCATGATTTGTTTTCCGAATTTGCATTAACTTTGCACAAATGTATGCGCTTATTTGAATATACAGTTAGCATGACATGTAAATTGTATTTTGGCATGGGCCAGACTCTAGTTTTAAATGCATCTTATGAACCTTTAAACATCACTTCTTGGCGGAGAGCTGTAATTTTGATGATCAAAGGTAAAGCAGAGAGCTTAGAGGAAGATAAATCTTATTCAATACATTGCGGAAGAAAATTGCCTACAGTTATAAGACTGCGTTATTACGTTAAAGTGCCTTTTAGAGAAGTTTCTTTAACAAGAAAAAATATTCTCCTAAGAGATAATAATGCTTGCCAATACTGTAGTTATAAAGGAAGTGATTTATCAATTGATCATGTTTTACCGAGAAGCAGAGGTGGAACTGATAACTGGGAAAATGTTACTACAGCATGTCTTAGATGTAATGTACAAAAAGGGAACCGCACCCCAGAAGAGGCAAATATGCCTTTAAAACGAAAGCCCTATCGTCCACTAAGTAATCTCAATTTTGAGGCCACGAGACAAATCGACTCTGGCAAACATAAAGAATGGAGTAAATACGTTATAGGAGTAGCAATTTAAAAAAATAAATTCTAATTTACTTCGTTATTAAAATCTTCCATCATTCTCTTTTGTTCTTGAGCTATGCATGCATCAATCACTTCATCCAATTGACCGGCGAGAATTGGTTCAAGTGAGAAATTGGAACCTAATCTATGATCAGTTGTCCTATTATCTTTAAAATTATAAGTTCTAATTTTTTCACTCCTGTCACCTGTTCCAACTTGTGAGAGTCTTTGTGATCTTTCTTTTGCGTTAGCTTCTTTTAATTGAATTTCATATAATTTAGCTCTTAAAATTTCCATTGCTCGTTCGCGATTTTGCAATTGTGATCTCTCTTGAGTACAAAAAACTCTTATTCCTGTGGGCTTGTGTAGAAGATCAATAGCAGTCTCAACTTTATTAACATTTTGTCCACCTGCACCCCCAGATCTTGCTGTACCTACCTCTAAATCTGTAGGATCAATCTTAACTTCAACAGGATCTGCCTCAGGCATAACAGCAACAGTGGCTGTAGAAGTGTGAACTCTACCTTGAGATTCGGTAGCTGGAACTCTTTGGACTCTGTGTACACCAGCTTCAAATTTAAGTTGGCTATATACAGAATCTCCCTTAACGGAAATAACTAACTCCTTAAATCCTCCCATATCTGACTCAGAAGCACTAATAGGTTTTACAGACCATCCAATTTTTTGTCCATATCTTTCATACATTCTCGCTAAATCACCCGCCCATATACAGGCCTCATTCCCTCCAGCACCGGCTCTAATTTCTAACATTACACTTCTTTCATCTCTAGGATCTTTGGGTAATAAGGCGATTGTAGTTTTTTGTATAAGTGCGTTCTTCATTTCCTCTAAATTAATTAGCTCTTCATTTATTAAGGATTCCATCTCTTTATCATTTCTATTCTCTTTAAGAAGATTTTTTGAATCTTCAATTTCCTTATCGATATCAAGCAAATTATTAAAATCAATCACCAAAGGTTCCAATTTTGATCTTTCTCTTGCTATTGATTCTAGTTTTTTAGGATCATTAGCTATATCAGGATCTGCAAGCTGCACTTCCAAATTTTCAAAACTTTCTGCAGCAGTTTTCAACCTTGCAATTAGTGTTGAGTATTCCAATTGAAATTATGCTTAATTTTTTAAAATTCTATTTACTAGAATTTTTTTCTTCTTTTTTCTTTTTTGATGTAGCAGAATCAGCTGAACCCATTCCATATTTTTTCATAAACCTATCAACTCTACCTTCTGTATCAAGAATTTTCTGAGTTCCAGTGAAGAAAGGATGATTACCACTCCATACATCGACATGTAGTTCAGGCTGCGTTGAGCCTGTAGTCATTACAACTTCACCATTACAAATAACTTTTGCATTTGGATACCATTTTGGGTGAATTTCTGATTTTGGCATAATTAAAAATTTATTTAACGTTTAGAGAATTGTGGAGCTTTCCTTGCTTTTTTAAGACCATATTTTCTTCTTTCTTTAGCTCTAGGGTCTCGACTGAGATGGCCTTCAGTTTTTAGCGGTTTCCTGTTATCTATAGATAATTCGCAAAGTGCTCTTGCTACTCCTTGTTTAATAGCGTCTGCTTGACCTGTCAATCCACCACCAAAAACATTTACAAGAACATCATAAGAATTTTCTAGGCCTAGTGTTTGCAAAGGTGCTTTTATTGAATTTAAGTGCAAAGGATTAAAGTTTAAGTAATCATCTCCAGAACGATCATTAATTTTAATTTGTCCATTCCCTGGGATCAAACGAACTCTAGCTACTGAAGTCTTTCTTCTTCCAGTTCCCCAATACACAGCTTTGTTTTTTATTTGACTATTCATTTTGATAAATTAACTATTTAATAATACAGGATTCTGAGCAGCATGAGGATGATCAGTACCTTTATAAACTTTTAGTTTTTTAAATTGCAGTCTTCCTAAAGAGTTATGCGGAAGCATACCCTTTACAGCTTGCTCGATGATTCTTTCAGGAATTCTCTCTTGAAGAGATTCAAATTTTTCAATTTTCATTCCACCAGGTCTACCAGAATGTCTTCTATACAACTTTTGTGATGCTTTTTTTCCTGTAACCTCAACTTTTTCGGCATTTACAACAATGACAAAATCTCCAGTATCTAAATGAGGAGTAAATGTTGGTTTATTTTTACCTCTTAATACATTTGCAATCTCTGTAGCAAGTCTTCCAAGTGTCTTATCTTTTGCGTCAACTAAAAACCAATTTCTTTCAATCGATTCTAAAGACGGGGTAATTGTTTTATTCATTTACCAAATTTATGAAAATAAATTTAAAGTTAGTCCTAAATTCTACCCTATCGTAGGAATATTAAACAACAATTTTGGATGATTTAAACAAAAAAATTTGCTAATTTCAATATTCCTAAGAAAAACCCTTAATTAAAAATACTGGAAAAAAATCATTATTTTTGATCTTTTTAAAAACATTTTCTTCATAAACAGCATTAACAAAGCATAATCCTTTTGCGGGCGCAGATTCTTTAACTTCATTTTTCTTTTTATTTAACCATCTATCTGTAAAAGTTTCTGGCGATATTTTTTTTTCTCCAACTAACACTAGTTGACCAACAATTAAACGAACCATTCCATAGAGAAAACCAGTAGCCTTAATATCAACTAAAATAATATCCTCTACTCTTTGAATATCTATATTTTTTATTTTTGTAATAGAGTTTCTTCTACTACTTCCACTTTTCTGAAAAGCGAAAAAATCATGCTCTCCCTCCATTATCTTTGATGCATTTGACATTAAAACTTCATCTAATACTTTTTGGTATCTATGCCATGACCAATTATTTATGAATAAGTTTGGGAATTTACCGTTATTAATGACATATCGGTAATGTCTATAAATTGCTGAATAACATGCATGCCAATTATCTTTAACTGCTACCGATTCCAAGATTCTAATAGTTGGTGGTAAAAGACTATTTAGTACATCTGAATAACTATTGCCTGGAATAACACAATCAATATCAAAATGTACTACTTGGCCAGATGCATGAACTCCCGCATCAGTTCTGCCTGCGGCAAAAGTCTTTACGGCATGATCTGAAATCTTAAAAAGAGCTTTCTCAAGAATTTCTTGAACCGAAATTGCATTTTTTTGTCTTTGCCAACCTGAATAATTAGATCCATCGTATTGGACTAGTAAAGCTACCCTTTTCAAAAGTTATTTTCTAGTAAAAAACCCTTTTATTAACTAAATTAAACAAGCTCAATTATAGCCATTTGTGCATTATCACCTTTTCTTGAGACAGTTCTTACTATACGCGTATAGCCACCTTTTCTTTCTCCATAACGTTCTTGTGCTTTTTCAAATAAAGAATGAACTAGTTTCTTATCATAAATATAACCAATTGCTCTTCTTCTAGAAGCTAAACTGCCATCTTTAGCTAAAGAAATCATCCTTTCAGCTTCGTTTCTCAAGGCTTTTGCCCTAGCTTTTGTCGTCGTTACTCTACCTTCCCTAATCAATTGTGTAGTCAAACCTCTTAAAAGTGCTTTTCTCTGGTCAGCAGGTTTACTTAATAATGGGATTCTAAGTTGGTGTCTCATGATCTTAAAAATTGTTAAACAGAAGTTCTACTTTGTGGAATAGAAATTCCAATACGCTCAAGAGCTTCAATCACTTCATCTGCAGATTTAGAGCCAAAGTTCTTAATTTCAAGAAGATCTTCATAGCTAAAACCCATTAAATCTGATACTGAATTAACTTGAGCTCTTTTAAGACAATTATACGCTCTAACAGACAAGTTTAGTTCCTCAAGAGGAATTTGAGCTTCAGGAGATGGTTCAGGTTCTTCAGGAATTTCCTCAACCATTGTAACAGTAGCTAGAGGTTGAAAGAGTTCTATTAACTGATTTGCTGCTTCAGCAATAGCATCATCAGGACTCGTTGAACCATCTGTAACTACTTCCATCTTTAATCTTTCTCTACCTGTACCACCCTCAGCTACTGCTGTTTCATCAATTGAGAAATTTACTCTTTTAACTGGCATAAAAACAGCATCTATTTGTAGCAGATCTATAGCGGTTGTCTCTTCATTCTTGCGATCGACAGGTCTATATCCGACACCTCTTTCAACATGGATTTCCAACTCTAAGTTATGACCGTCCTGAATCGTTGCGATCGGTTTTTCACCATCTACAATTTCAACTTGAGAGGAGAATTGAATGTCATTTGCCTTAACCTCCATTGGACCGGTTGCTACTAACCTACCGATTTCGAGTTCTGGATTAGAACTATTAATTGATAGTTGTTTACAATTGAGAAGAATATCTAAAACGTCTTCTCTTACTCCAGGAATAGTTGCATATTCATGATTTATTCCTGCTATTCTTACTGCAGTCACGGCACTCCCTTCAAGTCCTCCCATTAGGACTCTTCTAAGAGAATTACCCAAAGTTGTCGCTTGTCCCCTCTCTAAAGGGCCAATTAAAAAAGTTCCTGTTTGGGAGCGATCATCTGCTATTTGATGGTCGATTCTGTCAATCTGGTATTGCAACACGGAAAAAAATAAGGTTGAAAGTTTTTTGGGGGTTGGAGAATAAAGAACTAAACGCGTCTTCGTTTAGGTCTTCTACATCCATTATGAGGTAATGGAGTTACATCTCTTATTAGAGTTATTTCTAAACCGGCAACTTGTAAAGCTCTTATGGCGGTTTCCCTACCTGCGCCTGGCCCTCTCACCAATACTTCTATTTGTCTCATTCCTTGATCAAGTGCTCTTCTAGCTGCGGCTTCAGCTGCTGTTTGAGCGGCAAATGGTGTACCTTTACGAGCACCTTTAAATCCACTCGCACCCGCGGAAGACCAGGAGATTACATGACCGGAAGTGTCAGTAATTGAAACGATAGTATTATTAAATGTACTTTGAATATGTACCACACCATTTGGTACATTTCTCTTAGATTTTTTTGAACCTGTTTTTTTTGCTGTAGCTGGCATGATGTTTGATTTGAATACTGGAATTTTTATTTGATAAAGTTAATTATTTTTTTCTTCCAGCAACTGTTTTTCTTGAACCTCTTCTTGTTCTTGCATTTGTTCTAGTTCTTTGGCCTCTTACTGGAAGACTCATTCTATGTCTTCTGCCTCTAACACAACCTATATCTTGTAAACGTTTTAGGGCCATTCCCTCCTTTCTTCTTAAATCTCCTTCCAAAGTGAATTCTTCTGTAGCACTTCTGAGTTTTTGTACATCAGAATCTGAAAGATCTTTTACTCGTATATCTGGGTTCACACCAGTATTAGCAAGAATCAACTTTGATCTTGTCAAACCAATTCCATAAACGTATGTAAGTGCAATTTCAACTCGCTTTTCGCGAGGTATGTCAATTCCTGCAATCCTGGCCACGTGATTAGTTAAATAAAAGTTTGAAATAAAGGGTTTAAAATTTAACCCTGACGTTGTTTATTGCGAGGTCTTTTCTTGTTAATAACATAGATTTTACCTCTTCTCCTCACGATCTGATCGTCAGGACTAATTTTTTTGACTGAAGATCTGACCTTCATAAGGGTTTTGCAAATAAAACATTAATACTATATTCTACATCATCATCAAGCCATTTTTTGCTTTATATCAGCGGAAATAGTTTTTAAATCTCTATCAGCATCAATATATTCTAGCAATGATAGATCTTTGAAGTATTGAATCAATGGTTCTGTGGTTTTTTTATAGATATCAACTCTTGTTCTAATAGTCTTCTCAGTATCATCTTTTCTTCCTCTTAAGAGCAAACGCTTAACAAGAACTTCTTCCGGGATATCTAAGTAAAATACCACTTCTAAAGGTTGATTTATTTCAATTAAGACTTTATTCAATGAATTTGCTTGAGATAAATTCCTTGGATACCCATCTAGAATCCAACCTTTATTATCATTATCTAAATTTTGCCTCACAATTTTTAAAACAAGTTCGTCACTCACCAATTCTCCCCTGTTAATAATATCTTTAACCTCTCTTCCAATAATGGTATTCATTTCAATTTCTTTTCTTAGTAATTCACCTGTGGAAAGGTGCAAGTAAGAATTGGTTTGACTCAGTAATTCTGCCTGAGTCCCTTTCCCAGCTCCAGGCGCTCCTAAAAATAGTAAATGTTTTTTCATTAATTGTTAATTAGTCCTTCATACCTTTGAGAAATAACATAAGTTTGAATTTGCTTAGCAGTATCTATCGCAACACCCACAAGGATAAGTAACGAAGTTGCCCCTAAACCTTGAAAAGTTTGAACATTTGTCGCTCTTTCTACTGCGGCTGGGATTATAGCTACTGATCCAAGGAATAATCCTCCTAATAAAGTCAACCTATTTTGAATCCCTGATAGGTAGTTTGCTGTATTAGTGCCTGGTCTAACTCCTGGTATTGCTACACCTCCTTTTTTTAAATTTGAAGCCACATCAACTGGATTGATTGTAAGTGATGCATAAAAATAGGAGAATCCCAAAATCAAGGAGAAAAATGTAAGAGCATATGGCCAAGGATTTGATGATCCGGGATTTAAACTACTGGCTATTTTGATTAAGACTGGATTGCCGGTAACATTTGCAATTGTTATAGGTAAAAAAATTAAAGCAGAAGCAAATATAATGGGCATTACTCCTCCTGCATTAAGTTTTAAAGGCAAATAACTTTGCCTTGTAGGTAGTAATGTTGCATTTCCTATTTGTCTTTTTGCGCTAACAATAGGAATACGTCGAGCTCCCTCCTGAACAAAAATTATCCCAACAATTGTCAATAAAAATACTCCTAGTAAAACTGCAATACCTAAAACATCTCCGCGATCTCCAGTTTGAGCTTTTTCAATGGTTGAACTTAGAGCCTTTGGTAAGGTCGAAACAATATTTAAAAAAATTACCAATGAAGCACCTTGCCCTATTCCTTTCTCTGTAATAATTTCACTAAACCACATCACTAACATCGAACCAGTGACTAAGGCTATGGAGGTTTGCAAAACAAATGTTGTTTCGCTGATCCCCTGAATTGCATATTGTCTAAGAATTAAAGAAAAAATAATACTCTGCAAAAACCCCCATCCTAAGGAAACATATCTAGTAATTTGAGCAATTTTTCTTCTGCCAGCTTCTCCTTCATTTTTTTGTAAATCTTCAAGAACAGGCAATGAAGCTGTAAGAAGTTGAATAATAATTGATGCATTGATAAAAGGAAGTATACCTAATGCGAAAATTCCAAGGGTTGAAATTCCTCCGCCGGTAAAAATATCTAAAAAACCAATTAATTGGCCACCCTGATCTATAAAACTTTTAAAAGCAACCCTATCAATGCCTGGCATGGGAATATAAATACCAAGTCTTACTAACAGAAGGAGTCCTAAAGTTGTTAAAACTCTACTCCTCAGCTCTTTATTTAAAAATAATTGGGAAAGTATTTCAGAAGCGCTAGGATTTCTACTTTTGTTGGAAAACATTTTTAAGCATACCTAAATTTTAAGTAAATAAATTTTTAATTTATAAGCTCGCAAGATCCCCCTGCATCCTCAATTTTTTGTTTAGCATTTTTTGTAAATGCATGAGCTTGAACTTTTAACTTTACATTAATTTTTCCATTGCCAAGGATTTTTAAAGGGAATTTTGGCTTAAAGATCAGTCCTTTCTTAACTAATGAGTCTAAGTTAACAGTGTCGTTATCTTTAAAATCATTTAATTTATTTAAATTGACTATAGAAAAATTCTTTTGATTGATTATTTCAAAGTGCTTTAATTTAGGAACTCTTCTATATAACGGCATTTGACCACCTTCAAATCCTGGACGTGTGGGTCTTCCAGAACGTGATTTTTGTCCTCTCATACCAAAACCACATGAAGCACCTTGCCCAGCAGCAATACCTCTACCTTTTCTTAATTTTTTCTTTCTAGAACCCGAGTTTGATTTAAGTGTATTTAATGTTGAAGTCATAATTTTCAAGAATAGAGCTGTTCAAGTGAGATCCCTCTCTCCCTTGAAGCAGACTTGTGTGTTCGTAATTGAGAAAGAGCCACCATAGCAGCTCTTGCATTATTTAAAGGTGTTTTACTACCCAATCTCTTTGCTAAGACATTTTTTATGCCCGCCAATTCTAAAACTGTTCTAATTGAACCACCAGCAATTACTCCTGTACCTGGTGCAGCTGGCCTGATAAGTACATTAGCAGCTCCATTTCTACCTATGGATAAAGTTGGTATTGAATTATTTGGAGTTAAAGGAACCCTAACAAGATTCTTTTTACCGTCTGAAACTCCCTTTCTCACAGCACCAATGACATCTCCAGCTTTTCCAACTCCTACACCAACTTGACCTTTTTCATTACCTACAACAACAATTGCTCGGAAACTCATTTTTTTTCCACCTTTAACAGTTTTTGATACCCGCCGTATTTGAACAACCCTTTCTTGCCAATCAGAATCTCTCTCAAGATTCTTTGAATCGTTTCTTCTATTTTTTTTTCGATCATTCTTTTTTTGTTCAATTGGTTTTTCACCGGGAACATTAATGGTCTTAGCTTGTTTTTCTTGTTTTGTTGGTGTATCAGTCATAGTAAAAAATTAATAGTTAGAATTCTAGGCCAGCTTTACGAGCAGCTTCAGCAAGTGCCTTAACTCTACCGTGATATAAGTTACCTCCACGGTCAAAAATTACTTGCTTAATACCTTTTTTTATAGCTCTATTTGCTAATAAATTTCCAACAATGGAAGAGGAATTACAATCAGAAGGTAATTTATCAGATTTTTCTCTTAATTCTTTATCAACAGTTGACGCTGAACAAATAGTTTTTTGAGCGCTATCATCTATAAGCTGAGCATAAATATGGTTATTAGAGCGAAAAACGGACAATCTTGGACGAGTTGAATCTCCAATTAAGAACCTCCTTGATCTTCTGTGTCTTTTTTGGGTTTGTAATTTCCTGGAAAGTTTGGTCATTTTTTTAATTGGAGTTATTTTTTGCCAGATTTACCAGCTTTTCTGAGAATTCTCTCATCATGGTATTTAATCCCTTTACCTTTGTATGGCTCTGGAGGTCTAATTGATCTGATTTTTGCTGCTTCATTACCAACAATTTCCTTATCAATTCCAGATACGGTAACGTTTGTATTACTCTCAACTTTGTATGTTATACCATCAGGGGGGATCATTTCTACAGGATGACTATATCCTGCACTAACAACTAGATTTTTACCTTTTACTTGCGCTCTTGATCCAACCCCTACAATTTCCAGTTTTTTTGAAAAACCTTGACTAACTCCTTCAACCATATTTGCAATCAAGGCCCTACATAAACCATGTCTTTGCCTTGAATGTATTTTTGTTGTAGTTGGACTTACAACAACAGTATTATCCTTTTTATCAAAACTAACCCCCTCCGGCATCTGACGTTTTAATTCGCCCTTAGGGCCTTTAACCGTAACTATTAATCCATCAAAATCAACCGTTACTTTATCTGGGATCAGTACTGGTGTTTTTCCAATTCTTGACATGATTAATCCTCCTTAATAAACATAGCAAAGTACTTCACCACCTATACCCTGCTTCCTAGCATCACGATCAGACATGACACCTTTAGAAGTTGATATGATAGCAACTCCAAGACCTCCAAGAACTTTTGGTAAAGCTCTAGTATTTTTATAAATTCTCAACCCAGGTTTACTAACTCTTTGCATGGATCTAATAGTAGGGAATTTATTTTTACCACTATATTTCAGACCAAGAATTATTTGTGATTTATAGCCTTCTCCTTCCTCATTAATTTCAGAAATGAACCCCTCTTTTTGAAGTACTTTTGCAATACTTAAGGACATTTTTGAACCGGGTATTGTTGTGGTTGTATGCTTTTTTTGACTCGCATTTCTGATTCGAGTAAGCATATCTGAAATAGGATCGTGATTTGACATAGTTTTAAATTTAATTCTTACTAAAAGGCATTCCTAACTCTTGCAAGAGAGCTTTACCCTCTTGATCAGATTTCGCACTAGTAACAATAGTTATATCCATACCTCTAATTGAATCAATTTTATCAAAAGAGATTTCAGGAAAAATTAATTGCTCTTTCACTCCAACGGTGTAGTTCCCTCTCCCATCAAAACTTTTTGGATTGACTCCTCTAAAGTCTCTTATTCTTGGTAAAGCTAGATTTATAAATCTCTCTAAAAAAGAATACATCCTATCGCCTCTCAAGGTTACAGTACAACCAATTGGCATACCTTCACGAATTTTAAAACCCGCGATAGCTTTTTTGGCCCTAGTGATTAAAGCCTTTTGTCCTGTAATTGTTGCCATTTCATTTAAAGAAGCCTCTAGAGCTTTTGAATTTGAAGCGGCTTCACCAAGACCCCTATTAACGTTGACTTTGACAACTTTAGGTACTTGATGAATATTTTTAAGACCAAGTTCCTTTAAAAGTTTTGGTCTAATTGATTCTTTGTAACGATTTTTTAGAGTCATAATTTTTTGTTAATTCTGGTCTTTGTCAGAATTGATAAATTAGAAAAAGTTAAATCTGGTTTTTGATGAAAAATTAATCAATTACTTCACCAGTTTTCTTCAGTCTTCTTTTCTTAACTCCCTCTTTATCAATAAAGTATTCAATCTTACTTGTAAGATTTTTTTCCTTTGAAAAGAACATTACATTTGATGCATGTAAAGAAGCCTCTTCTGTGAGTATTCTTCCAGTTTCCCCTTCCTGAGTGGGTTTTACATGTTTAGTCCTAAGATTAATTCCCTTAACTACAACTCTATTCTCAAGAGGGATAGTTTTTAAAACCTCTCCAGTTTTGCCTTTTTCCTTTCCGTTGATTACCTTTACTAAATCTCCAGTTTTAATTCTCATTTTTATTCTTTGGAAATTCTTCTTTTGTTTCAATGAATCCAACATTTAAATCACCTCCGGAGCAAGAGAAACAATTTTAGTGTAATTTTTATCCCGCAGTTCTCTGGCTACAGGACCAAAAACTCTAGTTCCTTTTGGATTCTTATCCTCATTAATCAAAACTGCAGCATTATCATCAAATCTAATTGAGTTACCAGTATTTCTTCTTAATGTTGCTTTTGTTCTAACGATAACGGCTTTCACCACCTCAGATTTTTTAACTCCCATATTCGGAAGAGCATCTTTAACGGTTGCTACAATTACATCACCAACATGCGCGTATCTTCTATTAGAGCCTAACACCCTAATACATTGGAGTCTTTTCGCTCCACTATTATCAGCAACTGTTAAATAAGTTTCTTGTTGAATCATTTTTTTCCCTCCTTAATCGCATTTGTTTTATTAATAATCTCTTCTATTGCCCATCTTTTATGAGCGCTAAGTGGTCGAGTTTCTCTAATTTTAACTCGATCTCCTAAAACACACGTATTTTCAGGATCATGCGCCTTATATCGTGTAGTTCTACTTACAATTTTTTTATAAGTGGGATGTGGATATCTGTTAATAACAGCAACAACAACTGTTTTGTCCATTTTGTCGCTGACAACAGTACCAATTCTTTCTTTAAGTGCCATAACTAATAATTAATCAGAAGTAGTTTGAGAAGCAGATTGACTTTTACTGAGAGTAAGTAATTGCGCAATTTGTTTCTTGATGCTTTTAAATTTATGAGTTTCATTGAGCTGTCTTGTAGCTTGCTTGAATCTCAAATCAAAAAGATCTTTTCGTAATTGGTCAATCTTTTTAGTCATTTGATCAGAATTTAATTTTTTAAATTCTTTAAGAGACTCTGAGTTTTTCATTGCTTAACCTCCTCTTGAGATTTTTTACTATTTTTTGTCTCTTCTAGATTTTTATCGATGGAGATAAATTTTGTTTTTACAGGAAGTTTGTATTGGGCCAGACGCATAGCCTCCTTTGCCGTTTCCTCAGTAATATCTTCACCACCCATTTCAAAAAGTATTCTTCCAGGTTTTACAACTGCGACCCAAAATTCTGGATTACCTTTACCAGAGCCCATTCTGGTTTCGGCAGGTCTCATGGTTACAGGTTTATCAGGAAATATTCTTATCCAGATTTGACCGCCACGTTTAATGTATCTTGTCATAGCTCTTCTACTTGCTTCAATCTGACGTGCAGTTACCCATCCACAGTCTTGAGCTTGGAGAGCAAATTGACCGAAAGCAATAGTATTACCTTTTGAGGCTACCCCCCTCATTCTGCCTCTATGTTGTTTACGAAATTTAGTGCGTTTTGGACTAAGCATTTTTATACCTCCTATGAATTCTCATTTGAACGATCCTCAAATTGTTGAGGTCTTCTACTAGCTTTCCTCTTAGGGCTCCCACCAATAGGGATAGTTTGTTCTTCTTTAGGCAGAACTTCGCCCTTGAAAACCCAAACTTTAATACCTAGAACTCCGTACGTTGTATTAGCTTCTCGTTTTGCGTAGTCAATTTCGGCTCTCAAAGTATGTAAAGGAACTCTACCCTCTCTCGTCCATTCAGTTCTGGCAATTTCAGCACCATTCAACCTTCCCCCTACCTGTATTTTCAGACCTAAAACCCCGGCTCTTTGAGCCCTTTGTAAGGCCATCCTAATAGTTCTTCTAAAGGCGACTCTTTTTTCTAGTTGTTGCGCAATATATTCAGCCAGCAAAAAAGCATCGGCATCTACACGTTCTACTTCAACAACGTTTATTCTAACTTGCCTTGTTCTATCCCCTATAGTTTTTTGAATCCCAGATCTTAATTCTTCAATACCACTTCCTTGTCTTCCAACTATAACTCCTGGTCTTGCTGTTTTTAATTCAAGCTCCAGTTGGTCAGCTTTTCTAGCTATTAAAACATCGCTAATTCCTGCTGCGCCATATTTTTTCTCTATGAAATTACGAATTTTAAAATCTTCTTGAAGAAGAATTGGATATGTTTTAGAAGTAGCAAACCACTTAGAGCGATGCTCTTGTGTAATTCCTAATCTTAGTCCAGAAGGATGTATTTTATGTCCCATTAGTTTTGTACCTCCGCATTAGATTGAGTAGGAGCAGACTCAACAGAAATACTGATATGGCAAGTCTGTTTTTTAATTGAAAAAGCTCGACCTTGAGCTCTAGGCCTATATCTTTTCATTACAGGACCACTATTAGCCCATGCAGAAGAAATCACTAAGGTAGATGGATCCATTCCAAAGTTATGTTCTGCATTGGCAACCGCAGATCTTAGAACTTTAGTAATAGGGTCTGTAGATCTATAAGGCATAAATTCCAACATAATTAGTGCATCTCTATAGGATCTACCTCTGATTTGATCCAAAACTCTTCTCACTTTAGAGGCTGATCCCCGAACATAATTCCCATGAGCTATGGCTATTTTTGGTGTTTCAGGTGTTTTTGTCATGATTTTGCTCCTTTCTTATCTCTTATGTGACCTCGGTAAGTGCGTGTGGGAGCAAATTCACCGAGTTTATGACCAATCATTTGTTCAGTAATAAATACAGGAATGTGAGTCTTGCCATTATGTACGGCAATTGTGTGACCGATCATTAAAGGTAAAATCGTAGAAGATCTCGACCAAGTTTTGATAACAGACTTGTCATTATCAGTATTTTGTTTTTCAACCTTTTTGAGCAGGCTATCAGCTATGAAAGGTCCTTTTTTTAGTGAACGTCCCATGATTATGTAATAGAAATTGAAATAATGAATGAAGTAATCAAGAGTCTCTTCCTCCTCTACTCCTCTTAGAAACGCGACGACGTCTTCGAACTACTAGTTTATTACTTGGTTTGTTCTTTTTTCGTGTCTTTAATCCAAGAGCTGGTTTACCCCATGGAGTAACTGGGCCTGCTCTACCAATTGGTGCTTTTCCCTCTCCTCCTCCATGTGGATGATCACATGGGTTCATTACACTACCTCTCACTTGTGGCCTTCTTCCTAGCCACCTTCTTCTTCCTGCTTTACCTAAGCTAGTATTTCTTATTTCAGAATTACCAACTTCTCCAAGAGTTGCGTAGCATTCTTTTCTTACAAGTCTTACCTCAGTGGATGGGAGTTTTAAAGCAACATAATCTCCCTCTTTTGCCATAACTTGGGCACTAGCTCCTGCGGATCTAACCATCTGAGCACCTCTACCTGCATATAATTCAACACAATGGACACTAGATCCTAATGGCATAACAGAAAGTGGCATAGCATTTCCATCCTCAATTGGAACATTTTCTCCAGATATGACGTTTTGTCCAACTTTTACTCCGGCTGGGGCAATAATATATCTTTTTTCCCCATCTTCATAAAATAATAGTGCTAGCCTTGCATTTCTATGAGGATCGTAGTGGATAGCTGCAACCTTAGCTTTTATATTTCTTTTATCTCTTCTAAAGTCGACTAATCTATATTGCCTTTTATGACCACCTCCACGATGTCGACATGTTATGACTCCACGATTATTCCTACCTTTAACTCTATGTTTAGAAACTATTAGCGATCTTTCAGGATTTGCACTTGTTATTTCACTAAAGTCAGTAACTACTCTCTGCCTAGAGCCAGGTGTATAAGGTTTAAATTTACGAATTGCCATGATTAAAACTCCTTAAGATTCTGGAAATAGTTGGATTTTGTCTCCTTCAGCAAGACGTACAATTGCCTTCTTGACCTGAGAACGTTTACCGGAAAATTTCCCGACTCTTCTTGTTCTCCTAGGAGGATTCATAGTGTTAACTCCTATGACTTTAACACTGAACAAGGCTTCTATAGCTGCCTTTATTTGTGGCTTTGCCGCTCTATGATCAACTTCAAAAGTATATTGATTGAGATCTAGTGCGTTTGTAGCTTTCTCAGTAATAACTGGTTTTCGTATTAAATCGGATAAACGAGAATCGAATAATTTACTCATGATGCATAAACCTCCTGAATTTTATCTATCGCTGATTGACCTATGACCAATTTATTAGCATTGAGAATATCAAATACGTTTAATTGATCGGCGGCAATTAATTTTACTTTTTCAATATTATTGATAGATTTTTTTATGACATCGGACGGACCATCAAGAATAACCAAAACTTTTTCAGTTTTTTGTATACCTAATCGAGCAAGGCCATTGATGATATCACTTGTTTTAGGTTGCTTTAGAGAGGAACCAAAATCTTCAACAGCCTTCATATCAGTTACTCTGGACATAAGTGCTGTTCTGAGAGCTAATCTACGTTCCTTACGATTCATATCAAGATTGTAAGAACGTGGCTTCGGTCCAAAAATAATTCCACCACCAGGTCTTAAGGGTGTCCTGATTGATCCTTGACGAGCTCTTCCTGTACCTTTCTGTTTATATGGCTTTCTACCGCCCCCACGCACTTCAGATCTTGTCAAAGTTGATGCTGTACCTTGTCTTTTGTTTGCTAGCTGCCTCAGGACTGCTCTATGCATTAAGTCTGCCGAAGAAGTGTCTTTAGCAACTGCTAAATCAAGAGTAACTTTGCCGGATTTTTTACCATCCCACTTTAGGGTTTCAAGTGTTGTCATGATTTTTCACCTCCTTTTTTGCCTACAACATTGTTTGGCTTAATATTTACAATTGAGCCTGGCTTACCTGGTATAGAACCCTTTACTACAAGCAAATTTTTCTGATCATCAATTTTTAGTACTAATAAACCTTTAGTAGTTATTTGTTTTCCTCCATATCTTCCTGCCATTCTTTTCCCGGGATAAATTCTTCCTGGAGTTGTTCCTGCTCCTGTAGATCCTGGTGCTCTATGATTTTTTGAACCATGACTCATAGGCCCTCTGCTAAAACCATGTCTTTTCTGATAACCAGCAAAACCTCTACCCATGGATTTGCCACTGATATCAACTTTTTGACCAACCTCAAAGTTTTTTACAGTTATTTGATTTCCGATTTCATAAGATGAAGTTTCTGCAACCCTATATTCTTTCAAATGCTTTAAAAGTTCTTCTCCTGACTTCAACAAATGTCCTTTTTCAGGTTTACTTATATGCTTCTCTTTGGACAAGCCATAACCTATCTGAACAGCAGTGTAACCATCCAAAGCGTTTGTTTTCAGTTGAGTGACTCGGCAAGGTCCAGCTTCAATAAGAGTAACTGGTACAGAATTACCTTTGTCGTCGAAAAGTTGGGACATGCCCAATTTCTTTCCTAAAATTCCTATAGACATAAGACTAAGTTAGGCTAGCTCATAATGATTTTTCAATTATCTAAACCCTTCAGTTATTAAGGTGAAGTTAATAAAAAACAATTAATAAGGTTGAGACTTATCTAAAAACATAGATAGTTTCTCTGGGATAAACCCACCTGAATTTTTTAACGAAACGCTAAAAAACGTGAAATTTTGCAGAGGCTCGGCTAGCTTGCGAGCGTAAAAATTCACTGAGTTACAATTGTACAACATCAAGTACCATAAAATAAAATAATATATAAATAAAGGAAATTTTTATGCCATTACTTCTCACAGGAAAAAAGTTTCATAACGATTTAAAAACAAACAAATGTCTTGCAATCTTTGCTCCTCTTGAAGGTGGTTATGAAACTCGTCTTTTGAGGAGAATGAGGGCCAAGGGCTTTAAAACTTTTATAACCTCAGCAAGAGGGCTTGGAGATCCAGAAGTCTTCTTGCTCAAATTGCATGGCGTTAGACCACCGCACCTTGGTCATCAAAGCGTTGGAAGAAACGGAGCACTCGGGGAAGTTCAGCAAGTTATCCCACAAGCTTCTGAGTTATTTAATGAAAATGATAAAAATAAATTACTTTGGTTATTAGAAGGTCAAGTACTATCTCAATCTGAATTAGAGAGCTTAATAGAGATTTGCACTAACGATAATAAACTAACGATAGTTGTTGAAATGGGGGGTTCAAGAAAACTTGAATGGAAGCCGTTAAGTAATTATATTTTAGATGAATTTGAAAGTTAAATTGTTTGATTACAACTAAGAATAAAAAAGATAAATGGATTAAATTAATTTGTGGTGCCAGTAATGAAGATATAGTTGCCATAGAGGATTTATGTGCGATTTATACTGCTGCTGGTGTCGACTACATTGATGTTGCCGCAGAAGAATCTATAGTCCACGCAGCAAAAAAAGGAATTGAGTGGGCAAACAAAGTCTTTAAAAACTCCCCTGGATTAATGATAAGTATTAGTGATGGAAATGATATCCACTTTCGTAAAGCAAAATTTGATCCATTGAAATGTCCACCTAATTGTCCAAGACCGTGCGAAAAAGTATGCCCCACCTTTGCAATTGATAATTCTGGGATCAAAAAGAGTAAATGTTATGGGTGTGGAAGATGTTTGAGTAGCTGTCCTCTCAATTTAATAAGTGAATATGAATATAATTTGTCAAAAGATGATTTAGGATCAACACTTCAGAAAATAAGGCCTAATGCAGTTGAAATTCATACAGAAATCAATCGCCTAGATTCTTTTGCAAAAGTTGTAAGTACCCTTAAAAGTTCTGGAATGAAATTAGACAAGATATCTATCAGTTGTGGATTAAATCAATCTTTCAAAAAATCACAAGAGCCCGAAGATCTTTTGAAGGCTCTTTGGGAAAGATATGAAATTCTGAAAAAACTCGATATTCCCCTTATTTGGCAGCTAGATGGAAGGCCAATGTCTGGAGATCTTGCTCCTTCAACAAGTAGAGATTCTGTTAAATTGTTTGAAAAAATCGGTTCAGATCTTCCACCTGGATTAATTCAATTGGCAGGAGGAACAAATGAAAAAACTCATGAATTTTTGAATTCAAACAATCTCCCAGACGGAATAGCATTTGGAAGTGCTGCAAGAAAAATTATGCAGCCCCTGATTGAATTTGCTCACAAAAATAACAAAAAACTCTATGAGTATCCTGAAAGAATGGCTTTAGCGATCAAAAAAGCTAAGAAATTTCTAGAGCCATGGAAATCTAGCTAATTCAAATAATATTTTTATTTTTCAAAACTAGCGCAATGTTTATAAAAATTTTGTATTTTTTTGGATAGAAAAAAATCTTTTCATGTATTAAAATAAAAAATCAATGGGCCGTCGCCAAGTGGTAAGGCATCGGGTTTTGGTCTCGACATTCCTAGGTTCGAATCCTAGCGGCCCAGTTCTAATAATCAATAGGTGTCTTCTCAAAAAATATTTCTATTTGATTTCGATGGAGTAATAGTCGATGGAATGCAAGAATATTGGCATAGTTCCTTGCTGGCCTGTGAAAGATATTTAAATTCGCCTTGCATCTCTGTTGATCAAAAACTTTATAAAAGAGTACCAAATTCTTTCAAAGAAATTAGGCCTTGGGTTAAATATGGTTGGGAAATGATTCTAATTGTTCACGAAATTATTAAAACAGAAAATCCATTAAAAAATGATAATAAAGATGATTTCATTAATAATTACCATCAAAATTGCCAGAGAATATTAAATGAAAATTCCTGGATTGCCGAAGATTTACAAAAAATGTTAGATCAGTCGCGCAAGTACCAAATTGATAAAGATTTTAAATCGTGGGTAAATTTACATAATCCTTTTTTTGAAATTATAAAGTTTATGAAAGAATTAAGGAAAAGGGAAATAAAAACGGGAATCATAACAACTAAAGGTAAAATATTCGCAGAAAAAATTCTTCAACAATTAAATATTTTTCCAGAATTTATTTTTGGTTATGAATCCGGAACTAAAGTCAAAATAGCTGAGATGCTTACACAAAATCATGAAATTCTAGGCTTTATAGAAGATAGAAAAAAAACTCTAATCGATATTAAACAAAATTCAGAAACTTCTCACATTCCATGCTTCCTAGCTGATTGGGGATATTTGAAAGAAACAGATAAGTATAATTTAAGTAATGAAATCAAATTAATAAAATTAGGCAAACTTGAGGAATTAGTTGCAATTTAAAGATAACCAGCTAGAGTACAGGTGTACTATAGTTTGTATTTATGAAGTTTGGTTTAAATAAAAATTTCCAAATTTAGAATAATTACAAGAACTTTAACCAATAAATCAAACAATGAGCCTTGAAGAAAACAAAAAAACTGAATCAAAAGAAAAAGACAAGGCATTAAGTCTTGTCTTAGGTCAAATAGAAAGAAATTTTGGACGAGGATCAATAATGAGACTTGGTGACGCCTCAAGAATGAAAGTAGAAACAATATCTACTGGAGCGCTCACCTTAGATTTAGCATTAGGAGGAGGCTACCCAAAAGGAAGAGTAGTAGAAGTTTACGGACCAGAAAGTTCAGGAAAAACTACATTAACGCTGCACGCGATTGCGGAAGTCCAAAAGAATGGAGGAGTAGCAGCATTTGTAGATGCTGAGCATGCACTCGATCCAGTTTATGCAGCCTCTTTAGGAGTTGATGTTGAAAATTTGTTAGTTTCACAACCAGATACAGGTGAAATGGCTCTGGAAATAGTTGACCAACTTATAAGATCAAGTGCAGTAGATCTTGTAGTTGTTGACTCGGTCGCAGCGCTAACCCCAAGAGCTGAGATAGAAGGAGAGATGGGAGATCACGTAATTGGAAGCCAAGCAAGGCTAATGAGCCAAGCAATGAGGAAAATAACAGGAAATATTGGTAAATCTGGATGTACGGTAATATTCCTGAATCAATTACGCCTAAAAATTGGCGTTACATACGGCAATCCAGAAACAACTACAGGAGGTAATGCATTAAAATTTTATGCCTCAGTGAGACTTGATATCAGAAGAATTCAAACTCTTAAAAGAGGTACTGAAGAATATGGCATAAGAGCAAAAGTGAAAGTAGCAAAAAACAAAGTTGCGCCACCATTTAGAATTGCAGAGTTTGATATTCTCTTCGGAAAAGGTATTAGTACAACAGGATGTTTATTAGATTTAGCAGAAGAGACTAATATCATAATAAGGAGAGGTGCTTGGTATAGTTATGAAGGAGAAAATATTGGACAAGGAAGAGATAATACAATTATTTGGCTTGATCAAAACATAGAAATCAGGAATAAAGTAGAATCTATGGTTAAAGCGAAATTAACAGAAGGGACTGAAGTCAGTTCTAATTCAATGAAAGCATTAAATAGCAATCCTGCTAACACAATCGCTGTTAATGATATAAAAACAGTAGCGTAGATTTATAAAGAATCAGCTAAAGTCCACCACCCAGCAGCAGGGCCTATAAATCTCACTACGATCCATAAGATTACTAACCCTCCGATACCAAACCAACTAGCCTTAATACTTAATTTAATTAGATTATCTCTTTGATTAATTGTAAAGGGAAGCCATTCAAATAATCTTGGAGACTCATCAATTTTAGTTTTAGTATTATTTTTTTTTGGAGGTAAACCAAGTTTTTTACGTCTTTTAGCTTCTCCCATATTTCTTTAGTTATTTACAAAATCATAACCTAATCAAAAGGTAACATATAGTTAATTTTTTTTGAGGGTTGAATGTTTTGCAAAAGTAATCTTCCCCAGTTTCTTTTATTTACTCTTCCATCTAAGATTATTAATTTACCTGAATTTCTTCTTAAAGGAGAAATTGATCTTTCAAGTTTAATTCTAGCTTGAGGAAGAAAGAAGTCTCTGAACCAATCTTGAGAAAGCTTCTTTTTATGAGAGACTGTAATTGCATTAATAGGCTCTGACATATTTGGAATCGGAAGTAAAGGAATGATAATTTGTTCTGGAATTTGAATTAAATAAGAATTCATAATCCACCAGTCAAAGCTAGAGCAAAGAATTTCATTTTTGCCAGAGGGAATTGTCTCTAGTAATACCCTCTTCCCATACTTAGAAGCTAATTCTGTAGCAATGTTATTTTTTAAATCAATATCTTCAGATAAAACTAAAGTTAAACCCTTTCTAAAAAGTATTAACTTTTTGCATTTATCCAAGATTGAATTGGTAAAAAGAGGATTGTTAGGAAGCAACTGTTTAGAGGGTATGTATAATGAAATCTTTTTCTCTTCAAAATTACTTTTAAAATTAATAACCAAATCAATATCTAAACTGTGCTTTTTAAAATACATTTGGAAAAAATTATCTTTTCTCAATGCTGATAAAAAAACAAATTTATTATTTGAAAAAAATTCTCTAATTTGAGAAAGTTCATCTATTGGCTGCAAATACAAATTCCAATCTAAATTTGTATCATTTAACTTTACCCAGCATGCCCAACCTTTTGATAATGCTTTGTTAACGCTTAAAAATTTCTCAGAAAAAAAGGAATTTTCATGAAAAAAATTCGAAAAAAAACTAATTTCTTTTTCGTTTAAATTAATATAACTATTTCCTAAGACCTTTCTCATGTAAAAATTTTTCTTCAAAGAATCATATACTTTTATAAATTTTTGATTGATTAATTCGAATTCTTTAAAATTTTTTGTCCAATCCTTTTTAAGTAAAGAAATTCTAAAATGATTTTTTAAATGCTGTTTTATGTCCTCAGTTCCAGAATAAATTATTCGATGATTTCTAAGATTACGAGAAGCAGGATCATTAAGTAGATTTTGGATTGTTATCAAACGAACATGATGATTTTCAAAAATAAGTTGATCATTTTTGAAAATGAAATTAAAACCTAAATCTCTTAATGAATCAATCTGAAATTGGCTTATAAATTGAATTTTTTCTTTAGATAAAATAAAAGTTGAATCCTCTTCCTTTAAAAATAAAGAAATCAAAATTGGAGGTAACCAATCATAGCTAGAGAAAATTTCTGAATTAATTAGATATGTAGAATCATTTTCAATACATTTGGAAATTATTCTCCCAAAAGAATATATGTGTTCCCAACTAATACTTTGATCTCTCAAAAAATTTTTCAAATATTGATGACTTAAAATTTCAAGCATTTATAATTAATTTAATTTCAAATACATACAAAATTTATGAACCTAATATACAAAAAATTGGTATCAATATAAGAGGGTCTTGAATTAATCAATCTATGAAAATTGGAATAGTAGGATTAGGTTTAATTGGAGGTTCTTTAGGATTAAAACTCCAAAGTCTAAATCATACAATTTATGGAATAGCAAATAATGAATTTAATGAAAAAAAAGCTAAGGATAAAAAACTTGCAAATTTTGTTAGCTGTGATCTGAGCTTATTAAAAAAATGTGAGCTAATAATTTTGGCATTGCCTATCAAAGATTTGATAAGTCCGTCTCAACAGTTAGTAGCATCAATACCTCGAAAGACAATATTAACTGATGTAGGGTCTGTAAAAGAACCAATTGTAAATACATGGGAAAATTTACATCCTCTATTTATTGGTTCTCATCCAATGGCAGGCACAGAAAAAAAAGGAGTTGATTCGGGTTTTGAAGGTCTTTTTAAAAATGCAAAATGGATTATTACCCCGACACAAAAAAGTGATTTAAATTCAGTCAGAACTATTTCCAAGCTCATCAAATCAATGGATTGTGAAATTTGCCAAGCTTCGCCAAAAGAGCATGATGAAGCAGTATCTCTAATTTCTCATTTGCCTATATTTTTAGCTTCCGCCCTAATTGAAACTGCGCAAACAAAAGATAATCAATCTTTATTAGATCTCACGCAAAAATTGGCTTCTTCAGGATTTGCTGACACTTCGAGGGTTGGCGGAGGGAATGAACAACTAGGCCTAGATTTAGCTAAAAATAATCAGATTAATGTTTTAAATTCCATAAATAATTTTAAAAATAAGCTGAATATACTGGAATCTCTTATTAAAGAAAAAAATTGGGATTTACTTTCCATAAAACTTGCTGAAGCAAAAGAAAACAGACAAAATTTTATAAACTAAAATTTTCTATACCTTTGGAAGCTAAAATTTGCCTTGAAACCATTAATGCAGACTGACTAACACCTGCAGTCCCCTCTCCTGGATAAATCGAATCTCCACATAACCATAAACCTTCAAAAGGTGTCCTACTTGATAATCCAAATAAACCAAAAATATCTGGATTTTGACCAAGCCCGCCTACTATTCCATTAGGTCTTTTTGTCCATTTTTCAAAGCCCAATGGAGTTGCTAATTCCCTATGGAGCCATTTTTCAGGATCGATATCAAATTGACTTTCCAATTCAAGCGATATTTTTTTCATGAAATCATTTTTCTTCTTCAAATAAGTTTGTTTATCTAGATCAACCCAATCTTTAGTCTTGGTAAAGATACTCGCAATTAAAGTAACCTCACCTTTTGGTGCTCTTCCATCACCATCATCACTAATTGATACAAATAACGAACAAAATTCTTCCGAAACAAATTGATAATGATTGGAGAATGTTTGTTTAATATGTTTCTTTTTTAATGCTGAATAAAAAACTACAGCTCCGCTTGGATCAGGCAAATTAGTAAGTCGATTTTTATAATTTTTTTTTCTTTTTAAAGGATCTTTCAAATGCTTGAGTAAAGATTGTGGAGGCGCGGTATAAACCACATCTTTTGCTTGGTAAATAAATGATTTTTTTTTCGAATTAGCAGATACTTGCCAACACATATTTACATTGTCAAAAGTTATAGAATTAACTTCTTGTCCAAAAATTAAATTAACTCCAGTTTTAATCAATGAACTTTCTAATGATTCACTTAAAGACTGCATAGATTTTTTAAGATGCCACAGACCATGTGGCTGTTGACACATCTGAAGAACAGTTGATCCATATAATGCTGCAGTATTATAAACATCCTCTTGAGAATAAAGTTTTAGTTGAAGATTTAAGAATTTAATCAAGCGCTTATTCTTAGATAATCCACATATTCGCAATAAATCATAAATAGTAGATTTAAGTAATAGACCTGTGACAAGGTTTGAAGGTACTAGTGCCTTAAAAAGTTGAGAAAAATCCCAAAAATTACTTATTGGTAATACAGGATTATTATTAGCAAATATCCAATTACTTTCATGTATGAGGTTACAAAGTTTCCAAAACCTTTGACTCCCAGGAAACTGCATTTCCCGTTCAGCTATCCATTGACTTTTTTCATACCAAATAGGTATAGGATTACTACCATCATTTAAATCAACAATGCATGCAGGATCTAAAATTGTCGCTTCTGGGGATGGAATATCTAAAAAATCAAAAATTCTAGAATGTATTCCTCCCTTCTCTAAACCCGCAACCTGAGTTGCACCAACATCAAAAATATAATTCTTTCTTTTAAAAGTACCGGCACATCCTCCAGCTTGAGTATGAGATTCGATTAAAGTTACTGATAAGCCTTGCTTTGATAAAATCGCTGCAGAAGTTAGTCCTGCAATACCGGCGCCTACAACAATAACTTCAGACTTTCTCATAAAAATGCAAAAATTATCCCCTATTGAAATTAACGAAATTTGTAAAGAAATAGGTGAAACCTATCCAAAAAGTATTGAAGAAGTACATGGTGGTGATATTCATAGTGCCTGGCGAATAGAATTCTCAAACAAAAAGTTATTTCTTAAAAGGAACATCAGAAACAAAAAATTTCTTGAATTTGAAAAATATTGTCTTCAAAATTTGAGAAAATATATTAATCAAGAAAATTTAGTTATTCCTCAAGTTATTGCATATAAAAATGTAAAAAATATAGAGTTTCTTTTAATTGAATGGATAGATATGCATAACTTTGACCAAATAAAGCTGGGAAAAGGTTTAGGTGAATTGCACTTAAAATCAGCTGAATCTAAACCTAAAATGTTTGGTTTTCCAGTTGAGGGTTTTATCGGAACAACAGATCAGAAAAAAGGCTTAGAAGAAAACTGGATAGATTGTTTTTTAAACTTAAGGATAATACCTCAATTATTAAGTCTTCAATCGAGGATTTTAGATAAAGAAACTATAAATAAAGTTAAAGAAAAAATTAAGTCAGAATTGCTGAATCACAAACCAATAAATGCTCTAGTACACGGTGATTTATGGTCAGGCAATGCAGGCATGGACAAAAATGGAAAGGGGGTTATATTTGACCCCGCATCTTGGTGGGCAGATAATGAAGTAGATATTGCTATGACAAAACTATTTGGAGGTTTTAGAAAAGAATTTTATGAAGAATATCATAGAATTTTTCCTATAAAAAACGGATTTGAAAAAAGAATTATTATTTATAATTTTTATCACATATTGAATCACGCCAATATGTTTGGAGGAGGCTACTTAAAACAAGTTAAAGATTACGTAAAAGCGATACTAAATATGTAATCTTTAACTACCCTAAATATGTCTTCTTTAGATTTTGCACCTTATCTAGAACAGCTTCACGATTTTCACTAGTACGAAGATTTTGCCAGCTCCACTGACCGACAACAATTACTCCTAGAAGTTCTAGTAAACCAGGGAGAATTGGGAAAAAATTTATCGTGTCAATGACAACTTTAATTATTATTTGAGCTATCACGACAACAGCAATTATGCCTGCCGCCTTACCATACTTACCCATTTGAGTCCAATCAACATTACCAAGGGTTTCGTTGACTTTTCCCATAACATCAGAGTATTTCTCTGAAAAGCTTTTGGTTTCTGAGCTTGTATCGGAGTCTTGGTTTGACTCTGGAGTGTTATCACTCATGAATTCAGTAAACTTAATATATGAACCAGACAGTATCGGAAAAAACGTCTGTTGACTACCTTTTTGTTGTCCAAAATTCCGAACCGAAACATTTTGTATTTTTTTAGAGGCGCTTATACATAAAGTTTTTGAAGATATTTAAACTAAAAATTGATTTATAAAAACTTCACATTATCGTCTACTTCTAACAAAAACATTAATAAATCTCAGTAATAAGAAAATTTAAAAGACTAAAATTTTTATTTAAATTATTATGTTTTAAAAGCCTAGCTCGCACAAATTAAAGGATCGATATGTCTAAAGATATCAAATTTAATTCCTTAAACTCTGATGAAGAAGAAAGATATCAAAAACATTTAACCCTGAAGGAGATAGGTTATGAAGGTCAACTAGATCTTAAAAACAGCTCAGTATTATGCATTGGAGCTGGTGGGCTTGGGTCTTCCGTTTTGCTTTATCTAGCCGCAGCAGGAATTGGAAGAATTGGAATCGTTGATAACGATCAAGTTGAAAAGTCTAATCTCCAGAGACAGATAATTCATGAAACAAATACTATTGGCAATCTTAAAATTGATTCTGCCAGGGAAAGAATTAAAAAATTTAATCCTAATTGTGAAATATTAACTTTTTCAGAGAGAATTAATCCTAAAAATTCTCTTGAAATAGTTAAGGACTTTGATGTTATTTGTGATTGCTCGGATAACTTTGGCACAAGATATTTAATAAATGATTCATGCCTGATATTAAATAAACCCATAGTCTTTGGAAGTGTACAAGGCTTTGAAGGGCAAGTGAGTGTTTTCAATTTAAATAAAAATAGTCCTAATTTAAGAGACCTACTTCCAGAATCACCATCAACAAATGCTGCCCCTAGTTGTGCAGAATACGGGGTCGTAGGAGTTTCAACAGGTTTAATAGGAATTCTTCAGGTTAATGAAATTATCAAAATAATTTTGAAAAAAGGCGAAATTTTAGATGGGAAGATCTTAATTTTTGATTTATTGAATATGACTATGAAAAAATTAAATTTAAAAGGTAATCATTTAAATAAACAAATAAAAAATCTCTCTAAGTTTGAGGAATTTTATAATAGCGAGGAATATTGTGATAAGAATAATGAAGGCAATAGTATTAATGTAAATGACTTTAATAGTTTATACAAAGCAAAACCCAATAAAATTCTTTTAATTGATGTCAGAGAAAATGAAGAATTTTCTAATTCAGCAATAGAAGGATCTATTTCAATTCCCTTAAGTCATTTCAACCAAGAATCTGACTTAAAATTTATTCAGAAAGAAAGTTTAAGTAAAGAGATTTTCACTATATGTAAATCGGGGAAACGTTCTAAAAAAGCGTCAAAAATCTTATCTAAATTCAAAATTCAGTCAAGATCTATTGAAGGCGGCATTGAAAAGGTAAAAAATTATTGTGCAGGTAATAATTTTAAGAATATTTAGTAATCTACACCTCTTTTCAAATCAACTCCAACATTTGCATAATGCTTATGACAAACCATTTCAGAGTAGATATTAGCAAGTTCAAAGTATGAAGGTTCATTTTTACACCTCCCGGTAATGACAACTTCTGTATCTGCTGGTTTTTTTAAGAGCGTTTGATGTATTGATTCCACAGGTAGCAGCTCTAAATCAACAGTTGGATTCAATTCATCTAAAATAATTGTTTTATACAGACCAGACAAAATAGCAGCTTTTGCAATTTCCCATGCTCTTTCAGCCTCAACATAATCAATTGGTTGTTGCTGACCTCTCCATACAATGGCATCTCTGCCTGAGCGCAAATGATCTACTAAATGGGGGTAAATCTCTCTCAAAGCTTCAATGGCCGCATCTTCGGTGTAACCATTTCCACCTTTGAGCCACTGTAATATTAAAACTCTATGACTTTTATCTTGAGATATTCCTTTACCGATAGCTTGAAGAGCCTTACCAAGTGCACTTGTGGATTTACCCTTCCCTTCACCTGTATAAATCTCAATTCCACCACTAGAATTACTTTTTCTGGTTATGGTGGATATCTTTCCTGTTAAACGTGGTCTCATTTCTGAATGGAGTTGAGATATTCTTACCAAAGAGGAAGGTGCTGCCCTTCCGGTAATAATTATTTCTAATCCATCAGGACGATTTTGAAGAGAGTCAACTACTTCATTAATATCAAGCATTCCTAAATCAAGAACTGGGTTCAACTCATCTAGTACAACTACAGAATAAAGAGAACTAGCAATTGCTCCTTTTGCAATATTCCAACCTCTCTCAGCCTCACCAACGTCAAACTTTGTTACTTGGTCAGCTGTGAAGAATTCAGATCTTCCTGTCCTGACATGATCAATTAAATGTGGAAAGCCTCTTTGCAAAGCTTCTATAGCTGAATCCTCGTCATATGGCCTCTCAGGACCTTTTAAAAATCTTAGAAGTAAAACTCTTGACTGTCTTTTTTCGCATATTCCCAATCCTATCGTCCTGAGAACTACTCCCAAGGCAGCCTGACTTTTTCCCTTACCCTCTCCATCATAAATATGTAATTGACCTTTTGATCTCTCTTGACTGTCACTCGCCGTAACAATTCCAATTCCTCTATTTGTATTCGCCAATTGAACAAAATTAAATGATTTAATCTAATATATAAATAAGAATATTATTAAAGATTTAATAATAAATTCAACCTATTTATATGTAATTTGAATTTTAAAGTAATTAACATGTTCAATCAACTAGAAACTCTCCCTGATGAACAAAATGAAAAGCTTTATAAAATTAGAAGATACATTAGAAATCTTGAAAGTGTTTGTATTGCTTATTCCGGAGGAGTTGACAGTACATTAGTAGCATCCTTAGCATTCGAACAATTAGGTAGCAAAGCAATAGCAATAACAGGTATTTCTCCTGCATTAGCCAATACTCTTCGTAAAGAAGCAAGAAGTCAAGCAAAATGGATTGGAGTAAAGCATTTAGAAATTAAAACATCAGAATTAGACCAATCAAGTTACAGTAAAAATCCCAAGGATAGGTGCTTTGCATGCAAAAAAGAGCTCCACAAACACACAACCTACCTCTCTAAAAAACTTGATTACAAGATTGTTCTAGATGGAGTCAATCTTGATGATCTTAAAGATTACAGACCAGGGATACAAGCCTCAAAACAAGCGGGAGTTATCTCTCCACTTGCAAAATTTAAGTTCTCAAAACAAGACATTAGGGATATATCAAGAGCACTCGGTTTTCCATGGTGGGATAAACCTGCTCAACCCTGCTTATCATCAAGATTTCCTTATGGCCATGAAATAACTAGTGAGCGGCTAAAAATGGTTGAGAAAGCAGAAGAATACCTCAAAGAAGGTGGCTTATCAGAGGTTAGAGTTCGATGCCAAGGCTCAACTGCAAGAATAGAAATTCCCCAAGATGAATTAAAGCATTTTTTTTACAAATATAATTTTAGTGAGTTAGTTAACTATTTTTCTAGTTTAGGATTTAATTGCACAAGCTTAGATCTTGAGGGACTAATAAGCGGAAAATTAAATAGGTAAAAATTGCATTAAACAGCCGTTCTAATCTGTTTATGTACTGCTGAAGGTGGATTTCTCTCAATGACACGCAAAGAATGTTCTTCAGCCTTCAAAGATTCAATTAAATATTGACTAGCTAGTTCAGGCATCATATTTTGACCACATGTAAAAATATCGACTGCAGAATAATTAGATTCAGGCCAAGTATGTATTGAAATATGCGATTCTGCCAGTAATGCAATTGCCGTAACCCCTTGAGGCTCAAATTTATTACTTATCAAATTCAGAACTGTTGCATTTGCCAATTTTGCGGCTCTATTTAAAATACAGCGCAAAAAGGATTCGTCATTTAATTTCTCGCAATCGCATCTATAAAGTTCCAACAAAAAGTGTTTACTTTGATGACTTAATTTGTTCTCATTACTAAACGAACTTAAAATTTGACTTTTTTTGTAGATTTCCATGTAAGAAATTTATATGAATTTAAGATTAGCTAAAAATTATGCATTTTTGAAATTATAAGTGAATCATTTGTGACGAGCCCAAGAAAGACTGATTAAATTTATCTAAATGTGTCGCACTTATAAAACATTGACTATCTTTGCCAACTGAATTTAATAACAAATTTTGCCTGGTTAAATCTAATTCTGCCAAGACATCATCCAATATAAGTATTGGATTGACATTTAATGTTTTAGTTAATAAATCTAGTTCAGCCATCTTCAAGGCCAAGATAAAAGTCCTTTGCTGTCCTGATGAGCCATATTTTCTAACTGAAATATTATTGATTAGAAACTCAACATCATCACGATGAGGGCCAAAATTACATTTACCAGTCAATGCTTCTATTGAACGCTGATTTAAGAGTTGCTCTCCTATTTTTTTAGTAATTACTTCTTCTTGTTCTTCTTCTTCAGGACTAATATTTTGTATCCCCGAAATATAATTTATATCTATTTGCTCTTTAGATTTACTTAAATGATTATGCCAATATTCAACATATGGTTTTATTTTTAATAAAGCCCTTCTTCTGCGCCTAAAAATTCTTGTACTTATTTGTGACATTTGAATATCAAAGCTTTCAACAATATCTGAGGATTGAGTTTTTAAGAAACCTTCCGAACGCCAAAAATGACTTCTTTGCTTTAAAAGCCTATTAAATCTACTCATAAGGTCTAAATATACTGGTTCAAGCTGAAATACGACTTTATCAATCCATGTTCTTCGATAACTTGGTTCACTCCTAACAATAGCTATATCACTAGAACAGAAACATACACTCCGAATATAATTCTTTATTTCACTCTGTTTTTTCAAGATTGATTCATTGACATAAATTCTCTTAGGTCCTTTTCGGAATAAATTTAACTTTAAATCGTCTTTAAAATTTATCTGTCCTAAAACTACTGCCATATCACTATCATTCTCTATTAAATCTTTATCGCTTAACGCTCTATTAGATTTTAATTGACTTAAAAATTCAACCGATTCAAGTAAATTTGACTTGCCAATACCATTAGAGCCAAGAACAATTGCTCTTTGCTCTTTTAAATCAATTTCAAAACTTTTATGGTTCCGAAAATTTTTAATTTTTAATTTATTTAAAAAAATTTTTTTATGCATTCATTTATTAAATTAGCTAAGTTTAAAATGTTTAGATTTTCTTTAAAGAAATTGAAAAATTAAAGGGCATGTAGCTCAGTTGGATAGAGCATCAGATTCCGGTTCTGAGAGTCGGGGGTTCGAATCCCTCCATGCTCGTAACATAATTTTTAAAGTTTATATCCCATTACTCTTATTCCATTTGGATCTAGTATGAATCCATTTTCCTCTAAACTTAAAAAAGAAGATACTGGAGCCTGTACAGAAATGCTGCATCCAGGCATTTCTCTATTTATTTTCTCAAGAGTTACTTGAAGCAATATTGCATAATAAAGTTGCTGATTATTATCTGGCAATGCACTTAAATTCCATAAGTTAGCATTCAATCCCCTGTCTGAAGTAACCCTTACAAAGCCATATAACTTATTTTTTAATTTACTTTGTATCGTAAAAAAGAAATTGCTTTTCTGAATAGCCTCAGAAAGAGGTTTTATTGGAAACGTCTCACAACCACAATTTGCTAAAAGTTGGTTAACTTCTTTAGCTAATGGGATTTGCGAAGAGTTAACAAAATAACCCTCAGGAAGAACAAGTTTTTTTTTAGAAAAATATTGCAATTATCAACCTGTATTTCTCATGCCAGCTGCTATCCCATTGATAGTTAAAAGTGCACCTCTAAGTAGTTCACTTCTACTATAAGCTCTTCTAGATTCATCTTTATCAATAATAAATTCACTTACTGGGGGTTGTCTTGTCTGGTCTCTTAATCTTCTTAAAAGTGAAACCTGCAAAAAACCCAATGGGATGATTGTTCTATTTCTCAAGCTTACTGATGATTTTAAGTCCCTATCAGATTCGAGGAGCTTATTTTTGCCTGTAATTTCAAGTATTAAAGATTTTGTAAGATTATATTCTTTAGAAATTACTTCAAAAATATCATCAAAAGAATCTTTATTTGCCTTACTGCCTAGAGTATCAACATAATATCTAGCGACTTCCAAATCTACCTTAGATAAAGTCATTTCTACCTTAGATATAAGCATCCTAAAAAATGGCCATCTTTGATGCAAAACTCTTAATAATTCAATTTGTTGTGGATCTGAATTTAATTCAGATGCCAATGCAGTTCCTACTCCAAACCAACTTGGCAAAAGAAACCTACTTTGTGTCCAACCAAATACCCATGGAATAGCTCTTAAACTTGACAAATCTTTTGCACCTTTTTTTCTTCTGGCAGGCCTACTAGATATCTGTAATTTACTTATTTCTTCTATTGGAGTGACCTCTTGAAAAAAATTTAACAGATGAGGATTCTCATGCACTAATTTTCTATAGTGAGACCTTGATGTTTCTGCCAACCTAGACATTAATTGATTCCATTCTGGAGTAGCGTCAAGTCTATTATTTACCAAACTATTTTGAATTACAGCTGTAGTCACAGTCTCAAGATTGTACAAAGCCAGTTCCGGAAGACTATATTTAGAAGCTAAAACTTCACCTTGTTCTGTTATTTTTATTCGTCCTTTTAAAGTGCCGCTTGGTTGAGCCAATATTGCCTGATAAGCTGGTCCTCCTCCTCTCCCTACAGAACCACCTCTTCCATGAAAAAGTCTTAGCAATATGTTATTTCTACTTGAAAGATTTTGAAGAGCTATTTGGGCTCTGTGAATTTCCCAGTTACTAGAAACAAACCCCGAATCTTTATTGCTATCAGAGTATCCAAGCATTAATTCTTGCAGAGGTTTAAAAGATTCTCCCACTTTTGGCAATAATGATCTGTAGAAATCTAATTTAAACAATTTTTCCATTACTTCTGGTGCTCTTTTAAGATCTTCTACAGTTTCAAAAAGAGGAACAACTAATAATTTTGACTCTTGTGAATTTTGATCAAGAAGTCCCATTTCTTTTGCCAGTAAAAGAACTTCAAGTAAATCAGATGCACTGTGACTCATAGAAATTACATATGAATGGCAAATGCGACTTCCAAATTCTTGCTGTAGTCTCTTAACCATTTTAAAAACTGAAAAGGTTTCTTCTGTAGTTTTTGTCCAGTTAACATCAGATGGAATTAGGGGCCTTTTTGTATTTAATTCATCTATAAGCCATTTAATTTTCTCTTCCTCAGACATTTGGTCATATTGCACAGATAAATCAAGATAATTTGTAAGCTCTTGTATAGCATCACTATGTCTTGTACTCTCTTGTCGAATATCTAAACTTGCTAAAGAAAATCCAAAAATATGAACCTGAGTAAGTAAATTATTTACAGATTCGCAAGTTAAATCTGTACTAATCAGGCTATTTTTGATTAGTTCGAGATCATAAGTGAATTCGTTGACTGACTTGTAATATAAGTTTTCAACATTATCTAGATTTTTGTTCTCAATTTCGCCCTCTAAGTCAAATTTCCACCCATTATCAGCTAATAAATTATTTCTTTCTTGTGTTAACCTTAATTTTTCTAAAATATAACTTAACTTCAATCTATAAGGTTCTGATCTATACCTTGTAGCCCTTGCTTCATAAATTTCTGGAAACTTAACCCTATCCGTTTCGAGTGACTCTAATAGGGAAGCACTAACTTGGCTCCATTGCATTGAAACACTTAATTGATCTCTAAGATTAGATGTCGCACTAATATATCTTTCCAACATTAACTGTCTTTGATAGCAAGCAGTTCTCCATGTTATCTCTGGAGTTACCGATGGATTACCGTCCCTATCGGAGCCTACCCAAGAACCAAAGTTACAAAAAGATTCAGAGGGCAACTGAACATCTGGATAATTTTCGGTAAGTGCTTCAGCGATCCTACACCTCAATTGAGGCATTGCATTAAATAAAACTTGTTGAAAATAATGCAAAGCATAATCTACTTCGTCTAAAACTGATGGTTTAAATTGATGCAATTCATCTGTTCTCCACCAAAGTCTTACTTCCTCTTTTAATTGGTTTTTTAGAGAATTTTTTTCTTCTTTTGTTAAGAATTGCTCAATCTGTATTTTTTTCAACAAATTTGCTACTCTTGTTTGCTTATGTCTAATCGTATGTCTTACTATCTCAGTCGGATGTGCTGTAAAAACTAACCGAATATCCATTTCCTGCAATAACTCTTCTAATTTCCCTGGTGGCACATTTAATTTCCTCAGCCTATAAAATAGCTCTCTAAAAGTTACTGGAGCATTTTGCCTAGCCAATGCTGGAGCAAAAGGATCAAGATTATCGGGCGATTTTTGAACATCCTTATTGGTAAAGCTTTGAATATATCTATCTTCCTCAACTCTTTGTTCCAAAATATTCACGAGTTGGAAATACAACGAAAAAGCTCTTGCTGCAGCAATGGATTCTGCTAAATCCATAGAATTAACAATTTCAACTATTTCATTTTTAAAAGTTTTTGAACTATCACCATCAATTTGTTTTGAATAACTTAATTCTTTAAGTTGTATCAATCTCTCTGCTTGATCATCTGGGCATTCTTCTCTGAGTACAGATTCCCATAGATCTTCTATTAAAAGACGATTTTTATCAAGTGGATCATTGTTCCTTATCAAATCCACGTTATTATTTTTTATCTGTCGAAAAGATTCCATATAATCATTATGTCATAAGTAAAAATGTTCAGATCAAATATTTATTTAAATAATCAAACATTCTCGCCTTCACTCCTAATCATATCTTCGATAGAAATTTTCATTATTTGCTCAATAGAAAGACCTTTTTCATATTGCTTTATCCATTTCATAGATTGATTACCCTCTTCAAGGACTTTATAGATAGGATTCAAAAGATGTTTCATTCCAAAATTTTCTGCTGTAGATGACAAATCTGATAATAAATTTAGAATCCAATCTCTACAAATCACTTTTTTGCCATCTTGCCAGTGAATCAATTCAGAATTAAGACTATCTTTAGCAGCATTAGTCTCATTTTTGTCGCATATTTCAGCTAATTTATCAATAGAAAAAAAACTGGCATTCAAAGGATCTAAAGTATTTATATTTTCAAAAAGATTTAAAATCCTTAGTTCTATCATGGCCGTTATCCCCAAAAGCAAGTTAATGTCATAAACAAAATCACAAATTCTTAATTCCAAACGATCAAGAATTAAGGGTCTTTGGGGACCATTTGGTCGGATTGAAGACCAAAAATGTCTGATATTTTGCATATTTTTATTAGCTACATTTTCCTCGATCCAATCGATATAAGAATTATGGTTTACAAAAAAAGGCACCTTACTTGGTGTTTTAGGAAACTGCATCCATCTTTGAGAGTGATTCTCCGTAATTTTATTATTTAAAAAAGGTGAACTAGCACTTAGTGAAAGATATAAAGCAGCCTCAGATCTTGTTAGTCTAATTGCTGCAAAAAGCTTATCTAAATCATCTATTCCTAAGTTTATATGTACACTTGAAGTTGCAATAGAAGTTCCGTAATTATCTTGTATGAATTGATGATAAATGTTGTTAATATCAGATCTCTGAAATTGAATATTATGTTTAAAACAAAGAGTGGATGAAGGAATGATAGTTAACTCTTTTTTGTTTAGCCATCGTCTTAACTTTTTTCTTGGATTTATTAATTTGTCATACAAAAAATTGTAGTCTTTTTCAGGTGTTGTTATGTATTCAACGTTTCTGTTATCGGGCTCTTTGACAAAATCAGGAAATTTTTTCTCAATTTCAGCAGAAACACCAATATGAGAATTCAAAGAACCTGTGAAAAGTTCCACCTCAAAACCCTTATAAAGATTATTTAGACTCATTTATTTATCCAAACAGGCTAATGCTTTTAGTATCCCCTTCGCTTTATTTATCGTCTCTTGATATTCATTTTCAGGTAAAGAATCAGCAACTATTCCAGCTCCTGCTTGCACTGAAACATCATAATTCCCATCTCTTGAGGGTTTAACTATCATAGTTCTTATAGTAATTGCCGTATTTAATGCACCATTAATATCAATAGATCCGTAAACACCAGCATATGGTCCCCTAGCATCTTTTTCAAAGTGCTTAATTAATTGCATAGCTCTTATTTTTGGTGCACCAGTTACTGTCCCAGCAGGAAAAGATGCTTTTAGCAAATCCCATATGTCGGCGTTGTTTTTTAAGATTCCCTCAACTTCACTAACTATATGCATAACATGTGAATATTTCTCAATAACCATTAAATCCTTGACCTTCACAGTACCAATTTCACAAACTCTTCCAAGATCATTTCTCCCAAGATCAATAAGCATTACATGCTCAGCTATCTCTTTCGGATCGTTTAATAAATCTTTTTCTAATTCCAAGTCTTTTTGATTATCAATACCTCTAGGTCTTGTGCCTGCTATAGGTCTTAAGCTTGCAACAATATTATTATTTTTATTTTTTTCAGCTTTAACCATTACTTCAGGACTTGAACCTATCAGATACCATGATCCAAAATCAAAAAATGACATATATGGAGATGGATTAACCATCCTTAAACTTCTATATAAATTAAAGGGATCATTATTGACTTGAGTTTTGAATCTCTGACTTAAAACTATTTGGAAGATATCTCCCTTTTTTATGTGTTCTTTTGCAGAAAGAACTGCATCCTCAAAATCTTTTTTCTTCCAATTACTTTCTAAATCTAAATTCAAATTCTCTTTTTCATTCCAATCTAAAAACTCATTTTCTTTTAGAGGAACTCTCATTAAATTTCTAGTTTTCTGAATTTTAGAAATTGAGTTTAGATACAATTCTTCAATCGAAGACTCTTTTGAAGAAGTTGTATCTGCATAAACAACTGCAGAAATACATCTTTTTATTTGATCAAAAACAATTAATTGATCAAAAAACATCCAGGAACCATAAGGGATATCATTATCTGTTATTGCATTTATTGGGACGCTTGGTTCTATTCGATTTATTAATTCATAACCCCAAGAGCCATATAGCTGCCCAATTGATGGGAAGTCATCAAGCATAGTTGACTTATATTCTTTAGTCCAACTTCTTAAAATGTCAAAAGGATCACCTTTATGTATTTCAGTTTTGCCATTATTCCAAGTTTTAACTATTTCTTCTCCATAACAAGCGGCTTCCCAAAGAGGTTTAGTAGCAACAATACTCCACCTTCCCAAACTTTCACCTCCTTCAACGGATTCAAGAAAAACACCATGGGAATCTTTTGAGGACAATTTTAACCAAGTAGACAATGGAGTCTCCAAATCTGCTGGCCAAGTTTGGATAATAGGTATAAAATTTTTACCTTCTTTGTAAGCCTTTAAAAAACTATCTTTCTGTGAGCTGATCATACTAATAGTATCAACCCAAATTATAATTATTTTCTTCTTTTATATCAACTTTAAGGAAGTTAATCAAAAGTATTCTTAGTTGTAAATTTCAAACCAGCTGGATTAGGATTCTCACCTATTCTCCTAGGATTATGACCTACTTTCTCTCTGCCTTCATTTACTTTTTCAGAGAAAACACCATCTTTTGGGTGTAAAAATTCAATATCACCACCTGGGAAAATTCTGTAGATTTTAAAATCTTCAATTCTTGGTTTGAAGGCTCTTAATTGTGTCCCTAATGCAAGACATTGTTCTTTTCTTGCAAAGTACATTAAATTATCACCTTCATTCATAATAGCCGCTCCACCGGTAGGCAATTCAAATGCTTGTTCCTTTGCACTTTTCCATACAATTGCATATTTTTCTTCGGTTTCTGCTGAGTTTAATAAACCCCCAGTACTTCCTATATGCTTAGGAAATTGACCAACTAAAGTTTCAGTCATCCTTAATTTTGAGTTATTTCTAATAAGAAACTAGCATTCATATTTTGCAAAATTCGTAATTTTCAGGAAATTTTCTACATTATTTAATATATGGAAAATTTTTCTCATTTTATTTTGAATCTGAAATCGGAAAAAATACAGTCAAACCAGTATCACGCCTTTGGGTAACATGCCCTCCTAAACTAGCTAACAATTTTTGAGTAGCATTTTGACTAAGTTGTAAACTACCCGTTTGAGGGTTCCAATTTAAAACAGGACCAATATCAGAACCGTTATCTTTTTTTTGGGTTGCGTTTTGATTATTTTCTTGTTTTTGTACTTTCAGTTGAAGTTTGAGTTTTTGACCAGCAGGTCTTAATTCTAAAATTAATGTGCTTCCTTCTTGCAATCCTCTTGTATTTTTATCAATTAACCCCCTTAACATTAGCTCTAATTTTTCAGAGTCACTCAGAATTTGTGGCAATTGATTGGGGATGTCAATCTTTAAAGAAATCCCACGTCTATTTAATTGTTTATTCCATACAGGAGAAAGTTTTTTAAAAATTTCCGATAAATTAATTTTTGCCAAGTTATTTAATGATGGAACTTCATTACTCACCAATTCTGCTGCGTTAAAGATTAAACCAAACCTATCAATTTGTTCATTACATTCATTATCTATTTGAATTAAACGATTTCTCATTGATTCATCCATATTATACTTTTTCAAAGTAGAACTTATTAAGGTTCTTATAGTGGCTAAAGGAGTTCTTACCTCATGAGAAATTGCCCTTAATAATTTTGCTTCAGTTATCTGTGCATTTTTTTTATCGTTTTTGACAGAATTCTGAATGTTATGAATCGGTCCTAACTTTGCCAATTTTGAGGACAATAATGGCCAAAAATTTTTTTCAAATTGTCTATTAATCTTTAGATTACCTAAACTATTGATTACACTAAGATATTTAACTCCCTCTTCATAATTTTCTTGATTTAATTTCGCATGCATTAATTCAATTGCAAATTTTAAGCTTTCCTCATCACACTTCATTAATAGGATTTTCTTATCTTTTTCTCCATTAATTGATAATATACATTGAAAATTTGGGGTAATTATCATCAAAAAAGGGTCATATCCATCTTTTTGACTGAGATTTAAAACTTTATAATTACTAATCAAGTCGGAATCTTCTTTTACATTGTCTGAATTATTGACTGGTAAAAAACCTGCATTATTATTTTTAAAGTATGGGAACCCCTCAGGCGACCAAAGCCATCCATGCAGTTGATAAAAAAATTTTTTATCATTAAGAGCTGGTAAAGGAGAGGCAACCCAAATACCTCCCTGTTGGCAATTCAGAGATAGAAAATCTTTTTGAATAACTTCTAAAGAGGCCCACCACATTCTCCTTGATGTATCATCATCAACATATGTGGTTTTAACTCCTTTAACCAAAAGGTCTTGAATTTTTTTTATAGTTATTCGTGATTTCATTAATTTCTCAGTGATCTGGAACGTTTCAATATTGATAAAACAAATCCAATAGATATAAAGTTAATAACCAATGATGTTCTACCATAGCTCATAAAAGGAAGAGGAATACCAGTAACTGGTCCTAATCCAATAGTCATAAATAGGTTAGTAATTATTTGGAATAAAAAAGTTGCGGTGATTCCAATAACTATTAGAGATTCAAAGTCAGTCCTAGCAATTGTTGCAATATTAATCAGTTTCTTAATCAAAACAAAGAATAAAAATAAAACAATAATGGATCCCACAAAACCCAACTCTTCGCCTAAAGCGCTGAATATAAAATCAGTATGTTGTTCTGGTATAAATTGCAAGTTTGTAAGCTTACCTCGTAACAAACCAGTCCCAAAAAATCCTCCAGAACCAATTGCAATTTGACTCTGTATCAAATGATATCCACCACCTAGTGGATCTCTATTTGGATCTAAAAATAAAACTAATCTATCTTTTTGATATTCTTTTAAGCCATATTGCCACAAAATTGGTGTCAACTTTGCCACCAACAAATGAAATGAAATAGCAAAAGCAGAAAAAATAATTTTCTTTTTCGAAGATCTATAAGCAAGATATCCTATAAAAGGAATCCAAATAATAAGAAGAGTTGGAAGTGTTAAATATGATATGGAAGTAACAATACAAAAGAGTATTATTAAAAGCCACTCTATAGGCATTTGCGACCAATAGAGCATCACACCTGTCAAAACTAATAAAACTAAAGAGGTCCCTAAGTCCGGTTGAAAAAAAATTAATAGCCAAGGAAGAGTAACTACTAATAAAGGCAATACTAAATCTGTTATTTTTGAAATTATTTTTTTGTCGAGCACTAAAGCAAGAGTTAATACTGTGCTTAATTTAGCGACTTCTGAAGGCTGAAAAGAAAAAATGCCTAAGTTTAGCCATCTTTGAGCTCCGGAAACTGATATCCCGAAAAAATAAATTAGAAATAAGGAAATTAATGTAACCAAATAGAATTGAATCAAATACTTTCTAATGCTCTCCAAAGGTATATAGGAAATAAAAAATGCCAAAAAATAACCCAAAAAACCGGTTATAATGTGACTTAAATAATTCGATACAAAAAAATCACCCTGAATACTTTTTATTAAAAATCCTGAAATAATAACTAAAAAAAGGGGAATTAAAAGTAGTGGAGAAAACAAAAATCCTTTATTAAAGTTTTCTTTTTTTTGTAAAAAACCTTTCTTATTTAATAAAGAAATTTTTCTAAACATTAATTATTTATTAACAAATTGATTTTTAATTAATTGAGCTAAATTACTAAATTCAACAGAACTTTCTTTATTTGGCTGGCTTATTGAAATTGGTACTCCTTTATTGCTTTCATCAACAAGAGGAATTTCAATAGGAATTTGGGCTAATAATGGTAAATCATTCTCTTTAGCTAATGTTTGTCCACCACCTTTACCAAATATTTCATATTTTTTGCTTGGCATATCTGGCGGAATAAATACTGACATATTTTCCACTATTCCCAATAAAGGTACGTCAAGTTGTTTAAACATAGCTAAACCCCTCCTCGCATCTTGCAAAGATACTTGTTGTGGAGTAGTAACGACAATAGCTCCAGAAATTGGAACAGATTGAGAAAGAGATATTTGAGCATCTCCTGTTCCTGGAGGTAAGTCAATAACCAAAAAATCAAGATTATTCCATTCAACTTGATAAAGGAATTGACGGATAATACTATTAAGCATTGGTCCTCTCCATATAACTGGTTGTCCTTCTTCTATTAGGAATCCCATTGATACTAGTGAAATTCCATATTTATTTATTGGTATTAATCTTTGATCATTGCCACTACCTTCTGTAACCTTTGGATTCTGTTCAGCGACGCCCATCATTAAGGGGGTATTAGGCCCATAAATATCTGCATCAAGCAAACCAGTTTTTAGGCCTAATTTAGCTAAAGAACAAGCAAGATTGACGGCAATCGTACTTTTCCCAACTCCACCTTTACCACTGCTAACCGCGATGATATGTCGAATACCATCAATCTGCTGCAGCATAGGACCATTACTCTCAGTTTTAGATTCTGTTTTAGAAAGATTATTATCGATCTCTACCTGAACATTATCAATATCTTCAAAATTAAGAAGTATTTTGCGAACTTCTTGTACAATTCTATCTCTTTGAGAATTTGCAAATGATGGTAATGATAGTGTTACGATAACTCTTGGGATAGTTACTCTTACATTTTTAATCCAAGCTAATTCAATTACATTTTTCTTTGATCCAGCATCTAGAACCTTTTGTAAAGCCAAATTCGCATCTTCTATTGTGGTCATTAAATTTTTAAATATTTTGACAAGGTAGTCGACCGTTTAAAAGATTAAGAACTATGTCGAACTATCAAATAATAGGAAATAACGTCTCCCTAAAAGAAATTATAAAGGGAAACTTATAATTAACCAAAAATTTTTTTCTTAAAGATTTTCTAAATAAATGTTCAAAGAACCTCCTAAAAACTCGAGAGAAAAAACTAAAAATCTCTTATTAGCTCTACAAGACAAAATTTGTTCAGGACTTGAAAATATAGATGAAAAAGGAAAATTCATCGAAGAATCATGGCTCAGAGACGAAGGTGGTGGTGGAAGATCAAGAGTATTGAAAAACGGTTCTATTTTTGAACAAGCAGGAGTAAATTTCTCTGAAGTACAGGGGAAAGAATTACCTCAATCAATAATCTCTCAAAGGCCCGAAGCAAAAGGGCATGAATGGTTCGCGACAGGGACTTCTATGGTATTGCATCCTAAGAATCCCTATATTCCAACAGTTCATCTTAATTATCGTTATTTCGAAGCTGGTCCTGTTTGGTGGTTTGGGGGAGGTGCAGACTTAACACCTTTTTATCCTTATCTTTCTGATGTAAGAAATTTTCATAACGTGCATAAAAAAGCTTGTGAGAAAGTTGATAAAGATTTGCATAAAGTTTTCAAACCATGGTGCGATGAATATTTCTTCTTGAAGCATAGAAATGAATCTAGAGGCATAGGAGGTATTTTTTATGATTATCAAGATGGTTCAGGCAATATTTATAGAGGCAATAATCAAAATGGAGAGGCATCAAAAGCTTCACAAAATATTGGCAAAACTAATTTAGACTGGGATAATTTATTTTCTTTAGCGGAAAACTGTGGGCAAGCATTCCTACCTTCTTATCTACCAATTGTTGAAAACAGAGCTTCTCAAGAATATACTTCTCATGAAAGAGAATTTCAGCTATATCGAAGAGGTAGATATGTCGAATTCAATTTAGTTTGGGACAGAGGGACAATTTTTGGATTACAAACAAACGGTAGAACTGAATCAATATTGATGTCATTACCGCCGTTAGCCAAATGGGAATATGGATTTAAAGCTGAAAAGGGTTCTAGAGAGGAATTTCTTACATCAATTTTTACAAAACCACAAGATTGGTTAAACGATAAAGACTTAGAAAATTTTTGTATGGAGAATAATATTTTTGATTAAAAATTATCAAATATTTTTAAATTATCTTAAATAGGTGTTTTAAATAAAGAGCCGTCACTTTTCAATTGAAGTTTTTCTCCAAGTTCATTTTCTAAAGAAATTAATTCATCCCTGTGCGCTCTTAATCTCATGAAAGTTGTACCATTTTCATTTTCGTTGATCAACTTTAATTCAAATTTCTCCTCTCTTGCTGATTTTTTAAAATAAACAATTCCAGACAAAGGGCCACCTATTAATCCCAAAAGAATAGGCCACCAACCTAATTCAGGATATATTTGAATAATTACTAATCCCAAAGCACAAGAACCAAAACCGCCAAGAAAACCTAAAAAAATTGCTAAAAATTTACTAGAAACAACTTGACCCTTGAATATTAAAATTCTCTGTTCAAAATCTCCTCCTGTTTGCTTCCATCCTCTCAAATTCAGCCATTCACATAAACCATTTAAAACCTTAATTGGCTTTTGAGAAGATGAAATCTCAACGATGGTTGTTCTATCTTTACTAGAAGCTCTAAGAAAAAAAAATAATCCTATGGCTAAGAGAATTGTTAGCAATAATGTTGAATTTAAGGAATAGGACATTAAATAGATTTTTTTTCAGTAACTCGAGAATAAAAATTAAAGTTACATCATATTATAATTTTTAAGAATTATTCTGTAAAATATACTTATTAGATAAAAATTATTAATTAAATAAAATCTTAAGTAATACCCTAAATCTTAAATTACTTTGAATACTTATTAAAAATGACTATTGAAAATAAAAATATTGATCTTCTTTATAGCGATTTAACTCCAGACTTATACAATCTTTATAAAAAATCATCCTACCTTGCTATTGACACTGAAGCAATGGGCTTAATTCATGGAAGAGATAGACTCTGTTTAGTACAAATATGCAATGAATTTAAAAGAACATCCTGTATAAAAATCGAACTTAATACATCTTCTTCACCTCATTTAAAAGCACTTCTTGAAGATGACAATATTACTAAAATATTTCACTATGCGAGATTTGATGTAGCAGCTCTAAAATGCAATCTTGAAATTAATACAAAAAATATTTTTTGTACAAAAATTGCTAGTAAGTTGGCAAGAACTTATACAAATAAACACGGTTTAAAGGATTTAATTAATGAATTGTTAGGGATAGAACTGGACAAAAGCTCGCAAAGTAGTGATTGGGGTAGCAGCGAATATTTAACAAAAGATCAATTAGATTATGCAGCAAATGATGTTAGATATTTAATTGAAGCTATGCATAAATTAAAAGTTATCTTAGAAAGAGAAAATAGATATGAATTAGCTAAAAAATGTTTCGAATCAGTTTCAGTACATGCTGATTTAGACATACAAAAATTCTCAAATATATTTGAACATTAAGATTTAATCTTCAGTTAAAAAATTATCTTCATCATCAAGAGTTTCCATAAGCTTATCAAGTATTCTTGATGAACTTAATTTATCTCCATCATTTTTTTCACAAATTTTTAAGACATTCTGAGCAACTTGTATTTTTTCTTGAATAGTTTTCGAGCCTTCTTTTGCAATTTGAATTTCTACTTTCTTCTTAGCAGAAGATAAGCTTATACTCATAAGTTTTGCAATCTCTGCACAAATTTTTAGATATTGCCTATCATTAATTGAATACATATTAAAGAATTAATAATTAAGTAAGATATGCCATTTACTAAGATAACAAATTAAGATTTATGGCATCAACGATTTTCTTACTTCCTCCGGATTCCCCCATTCTTTTTTTTCCAATTTTTGCTTGTTCTAACCTATCAACTTTTGTATTCAAAAGTAAACTTAAACGTTTTAAAAGAATTTTTTTATTCTTGCAAACTAAAACACTACCTCCCAATAATCTTGATTGCCTTTTTGCAAATGATTTTGTAAATTGCGGTCCAGATCCCGGTAGAGAAAGAGATGGAATTCCAAGGCCAGCAATTTGCTCTGTAGCAGTTCCTGCATTAGATAAGCCAGCTTCAGCCATATTGGCCCATGACTTGAATTTACCTTTTCCAATCACTACATATTGATCTTTTTTTTTCCATACTGAATCTTCATCAATTAGAAAATTGAGTTTACTCTGTTTTATAAAACCATATTTATTTAAATAACTTTGAATTTGAATGACATTAGCATTAATGCTCAAAGGCAAAAGTATTACCAAATCCTTTGATAAATCAAAATCTTGCAAACAATTAAGAAAATTATCAAGATTTTTAAGCGCTTCAGGGTATCTACTTCCAACCAATAAAATAATCCTTTTAAAAGAAATAATATTTGATATCTTCTCGTTTCTTGCATTAACAAAATCCATCATTGGATTACCCAAGTATTTTGCATCAATATTTTTTCTATTTAAGTTATTTGCTGTAATTTTATCTCTCATAATTAAATTTTTACATCTTGGAGATTTCATTAAAAACATTTCCCATGGATCCCATTCAGAACCTTTCAACTTATGATAAAAATCGCTTAAATCCCAACCTGGGCCGCTACTCCATGTATGATCACTTTTGGGAGTTCCAATAAAACTAAATTCACATTCTGAACACCAAGCGTAAAGTAATGGCAAGAAATCGCCTATTGCGATAATTTTGCAGTTATGTTTTGACTTCTGTTTTACGAGTAAAAAATTTCTTAAATTATCGATTAAAAATCCTGCAAATAAATCAAGCACAAATCCCTTCAGACTTTGATTACTAAAACCTCCACTAGGCAGCTCTTTTAAATATCCTATTTTACGAAAATTTTTTGATTTTATGGAATTAAATACATCTCCATTTCCTACTAGAGGTAAGACTTCAATATTTTGATTTTTTATTTTTTTTAATAATCTATTTATAATTTCAAGTGAAATTATGTCTTCTCCATGGCCATTGCATATAAATAGTAGAGAATGAGTCACCTTACTGTTAAGATCATTAGAGGGATTAATTGAATCTTTTTCGGCGGCATGGCCAAGTGGTAAGGCAGAGGATTGCAAATCCTTTATCCCCAGTTCGAATCTGGGTGCCGCCTTTGCTAAAAGAAGAACAAATCTCTTTGTGATCCTCTCTAATACATTTAATTTTGAATATCTTTTGTTATATCTCAAATGTTCACAACTGGTAAGAAAGTGATTAAAGAATCGACCCTTACTCTACCTATACCACACCATTAATCGTATTCAACCAAGTACACTTAAAAGAAGACTCTTCTTGTGTTTGAAAAATATAAATTTTATAAAAAATAAAAATTATATAAAAACCCAACATAAAAATTATTTGGGTTAAAAAAGTCAGTTATTGGAAATACTGAAATTTCTTTTTTTTATCAAGTAATTTTTTTGTAAAATAATTTATGAAAAGAAATAGTTTTCAAAAAGAATTCCCGACTTAGGCCTTTTAGTTTGACCAATTTTGATTCGCTTTAATTGATCTAAAAATCTTATAATTTTTGCAAGAAATAACCTCCATTTGGCACCAAAAATTTTCCAAGGATAATTCTCAAATTTGAACAATTAAAATTATTTTTGCGAATTTATTGAATCAAAAATAAATTGTGAAACTTTTCTATAACCAGATGAAGAAAGATGAAAAGAACCTTCACCAGAATATTTTGCTCTTGGGGGATAATCTGAATTAAATTCTTTAGTATTGATAACTTTGCTTGCATCAATAAATTGAATACCTAACTCATCAGAATAAGTCTTAATATTTTTTTTATACAATTTACCTGCATAATCAATCCTTGGAAAATCTGGTTGAGGTATGAAAACAATTCTTGGAGTACATTTATTTTTGCAAATTAGAGACAATTCTTTTATGACTCTTCCAGAGGGAGTAGTTTCAAAGTAATTATTTTTTAATAAATACATAATATTTTTTTTAACTATGCTTTCTGGATAACCAAAAAATTTCCTAATTCCAAGCAACTTTAGATTATCAAATACAGAACTAGTAAAATTAGAATTACGATTGTTCTCTATTTCTACAATATCTTTAAAGTTATTATTAATTAGTTCATTTAAAGACTTAGTATAAAATTCAGAAGGTGAAAAAGACTTCTCAAGGTTAGATTTTTTATTAATTACTTGATATCCTTGAGAAAGTAATTTCATAGATTTGCTATTGTCAACTAGATCATCATTTGGATTAAGAACTAAAAATAAATCAACTGATTGATTCGTTTTACTTAATAGAGGATCTACAATTCCATTTAAAACATTAATAAATTCATTTGGACCATTGCCAGAAAAACCTAAATTTATAGATTTCTGTTCTGATATATTCTCAAAGGTCATAGGAAGAGTATTCGAATCCTTTACACAAGCCCCATGAACATAGGAATCACCAATAAATATATTATTATGTTCATTGTACAAAGACTCTACATTCCAAATTTTGTCTTTATTCCTTAATCCAAATCGATCAGTCTTAAATTTAATTAGTCCATACCCTTCATCACAAAGATAAGAATTTCTATTTGGCAATGAGCCAATAGGATAAATATTATATTTTAATCCTTTTAATTTAGTTTTATGCGGAAAATAATTTGGAGAATAATTAGATTTTCTAGCTTTTAAAAAAAGTTTTTTATCTTTCTTCAAAATGCGAAAATAATTTTTTTTTATTTTAAAACTCTTATAAATATGTAACTCATTATGCAAAATAAAAATATTAGACAAAATCAAACCCAAGTAAATAGAACTTAATAATGTAGTTATGTTAATAATGTTAGTCTTACAAATTTTTCTTAAATTTCTTAGCATATAGAAGGTTTTTAAATTTTTTAAAAATTATTTGTTGGCATAATAATTGGTTTAGCAAACGTTTGTAAAAAGAATAATTGGGATAAAGACATAAGAGATAATTTAAAAAATTTTCATTACAAATCGGATCTTAAACTAAGTAGAAATTTGTCTAAAAAAATTTAATAATCATTTGAGATTTATGGAAAATTTAATCATAATTTTTGGATGTTTATTCCATCTATTATATTTTTATAGATGAAATCAGCAATGATAGTATTCCCCTCCAAATTAGGGTGTGACATATCACTGTTATAAAATTCATCTGACATAGTTAAATCTTTCATCACTGAAGCATCAATACAAAAATCGATAAGTTCACATTTTTTTCTGAGATGTTTATAAATATAGTTATATACCTCATGACCATTATCCATCATGTGAGAAAGTAAGATATTTGAATAAGTATTCTTCTTAGAATTAACTTTTGCATGTTCAATCATTTCTTCCCTACTAAGTCCTATTCCATAAGTAGGTTGTAAAACGACATAATATTTTGAATTCAATGAAGATGCAATTGCATGCATTAAGTTAACATTCTTAAACCATATTTCCGAAGCAAAAAGTAACTTTTTTTGCATATCATTTGTAAGTTCTTTATCTTTTTTAAGAGAATGTATAAATTCTTTATTATTAACTTCTAAATATTTTGCATTTCTAAATCCGCTATTTAGTGGCTCTACCCCTTTTAATTTCCATGAAATCCTTAAGTCAGACTTCAATAAATTAGAAGTATATGTGAATAGTTTAAAGAGCTCTGTAGATTCAATGCATATGAAATTGCATTTAAAATACCTACCATTAGATGTATCTAGAAATGGACCATTAATTCCTTCTAGTATCATATTTGGAGCATAAAGATTTGATTTTTCTATGTAATGATCATATGCAAAGTATTTTTCGTTTATGCCGTTATAACTTATAAAGATTGTTGGTATGGAATATTTAGTAGAAGCAATAAGTCTTATCAATTCTTGCGAACTAGAAGCTCCCCCGATACCAAAATTTAATATCTCTACGTTTAAATCTGAATTCTTTCTATTGATAATTTCAGATAGTTGATAAGGCCAAGTTCCATTTTTACCTGAAAACTGTCTTCCTAAGGGATCCGTTGTAGATCCTCCAAATACATTTATTTTTAAATTCTTTTTTCCTTGTTTAGGACTTTTTATTTTTGAATGAAACTTAGAACCCTTTTTTTCTAAAGATTTAAAATTTGCAAAAATATCAAAGTTATTTACATCATGCGCATGTCCAACTGCAGGATCTATATTAAATTTCCAATCATTTTTAACTAATTCTTTAACTGCCCAACCATTAAATAATTTAGCAAAAACCTCAAGGACAACTAAAATTACAAACAACAATATTGAATTTATTAATATAATTTTGGGAAAATTTGTTTTTAATTTAAAATTCATATATTTTTAAAATAATTTAAAATTTAAATTCAAGCTAATTTTAATTTCGAAATTTATTAGCTAATATAAACACTAATATCCAAAATTACATCTTGTTTTGTCTCAATGAATAACTTAATTAAAGAGAAAAATAAGACTTTTTTAAAGTACATAATAAATATTAGAAGATCAAAATTTACTTATATCATTCTTCTTCTTGCAATTGCTCCAAGGGTTTTATGGATGACAAAAGATGTAATGCCAGATTCTAATCTCTTTGCGCTTAATGTCAAACTTAATTTTAATAACTTTATTAATAATTTAGGCTTTACAAAATCCTTGTTAATAAAATCATTATCTGTTAGTTGGCTATTTATTTTAATTACCTTTTTTGAATTTATAAAATCTAAAAGTATTAGAAATTTGAGCATTTCTAGGATTAATTATTCTAAAGGTGGTAAATATGCTGATTTAATTTACTATATGCTTTCATTATTTGAATTCAAATTAAGTTATTTAACTTATTTTGCTACTTTAGGTATTGCTAGATTTTCAGGTAGTTTTCGATCGTTTTTAAATAAGGTTTATGAAAACTTAGTACCAATTGATTTTTTTTCTAATAGTTTTATGATTTTGTTTATGTTTATTCTAGGATTATTAATATTTGAATTAGGCCAATATATATCTCACAGAGTTTCTCATGCGTATTTTTGGGAAGTTCACGAATTTCATCATTCAGCCACTGAAATGAATATCTTAAACGTTAACAGGACAGGTCCACTTCACCAAGCAATAATCGGAATTATTGATTTACCGTTTGTTTTACTTGGTGTTGTATTTGTAAATCAATCTATAGTACAAGGACAATGGCCTATATTTATTATGTGGACAATATTTGGCGTTGCAGGAGAATGTTTTGGATTTATAGGGCATAGCTCACTTAAATTAATTTTCCCAAAACCTATTTCTTATATTTTCTTAAGTCCTAGCTTACACTGGCTGCATCACTCAAATAATCCAAAACATTTCAACAAAAATTTCGGAAGAGTTTTATGCATATGGGATCAAATATTCGGAACCTACTTAGATGAAACCAATTTAAAAGACATTAAGGGATTTGGGTTTAAACATAGTGCGTACAATAAGTATAATCCTCTTTACTGTTACTACATTCTGCCGATTAAAAAACTACTTCAAAGAAAATTAAAAATAAATTTCAGATTTCCTTAAAATTTAAACTTTCATAGTTAATAATCGTTATCTGCCACACACATACCCAAACAGCGTATTCCATTAGAAGCAGTTCTTTTGCAATATTTACATAAAACAGTATCTACCTTTGAAGTGAAATTAATTTTTGAATTATTTTTATTTTCAACCTTTAAGCTTTGTAACTCTTGTTTTGAATCAAATAGAGCCATTCTTGGAATCATTATTTGAATCGATACTAACAACAAGTGAAGGGTTAGTGTTGGAAGAAGGTATATCCATGATTTTTACAGTTTCTTTAGGCTCATCAATAATTTGACTTTCTTCAGTATTCTCATCAACTGCACATGCCTCAAGAGCCTCTCGAAGTAGTGAATCAAAAGTTGCTCCAGGCAATCTATGTCTAGCAACCTCAAGAAAAGTTCTTGGTAAAGATTCAGAAGCAGCATCTCTTAATGCAGGATTATTCTTTCTATGATCTTGCTCTTCTTCTATGGATTTAATAAACCTTAATGTAACATCTCTTTTGGTAGAGGCTTTTATCAGCGTATCATTTTCAGGATTACTAACATTCGGCTCATTTTCAAGATCATTAAGCCTTTTTTCCAAACTATTTAAAACTTCGTTAGCTTCTTTACTTATATGTGCTAATTGACCATCGGACAAATTAGGTAAATCAGCAACAAAAACTTTTCCATGATCCCTTAGTGTCAAAAAAGTAGGTCTAGGACCTTGAGCTTGTCTGCTACCAAATTCAGAATTATTACCTATTGGTCTTTTTGGAGGTGTAGGGCCAGCTGAACTACGTCTACGTGTAATTCTTTGATTATTTGCAAAAGGCATTGAATAAAAGGTTAAATCTTAATACTTAAACTTCCGACATAATTCGACGGTAATCTTATTATATTACACCTAACTTTTTCATTTGTGTATAAAAAATAATTTTTAAAAACCCATTTAAAAAAATTAAAGAAAATTTAAGTTAAAATTTCTGGCAAAAACTTACCAATTGTTGAATCATTCTTTCGCACTATCTTTCCAATCACCCAACTATCTATGTCATGATCTTTACAGATATTTAATATTACGTCCCTAAATTTTTTATCGATAATTAAACAAAATCCCACTCCAAGATTGAAAGTATTCCAAAAATCTTTTTCAGGAATCGTTCCTTTATCTTTTAGGAATTTAAATAAAATGGGTATTTCCCAAGACTTAGTGTTGATATAAGGAATAAAATCAGGAGGGATACATCTTGGTAAATTCTCTGGAATCCCTCCACCAGTAATATGGGACATTGCTTTAATTTCTATATTTTCAGATAAGATTTGGTTAATCACATTATTATAAATTTTTGTAGGTTTTAATAACTCTTTATAAAAATTTAAGTTAGAAACTTTTTCAAATTCTTTATCTATTTGATTATTTTTTTGAATTATTTTTCTTACTAAACTAAATCCATTACTATGGATTCCATTACTTTTTAAAGCAATTATCAAGTCATTTTCAGATACTTTTTTACCATTAATAAGCTTATCTTCGTCAACTATTCCTACACAAAATCCTGCAAGATCATACTTATCTTTTGAATAAAATCCTGGCATTTCAGCAGTTTCTCCACCAAGTAATGAACAGTTATTTTCTCCGCAGCCATGTGAAATGCCCTGAACAACCTTCAATAATTGTTTCTTATCAAGCTTACCAGTAGCAATATAATCAAGAAAAAATAAAGGTCTTGCGCCGCTAGTAATAATATCATTCATGCACATAGCAACTAAATCAATACCAACCTCAAAGTGAAAGTTTTTACTTTGGGCTAATTCTAATTTTGTTCCCACACCATCAGTTCCTGAAACAAGAACTGGTTTTTTAAAAATATCTATAGGAATTCTAAATAAACCTCCGAACCCACCTATACCCTCAATCACATTAGATGTATGAGTTACTTCAACTGCCTGTTTAATTTCGGAAACAAATTCTCGCCCAGCTTCTATATCTACCCCTGATGTTTTGTAATCCATGAAATAAAAATGATAGACTTGCCCTATATAGATATTCCTCCGAAGATTGATTTTGTCCAGTAATTATTTATCAAATATATTTATTTTTTAAAAACAAAGTGAAGAAATTAATCATAAGAAAAACTGAAGAAATAGAAAATTGGAGGAGAAATATAAATACTGAAATCAACCTAATTCCAACAATGGGTAATCTTCATAATGGACATATTAAATTAATATCAACAGCAAAAAATGAAAATTCTAATATTAATTTAGTAAGTATTTTTATTAATCCACTTCAATTTGATAATAAGTTAGATTTAGAGAATTACCCTAAAACAATTGAAAATGATATAAAAATCTCTCTTGCAAATGGCGCGGATGCCATCTTTATCCCAAGTACTGAGGAAATATATCCACCAAATAATAAAAATATTGAATTTCTGAAAGCTCCAATAGAATTATCTTCTGCATTATGTGGATTAAATCGAATTGGACATTTTGATGGCGTTTGTACAGTAGTTTATAGATTACTTAATCTCATCAAGCCCAAAAATCTTTACTTAGGAGAAAAAGATTGGCAACAACTTTTAATTTTAAAAAATCTTATCCAAAGAAAGAAATTAAATGTTGCTATTAAATCTATTCCTACACAAAGAGATTTTGATGGAATTCCTTTAAGTTCACGTAATGTTCATTTATCAAAAAACGAAAGAAAATTGATTAGGTTTTTTTCAAGTGAGTTATTAGAAGCAAAAAATAATTTTCAAAAAGAAAAAAAGATCAATTTAAAAGAAATAATTAAAAAACTATCATCAAAAAAGATTTCAATTGAATATTTAGAACATTTAGATCCTCATACACTCCAAAAAGCAAAACTTGAGGATAACATTTCGTTACTAGCTGGTGCGATAAGATGTGGAAAGACAAGATTAATTGATCACGTTTTTCTAATGAAAAGAAGGCCGATTATTGCAATTGATGGCCCTGCAGGTTCAGGTAAAAGTACCGTAACAAAGTTAATAGCGAAGAAACTTAAACTTTTATATTTAGATACTGGAGCAATGTATAGAGCATTGAGTTGGCTAATGCTAAAAGAAAATATTGATTATAAAAAAGAAAAAAAATTACAGAATATTCTTAAAGATATATCTATTGTTTTCAAGTCGAATACAAATTCACATCAGGATGTTTATATTAATAACTACTGTGTTACTGAAGAAATTAGGTCACAAAGGATAAGTTCCATCGTTTCTAAAATTTCCTCAATAAATGAAGTAAGAAAATTCTTAGTAGAAGAACAAAGAAAAATTGGAAAATCAGGCGGACTTGTAGCTGAGGGAAGAGATATAGGAACTACTGTTTTTCCTCATGCAGAACTTAAAATATTTTTAACAGCTAGCATCGATGAAAGAGCAAAAAGAAGAAAATTTGATAAAAATAGTAAAGACTCACAAGAAATAGAGCTTCATAAATTAAAAGAACTTATAAAAAAAAGAGATTTTGAAGATTCCAATAGGGAAATTTCACCTTTAGTAAAAGCGAATGACGCAATAGAAATTATTACTGATGGATATTCAATAAATGAGGTAGTTGATAAAATTATTGATCTTTATAATGACAAGATTCCTAAAGAGACTGAGATCAAATAAATTCAAGAAATACTTTCCAAAAAACCGTTTACTGAGTCTTCTAAAATATCAAGGACATAATCGAAGCCCTCATCACCTCCAAAATATGGGTCAGGAACTTCTTGCTCATCAAAAACTGATCTAAAATCTTGTATTTTTTTAATTGATGCAAAATCAGTTGAAACTGTTCTATTTTTTAGATCTTGAATATTTCTAAAATTTGAGTCGTCCATCGCAAGAATATAGTTAAATACGTCAAAATCTTTGCTAGTAATTTGACGAGCCTTGCTTAAGATCTTTATATCTCTTCTTTCTGCCGCAATTCTCATCCTAGAGTCAGCTTTTTTTCCAATGTGCCAACTACCAGTTCCAGCAGAATCCACAATAAAACCTTCGGTTAATCCTTTCCTTTCAAGCAGATTTATAAAAATAGCTTCTGCTGCAGGAGACCTGCAAATATTTCCTAAACATACAAAAAGAACAGAAATTTTTTTCATATGATTTCAAATTTCAATAAATTATAAGACTTTTAAGTAGTAAATAAAACTTCTTTAATTAAAGATTCAGTAAATTCTTTACCAAACAAACTCGACAACATTGGCCTTGCTGGATCGTTATCTCTTCTATATTTCAAATAATTATTTTGACCATTTTTTAATTCTTTTTGCAGTTCTATATTGGCTTCTTTACTTTCGAAAAGAATTTCCAAATACAAATCAAAATATTCTTTAAATGAGGTATAAAGTTGATTTGCAATTAAAAAATCACTTCTTTCTTCTTTGGGTAATTTTGACCAGATTACTCCGGGAGAGAAAAATCTAGCTACATCTGCAGACATTATTTCAGCTAATGGGAGTGATGAATGACAATGATTTTTGAGTTTTATAAGTTTTTCTAATAACTCATTATTGTATTGATTTTGTATTTTTAATGAAGGCTGAAAATCTAATACTAATAAATGACTTTTAGGAAGAGAAACAAAATCTACTCCAAAAAAGGGGACATTATAAATAGTATTAGGAATAATTAAAAAATTTAAAACAGAATAATTTGGACTATTTATACAGACTGCTCTTGCAAATTGAATTCTTTTTTTATGCGTTACACCCCAAGTAGAGAGATTCACATTTTTTTTTGATTTTTTTGAACCATAAGTTGAATCTTTATAAGAATATTCGGAGGGTATTATTTTTTCTAAACAGTTATGCTTACTTAAATTACTAGTTAAATATTTTAAAAATTTATGCCATCTCCAATCTGACCTGTAAAAAATAGTATTTTGTATTAACATTCAATGAATAATCTCATTATTTAATGTAAAAAGAAATTTATTGATAAATTTTCTTGTCCATTTTTCTCCAAAAAAAGATTTAAACAATTTATCTGCAGGGTCTTTTTCAAAACTGTACTTATCATATTTAATTTGATTAATCTTTATTTCTTCTGCATTTAAAAATTGATTAACAGGATTCGATTTATAAATGTTCAAATAGTTATTTACAAATGAATAGAAAATATTATTTAAATCTCTATCAAGATTTAATTTATTACCTCTACAAATAATCACCCATGGGGAAAAATACTTTTTTGAATCATATATATTCTTCATTTTATTATTATCAAATGCAGCATATTTTTTCTTAATACTACCTAAACTTGAACAATATTTTTCAAGATACTTGCCTTCTTGAATTAAAGGTTGATAATCAAGTATTGCTAATAACTTTTGAGAAGTTCCAAACCATAAAATATCAGCTCCTAAAATAGGCATTTCACTATCAAAATTTGGATATGCGACCGTATTAAACACTTGTAATTTTTTGCCACCATCTAATCTTGTTATTCGCCACTTTCTATATTCGGGAGATGAAAAAAGCCAATTTTTAATAATATATTTAGAGTCTTCGTTGTGATGTTCTTTGAATTCGCTAGCTAATTGAACTTCATGACCATTTAATTCATCAATATTGGTTTTAAGGAAATCAACTAATGAATCAAACATAAATTACTAGGTCTCAGTGCTTCCTTTCCTTACTTTTTTTGTAATGTAATTAAATACAATTTTGCCTAAAACAGCAATCAAGTTACCTTCAAGCTCCTTAAACATTTTCATATTGTATGTAAAAGCTTGATTAGCTTCATCAATAATTTGATCAGCAGTGTTTTGATTTATTGGAAGTTGATTCAAAGTAAAGGAATATTCTTCCTTGAATTTCTTTTCATCAGCAATTAATTCAAACTCATAAAAATTTAAACCATCATTTCCCTGCAAATTTAATGCTTTTTTTGCGATCCTTTTCAAAATTTGCCCCCCAGACAAATCTCCTATATAGCGAGTATAGTGGTGACCAACCAATAGCTCTGGCGAATTTTTTGCGACCTTTCGGATTCTTTCAACATATTCTTTTGCTGAGTGAGAAATATTAATTTCATTCTTCCAGTTTTCACCAAAATAAAATTTAAGATCTTTTACAAGAGTTTCTTTCCTGAATAATGATTTAAAACCTATAGGTTTTATTACGGGATGTTCCTCGTTGACCAGTCTTTCAATTTCTTCTTCCATCGCTTCGTAAACAAAATATAAATCACTAATTAACTTTCTATAAGATTTTTTTTCAACAACTCCTTTTAAAAAACAAGCCACAAAGCCAGTATTTTCCGCCATAGTGTGGGATTTTTTTGTCCCTTCTCTTAATTGTCCTGCAAGAGCGACTGCCATATATTTTGAATTATTTTGTAAGTGTATTTAATCTACAAGGAAAATACACAAAACAGCTAATTTTTGTTACCAGCGGATGTTGTAGAGAATAGCTTATAAAGTTCTTTACAAACCAAAAAAAGGTTATCTTTTTGTTCCTTTTGTGGTAGGTGCGTGCCTGTCATTTCCCAATCACCGATGGTAGCCACTCTCCATCTCTCTGAGGGAACAATCATACCTCGCATTATTATTCCCAACAATCTCGGAACTCTGTCATTATTATCATTTTCAATTCTTAATTGTAAGAGTATTGCCCTACATTCAATAATAGGACTCCAACCAGGGAAATGAAACGCAAAATCAATAGTATCTTGCATGGATTCATTATTTGAATTATCCCAAGGACTAAAGTTTACGCTTGCATCTGGAAAATATTTCCGAAACAAAGCTGCAGTAGAAGCAATTTTATTAGCAATTTCAACATTACTTACATTTGAACTTGCATTCATAAGTAGCTGAGTATTTTTTTGAAAATGACATAATTTGCTTTAACTTGCTTATTAACTACTTTTTCTTTTAATAAAGATGTTGAAATGCTGATCAATAAAGTATTCTCTATTCACATTTGAATAATAAATTTCTAGGTTTTAAAGAAAATAACTCATCGCAAATTACAATACGAAGAACTTCAATGAGTTATCTTTTATTAATTCAATGCTATGCCAAAATTTGAAAAATTATCTTTACCTAATGAAGGCGAAATAATAACTTTTAATCAAGGCAAACCAAATGTTCCTAATAATCCAATTGTCCCATTTATTAGGGGTGATGGTACTGGAGTTGATATTTGGCCTGCTACTCAAATCGTTCTTGATGCAGCGATTAAAAAAAGCTATGGAGATGAAAGAAAAATTAATTGGTTTAAAGTCTATGCAGGCGATGAAGCTTGTGAACTTTATGGAACATATAATTATCTGCCTCAAGATACTATTGAAGCAATTAAACACTTTGGTGTAGCCATCAAAGGTCCTTTAACGACTCCCATCGGTGGAGGTATTAGATCTCTTAATGTTGCATTAAGGCAAATCTTTGATTTATATAGCTGTGTTAGACCATGCAAATATTATTCAGGAACTCCAAGCCCTCACAAAAATCCCCAAAATTTAGACGTTATTGTTTATAGAGAAAATACTGAGGATATCTACATGGGAATTGAATGGGAAGCAGAGGATAATAATTGTCTTGAGTTAATTAATCACTTAAATAACGTTGTCATACCAAAAAGTAAAAGTTTAAAAAATAGATCCATACCAAATGGATCAGGTATTGGAATAAAACCGGTGAGCAAATCTGGTAGCCAAAGGCATATTAGAAAAGCTATTGAGCATGCTAAAAGATTATCAGGAGATAAAAGGCATGTGACTCTTGTTCATAAAGGTAATATTATGAAATATACAGAAGGTGCATTTAGAGATTGGGGCTATGAATTAGCAGTAAATGAATTCAGAGAAGATTGCATTACAGAAAGAGAAAGCTGGATTTTAGATAATATTCAGAAAAGTCCAGAAATTACAATTGAAAATAATGCTCGAAAAATTGAACCGGGTTTTGACAAGCTTACAAATAACAAAAAAGCATTCATCTGCGAAGAAATTAAAGAAGTTATTGCATCAATATCAAATTCTCACGGAGATGGAAAATGGAGAGAACTTATTCTTGTTGATGATCGTATAGCTGATAGTATATTTCAACAAATTCAAACTAGACCTCAAGAATATTCAATTCTTGCAACATTAAACCTTAATGGAGACTATGTTTCTGATGCAGCTGCAGCAATTGTTGGAGGCCTAGGTATGGCTCCCGGTGCAAATATTGGCGATAATGCAGCAATTTTCGAAGCTACGCACGGTACCGCTCCAAAACATGCAGGCTTAAACAAGATTAATCCAGGCTCAGTCATTCTTAGTGGGGTAATGATGCTTGAATATTTTGGTTGGAATGAAGCAGCTAACTTAATTACTAATGGTTTAAGTAAGGCAATAGAGCAAAAAAAAGTCACCTATGATCTAGCACGCTTAATGGAACCAAAAGTAGAACCCTTATCCTGCAGCAGTTTTGCTGAAGAAATTATCTCAAATTTCTAATTTTAAAAATTATTTTTATTTTCAAAAACTTTCCAAATATTTACTAGAGAATCTCTTGTGCCAATATTTCCAGGATGAGTAACAATAGGAAGTTTATCGCCATTTTTTAGGTTGTAAGTCACCACTGAAATGCCTGTTAAAATTTGTCCTTTAAGATAAACATAATCTGCTTTAAGTCCATTACTAAGAATCAAATTTGTTGTTATTCCACCTTTTGAAATCAAATATCCTATTTCATACTTCAAATCTGCGACTAATTCAGCAATAAAACAAGCAAGCAAATTATAAAAATTAAATAGTTCAGAAGAATCTAAGGACATAAATTTTCTTGAAGTAAACAAAACAGGGGTAGTGCCTTGCTCAAAAGAATATCTAATTTCTTTCAAAAATTTATTTTTCAACAAATTCCTTCGCTTCTGATTATTATTTGATGAAGTAATTTTAAAAAATTCAAAAACATCTAATTCAATTGGATTGCAATTACTTATCTCTAATAAATTATTCAATTGAATTGTTGAAAGTTCTACATAAGATCCAACAATTATCAGTCCTGGAAGAAAACTATTTTCTTTATTTCTTATTCTTAAATTCGAGAAAAATGTCTCAATTCGTGGGGGGCTTTTTTTCTCAGAAATTGAACTTATAAAACTTGCTGCAGTTCGAAAAAGGAATTTTTTATGTTTAATTAATTTTTTAATTATTAAAGAAAATTTTTTTAGTTGAGAATAATTTTCTACATCTACAATTACTTGTTTATTATTCTTCAACTTCTTTAATGTTTTAAAAACAATATTATTCTCTTCATCATTTAGCATTTCGATGTCTGACAATAAAAGATTTTGAATATCTTCAAAATTTATTTGAGATTTACTCTTTAGAAATAAAAGATTCTTGACATTACTTGTCTCATATCCAAAAATTTTATCTGTTGCAAAAATTGTTTGACTAATAGGGGTTTTATCAACAAAATGAGATCCATTAATTGTTAATCTTTTACCCTCTATGAAAGCTGGAATATGAAAAGTAGCATCAAAAGGACCTAAGCAACTATTTATAGTACTTGGCTCTAAAAAGTTATGTCCTCGAAGAGTAGAGTCTCCTCTACTTATAAAAATAATTTCTTCTTCATAGGCTTGGGAAGCAATTACAGTCTTAAGATTTTTGCAAATTTTCTCTATTGTTAATTTCGCATCATTTTCCGAAAGTGACCTTGTATTAGCCAAAATAAAAAATAAATTAGATTTAGATTCAAAACCTTTGACTAAAGTTGAGCAGTCCCACTTAAGGAGTAATAAGCAATCGTGAACAGTTTGAGAGCCTGTTGGATCATCATCTATAACGACAAATTTCATAAGTATTGCATAATTACTTAAGAGATTTTATTTGTATTGAAGCATTTAACCTTTTACTATCATGTGAAGGAATCATAATGTTTCTAAATCCATCAACAAAAGAATTACGGGGACTAGTCCAAGGTTCGAGACATATCATTCTTCTTGGAGGATCACTCCAAATAACGCCTAAATCAAAAGGATATGGATGATTTAAAGTTACCTCTCTTTTAAAAATTTTATCTCGAAAAGAGCTCCTACCGGAAGTATACATAAGCAGATCAACTCCTAAATTCATTTTGGTTAATTCATCCAAAGTATTACCGATAGTGTTTCTTTCTTGATTCTGACAATTAAGTGGATTATCAATAAAATCTAAATTTTTGAAATCTGAAACATTAAAATAAGGATGCAAACCAAAATTTATAGGCATAGTAAAGTCCGTTTTGTTATGGATTGTAATTTCAAATTCCAAACAGTTAATCTTTAAGGTAACTTCTATTCTTAGTTCGAAATCGAAAGGATAATATTTCTTGGTTTTTTCAGATGCAGCTAAGAATAAACATAAAAATTTTTCATTTTCATTGAATGAGTATTGCCATTGCAAATCTCTAGCGAAACCATGCTGTGGTAATTGCAAATAACCATTTCCAAATACTGAACTAGAAGTATTGAGATTTCCACATATTGGAAACAAGATCGGAATACCTCCCCTAATACTTTTTGTCTTGTCCATAAATCTTTTTTCATCGAAATAAAGTATTTCACCACCATCCGAAACCCAATTTGTAATAACGCCTCCTCTTTCAGGACAAAATTTAATGTAGTTATTTTTATCTAGTTGAAAGACAAAAATTCCTTGGTATTTATTAGATACTTCAAGTTTCACAATTATTACTTAAAGAGAATCAACCCAATCCAAAATATGCTGATTAACTAATTCAGGTATTTCATCATGAGGACAATGTCCTGCATCAAGAATAATTTCTTTTGTATTCTTTGGTGTAAATTTTTTATATAGATTTCTTTTTTTTGGAGTGTTCATCCATGGATCTTTACCTCCCCAAAGAAGCAATAATGGTGCATTTAGCTTTGCGAATAACTTATCCAACGGCAATCCCTGAGGACCTGATGGGTTAAATACACTTCTAAAAACATTAAAAGCTCCGAAATCTAGCGAAGGCTTCCTTATTGACTCAACTAAAAAATCATCAACATTTTTTTTATCAACATAAACTTGGTTCAAAGTTTTTTTAATATTTTTTGGATTTCTCATATTCTCAAAAATCAAACGTTGAAGAACAATATTTTTCAAAAATATGCCGGCAACTGTTTCAATTGAAGTTTGCAACATATTCTTTTTGATAGTTTTTTCTTCACTAAAATAACCAGCAGCATTAAGTAATATCACACCTGCGTTTAGCTCATTTAATTCTGCACTAGCTGCTAATGCTGCATAACCGCCTAATGAATTTCCAACAACAATTGTAGGTTTTTGTATTTTCTCTTTTACATAAGCTACAACCTGATCTTTCCATAAAGATCCTGAGTATTCGACGTCTTGAGGCTTAGGACTTTTTCCAAAACCTAGTAAATCCATAGCATGAACTTCGTATTTTGTACTTAAAACAGGGATATTAAATCTCCAATGCTCCGTAGAAGCACCGAAACCATGAATTAATAAAATTGCGTAATCTTTTGATGTTTGTTCAGGGTAGGCTGAAACAGTATGTATTGGGTAATTTAAAAAATTCCAGTCATAATTCAAGTCACTATCTATAAGAGCTGATTTTTCCATTTATTAAAAATCTTTTTGTTTTCAATTCTAATAAACTTATTTCCTAAAGAAGACCCACAGGATCAGCTGCAACATCATCTGAAATTTTATTGCCATCATTTGGAGGCTTATCTTTTAGAACAATTCTCAAGAGAACAGGTGCAAGAAATGTAGTTCCTATAACCATTAATAAAATAGCTGCTTCAAGAGAAGGAGTTAACAATTTAGCGCTTGTTCCTAATCCAAGAAAAATTAAACCAACCTCTCCTCTAGGCATCATACCCAAACCTACAACTAATCTATTTGTAGGTTTATCACTTGAAAATACCCATCCTGCCGCAATTTTTCCAATAATTGCTACAACTAATAAAAATCCTGCGACTACTAGAGCTGATCTACTTGTTGGATCAAATGGATTGATAACTGATAAATCCATTCCAGCTCCAACTAATACGAAGAAAATTGTGGCAAAAAGGGATACTAGAGGTAAAACAGATTGTTGAATTGCGTGATTATTTTTAGAACTACTAAGAATTAATCCAGCTGCAAAAGCACCTAAAGCTGCTTCCAATCCAATGGCTGTTGCTACAAAACAACACAACACTAATATCACAAAAGAGGCCACGACTACGGCTCCTGGAGCCTTTAATCTATCTAATAACCAATCAAAACCTGGGGCTGCTGTTCTACTTAATGCGATAGCAGCAATAACAAATACTACAGCTGCAGCAACTAATTTGACGATAGGAGCAATTTCTAAAGAACCTCCTGCAGCAAGGGCGACTACAACTGCGAGAATCACAATACCCAAAATATCATCCAAAACAGCCGCTCCAATAACAATCTGTCCTTCTCTAGTTTTTAAATATCCCAACTCGCCAAATACACTTGCAGTAATTCCTATACTTGTTGCCGTCATAGATGCTCCAGCAAAAACTGCTGGAATTAGATCTACTTGGAAAATAAACATTAATCCAAGAGTTCCAAAGGCAAACGGTAAAATTACACCAGCCATAGCAACAGTGAAAGCCTGAGCTCCCACGGCTACTAATTCCTCTAACTCACTTTCTAATCCTGTTAAGAATAAAAGAGCATACAAACCGAGAGTCGCTACTGCTTGGAGAGAAGGAAAACTTTCAAAATAAACATCAGGCACAGCTTCTGGGGGGATTGATGCTAATGAGCTAATAACTTTTACAAGTCCTTCATTTAATTCGGTTCCAGCTGAGGGCGGTATCAACAAATGGAATCCTGATGCTCCTATCACAACCCCTGCAAGAAGCTCACCTACTATCGTTGGCAAACTTAGTCTTACTAATACTTCCGCTAATGCTCTTGCAGCTAAAAATATCAATAGAAACCTTATAACTCCTATCAACGTTTCAGCAACTTCTAAATCATGTGCACTTAATTCAGCAAGTAAGGAATACATATTGAAATGAGAGAAAAAATAAACTACCTAATTGGAAGATAGTTTATTGAGGGCCCACTTTAAGAAATATGTAAGAAAAAAGCAAAAATACTCAACAAGTGTGGATCTGAAGTTACAACAAAGAAATTTTCTAAAAAATGGCTATTGTCTGTTATATGACTAATCCAATGAACACCAACAAACCCTTTGATCTACGTTTGCCTACTCCAGGCTGCTACTTAGATCCTGAGAAAGCTGGCATGGATTCTGATGCTGTTTTCCAAGGAATGACAGCCCATCTTTTTTATACTCTCGGGAAGTTAGCTACTTCCGCAAGTCCTCACGACTTGTATATGGCTTTAAGTTATGCGGTTAAAGATAGGCTAATGACAAGATATTTAGCCAGCGAAGAAGTGATAAGAAAAAAACCACAAAAAACAGTCGCCTACTTATCAGCAGAATTTTTAATAGGTCCACAGTTAAGTAATAATCTTCTTAATCTTGGGATAACTCAAGAAGCTGAAGATGCTTTAAAAAGATTTGGAATTGAATCATTGTCAACAATTCTTGAAGTTGAAGAGGAGCCTGGATTAGGTAATGGTGGACTGGGCAGACTTGCAGCTTGTTACATGGAATCATTAGCATCTCTTCAAGTTCCAGCAGTTGGTTATGGTATTCGATATGAATTTGGTATATTCAATCAGCTAATTAGAGACGGTTGGCAAGTTGAAGTAACTGACAAATGGTTAAAAGGTGGATGGCCTTGGGAACTTCCTCAGCCAGACGAATCATGTTTCGTTGGCTTTGGCGGTAGAACTGAAAGTTATAGAGATGATAAAGGAAATTACAGATCAAGATGGATACCTTCGGAACATGCGATTGGTGTCCCTCATGATGTACCAGTCTTGGGTTACAGAGTAAATACTTGTGACAGATTAAGATTATGGAGAGCTGATGCAACAGAAAGTTTTGACTTTTATGCCTTCAATATTGGCGATTATTATGGAGCAGTTGAAGAAAAAGTTGCGTCTGAAACTCTCTCAAAAGTTTTATATCCAAATGATGGAACTGATGAAGGTAGGAGATTAAGACTCAAACAACAACACTTTTTTGTAAGTTGTTCCTTGCAGGATATGTTGAGAAGTCTAGAAAAAAGATCAATACCAATAACTGAATTTCCTAAACATTGGACAGTTCAGCTAAATGATACTCATCCTGCTATTGCAGTGGCTGAATTAATGCGGCTTCTTATTGATCAATATCAAATTGGTTGGGATAAAGCTTGGAACATAACAACTTCTTCAGTAGCCTATACAAACCATACATTACTTCCAGAAGCATTAGAAAAATGGGATTTAGGTTTATTCAATGACCTTCTCCCTCGACATCTAGAAATTATTTATGAAATTAATTGGAGATTTCTACAACAATTAAGACTACGTTATCCTGGTGATGACAAAATTCTTCAAAAACTCTCAATAATTGATGAAGAAGGTTCTAAATCAGTAAGAATGGCTCACCTGGCTACAATTGGAGCACATCATATAAATGGAGTTGCAGCTCTTCATTCAGATTTGATAAAAAGACAATTACTTCCTGAATTTGCAGAATTATGGCCTGAAAAATTTACAAATGTAACTAACGGGGTTACTCCAAGAAGATGGGTTGCACTCTCAAACCCATCATTATCTAACCTTCTAGAAAAAGAAGTTGGTCCTGATTGGATAACTAACATGGAACTTTTAAAAAAGTTAGAAGGGAAAAAAGATGACACTAATTTTTTAAAAAAATTCGAGGAAACTAAATTAAATGGGAAAAGAAAATTAGCTACTTTTATCCATTCAAAAACAGGTATACTTGTCGATCCATCGAGCTTATTTGATGTTCAAGTTAAAAGAATTCATCAATACAAAAGACAACACTTAAACGCCTTACAAATTATTGCTCAATACCTAAGAATTAAAAATTCAACAAACAAATATGAAGTTCCAAGAACAATAATCTTTGGAGGCAAAGCTGCTCCAGGTTATTTTATGGCAAAATTAATGATTAGATTCATTAACGGCATCGCTGATGTAGTTAACTCTGATCCAGATATGGATGGTCTATTAAGGGTTGTTTTTTTACCGGACTATAATGTAAAACTTGGTGAAATTGTCTATCCTGCTACAGATCTTTCAGAACAAATTTCAACTGCTGGAAAAGAGGCATCTGGAACTGGCAATATGAAGTTTGCTATGAATGGAGCATTGACTATTGGAACATTAGATGGAGCTAATGTCGAATTAAGAGATCTTGTAAAACAAGAGAATTTCTTCCTTTTTGGAAAAACTGAAAGTGAAATAATGGATCTAAAGAATAATAATTATTCTCCAAAAACCTTTATTGATAAGTGCCCAGAGTTACAAGAAGTGATACGTCTAATTGAAATTGGGCACTTTAGTAATGGAGATAAAGAATTATTTAAACCATTATTAAATAGCTTGACTGGAAATGACCCATTCTTTGTAATGGCTGACTTTGAAGACTACTTAAATAAACAAGATGAAGTAAGTCAATGCTGGAATAATAAAAAATCATGGAATAAAATGGCATTGTTGAATACAGCAAGATCTGGATATTTTTCATCAGATAGATCCATTAGAGAATACTGCAAATCTATTTGGAAAGTCTCTCCAATGCCAGTTGAAATTACATGCGATGTTAAGAATTAACTAATTAGAATTTTTCTTATCTGGGAAATCAGGAGTTTGATGAAATAACCTATTTAAAATTAATCTATCAACGTTTAATGGATCAGGTGCTAATTCTTTTGCAATTTCTTTAAACTTCAATTCAATATTGTTTGAAACTTTTGTATCAAAAATTCTTTCCATTAATGCTTCTATTGAAAATAGATATGCATTAACACTCTCAAGTTCATCTAAAGCTTCTGTAATATCTGCATCAGAAATATGTTTTTGTTCTACACTGAGATCTTCATTTGCTTCTCTTTCAGATAATTCTCTCTGCAACTGATCAGTAACCTTAGTACATAGGGTTCTAAAAGATTGAATTGATGCCCAATTCAATTCTTGTTGCTGCTTAAAAGTAGGAAATTCTCTAATCAAACGATCATGCTCTTTGTAAAATCTTTGGCAATCAGAGCATTGACAAGGTTCTTCAGTCAAAAGAAAATATAATTCTTTTTATATCATCTCACTATTTAGGCAAAATTGTAGGACCGTCCAATAATTCGTCATTTTCATCAAGTGAATCTGGACTATCTGGCAAAGGTATTTCAATACTAGTTACTAAATTGATGACATCTCTTAGTCTCATAGAATCAGCAAACCATCCCATAGCTTGCTCGGCATCTCCCCTTTTTTCTGCATCATTAGCTTGATCTTCGTGAGCTTCCGCCAACAAAGCAAGCCAGCACAAACATCTTGCTTGAACTATTGAAAGATCTAAATCATTAGGTTGGGATTTAGAAATGCGTTCATGCTCTTGTTGAATTAATAGCTTCAAACGCATATCATGCAACTTAGCCATAACAGATTTATTACTAACTATACGCTAGCTAGAGAGTAGCAAGTTTGCACACATACTACATATAGTTTTTTATTTTTACGGGACTGGCGGGAGTCGAACCCACGACCTACGGTTTAGGAAACCGTTGCTCTATCCTGCTGAGCTACAGCCCCAATAGATGATTTTTGGAGTATTAAGCACTATGCTAAATGAAAGCAGGAGAGGCAATCGCGAGAAAGTTTTATTTTGTTTCCAAAATAAAACTTTCTTGAGGAAAGTCCGGGCTCCCACATGGTCAGGCTTGCTGGGTAATTCCCAGTGCGGGTAACCGTGAGGATAGTGCCACAGAAACATACCGCCTAATACTTTTGTATGGCAAGGGTGCAAGGGTGCGGTAAGAGCGCACCAGCAACATTGAGAGGTGTTGGCTAGGTAAACCCCGGCTGGGAGCAAGGCTTAGTAGATTTATGACCATTACACAATCTACTTTTAAGCGCCGCTTGAGACTGTGAAGTAATTCCAGCCCTAGATAGATGATTGCCCATCTTAATTAAGATGAACAGAACCCGGCTTATGACCTGCTTTCTAATTGTTGCGATTATTTAAATCAGATGACAAATATAATTAACGTAAAGAGAATTAATCAAATTACTATTTTTTTAAAGTCTTTAAATATTAAATCAAAAAGGTTTTCTGAAGTAATTAGATCACAAAAAATTTCAGTTATTCAAGATTTTAATCAAGCATTAATCCATTCATCAGAGGACAAAATAATAAATTACGAAAAACTAGAATTTTTCGGCGATGCTGTACTCAGATTAGCTGCTTCTAATTTTATTGAAAAAAAATATCCTCAAATGAGTGTTGGAGAGAGATCAGAGCTAAGAGCACAAATTGTAAGTGATGAATGGTTAACTAAATTAGGGGGAAAAATTGGTATAGAAAAATTAATAATTAAAGGACCTAAAGCTCTTGGTGATGAAAATTCAAAAAATACGATTATTGGTGAAGCTACAGAAGCTTTGATAGGTGCTCTGTACAAGTGTTTTAATTCAATTCAAGAAGTAAATCTTTGGTTAGATGAAATTTGGGAAGAAGAGTCAGAAATATTTTTAAAAGCTCCATATAAATTTAAATCCAAGACAGTATTGCAGGAGTGGTGTCAAAGTAAAGGTTTTGATTTACCAATTTATAAAATTATTGAGGTCTCAAATAAAAATGGGGACCCTAAAAGATTTTGTTGCGATATATTTATCGAAGGATTAAAAGAATCGTCTGCATTCGGCAAATCCCACAAACAAGCAGAAACAAATGCAGCTAAAGTCTTGATAGAAAAATTTATGGCTATAGGTAAAATTTAATTTTTATACTATTTCTAAATTCGTTAGCTGAAAAGTTATGAGTTTATCCCAATTACCCCCTTCAAATAAAACAGCTGCTCTTTTTTTTGTTACTCTCTGTACAAAACCTTTATATCCTCTGTATATAGAGTTAGTGTCCTTTACGACAACAAAAGAACCGGGGAGTATAGGTTTAGTAGATAATTCCATAAAAAACACTTTCTAATACAATATATGATAAATAAAAATGAATGGTTGATTGTTGGATTGATAACATCATGTCATGGAATTAATGGGCAGGTAAAGGTTAAATCTTTAAGTGATTTTGAAGAAAGATTTTTAAAACCGGGAATGAGATGGTTGCAAAAAGATAATGAACCTCCTTCAAAAATTGAACTTATATCTGGTTTCAAACAGCCAGGTAAAGAAACATTTGTAATAAATTTCCGCGATATTAATACTAGAAATCAGGCAGAGCAAATTAAAAAATTTAAAATTCTTGTAAAAACCGATAAACTACCTAAATTAAAAAAGGAAGAATTCCACTTATTAGAACTTATAAATCTTAAGGTCAAGACTCTAGAAAATGATGAATTAAACATAATTGGGAAAGTTATTGATTTAGAAAATGAAAAAAATAATTTGCTTGTAATTGAACTATATAAAAATCAAAAAAAAGTTCTAATACCTTTTGTAGAAGAAATAGTGCCATTAGTCGATATAAAAAATGATTTTCTTATCATTAATCCTCCCAAGGGACTTTTGGACCTATAAATTTTTAAAAAATAAAAATTTCTTAAAAAAACTAACTTACTCTACAGTTACACTTTTAGCTAAATTTCTTGGTTGATCGACATCAAGTCCTCTATGCGCTGCGATGTGATAACTCAATAATTGCAAAGGCACTATATTAAGCAAAGGTGAAACCCACTCATTTGAAGAAGGGATTTTCATTAAATAATCAAATATTTCAGTTCCATTACATTCAGGAGCAATCCCAATCAAATATGAATCTCTAGCTTTTGCTTCTTGAGCATTACTTATAACTTTATCAAAAACTTCACCAGGGGAAGCAATAGAAATTACGGGTACCTTTTTATCTAACAAAGCTATCGGACCATGTTTCATTTCACCAGCTGGATATCCAGCAGCGTGAATATAACTAATTTCTTTCAGTTTTAAAGCTCCTTCAAGAGCAATAGGATAATTTATACCTCGTCCCAAAAAAATAACATCTTTAATATTAAAAAAGTCATGTGCTAACTTTTCTGAAGATTTATTATGTTTTTCTAAAAGATCTTCAATTAATGGAGGCAGTTTTATAAGTTCTGTTATTAAGTTTTCTATTTCATTTGAGCTTTGACTACCTTTAATTTGCGCAAATTTTATAGCTAATCCATAAAAAGAAAGTAATTGGGCAAAAAAAGTTTTTGTTGCGGCAACTCCCACTTCAATTCCTGCACAGATATCTATTACATTGGAAACCTGCCTACCAATTGAGCTCTCTTTCCTATTGGTAATTGCAATAAGATTAGGTTTAAATTTTTCATCCTCAGTTGAAGACCTTCTTTTAATTTCCATATCTATAGCTGCAATTGTGTCAGCAGTTTCTCCAGATTGAGTAACACCAATAGTTAATGTATTTGGTAGTAATGGAGGTGGTGAATATCTAAATTCACTAGCGTAAAAAACATTTGTAGGAATACCTGAAAATTGTTCTAATAAAAAACTACCAACCATTGCAGCATGTTTACTTGTACCACAAGCGATAATTTCAATTCTCTCAATTGATTGAAAAAAATCTGTATCAAATGGATAGTTGATTTGATATTGGCTATTTTCTAAGTTTTTAACTAAATAATTTTGCAGCCAGTTTTTTGCAGTCATGGGCTGGTCATATATCTCTTTTAACATATAATGTTTAAAATTCATCTTATCCATAATTTGCTCTGAGACTTTTAAAGAAACTGGATTTCGATATTGTCTCTCGTTGCTTGAGTCATATATTTCTATTCCTAGAGGAGTGAGTAAAGCTATTTCCTCATCCTCCATAGGCAGAATAATGTTTGTAAAGTTTGCAATTGCTGGAGTATCACTTGCACAAATAAATTCTCCTTCACCTAAACCAATAATCAAAGGTGCTTGTCTTCTTGCAACTACAAGAGATGTTGGGGCACCTGCCCACAAAACTGCCAAGGCGTAAGATCCTTCTAAATCTGATATTACATTTCTCACAGCAACTAATAATGTTGAACCATTATTCTCAAGATTAAGTTTACTTAATGTTTTTAATTCTCTTTCAATAAGATGGGGTATTACTTCGGTATCTGTATCTGAATTGAAAATAATACCCTCTTTCTCTAATTTATTTCTTAAGTCTTGAAAATTTTCAATAATGCCATTTTGAACAACCGCTATTGTTCCTGCACTATCAGTATGAGGATGGGCGTTTTTAACTTCAGGTTTACCATGAGTTGCCCAACGGGTATGGCCTATACCAACTGTTCCGGGAATATTTATATGATTAAGTTTACCTATTAAATTCTTAAGTTTTCCTTCCGCTTTGTTACAAGAAATAGAGTTTGTTTCAGGATTAATTACAGCAATACCAGCTGAATCATATCCCCTATATTCAAGTTTTTCTAAACCATTAATTAATAATGGTAAAGCTTTTTTATAACCAGTTACAGCAACTATTCCACACATACACTCATTTTTTTCTAATTATATTGAAAAAAAATAAGTATATATTAAAACATGGACTCTCTTAAAACTGCACTATAAAGTTAATATGCAAGGCCCATACTCCTAGTCGTTTCATCTCCTAGATAAACACGAATACTTAAGAAATCAGTAGGACAAGCGGTTTCGCACCTTTTACAACCTACACAATCTTCAGTCCTAGGTGAAGAGGCAATCTGGCCAGCTTTACAGCCATCCCAAGGTACCATCTCTAAAACATCAAGAGGGCAAGCCCTTACACATTGAGTACATCCAATGCATGTGTCATAAATTTTAACTGCGTGTGACATGTAAAAATTGTCTTTTGAACCTCGTTATATAATACTATTGTCTTACAAAGAAATTAAAAAAATTAAGATATGCTTCACTCTTGTTAACTCTAGGGCATAAAATCTTAAAGATAATTAGTAAATTCCATAAACTATGTCACAAGAAGAAATCCTTCAAAAAGTCTGTTCAATTGTTTCTGAGCAACTAGATAAAAAATTAGATGAAATAAAATCTGATTCTAATTTTCAAAATGATTTAGGTGCAGACTCTCTCGATACTGTTGAGCTAGTTATGGCTCTTGAAGAAGCATTTGATATCGAGATTCCTGATGAAGCCGCTGAAGGTATCGCAACGGTAGGCGACGCTGTAAAATTCATCGAAGAAAAAAAAGGTTAAACAAGGATGCCAAATTTCCATCGGGTAGTCATTACTGGTATCGGAGCTGTTACTCCTATTGGTAACAACATAGATGAATACTTAATCAGTCTTCAAAAGGGCACCAATGGGGTTTCTGGTATTACCCTCTTTGATCCAGATCAACACCGATGCAAATTTGCTGCAGAAGTTAAAAATCTTCGCCCAGAAGATTTTATTGATGGCAAAGAATCTAAAAGATGGGACCGGTTTTCACAGTTTGGAGTCATTGCGGCAAAACAAGCGTTCAATGATTCTGGACTTGAAATAAATGAATCCAATGCATCAAGAATTGGAGTAATTATTGGATCTGGTGTAGGAGGCTTACTTACAATGGAAAGTCAGGCTCAAACACTTAGCAATAAGGGTCCTAAAAGAGTAAGTCCATTTACAGTACCAATGATGATTCCTAACATGGCAACTGGACTTGCTGCTATCGCTTTAGGTGCAAAAGGGCCAAGTTCATCTGTTTCTACAGCCTGCGCTGCCGGATCAAATGCAATTGGAGATTCTTTCAGATTAATTCAACTTGGTAAAGCAGATGCAATGATTTGTGGAGGTGCTGAAGCAAGTATTACGCCTTTGGGAGTGGCTGGCTTTGCAAGTGCCAAAGCCCTCTCAGCAAGAAATGAAAGTCCTCAAACTGCTAGTAGACCTTTCGATGCAGAGAGAGATGGTTTTGTAATTGGAGAGGGTTCCGGAATCCTTGTTTTGGAAACACTTGAAAATGCAAAAAAAAGAAACGCAAGAATTTATGCTGAAATCATTGGCTACGGTACAACTTGTGATGCCCATCACATAACTGCGCCTTCTCCAGGTGGGGTTGGAGGTGCTGAAGCTATCAAACTTGCTATTGAAGATAGTTCAATCAGTATCGAAAAAGTTGATTACATTAATGCTCATGGAACAAGCACATCAGCTAATGATAAAAATGAAACTTCCGCAATTAAATCTGTTTTTAAAGACAGATCTTACCTTATTCCTGTAAGCTCTACTAAGTCGATGACTGGTCATCTCTTAGGAGGTTCAGGAGGCATAGAAGCAGTAGCTTGTATTCTTTCTTTGACACATAATTTTATCCCTCCTACAATTAATTACGTCAATCCAGATCCTGAGTGTGATCTTGATTATGTTCCAAATAATGCAAGAGATGCTCAAGTAGGAGTTGCACTTTCCAATTCTTTCGGCTTTGGTGGTCACAATGTTTGCCTTGCTTTCAGCAAAATGAATTGAAGACAACCAATTTTGTATTTCCAACTTATCTTATTTTAAAAAAATGGTCGCTGCACCTGTTTCATTAGAATCACTTTGTGTAAATAGTATAAGAATGCTTGCTGTAGATGCAGTAAATAAATCTAATAGTGGACATCCTGGATTGCCAATGGGGTGTGCTCCTATGGGTTATGCATTATGGCAAAACATACTTAATCACAACCCAAACAACCCAAAATGGTTTAATAGAGACCGTTTTGTATTATCAGCTGGTCATGGCTGTATGCTGTTATATTCTTTACTTCATTTAACGGGATACAAATCAGTTTCCATAGAAGATATTAAAGAATTTAGACAATGGGGATCAAAAACTCCTGGACATCCAGAAACATTCGAAACTGAGGGTGTTGAAGTTACAGCTGGGCCTCTTGGAGCAGGAATTTCAAATGCAGTTGGTTTGGCAATAGCTGAAACTCACTTAGCAGCAAAATTTAATAAGCCTGATTGCAATATCGTTGATCACTATACTTACGTAATCATGGGTGACGGCTGTAATCAAGAAGGTATAGCATCAGAAGCCTGCTCTTTAGCTGGACATCTTAAGCTTGGAAAATTAATTGCACTCTATGACGATAATCAAATTACAATTGACGGTCGAACTGACGTTTCTTTCACTGAAGATGTTTTAAAAAGATACGAAGCTTATGGATGGCATGTACAACATGTTGAAGATGGGAATCATGATGTTAAAGGAATAACTGAAGCTATCGAAAAAGCAAAATTAATTAAAGACAAACCTTCAATTATAAAAATTTCTACAACCATAGGTTATGGTTCTCCAAACAAATCAGATACTGCTGGAATTCATGGAGCAGCTGTTGGAGAAGAAGAAGCTGCATTAACTAGAGAGTTTCTAAATTGGGAATTTCCTCCTTTCAAAATACCAGAAGAAGTATATACGCATTTTAGAAAGTCAATAAATAAAGGCGAAAACCTAGAAAAAGAATGGAATTCTAAATTTGAAGAATATCAAAAAAAATATCCCTCTCAAGGGGCAGAGTTAAAAAGGATGTTAAAAGGCCAATTACCTGAGAATTGGGACTCAGATCTCCCTTCTTATACACCTGATGATAAAGGTTTAGCTACCAGAAAGCATTCACAAATATGTTTAGGTGCTTTAGGGCCTAACCTGCCTGAATTAATTGGCGGATCCGCAGATTTAACTCACTCTAACTACACAGATATCAAAGGAGAAACTGGATCATTCCAACCTCATAGTCCTGAAAAAAGATATTTACATTTTGGTGTACGAGAGCATGCGATGGCAGCTGTACTTAATGGTATTGCCTATCACAATAGTGGTCTTATTCCTTATGGTGGTACCTTCCTCGTTTTCGCAGATTATATGAGAGGTTCAATGAGGCTTTCAGCACTCAGCGAATTAGGCGTTATCTATGTATTAACCCATGATTCAATTGGTGTAGGAGAAGACGGCCCAACACATCAACCTATTGAAACTATTCCTTCTCTTCGTGCCATGCCTAACATGCTAGTTTTCAGACCAGGAGATGGCAATGAGACAAGTGGAGCTTATAAACTTGCTATTCAAAATCGAAACAGACCTTCTGCACTTTGTCTAAGTAGACAAGGTATGCCAAATCAAGAGAATACGTCGATCGACAAAGTTGCTCTAGGAGGATATATAGTTTCCGATTGCGAAGGAACACCAGATCTAATATTTATTGGCACGGGAAGCGAACTGAATCTTTGTATTGAAGCAAGTAAGGAAATTTCAAGCTTAGGTAAAAAAATTAGAGTTGTCTCTATGCCTTGTGTAGAACTTTTCGAAGAGCAAGAAGAATCTTACAAAGAGAGTGTTTTACCTAGTAGTGTTAAAAAGAGAGTTGTAGTAGAGGCTGCCCATTCATTTGGTTGGCATAAATATACAGGTTTTGATGGGATTTGTATTACTATGGATAGGTTTGGTGCATCAGCACCTGGTGGAGAATGTATGAAAAATTTTGGATTTACAGTTGAAAATGTAGTCGATAAGGCCAAAGAAATACTATAGCCATTTATTGATAATTAAACTGAAGTATTACACTCTTCAAGTTTATCTTTTAAATGATCAAGAGATTCATCAGAAATCTTCGAATTCATTGGACAATGTTTAGGTCCACACATTGAACAAAATTCGGCCTTCTTAAAGATTTCTTCAGGTAGTGTCTCATCATGGTACTGCTTTGCCCTTTCTGGATCTAATGAAAGTTCGAATTGTTTATTCCAATCAAAGTTATACCTTGCGTGACTAAGTTGATCATCTCGATCACGAGCGCCAGCTCTATGTCTCGCTATATCAGCAGCATGAGCAGCTATTTTATAAGCAATTAATCCTTCTCTTACATCCTCTGCATTTGGGAGACCTAGATGTTCTTTTGGGGTTACATAACACAACATAGAAGTTCCATACCACCCTGCCATAGCCGCCCCAATAGCACTTGATATATGATCATAACCAGGAGATATGTCTGTTACTAATGGACCAAGTACATAAAAGGGGGCTTCCGAACATTCTTCCATTTGCTTTCTCACATTAAACTCAATTTGATCCATAGGTACATGACCAGGACCCTCAACCATTACCTGAACATTATGTTCCCATGCTCTACGAGTAAGTTCGCCTAAGGTCTTCAATTCAGCTAGTTGAGCATCATCAGAAGCATCATGCAAGCATCCAGGCCTTAGTGAATCTCCTAAAGAAAAAGTACAATCATATTTCTTGAAAATCTCACAAATGTCATCAAACCTCGTGTAAAGAGGATTTTGCTTAAAATGATGTAACATCCATTGGGCTAAAATACCTCCCCCCCTACTGACAATTCCAGTAATTCTTCCTTTGACTTTCGGCAAATGCTCTATTAATAAACCAGCATGAATAGTTTGATAATCTACACCTTGCTGACAATGTTTTTCAATAATATGAAGAAAATCATCTTCAGTTAATCTATCAATTGAACCATGTACACTTTCTAACGCTTGATAAACAGGAACTGTTCCTATGGGAACAGGAGATTCGTGAATAATTGCTTGCCGTACTTCATCTAAATTTACTCCTCCTGTAGAAAGATCCATAACCGTATCAGCCCCATATTTCACAGCTAGTTTTAGCTTCTCTACTTCTTCATTGATATCACTTGCATTAGGGGAAGCTCCAATATTTGCATTAACTTTGCATTTAGAGGCAATACCTATAGACATTGGCTCAAGATTCAAATGATTAATATTAGCTGGAATAATTAATCTTCCTCTTGCTACTTCTTCCATTATTAAAGAAGAAGGAAGATTCTCTTTTTTAGCGACAAAATCCATTTCTTCAGTGATATGTCCGTTTCTCGCAAAGTTCATCTGAGTTACATTATCTTTGCCAAGACGAGGCTTAATCCAAGAACTTCTCATAATTTATAAATTTTTTAATTTTTATTACTAAAGTTTGATCACATTTCCACTTCCCTGCCTCAGGGTTAATGATGCAGGTTCAAAGGGTATGATCTCAGCTAAGTAAATTTCTTAGCACCCCTAGTATTTAATTTATTAATAGCTCTTTTCTAAAAAATAGTCATCACATGTTTCGTAAAAATAAATAAAACTTTTATTTAAATTTTTGATGAGACTTTATCTTTTTTAAAATATTTTTTCTAGCTATTCTTCTTCCTAAATCTTTCTCCAAAATAATTGAAATTCCCATTAAGCCAATAGGCAAATAAAAAATCTTCTTTTTATTCTCCCTTAAAGTTAAACCAATAAAAGATATAAGGATCATAAAAGGAGCCACAAAAGACAAAATAATTCCTTTATTTATTTTCATTTATCAACTGCATTTATTATTTCTTTGTTTAATTTTACTATGGATTCTGTGATCACTTTAATTCCAACAGCAATAGCTCTTTCATCTGGATTAAATTTAGAACTATGTAATGGAGCACATCCATTTGAACTAGAAACTCCTAATCTAAACATAGCGCCAGGAATTTCATTCAAAAACTCAGCGAAATCTTCAGCACCTAATGATGGTTTTTGTAATTCAATAACATTTTGTTGACCCAAAACCTCAATGCCCGAATCTCTGAGAACTCTATTAACCTCAGAATTATTATTAACTGGTGGAGTAATTTCTCTAAATATTACTTTAGAATCAGCTCCACAACTATTTGCGATAGATGAGATATTTTTATTAAGCCAGTTACCAATATTCTTAAATAATTTAAGATTTGTGCATCTAACCGTACCAACTAAATTAACCTTTTCGGCAATAACATTAAATGCATTACCACCATTAATTTTCCCAAAGGTTATTACCACAGGATCTAAGGGATCTAATTTCCTTGTTATTAATTCTTGAATTCCCGAGATTACTTTAGAGGCTACCCAAATAGCATCAACCCCTTCATGAGGTCGAGCACCATGACCTGATTTCCCTTTAATCTCAACCTTGAGTTCTCCAGCGGCTGCAGTTAAACTTCCCTCTTTAATTCCAATAGTCCCAACAGGTAAATCGGGATAGACATGAACGCCCAAAATATGTGTTAAACCATTCATTGCACCATCATTTATCATCCATTTAGCTCCACTAGCAATTTCTTCAGCGGGCTGAAATATTATCCTAGTCCCAAAATTAAGTTTTAAATCCTTAATAATTTTTGCTACACCCAAACCAATAGATATATGCAAATCGTGACCACATGCATGCATAACACCATCTACCTTTGAAGAAAAACTTAATTTAGTTTCCTCAAATATTGGCAAAGCGTCCATATCCACTCTAAGGCCTATAATACCTTTTTCTAAAGGCCCAAAATCAGCTATAACTCCAGTTTTACCAATAGATTCTGTGACATTCCAACCAATATTCTTTAAATATCCACTTATCAAAATCGCTGTTTGATTTTCAAGTCCACTTAATTCCGGGTGTGCGTGGATATGTCTTCTTAAATTTATTAATTCATCATTATACGAATCAATTTTTTGAAAAAAATCATCTCTATTCATTAGTTATTTCAAATCGATAAAGTTCATTAAATGTTTAGTTGGTTTTGGAGGCCATCTTCTTACTTTTATTAGCCATTCTTCATCACTATACCTGGGATCTAATTCAGTTACTGCAATCCAATTACTCTCTGCTTTACCGAATTCACCCTTTGACCAATTCAAAGCTGTTAAAGCTGCTCTAGCATCTGCAAAATTTGGATAACGTCTAATTAATTTTTTTAATTCTTCTTCAGATTTATCAATATAACCCAACTGGAAGTCTGCTAAAGCCATACTTGACCTTGCCATAGCAAATCCAGGATTATATAAAGCTGCTTTTGAAAATAAATCTCTTGCCTTTTCCCAGTGTGATGTAGAACCTTCAACATTAGCCAAATTATACAATGCAGAAAAGTTTTTACTATCTTGCAAAATAACAAACATATAATCTTTTCTCGCTCGTGACCATAAACCTAATGCTTCCTCTGCTATACCTCTATTAATGTAAGGATCTATTTCATTAGGATTTAGACTTATTGATTTATTCTGGTCATCTATTGATCCCTCTACATCTCCAGAAATAAGTCTTACATTTCCTCTATTGCTTAAACCAGCTGCATCGTCGGGATATAAATCTAAATAACGATTCCATTCTTGTAAAGCAAGATTAAATTTTCCTCCTGAACTCAAATCTAATGCATGCTTAAACAATTCCTCTCTCGCAGGCAATGAGTAGGCTGGTTTTATAAAAAAAATATTAAAAAAAACTAAAATAAATAAAAGACAAATCTTAACTTTTTTAAAAGTTATCATTCTTTGAGTCAATGTACTTTTTTCCTAAAGCTGTAAGCAATCTTCCTCGAGGAGTTCTAGTGAGGAAACCAATTTGTATGAGATATGGTTCAACTACAAATTCTAACATTGAAGAATCATCACCCAATCCCGCTGCAATTGAATCAAGGCCGGTTGGAACATTATTGTTTTGGTTTAAAAAAGACAAATATTGTCTATCTAAAGAATCCAAACCTCTCTCATCTATCTGGTAAGAATTTAAAGCTTCTTTTACTAAATATGTGGAAATAAAATTTGTTTTTTTAACAACTTGAGCATAATCTCTAACTCGCCTCAATAATCTCAAAGCAATTCTTGGAGTCCCTCGTGATATCTTTGCTAAATTATAAGAAGCTTCATCATCAATACTAAGTTTTACTAATTTAGCGAAATTAACAATAATTTGTTTCAAATCATCATATTTATAAAATTCAATTTTCTGAGAAATACCAAATCTATCTCTTAAAGGTGCACTTATTGATGCTAATTTAGTGGTAGCGCCGATCAGGGTAAATTTGGGAAGATGAATTGTTCTACAACGTGCTCCCCTATTAGCTCCCATAGTTAAATCTATTCTAAAATCCTCCATTGCAGAATATAACAACTCTTCGGTTAACTTATTTAAGCGATGTATCTCGTCAACAAATAAAACTTCTCCTTCTTTTAACCCAAGTAATAAACCTACGATATCACGAGGTCTTTCAATTGCAGGTGCAGAAGCTATCCTACATTTTGTATTCATTTCGTGGGCTATCAAGAAAGCTAGTGTAGTCTTACCTAAACCAGGTTGTCCATATAAAAGAGTATGCTCCAAAGGTTCTTTTCTATAAATTGAAGCATCTATAGCTATTCTTAAAGAAGACTTAAGTTGTTCTTGACCAATAAATTCTTGTAAAGTAACAGGGCGAGCAAAGTTCAGATTATTATTTCTTTTTTCTTCAGGAATGATTTTTGAGTCAACTAGTCTAAGCTCTTTTTTACGAAGAGAAAATTCATTATCGTCTACATTAGAAGAGATTATTGCCATAATGAAAGGTTAATTGCAATTGTTCTGAGTAGAAAGATTTTTTTACAACTAAAATGGCAAAAAACTCAAACAAAATTCAAAAAAATATTAAAAAAGAAAATAACTTTAAACGTTTAGCTGAGAATAGATATGCTAAATTTCAGTATGCAATATCTGAAACAATTGAAGCTGGCATTGAACTTTTAGGGACTGAAGTAAAGTCTATTAGAAATGGAAAAGCAAATTTAAGAGATGGATACTGTTCATTTAGAGATGGTGAGATTTTATTATTAAATGTTCACATTTCACCACACAATAATGTAGGTTCTTTCTTTAATCATGATCCATTAAGAAATAGAAAGTTGCTGCTACATAAAAAAGAAATAATAAAACTGAAATCTAATACTGAAAAAAAAGGAATGACAATAGTTCCCTTATCTCTTTACTTAAAAGGCTCATGGATAAAACTAACTATTGGAGTTGGAAAAGGGAAAAAATTACATGATAAACGCCAAGATGAAAAACAGAAAAGCATGAAAAAAGAAATCAACTCTGCACTAAAAAGATAAAAATATTTTATGAATGAATGAAACTATGAATCTAAACTTACTGAACTTGGTGGTGGAGAAGGATCAGGATCTGCAATTAGCATATGTTGTAAAACAGTTTCAGGTCTCTCACTGTCTCTCCAACGGATTTTGTATGCAGGCATTTTTGTACCTCTGCTTGTAGTTTGCTCTACTGGTTCCATGACCCATCCTCTTCTTGATCGGCCTTGGGGATTTCTTTTCACTACTGCATCCGCGTGTTTGAAACGGAAACCAACACGTTCACCACTCATTTAAAAAATTTCGTATTGGGTAATTTATTTATTTTACTTCATTCAAGGGTAATTTTTCATTTTTAATAGAAGTTATTTCCGGTTTTAACAATGGGAAAGGGATTACATCTCTAATTGATGGACTATTAGTAATTATCATAATAAGTCTATCAATTCCTATACCTAAGCCTCCAGTAGGAGGCATGCCAATCTCTAAAGCATTCAAAAAATCTTCATCTATACAATGAGCCTCAAAATCACCTTTATCTCTAAGAGCCTGCTGTAATAGCAACCTCTCTCTTTGATCAACTGGATCTATCAACTCACTAAAAGCATTTGCCAGCTCCCTACCAACAATGAATAATTCAAATCTCTGAACCATTTCTTTATTATCTGGATGAGGTCTAGCTAAAGGAGAAATTTCGATAGGATAATCAATAACAAAAGTAGGCTCTATAAGCTGAGACTCTACTTTTTGCTCGAAAACTTCATTTAAAAGCCTTCCGATAGTATTGACTTTATTAGAAAATTCAACATTTATATTTTTAACGGCAAGTTTTGCTTCTTCAAAGTCTCCTTTGAAAGAATCAAAATCAATACCTGTATATTGTTTGACTATTTCTTTCATGGATATTCTCAACCAAGGTTTAGAAAAATCAATTTCCATATTTTGATAATTGATAATTAAGGAGCCGCATGCATCAGCTACTATATCTTTGATCATTTCTTCTGTTAAATCCATCATATCTACATAGTTAGAAAAAGCTTGATAAATTTCAACTGAAGTAAATTCTGGATTATGCTTGGTACTTATCCCTTCATTGCGGAAAATTCTTCCCAATTCATAAACTTTCTCAAATCCTCCAACAATCATTCTTTTTAGGTGTAATTCTGTAGCTATTCTTAAATAAAGCGGAATATCTAATGTATTGTGATGAGTAATAAAAGGTCTTGCTTCAGCACCACCAGCTTCAGACTGCAAAATTGGGGTCTCTATTTCTAAGAAATTTCTATTATCTAGCCATTTTCTTATAAAACTTATACATTTTGCTCTTGTTTTAAATACACTCCTAGAGTTTGGGTTCACTATTAAATCTAGATAACGCTGTCTATATCTTTTTTCAATATCAGTCAATCCATGCCATTTATCTGGTAAAGGCTGCAATGATTTAGATAACATTTTCCAATTTTCTACTTTAATTGAAAGCTCACCTTTATTAGTTTTTTTTATAGTTCCATAAACTCCTATCCAATCACCAATATCAACTATTTCTTTTATATCTTCAAATGAAAGAATTTTTTGGTTTTCTATATTGCAATCAATTATACGTTTATCTAAATAAAGCTGAATTTGACCTTCTTGATCACTTATGGAAAAAAAAGCAATTTTACCCATTACCCTTTTTGCCATCACTCGACCCGCAATAGAGACACTGAAGTCTTCCTCTTGACCATTTTCTAAAAAATCAAATTTTTGAATAATAAATTTTGTAGTATGGGAAACACTAAAACTCTCAGCGTAAGAAGCGAATCCCTTACTAACTAGTGAATTAGCTTTTTGTAAGCGGGCATCTCTTATTTCAGACAAAATTTACTTTGCTATGTTTAATAAAATTATCAGACGAAGGCTCAACTTGCCAAAGATGTTGCTGTTTCACCAATTCTCTGGGATGCGTAACCGATCCCTCTAACAGTTAAAATTAATTCTGGATTTCTTGGATCTGGTTCCAATTTCCCTCTTAATCTCGCAACATAAACATCTACAACTCTTAAATCAGCAGCTCTACGAGGAGGATAACCCCATAACTGTTCTAAAATCTCTGCTCTTGGAACAACTTTTCCAGGCTCGTCAAATAATAATTCTAGAAGACTAAATTCAGTATAAGTTAGGCTAATTCTTTCTCCAGCTCTTGAAACTTGTCTGCGATTAGTATCAACGACTAAACTTCCAAATTTCATAACTCCTTTACCAGATGGTACTTCTTTAGTTTCGGCAACAGTTATAGTAGGTCCCATCCTTCTTAATATAGTGGCTATTCTAGCTTCTAGCTCCTTTGGACTAAATGGTTTTGATAAGTAATCATCAGCTCCTAAATCTAAACCTGCAACTCTCTCAGAAATTGCCTCTAAGGCTGTTAAAAATATTATTGGAACCACTGATTCAGCCCTGATTCTTCTGCAAACTGCAAACCCATCCATTTTTGGGAGCATCACATCAAGAACAATCAAGTCAGGTGAATCTCTGTGAAAAGATTCAAGAGCTTCTTCCCCATTAGTGGCAGAAAAAACTTGATATCCTGCTAGTTGAAGTCTTGTAACTAATACCTTCAAAACTGCTGGTTCATCATCAACAACTAAAATTCTTGCTTTTGACATAGTTAAATAAGATTTCCAAGTATTTCAAAGCAAAGGATTATTGCATTGAAATTTCATTGTAACAATTAAAAATATAACATTACGAAGCCTATAAGAGATAATCCTTAGATTCGCAAAATTTATACACTATAAATAAATACGAGTTTTTCTAATCACTTTTACTTGTTTAAGAAATTTAGTATTATTCCTTTCTCAGTAGAAAATTTAAACAATCTTAAAATTTGGGAACAAATTAAAGGAGCAAAAAACCCTGTTAGAAAAACTTCAGCTAGGATATTTTGAACACTAGGGAAAAAAAGTAAAAAAGTACTATCTGCAAAATTTTTGAATAAAATCTGTAAAAAATATAAAGTCCCACATAAAAAACTTCCAATAGAACAAATTAATCCATACCTAAAATGTCCCACCAAATTATTACTATAAATTTTTATTCTCCCAAACCAAAATCCGCATAAAACTAAACCTGGTATTTGAGTAAAATTACTTCCTACAGTTACCGAATCTAAAATCAGACCTAAAAAAGAACCAAATATTATTCCACTAATTGATCCATTAATCATGGACCACGGTAACAACCAAAATAAAGGCCAATATGGCTGAATACCTAATAATCCAAACCAATTTGGGTGCCATAAAAAAATAAATGGGATAAATATAAATAAAATTAAAGATGTATTTTTTGTAAAAAATTTGTACATTAAATTTTTTCTTTTAATATTTGGACCCAATCTATTGCCTGGGGTTTTGCTAAAAGCAATATTTTAGCCGTCTTTTTTGCCTTTAATGACTCATCTATGGATTGGACAATCCCAATTGGGATATTTGGAGGTAATAAAGTACTAGCAGGAGATGATGAAACAAAATCTCCAACTTCGATATCAGCATCCTTTGAATAAAGTATTAAATTAGGATAATTATCTCCAACACCCACCAACAATCCATTAACTTGAATTCTATCTAGCCAAACTCCTACTTTACTCTCTGGAGAGGTTAATAATGTGACAGACGAAGTAAATAAAGATGTATCTTTGACCCTTCCTAATAACCCACCAGGGCCAATAACTGAATTACCAATTTTAACTCCATCTTTTGAACCCTTATTTAAAATTATTTGTCTCCACCAACTCCCTGTTTTCCTCGAAATAACTGCAGCTGAAATATTATCATTACTTGATGAATCTTGAAGATACAAAATTTCTCGCAATCTTAAATTATCTTTTTTTAGGAGATTTAATTTCATTAAAGATTCTTGCTCTGAACTATTAAGAAGTAATTCTTTTTGAAATTGACCAGGCCAAAAAGGCTTTGAAATAAAATAATAAAAGTCCTTATAAAGAGCACCTTTTGATATCCTTACAAAAACCAAAAATAAAAAAATTCCAAAAAATATCCAATTTTTCTTTTTATGCCACCAACGCCTAGTAGAAATTCGTCGGATATCTAACATTTTATTAATCTCTTATCGCGTTTCTTATAAAGTCAGGAGTATCAACTACTCTTTTAAGTTTTTTAAAATCATCTAAAACCTCTCCACAACCATTCACTACACATAACAGTGGATTTTCAGCTATGTGAGTAAAAATTCCCGTCTCATCACTCAATAAATCATTAATACCTCTCACTAAAGCACCACCCCCTGCAAGCATAATACCCCTATCAACAATATCTGCTGCAAGTTCAGGGGGAGTTCGTTCTAAAGTTCTTTTTACAGCTTCAACTATTTTGCTGAGTGGATCAGCCATAGCTTCTCTAATTTCTCCTGATGTCAAAGTAACTGACCTAGGCAAACCTGATAAAAGATGTAGACCTCTTACCTCAATAGTGGTTTTATCAAATTCATCATCTGGGAATGCGGACCCAATGTTTATCTTAATATCTTCTGCAGTTCTCTCTCCAACTACTAAATTGTGAACTTTTTTAAGATATAGCACAATTGATTCATTAATTTCATCACCAGCTATTCGAACAGATTCACTTAATACAGTTCCTCCCAAGCTTAATACTGCAACCTCGGTAGTACCACCACCTATATCAACAATCATAGTTCCAATCGGTTCAGTTACTGGCAGAGATGCTCCTATAGCCGCTGCCACAGGTTCATCAATTAAGTGAACTTCTCTGGCGCCTGCTAATCCAGCTTCTCTGACTGCTCTTCGCTCAACACTAGTAACTCCACTGGGAATTCCAATAACAATTCTTGGAGCTACGATACCTTTACCTTCGTTACATTTTTGAATAAATGTTTTAATCATTTGCTCTGCCGCATCAAAATCTGCAATAACTCCATCCCTTAGTGGTCTTACAGCTCTTATATTGCCAGGCGTTCTACCAAGCATTAACTTTGCTTCTTTACCAACTGCCAATGGGACCCCTTCTTCTAAATCCATAGCTACAACTGAAGGCTCTTGTAAAACAACCCCTTTCCCAGATACATGTATAAGAGTATTGGCCGTGCCCAAATCAATGCCAATGTCTCTAGAAAATTTAAATCTGTTAAAAATCACGATAAGAAATCTTTTTTTAAATAATATATCCATTTTTAGTTGAGCTCTCAGAATTCTTCCATTTAGTTATGAATAGCACGCAAAACTTTGAGCAGAAATTAAAAATGTGAGTAATATATATAAAAAAAAACATGGAAATTAACTCTATAAATCTTGTAGGCCGAGCAGGTAGAGAACCAGATGTTAGATATTTTGAATCTGGTAGTATCGTGGCAAATTTCACCTTGGCAGTAAACAGAAGAACCAGAGATGAGGAGCCAGATTGGTTTAATCTAGAAATATGGGGTAAACAAGCCCAAATAGCAGCTGATTATGTGAAAAAAGGATCTTTAATTGGAATTACAGGAAGCTTTAAGATTGATAGTTGGAAAGATAAAAATACGGGTGAAGATAGATATAAACCAGTTGTTAGAGTTGATAGATTGAACTTACTAAGTTCAAAAAAAGAATCTGATAATAACCAATATTCTAATAACAGTAGCTCAAATGAAATTCCCTTTTAAGATCTATTTCTTATATATCTAAAAATTAATTTAATAAAAAAATATAAGACTATTAAAATTAAAATTGGCTTAATAACATATTTAACTTGATTTAAAAAAGTTTCAATTATCAAATAATTTTCACCAAATAAATAGCCCGCATAAGTTAAAAGTGCAACCCATATTAAACTGCCTAATGTAGTCCATATCAAAAATTTTCTTAATGGCATTAGTTCTATGCCAGCAGGGACTGAAATTAAGGTTCTAATTCCTGGAACTAGTCGTCCCCAAAAAACTAAAGAAACCCCATATTTATCAAACCACTTTCTACTTTTTAGTAAGTCATCAGAAGAAACTCCTAAATACTTTCCTTTTTTATCTAGAAAGTTAGAGAGTCTTTTTTCATTAACTAATTTACCTAAAAAATACCAAGGCAAAGATCCTAAAACTGTACCAAATAAGCCCCAAAAAACTAAAATATAAAAATTTAATTTTTGTTGATAAACGAAAAAGCCACCTAATGGCATTATAATTTCCGAAGGAATAGGTGGTATTATATTTTCCAAAAACATAGCAAAACAAATTGTTATGTAAGCTAAAGTTGAATTTTTCTCAACTGCAAAATTTATATATTCAGGAATTGAAGTTAGAAAATTTGCAAAAATTAAACTCAAATTTAATACCTATAAAGTTCTGGTTTATAAGGTCCTTCAACAGAGACATTAATATAATCAGCTTGTTCCTTGGTTAGTTTTGTTAATTTTGCACCAATTTTATCAAGATGTAATCTAGCCACCATTTCATCTAAATGTTTTGGTAATACGTAAACCTCCTTAGCATATTTTTCTGACTTATTGAAAAGTTCAATTTGAGCTAGTACTTGATTAGTAAAAGAATTACTCATAACAAAACTTGGATGTCCAGTAGCACAGCCTAAGTTAACTAATCTACCTTCAGCTAAAAGGATTATTTTATTGCCACTCGGTAAAGTTATGTGATCAACCTGCGGCTTTATATTTTCCCATGGATAATCTTTCAATGAAGCCACATCAATTTCGTTATCAAAATGGCCAATATTACAGACTATGGCCTCATCTTTCATCTTGACGAGGTTTTCGTTTGTAATTACCTGATAGTTACCAGTTGCTGTAACAAAAATATCTATATCTTCCACAACATCATCTAATGTGACAACGCTAAAACCTTCCATTGCCGCTTGAAGAGCACAAATTGGATCAATTTCAGCAACTTTTACAATTGCGCCAAGTCCTCTTAGAGACTGGGCTGAGCCTTTACCGACATCTCCAAAACCCATTACCAAAGCGACCTTACCAGCAATCATCACATCAGTAGCACGCTTTATACTGTCAACCAAAGATTCTCGACATCCATATAAATTATCAAATTTGCTTTTTGTTACTGAATCATTAACATTTATAGCAGGGAAAGGTAAAGCATTTTGCTTTTGCAGTTGATAAAGTCTTGCAACTCCTGTTGTAGTTTCTTCAGTTACACCAATGATATTACTCTTGATTCTAGAATAGAAATTATTATCAACTTGTAACTTAGATTTAATAGAATTAAATAAAGCAATTTCCTCTTCATTATCGGGATTATCTAAAACAGACAGATCTTTTTCTGCTTTACTACCGAGTATCAACAATCCAGTTGCATCTCCCCCATCATCAAGAATCATATTTGGAGATTCTGAACCCCAATCAAGGATAAGGTGGGTATATTCCCAATATTCATCAAGAGTCTCACCTTTTTTTGCATATACAGAAATTCCTTGATCTGCGATAGCTGCAGCTGCGTGATCTTGAGTTGAAAAAATATTGCATGAAGCCCATTTTACTTCTGCACCAAGGTCAACAAGAGTTTCTATTAAGACTGCTGTCTGAATAGTCATATGAAGACTTCCAGCTATTTTTGCACCTTTTAGTGGTTTTTCAGATTGATATTTATCTCTAAGTGCCATTAATCCAGGCATTTCAGTTTCGGCAATTTTAATTTCTTTGCGTCCAAAATCTGATAAAGAGATATCAGCTATAACATAATTGGGTGTAGAGGTTTTAACTGAATTTGCAATAACCATATCTAGTAAATACTTTTTCTATTAAACTATAAATGATTTTTGTGTAATTTTGTGTTTGTTGAGAATTTAAACGAGACTTTAAATTTAGGAAAAAAACTCTCACACAAATTAAATCCCCAATCAATTGTTTTATTACAGGGTCCAATTGGGGCTGGGAAAACTTCATTTGTTCAAGGCATTGCTAAAGGCTTATCAATCTCTGAGGACATTACAAGCCCTACATTTGCTTTATCGCATCACTATGAATCGGGAAAAATTCCACTCATTCACCTTGATTTATATAGGTTAGAAAATATTTCATCAGCAAAAGAAGTTTTTTTTTCGGAAGAAGAAGAGGCAATACAAAGACAAGCTATTTTAGTTATTGAATGGCCAGAATTAATAGAGCCAATTATTGATAATTATTGGAAAATAGAAATTAGTTACGCAAAAAATTATGGGAGAAATTACGAAATAAGAGATCCCAAAAATTTATTAACCTTCCCATAATTTGGCTGTTGCTCGATTGCGCCTTCACCAAGACAAGTTAAAAATCCACAAACACCTGCGTACTTAATGGAATCTTCTATTTCTAGTCTATTTGAAGGATAGCCAGAAGAAATTAATTTTGAAATTAAGCCAGCTAAAAAAGCATCACCTGCGCCAGTTGTATCAACAATTTTTTGTGAAGTAGGAGTATGGGTAGTTCCCTGCAATCCATTGATATACCATGAAACGGGATTTTTTCCATCAGTTATCACTACATCTGGTCTATTAGATAATTGTTGAGATATTAGCGAGGGATTTTCATCCTCAAAAAACAAAGTTGCTTCTTCCTTAGCAAGTTTTAGAACATTCGCATGATTTAAAAATTTCTTGATTAAATTAACGCTCACTGTTTTGTTAATTTCTGATGAAAAACTTGAATGATCCCAAAAGACCTCTCTCCAATTCAAATCAATAACTATTTTGACTTCAAATTTTTTTGCCTGTTCAATAAGAAAAAAAATAGTCTCTGCTGATATTGGAGATGATAATAAGATTGTTCCTGTAACCAAATATTCTGTTACTAGAAAAGATTTCTCCAAATTTAAAATTTCTTTTTCGATTAATTTCTTACTAAGAACTTCGTCTGCAAAGCATGAATGAAAACTTTCCCCAAAGCCTGAAAAAAAACGATCTCCAAATTGATCTCTATCTACATTAACCACGCGAGTAGATGAATCATTATTTAATTGCAAGAAATCTAAATTAACATCCAATTCATTAAATTGCTTAATAAATTTTTTTCCGTAATCATCATTACCCAAACATCCTATAAATGTTGAATCTATTTTTAGTTTTCTTAATGCACAAGCAACATTAGCCGGCGCACCACCCAAAAAATCTGTAAATCCTTGATTTGACTTATTTCTGATTCTGTCAATTAAAGCCTCTCCAACACATATGACCTTTTTCTTTTGCATAGTTAATGTAAGCTTTTCTTTAACTAAGAATAAATTATTAAAAACGAATAATTTTTTTTTGAATTAAAGTTTAATTAAAAGCATTTTTTAATAGTGTCTTTCAATAAATCTGAAACTTGGAAGTGGAAAAATTGGGAAATTTCTTGGTCTTTATCAAAAGAATCTACTTCTGAAAAAAATATTAAAATTTTATTAGTTCATGGATTTGGGTCATCAAAAAACCACTGGAGACATAATCAAGATTTTCTTGGTAAATTTTCTAACTGCTACGCAATTGACTTATTAGGATTTGGGAAAAGCAGTCAACCTAATGCTTTATTAAATTACGAACCTGATAAAGAAAACTCAATTAAATATTCATTTGACTTATGGAGTAATCAAATATCAACATTTTGCAAAGAAGTAATAAAATCTCCTGTTTACTTAGTTGGAAATTCAATTGGCGGTGTGATTGCATTGAAAGCTGCTGAAATTCTCAAAGATAATTGCAGAGGTGTCATTTTGATTGATTGTGCACAAAGAACTATGGATGATAAACGTTTAAAAAAAAGTGATGTCTTTATGAATCTTCTGAGACCAGTCCTTAAAACGATTGTCAGACAGAGAGTAATTAGTAATACACTTTTTATAAGAGCTGCTAATCCAAAAGTTATAAAGAAAATACTTGAACAAGCTTACCCTTCAGGAAAAAATATCGATAAAGAATTGATTGAAATACTTTTTCAACCCTCTCAAAGGAAAAACTCGAAAGAAGCATTTCGTGGTTTTATTAACTTATTTGATGACTATCTTGCTACTGACCTTTTTGATAAGGTTGACGCTCCCATCCAATTAATTTGGGGAGAAAAAGACCCTTGGGAATCTTTAAATGAAGCAAAAGATTGGAAGAAAAAATTCAGTAATATTAAAAGATTAGATATCATAAATGGTGCTGGTCATTGTCCTCATGATGAAGAACCTGAAAAAACAAATAGATTAATCAATGAATTTATTCAAGAAACGAAGTAAGCTTCAACATTATCACTAAGTCTTCTCAAGCCTCTTAATCCATCTCTTTCTAGATTTCTTACTCTATCTCTGCTTATCCCTAGTACCCTTCCTATACCTGTAAGAGACATTGGCTCATCTCCATCCATGCCGTATCTCATTCTTAGAACTCTACACTGTAGATCAGGCAATTGATGTAAAAGTGAATGGAGATCACCTCTCATGCAATCCATCTCTATTTGTTCGTCTGGCAAATCCTCACCCCCTGCAAGTAAATCTAATAAGACGGTATCTTCCCCATCACCAACTTTGGTTTCAAGACTAACTGGTTGTCCAGCTTTGCACATTAAGTCTTTAACGTCTTCTTCAGGAAGATCAACGTATTTGGCAAGTTCAGTGACTGTTGGAGTTCTAGACATTTCTTGACTCAACTCTCTTTGACCTTTTTTTAACTTATTCAGCATTTCAGTTATGTGAATTGGTAATCTTATTGCCCTACTTTTTTCAGCTATTGCTCTAGTAATACCTTGTCTAATCCACCAATATGCATATGTTGAAAACTTGTATCCTCTAGCAGGATCAAATTTTTCTACCCCCCTAACCAATCCTATTGTGCCCTCTTGAATTAAATCTAATAATTCCATATTTCTTTTTGTGTATTTTTTTGCAACACTCACTACCAACCTTAAATTAGCTGCAACCATTCTTTCTTTAGCCCTCTGTCCAGCTCTCAATCTTTTTTTGACAATAGAAGTGGATAAATTTAATTTTTTTGATAATTCCTCTAAGCTTGGCTTATCTCCTGTTAAATCAATAATCTCCAATTCTGCTCTTTCAACTTGCATATATTCTTGTACCTGCCTACCAAGAGTAATTTCTTGCTCATGAGATAATAATGGAACTCTACCTATATCTCTTAAATAAGATCTGACAAGATCAACATCGTTACTAGCTTTTAAACTTGATATTGACGCTAATTTATTCTCACTTAATGTTTCGGAAGGCATGAAAGTTGAATGTTGTTTTGTAAACAATACCATTAAGAAATGTAAAGTTAAACAAAAAAATCCACAAATTTAAAAAAATGAGAATAAATACCTAGTGAAATTAGGTGAATGAGTAGTTTAAGAGCCATTTTGCCGTACTCAAGTAAATAAACACACCTGCAATATCAGTGACAGTGGTTATGAAAGGAGAAGACATCAAAGCTGGGTCTAATCTCATTTTGTCAAACAATAAAGGTAAAATAGCGCCTGTAGTAGCAGCTAAAGTAGTTATAGATATTAAACTTATTCCTACCGAGAAGGCTATTAAGGGTCCTTGTCCTTGCCACCAAGCGAAGGGGAACACCACTAGCATCATTAGGACACCCAAAAGAGCACCTGTTGTTGCCTCCTTAATTACTGCCTTAATTGCACCAAGAGATTTCAATTTTTGTGTACTTAAACCTCTTATAACAACCGTTGAACTTTGAGCCCCGACATTTCCCCCAGTACCTATAAGCAATGGAATGAATGCAGCAAGCAAAACTATTTCCTTCAATATTTGGTCGTTCATTGCGATAACTTTTGTTGTTAAACCATTTGCCAAAACCAAAATTAACAACCACAAAATTCTTCTTCGAGCTATTGTGAACAAACTGCTTTGAAAATAATCATCTTCATCTCCAGGCTGAACTGCACCAGCTGCATAAATATCTCTTGTCGCTTCTTGTTCTATTACGTCAATTAAATCATCGACAGTAACTATACCTACAAGTCTTTTTTCTCTATCTACAACTGGTAGCGCTAAGAAGTCATATCTTTGTATTGCTCTTGCAACATCTTCTTGATTCGTATTCGTAGAAACATTAACTACATCTTTCGTCATAACATCCCCAATTGGCTTAGATGGATCTGCTGTTACAAGATCTCTCAAAGAAAGAATACCCGTTAAATGTCTTTCATTATCAGTAACATATAAGCTATAAATTGTTTCTGTAAATGGAGCTCTTTTTCTAACTAAAGAAAGAGCTTCAGCTGCCGTTTGCCTCTCTTTAAGATCTATGAATTCAGTTGTCATTAATCTTCCAGCAGTTTCAGGTTCATATCCAAGTAATTCAGCTGTTACTTTCCTTTCACCAGGACTAAGCGCAGATAAGAATTTTCGTACAACTTTTGCAGGTAATTCATCAAACAGTTGAACCCTATCGTCAGGAGACATTTTTTCAACAATTTCTAAAACTTCCCCTGATCGAAGTCTATCTAGTAAAGTTTGCTGAACTACTGGGTCTAAGTATTCATAAACCTCAATTGCCTCATTTTTCTTTAATAATCGAAATGCTAAAGCCTGTAATATTAATGGCAAACTACCAATAGCATCTGCAATATCAACAGGTTGGGAAGGCTCTAAAAGTAACTTTGCCTCATCATAGTTACCCGCCACGAGCAATTCTTGAAGTTGAAAAATAATATTTTCTCGGCTACTTAAATCTGAAGATAATGAATTAACAATTTCAAGATTATTTTCATTCATTAATATAATTCCTTATCAAAGTATCAACATCATTATATGAAATCTATCTAATTTTTCTACTTATCCAGAACCCTAAACACATTGTGAATAAATTTATAATAATGATTAAGTTAAAAAAAATTATAAATTTTATCCAATCTCCTTGATTTAAAATTTTGTATAAAAAATATATAAATCCACTAAAAGATGTAAAGCATGAAAAAAAACCACTAAAAATTATAATTTTATTCGAGTGACCTAACTCTCTTGCTAAAACAAAACCAAAAAGCAATGAGCTAATGATTGAAATAATGAGATTATTATTAATAAAAAATCTTAAAAAAGTAGCTGTGTAACAAGCTACGAGAATATATAACCAACTTTTTATTTTCATTCAATAATTTGGATTAAATAATAACCTAGATAAAAGCAAATAAAAGAAATTATTATTACCTCAAAATAGTGTAGAAATAAATGCATGATTTTCCTCTTTTTGAATAAGATAAATAGTTGATACACAAAAGAAGAAAATGTACTAAAAGATCCTAAAAAACCTGTATAAAATAATAATAATATGTCGTTATTAATAAAATTTAATGCTACGAGAATTCCCAAAAAAAATGATGCTAGGAAATTAACTATTGAAGTATTTTGAATATTAAATCCTGCATTAACTTTTAAATTATTTTGTATAAATATCCTAATTATTAATCCAAAAGTACTCCCAAATAAAATAATAATTATTGAGGAGATATCCAAAATTTACATTTTTATCCAGCCTTTTGTGATCTTATGAGGATCTTCTAATAATTTAATAGAGGCTAATTCCACCCTTAGCCAAATTTCATTTTCGCTTACCTTCCAATTACGTAAAATTGATAGACTTGTACCTATATCAAGAACTAATAATTCTCTTGCTTTTGTACAAGGAGAAGAATAAAGAGAAGTATTAGAACTCAATATAATTTCTCTCGCATTATTAGGAAACCTATTTTGATTTAAACTTTTTTGAATTCCACCAGCGGGTAAAGTAATTGGAGCAATTAATGCAAAAGTAATTAAGCAAAAATTCTTAAGAAAGTTATTAATCATATATCTAAAGTTGCCATATCTAAGTTACTACTATGAGTTTCAATAAATTCTCTTCTAGGTGCAACTTTATCTCCCATTAATATATTAAAGATTCTGTCAGCTTCAAGTGCATCTTCAATTTCAACCCTTTTCATCATTCTAGTTTGAGGATTCATAGTTGTATCCCATAATTGTTTTGGCATCATCTCGCCTAATCCTTTAAATCTTTGGATATTGTAATTTGCGTTTTCTCCAAAACCTGAAATCGTATCCTTTAATTGACTCTCGTTATAACAGTATTTATGATTCTTACCTCTTTCTACTTTGTAGAGAGGAGGACAAGCAATATATATGAAACCTCTCTCAACAAGTTCTCTTTGATATCTATAAAAAAATGTTAATAATAAAGTTCTAATATGAGCTCCATCAACATCAGCATCAGTCATAATTACAACTCTATGATATCTCAAAGAGTTTACATCAAATTCCTCACCTTTGATTCCTAACCCTAAAGCTGTTATTAATGACTGAATTTCTGTATTTTTATATATTTTAGTATCATCAGTTTTTTCAATATTAAGAATTTTACCTCTAAGAGGCAAAATAGCCTGAAAATTTCTATCTCTACCTTGTTTTGCTGAACCCCCTGCAGAATCTCCTTCAACAATATAAATTTCTGATTCTGAGGGATCTCTAGAACTACAATCTGCTAATTTTCCTGGGAGAGTTGAACTTTCAAGAACACTTTTTCTTCTGACTAATTCTCTAGCTCTTCTTGCGGCTTCTGCAGCATTAAATGATTGAATTGCTTTTTCAAGAATTAGATCCAAAATTCCAGGATTGAATTCCATAAATTTTGTAAGAGCCTCTCCAATAAGAGAATCAACAATTCCTCTTACTTCAGTATTCCCTAATTTCGTTTTTGTTTGTCCTTCAAATTCAGGATCTGGAACCTTAACAGATAAAACTACTGTCAACCCCTCCCTGATATTTTCACCAGCTAAATTCTTTTCAATATCTTTTCTTTTGCCTCTCTTTTTCGCAAGATTATTGAAAGTTCTCGTCAAAACTGTTTTTAATCCTTCAATATGTGTACCTCCATCAATAGTTCTTATATTATTAGCAAACCCTAAAATATTATCTGAGTATACATCTGAACACCATTGCATAGCTGCTTCTACGTAAACGTTTTCTTTCTGAGAATCAACGTAAATTATCTCAGGATGAATTGAATCCTTTTCAGCATTCATGTATTGAACATATTCCTTGATCCCTCCTTGATATAAGTAAATTTCTTCTTTGAAAGAACCATCTGATAATTGTTTTCTCTCATCTCTGAAAACAATTTTTACACCACCATTAAGATAAGCTAATTCTCTTAATCTAGAAGAGAGAAGAGTATATTCAAATTCAATTCCTCCAGAAAAAATTGATTTATCAGGTTTAAAACAAATAGTAGTTCCTTTTTTAAAAGGTTTTGCATACTGTCTTTTAGTTTGCAATTCACCCTTTGATAAACCTTTTTCAAATCTTTGATTAAATTCACTACCATCCCTGTAAACAGTTACATTAACCCATTCGCTTAAAGCGTTAACTACGGATATTCCTACTCCGTGCAATCCACCCGAAACTTTATAACCACCACTTCCAAATTTACCCCCTGCATGCAGAACAGTAAGCACTGTCTCTAAAGCACTTTTCCCAGTTCTTGGATGAATATCTGTTGGAATACCTCGTCCATTATCAGAAATTAAAGCTGATCCATCTGCTTTAAGAATTATCTCTATATGATCACAATGACCTGCAAGCGCTTCATCAACTGAGTTGTCAACGACCTCATATACTAAATGATGCAAACCTCTAGGACCTGTAGAACCTATATACATTCCTGGACGTTTACGAACAGGCTCTAAACCTTCTAAAACCTGAATCTGTTCAGCACCATAATCATTTGAGATTTTATTAGATCTTTTGTCCTCACTCATTTAATATTAAAAAAAAACATAATACTTTTAAAATGTTACTTTTAAAAGGGCTTGCATTTAACTTACCACCGCAATAAGAGAAAGGCTCAAAGTCAATGAAAAAATTAATCTCTTTAATTATATAGCTATTAGATTTTTCTTCAGAAATTTATATGTCAAATTATCCACCTCATATAGTAGTTTTAGTTGGACCCACAGCAAGTGGAAAAACAGATTTAGCTATTGAAATTGCAGAATATTTCAAAACTCATATACATAACATAGACTCTCGACAAATTTATAAGTCTATGGATATTGGAACTGCCAAACCATCTGAAAATCAACAAAAAAAAATAAAGCATTTTTTAATAGATATTGAAGAGCCTATTAATCAAATTAATGTCAAACAATTTCAAGAAATTGCCCTGAATTCATTAAAAAAAGAAATCAAACAAAGTTATTTACCTTTTCTTGTAGGAGGGAGCGGGTTATACATGAACTCAATAACAAAAGGATTTTTTTCTCCAGATATCCCTCCACAAAAAAATTTGAGAGTTCAGTTAGAAGAACTAGGTCAGAAAGAATGTTGGGAACTTTTAAAGAATTGTGATCCAATTACAACAAAAAAAATTAATTTTGCTGATCAAATTAGGACAATAAGAGCTTTAGAAGTCTTTTATATAACTGGTAAACCTCTGTCAACTCAAAAAGTTCAAAAACCGCCTAATTGGAAAATACTAGAGCTTGGATTAGATAGAGAAAATTTAAAAGAAAGAATTATACAAAGAACAAAAAATATGTTTTCATCTGGAATTTTAGAAGAAACAAAACACCTCATTTCCCAATATGGATCTGATTTGCCAATATTAGAAACCATTGGTTACCGAGAAGCTAAAGAAGTCTTGAATAATCATTCAACGATTGACAAGGCTATTGAGCTTACTACTACAAAAACCATCCAATTTGCCAAAAGACAAAAAACATGGTTTCGTAATAAAAATAATCCTACTTGGCTTAATAACAAAAACCCGCTAAAAGATGCAATAATTAAAATAGAGTCTTTTTTAGGCTAACTTTATATGTATTTGATTTTGTTAATCATCAAATCAATTTATTAACTAACTGAATGCCACCACGCCCACGCTTTGACCGCCGAGCTCCTGTAAGAGAGCTTCCAAATATAAACGAAAGAATAAAATACCCTCAATTGAGAGTTGTTGATTCAGATGGTAAACAATTAGGTGTCATAGATAGATTAAAAGCATTAGAAATAGCTTCTCAAAGAGAACTGGATTTAGTTTTGGTAAGCGAAAAAGCAACTCCCCCCGTTTGTAGAATAATGGATTATGGAAAATATAAATTTGAACAAGAAAAGAAAGCAAAAGAAGCAAGAAAAAAATCTCATCAAACAGAAGTTAAAGAAGTAAAAATGAGGTATAAAATTGATAAACATGATTATGATGTACGGATAGGTCAAGCTACTAAATTTTTAAAATCGGGAGATAAAGTTAAATGTACAGTAATTTTTAGAGGTAGAGAAATTCAACACTCAAATTTAGCTGAATCACTCCTTTTTAAAATGGCTAGTGATTTAGAGGAGCAATCAGAAGTACAACAAAAGCCAAAAAGAGAGGGAAGAAACATGATTATGTTTTTAAGCCCTAGAAAAACTCCTCTTATAAAAAAAGATGCAGAGTGATAAATTATTATCGAAAAAGTATGCCGAATGTTAAAGTGTCACTATGAATAATAACTAATTAGTCAGGATTTTTCTAAAGTGAGATTCCATATTCAACAAGAAAGTGATATTTCAGCATCTACACAACTATATAATCAAATTTGTTTTGCAATAGCAGCAAGACATTATCCCCCAGGTCACAGACTTCCTAGCACTAGGCAACTTGCAATGCAGACTGGGCTCCACCGTAACACCATAAGCAAGGTCTACAGACAACTCGAAATAGATGGGGTCGTTGAAGCAATAGCTGGATCAGGTATCTATGTAAGAGATAATATTACGAAAAGAAATTTTAAAAAATCAGTCTACTCAAAAGACAAAGTAAGTAAACCACCAGATCAAGAAGCAAAGAAGGCTATTGACAACTTCATAAATCTTGGCTGCACCTTACAAGAAACAAGAGAAATATTGACCAAAGAAATTGATTGGCGTATTAAATGTGGAGCAAGAATTATTGTAAGTACTCCTAGAGAAGATATTGGCGCTTCCATGCTCATAGCTGAAGAAATCTCTCCAAAAATTAATGTACCAGTTGAAGTTGTTCCAATGGAAGAATTAGAAAAAGTTTTGAGTAATTCAAATAATGGTACTATTGTCACTAGTAGATACTTTTTACAACCTCTAGAAAAAGTAGCAAAACAACATGGGGTTAGATCTATTGCTGTTGACTTAAGTGATTTTCAAAAGGAATTGAAAATCCTCAAAGAATTAACTTCTGGAAGTTGTGTTGGTATTGTTAGCATAAGTCCTGGTTTATTAAGGGCAGCAGAAGTCATAATACACAGCATGCGAGGTAGTGAATTAATGCTTATGACGGCAATCTCAGATAATAACAGTAGATTATTATCACTTCTAAAGGCTTCAAACCACATAATATGTGATGGTCCCAGTTTATCAGTTATTGAAAACACATTATTAAAAAATCGATCTCAGCTTATAAGATTGCCTCAAATAATATGTGCCAAAAATTATTTAAGTAACGAAACAATCAATCAATTAAAAAAGGAAATTGGAGTAATTGATTAGATCATGATTTTAAGAACTTTTAAATCAGATATAGAAATTATCAAAGAACGAGATCCTGCCGCAAGAGGAATATTAGAGATTTTACTTTGCTACCCTGGATTTCAATCAATAGTTATTCATAGGTTTACCCATAAATTATGGCAATTAAAAATTCCTTTAATTCCTAGATTACTAAGTCATCTTAATAGACTATTAACAGGAATTGAAATACATCCAGGAGCTAAAATTGGTAAACGAGTTTTTATAGACCACGGCATGGGAGTTGTAATTGGTGAAACAGCTCAAATAGGAAATAATTGTCTTCTTTATCAGGGAGTCACTTTAGGAGGAACTGGTAAAAGTCATGGAAAACGTCACCCAACATTGATGGAAAATGTTGTGGTTGGAGCAGGTGCAAAAGTTCTTGGATCCATCACAGTAGGATCAAATACCCGTATAGGTGCAGGTTCAGTAGTTGTTCGAAATGTTGAAGGGAACAGTACTGTGGTTGGAGTTCCTGGAAGAGTAGTACATCAAAGTGGAGTAAAAGTGAATCCCTTAGCTCACTCTGCATTACCAGATGCGGAAGCTAACGTGATAAAAAATTTGATGGATAGAATAGATTTACTTGAAAATGAAATTCTAAAATTACAAAAAACTCTGCAATGTTTAACCAACTCAGAATCTATTGATATTTCAAAACTTGGTGATGCACAAAATCTTAAAGACAAAGAAATTATTGAATATCTTGGAGATGATTAAACCATGATTTAATCTTTTTCATCCGAGTCAATTTTAGGTTGAAACATAAACATTGAATAAATAACATTTCGTCTCATATTAGTCATCATTTCAAGGAACATATCATATCCTTCATTTTTATATTCGATTAAAGGATCTTTCTGGCCATAACCTCTTAATCCAACTGATTCCCTTAAAGAATCCATAGATTGAAGATGTTCCCGCCATAAATTATCAATTTGTTGCAAAATGAAAAATCTTTCAGCATCTCTCATTAATCCTGAACGAATCTTTTCTATTTGGGCTTCCTTTAAATCATAGGCTATTCGCAACTGTTCTTGAAGATAGTTTTTTAATTCTTCTATTGAAAGTAAATTAATATCACTAGCCTTAAGATCATCTAATAAATATATAAACTCTTTGACTTTAGAAACTAATTGATCAATATTCCATTCTTCAGGAGGAAGGTCAGGATTAATATAAGCGTCTACAATTTCAATCATCGTTCTTTCACCATATCCTATTACCTGTCTCTTTAAGTCGTTTCCTTGCAAGACTCTAAGTCTTTCACTATAAACTGCTTTTCTTTGATTATTCATTACCTCATCATATTCAAAAACTTGTTTTCTAATATCGTAATAATATGTTTCTACTTTCTTTTGAGCACTCTCAAGAGACCGAGTAAGCATTCCTGACTCGATTGGCATATCTTCATCAACCCTAAATGCATTCATTAGATTTGCTACTCTATCGCCTCCAAAAATCCTTAGTAAATTATCTTCCAAAGATAAAAAGAATCTTGTACTTCCTAGATCACCTTGTCTTCCTGCTCTACCTCTAAGTTGATTATCGACTCTTCTTGATTCATGTCTTTCAGTTCCTATGACATGTAACCCACCAGCTTTTCTTACTTTTTCTTCTTCATGAATCAAAACTTTTTCATATTCTGCTTTTACATCTGATAAAGATTCCCTCAAAATCTTTATCATTTTGTCATCAGTTGGTGCTTTTTCTGCAGCTGTAGCTATCTTGTCATCTAGTTCCAAAACAGAAAGTTGTCTATCACCCCAATTATCAACTAGTTTATTAGATAAAAGAGAGAGTTTCTTTTGAATCTCTTCATCTAGTTTGCAAGGGAAAAGACTGCTTGTAGTGTTTAGACTATTCTTGAAATTTGAAGCTACTTTTGAGGAAAAACCACCCTTAGCTTTTGAACTTCTTTGTTTAGGTATTGGTGGCTTATGCTCATTATCTGGTTTTACTAGCAAAGGAACTAAAATTTCTTTTAATTTAAGTCTTGCCATATAGTCACTATTACCACCAAGAATTATATCTGTTCCCCTTCCAGCCATATTAGTCGCAATAGTCACAGCACCGGCTCTTCCAGCCTGAGCAATAATTTCCGCCTCACGCTCAACATTCTCAGGCTTAGCATTTAACAAATTATGGGGGATTTTCTCTTCGATTAAAAGTGAACTTAATAATTCACTTTTTTCAACACTTGTAGTACCTACTAAAACAGGTCTACCTTCTCTGTGAATTTGTGCAGTTTCATTAGCAACGGCTTTCCATTTCCCGATCTCTGTCTTAAATACTTGATCAGCCCAATCTTGTCTCTTCCTTATTTGATTTGTAGGTATAACTGTTGATTCTAATTTATAAGTTTTTTCAAATTCAACTTCCTCAGTTTTTGCAGTTCCTGTCATACCTGCTAAACCAGGATATAGTAAGAAAAAATTTTGATAAGTAATGGATGCTAATGTTTGAGTTTCAGGCTGGATTTTAAGACCCTCCTTCGCTTCTATTGCCTGATGCTGTCCATCACTCCATCTCCTTCCTGGCATAACCCTACCTGTAAATTCATCGACTATCACAGCCTCATCATTCTTAATGATATAGTTTACATCTCTAATAAATAAATCTTTAGCTTTTAAGGCATTGGTTATATAATGTGCCCAAGGATCTTTTGGATTATATAAATCACTAACTCCCAAATACTCTTCACATTTAGCGAAACCCTGATCAGTTAAGATACAACTTCTCTGCTTTTCATCAACTTCATAATCCCCGTCGGGATCAATACCATCTTTACTTAATTCTTTTGCTTTGATTAATTCCAAAGATAATTGAGAAGCTTTTTGATATTTTTCTTGGGGTCTTTCAACTTGGCCAGAAATGATCAAAGGTGTTCTGGCTTCATCAATTAAGATTGAATCAACCTCGTCAATCACGCAGTAATTGAATTTTCTTTGTACCACCTCGTTAATGTCGGTGGACATATTATCCCTTAAATAATCGAATCCTAATTCAGAATTCGTAGCATAAGTAATATCGCAGTCGTAATTTTTTTTTCTCTCAACTGGGCTCATATCTTGCTGAATTAAACCAACAGATAAACCTAAAAAACGATGAACTTGTCCCATCCACTCTGCATCTCTTCTAGCTAAATAATCATTTACAGTAACAACATGGACCCCTTTTCCAGTTAAAGCATTTAGATAACAAGGTAATGTTGCGACTAGCGTTTTTCCTTCTCCAGTCTTCATCTCAGCAATTTGACATTCATGTAAAACCATCCCGCCTATTAACTGAACATCAAAATGTCTCATTTCAAGAACACGTTTACTTGCTTCTCTAACAATTGCAAATGCCTTTGGAAGAAATTCTTCTAAGAGTTGATTTTGTTTTTTAATATCTAATTCTGATGATATTTTTAATTTAAGATTTTGAGTTTCTCTTCGCATATCATCATCACTCAATCTAGATATCTCTTCTTCTAAAAAATTTATTTCATCAACTATTGGTTGATAGCGCTTTAACTTTCGTGTATTCGGATCTCCCAACAAAAGTTTTAGCATAAGTTACAGTTCCTAAAAATTTATATTATTACAAACATTATAAATTAGTGCGTTACAACAGAATGAAGAAAAATTATATCTCTATATTTTTATAGAAATGATCGACTAGTGTATTTAAATTAAAAAATAATTAATTATTTTTAATTTTCTAAAACTTTATCTAAAAATGAAAGAAATATCTTTAATAAATCATTGCAAAGGAGCAATGGGTTTAAGAGTTTTGGGATTAGGTCCTAATCTACAGCCAACCAATGGATTAAATAAGCTGCAAAGATTACTGAAAAAAAATGCTTTCTGGGCAAAAAGTAGAACAATTAATGATCTTAAAAAATGTCTTGCCAACAGTGATGTTGTTGTAAGTCTTTGGGTTGGCCACGAAATAGTTGGATTTGGTAGAGCTTTAACAGATGGAATTTACCGAGGGGTTCTTTGGGATATAGTTATAGATCAAAATCATCAAGGAAAAGGTTTTGGATCATTAATTGTACAAAATCTTTTATCTTCAAAAAAAATTAAAAATACTAAGAAATTATATTTAATGACCACTAATAAGAAATTGTTTTATTCTCAATTTAATTTTAAAGAAGTCACTACTCAAGATTTATTAATTCGTGAAATATAAATAAATTAGCTATCAAAAAAGAACACAAATTATTAAAATACAATATCTTAATCAAGATACAAACTTACTATAAAGCCATCTTATAAACTGACCTAAAACAGGCACAGGGCCAAAAGTTGGACCACAAAAATCAAAATAATCTCTATGTTCTTCAATTAATCCATTTTTACCAAATAATAAACGGGTTGTTCCAGGATAAATAAATTCTTTACCCATAATTTTTAAACCCATCGTCCATTCAACAAATCCACAATTTCCACTTATTGAAATTGCATGGGTTTTTAAAAACACATCATCACATCTTTTGACCAACTTTTCTTGAGCTTTAACATAAGAATCTAATCCCTCTGTTTTCTGCGTTGGGTCAGTAAAAATGACACTTTCATTATAAAATTCAGACCATTTTTGTTTAGTTGGTGCCTTTGCACCATATGGTTTAGTAAACAATTCTCTTAATTCATCTATAGAAATTACTTTTGTCATTGATATATTTTATTTCAATAAGTTTAAAAGAAATAACAATTAAAAGTGATTCAAAAAATTCAAACTCGCTTAATTCTCTTTAAAAATACAAAAAATTAATTCAATTAAATCACTTCAATAGTAACTAAGATGTAAATAGGAAATAGAACCAAAACAGTATTAAATTAGAGCAAAAAAATTTTCTAAATTTATTTATGATTTTCATATTTTTTACTCTTTGGGTTACTATAAGAAATAGTGTATTATCAAGTCTTAACTGAGGTAATTTTTTACATTAGTTAATTTAAGAAAACTTTAGTTATGTCAAGCACTATTTAATGAAAATCTTAAAGAAATTTCTTAAATTTTCTTTTATTTATGTATTAATATATCCGAGCAAAATTGTATTAACGGATAATTCACAAAAAGAAATCATAAAGTGGAAAAGAATTGATAATTCTTCGTACGAACTAAAAAATCTCAATTGGGAAAAAATTGATGATTTTAATTTCCAAAAAGAAATAAATAATAAAATAAATTTCACGGAGAAGAAAAAAAAGATTAGCGATGAATTTCCAGTTGGACTGATTCAACTAGGAAATACAGTCCCAACTGCTCATACTTTGCAAGAAAGTTTATGGAATGTATATGGTGATCAGGTTTTTCCAATTACTAAAGGGGAATCTGGGGGAAGTGCTAATCAGAATTACTCAATATTTTTAAATTCTGGCGTGAAAAAAAATATGATGTTTAGCACTTTTTTCTCAATTACAGATGATCCATTGCATAAAAAAGTTTCAATAAGAAATTCTCAACCATCAAATCTCTGGTTAAACTTAGGCAGCTCATTAAAATACAAATTTTTTGATGGCGAAAAAGTAGATTTTGCTATAGATACTGCTTTAGAGTATTGGAAAGTAAAAAGCGGAGGGTGTAATTCTGGCTTTGGTTCAATAGGAGGCAGTTGCGAGTCACAATCATCAAATATATTTAACAACAATATTGAGCCAGTAGTAAATGACAATATTATTGGCTCAATAGCAATTCCAACAACATACGATTTCTCTAAATCTTTGAACTTAACATTAGTTCCAAAATTCTCTTATTTACCAGATTCCCAAGGGAACCAATTTGGTAGTGGCAAATTTTACGGTTCTAATTTCGGTTTAGGATTTGGTTTGTCATATAAACCTCATAAAAAACTTAAAACATATAGTTCTTTTTACATACCATTAACTGGAAATAATAGTTTTAATCAAGATCTAATTTTTGAGAAAAAAACAATTTCTACTATAGGTTTTCTTTATTCATTCGATGCAAAAACAGCTTTTGAAGGTTATTTAACAAATAGCTATGGATCAACCCCATCGACTTCAATATTAACTTTGCCATCAAGTAATGAATTAATATTAGGTAGTAGATTTATCTATACTCCTGGAGGTTTTTTATCTAAAAAAGAACCTGACCCTATTAAGAGAAATCAATATTTTTTAAGTAATTTAAGTGTGAATAATACTTTCTTATTAGGTTATAACAAAATCCTTTCTGAATTAGATATTTCTGGAGGGGGAAGCTTTTGGAAGAGATTAAAGTTTGGTATCTCAGATAAATTTGATTTTGATATTTCATGGGAAACTTTTTCTAATTCTAAAAAAGGAATCAATCACTTTGAATCACAATATCTGAGTCCTAGCTCTAACTCAGCTAGAATTGGGGGTAAAGTTTTATTATTTGGCAATAATTCAAACAATAGTTTTAATGGTGCTCTTAGATTAAGTCTTGGAAGAAAAGTTTTTAGTGATAATTGGAACGGTTATTTCTTTAGTGAATTAATTAACTCTTATAATGTCAACAGTAATTTGAGTTTTCAATTAAATCCAAAATTAGCTAATACCAATGAACTTATTTCAGGGGTAGGAGTTAGCGCAGATTATAAAATCACTAAAAATTTCACTATTAAAACTGAACATAACATAGCTGTAGAAAATGCTGAAAATAATACCACTTTTGCATTAAGAAAATCATTCAATGCAGATAAATTCCTGGATATTTACTCATCTAATGCCTACAGTTTTATTGATATGGGACAGTTACAAAGATCATCAAACCAAAAATATGGGTTAAGATTTGGAATTATTTTTTAAAATTTCTCATAAAATATTTATTTTTTAATCTTTAAAATTCAAAAACCTTTTATTAAAAAATTAAGGGTAAGCGGATGAAGAGATTCGAACTCTCGACATTCTCCTTGGCAAGGAGATGCTCTACCACTGAGCTACATCCGCATGGCTTTTTTATTTTATCTCAAAGAAGGGATCTATGATAGAAATAATTAAATTTTTTTCAATTAATTTAAATTTTTAATTAAGGACCCCATCTCAATCGCTTGTAAAGCATAATTCCAACCAAGATTATTTTTAATCCCTGCTCTTTCAAGAGCCTGTTGCATAGTATCAGTAGTTAAAACTCCAAAAATAATTGGAACATTATTTTCATTTGAAACTTGTGAAATACCTTTGCTAGCTTCAGATATAACTACATCATAGTGGGAAGTTTCACCACGGATCACAGCCCCAAGAGCAATTACAACGTCATAACTCTTCTTTTTCATGAGGGTTTTAGCTGCGATTGGTAACTCGAATGAACCTGGAACCCAAACTATATCTACTTGATTGCTTAATTCTGAAGTATCTAAACCATGCCTCTTCAAACAATCAAGACAACCAGATAGAATTTTATTTGTAATTAAATCATTAAATCTTGCTATTACAATCCCAACTTTTAAAGTAGAGGCATTAGTAAAAGAACCCTCAAAAATAGCCATTAAATTTTACTTAGATATATTAATAGACTCTCACGAAAAGGTATTAAGTTCAAACTAATGAAGAAACTATCCCTGTAACAAAAACCAAAACAACCCAAACAGCAGCAATAGAATATATTTTTCTCCTACTTTCTCGCTGTCCTTCTTCAGTAGAAGGTTGAGTCACATATAAAACGGGTACTCCAACTACCGCAATTAAAGAAGCAAATAATAGAGCATTTACGAAGAAAAAGTTAACAGCCTGCATAATTCAGTCTTAGGTTTCAAATATTATAAATACTATAATCTCATGAAAATGATAATTTTTAGAAAAAATTTACATACTTTAGCCACTTTAAATGCAAAAAAAAAATTTCTACCTAATATCTATTTAGGAATTAAAAAAGTATGCAAGAAGATACGATAATTCAAAAGAATTTATTTGCGATTGATAATGATAATAATGAACAAAAAGAAATAACAAAAATTCCAGAAGATTTATCTTTGGAAGATTTAAAAAAAGAATCGCAAAAAAGACCTAGACAAAGAAAAAATTCAACTAATTTAATAAATAAATTCAAGACTGATTTAATTTCAAATAACAAAAATGTTTGCATCAATGAAGAATCTTATAGCTATAAAACAGTTTCAAAACTGAAATTAACTCCTGTAATGAAGCATTATGTAACTCTAAAAGAAGAAAATAAAGATAGGTTATTACTTTATAGATTAGGAGATTTTTTTGAATGTTTTTTTGAGGACGCTGTATTAATATCTAACCTTTTAGAAATAACGCTTACCAGTAAAGATGCTGGCAAAGAGATTGGTAAGATCCCTATGGCAGGGGTTCCCCATCATGCAATGGAGAGATACTGTGCTGATTTAATTAAAAAAAATTATTCTGTGGTTATATGCGATCAATTAGAAAAAAGTTCTGGAAATTATGGGACTCCAATTAAAAGAGGAATAACAAGAATAATTACTCCTGGAACTGTAATTGAAGAAGGGATGTTGATAGCAAAGAAAAATAATTGGATTACTGCTATTTACTTATCAGAAGAAAACTCAGATGAATCTTATGAATGGGGCATATCAAAGGCTGATGTAAGCACAGGAGAATTAATAACTTTAGAAGGCCAATCTCTGACAAAACTATTTGATGAAATTATTAAATTAGATTCTTCAGAAATCATTGTAGGAAGCAATGCAGTAAGAAATTTATTAATTAAAGGAAATAGTCAAATTACATATACTGTTTCTCAAGAAACTCATTTTGGAATTAATGAAGCAAATTATCAAATAAAAAATTATTTCCAAATTGCAAACCTAGAGGGAATAGGACTTAAAAATTTAAACAATGCAACTAGATCACTTGGAGGTTTATTAAATTATTTAGAAAAAATTAATCCTTCAAATTTAGATAAAGATTCTTCTTTAAAAATCTCATTAGACTTTCCACAAATCCAATATGGTCACAACAAATTAATTATTGATTATCAAACTCAAAAAAACTTAGAAATCAAAAATACACAACGAGAAAACAATTATGTAGGTTCGCTACTATGGAGTATTGATAGAACTTATACTTGCATGGGTGCAAGGTGTTTAAGAAGGTGGATAGATTCGCCACTATTAAACGTTAATGAAATTTATAAAAGACAAAATATAATTACAAACTTTCTTGAATCTAAAAATTTACGCTCAGATACCCAAAATTTACTTAGAGCAATGGGGGATTTAGAAAGACTTGCAGGTAGAGCTTGTGCAGGTCATGCAAGTCCCAGAGACTTAATTGCAATAGCTGAAGGTTTAAAAAAATTGCCTAGACTAAAATCCATAATTGAATTATTTAAATATGATCTCCCAAATTGGACTTATCAATTAAAAAAAATTGATGAAGGACTCTTAGAATTAGCTGATACTATAAGTTTTAAACTGGTAGAAAATCCTCCTCTAAATATTAGTGAAGGAGGCATGATCCACGATGGTGTTGACAATATATTAGATGGTTTACGAAATTTAATGGATGATTACTCTGAGTGGCTAAATAAAGAGGAATTAAAGGAAAGGAAAATCAGCAAAATTTCAAACCTAAAAATTCAATTTCATAAAAATTTTGGTTATTACATTTCTATCAATAAGTCAAAAGTTAATTTAGCTCCACAACATTGGATCAAAAGGCAAACTCTTACTAATGAAGAAAGGTATATCACTTCAGAAATTAAAAATAAAGAAAATAAAATTTTCCAAATAAAAAATAGAGCTTCATCAAAAGAATATGAAATTTTCTGCGAATTAAGAAATATAGTTGCTGAAAAAACAAAACAAATAAGATCAATCGCAAAATCCATAGCATCTCTTGATGCACTACTTGGTTTATCAATTACTGCAGTAGAAAACAATTTTATAAAACCTTCATTAATACCAATAAATGATTCAATGACAAAAAATAGTACAAAAATTATCGCAGGAAGAAATCCAATTGTAGAGCAATTATTAATTGATAAAAAATTTGTAGCAAACGATATCTCTTTTGAGGATCAGCAAAAATTAATTATATTAACGGGTCCTAATGCAAGCGGAAAAAGTTGCTTTATAAGACAACTTGGTTTAATACAAATTCTCACACAAATTGGTAGCTTTGTTCCTGCTAATAATGCTGAAATCAAGATTGCAGATAGGATTTTCACAAGAATTGGGGCAGTTGATGATCAATCATCTGGACAATCAACATTTATGGTAGAAATGTCTGAAACAGCATCAATTCTAAATCAGGCAACCTCTAGCTCACTAGTGTTACTTGATGAGATAGGCAGAGGGACATCTACTTTTGATGGACTTTCAATAGCTTGGTCAGTAAGTGAATATCTTGCAAAAAAAATTCAATGTAATACTATTTTTGCTACGCACTATCATGAGCTGAATTATTTAAAAAATTCAAATAAAAATATACAAAATTTTCAAGTTTTAGTAGAACAAAATAACGATCAGCTAATCTTTAGCCATAAGATTGTTAAAGGGGGCTCAAACAAAAGCTACGGTATAGAAGCAGCTAAATTAGCAGGAGTTCCAAAAGAAGTTATAGAAAAAGCAAAATCAGTTTTAAATTCTTTAGAGGAAAATAACAAATTAAATTATGATATTAAATAGATTTTTGACATTTTTATAAAAATAAATACTTTTTAAATTGTTTCCCTCAATAAGGCGTTAACCGCAGCAGCTGCCATGGCAGCACCTCCTCTAGTTGAATTCAAAACAATTCTAGGAAGATCGGTTGAAATCAGTTTTTTTTTGCTATTCTCTACTCCAATAAATCCAACAGGCATTCCGATAATTAAACTAGGTAAATCTTTTGCATTTTCTAAAATATCAATTAAATAAGTTAACGCTGTAGGCGAACTGCCAATAACTACAATAGGAGATTTGCTCCCAGAATTTATAACGGATAACTCCTTCCAACCTTCACTTAAGCCATATGCAGTTTTAGTTAAGTTTGTATGATTATTTTTTCCAAACCACATTCTAGCGGTGAATACTTTATTCCTAGTGGTATTTTCTGCCATGGATTTTATTGCTGCTGCTGCCATATCGGTATCAGTTAAAATAGGAGCACCATTTTTAAGTGCCTGAAGACCCTTTTCACAAGCACCTTCACTAAACTTTACAAGATTTTGAACTGTGAAATCCCCTGAAGTATGGACTAATCTCTCTAAAACTTTTTTTTCCAAATAATTTAGATCATTGGCTAGTAAACGAGATCTTATGAATTTGATGCTTTCCAAAAAAATTGGATGATCTATTACCATTAAATTTAATTTGTGTTAAAAGTAATCATAGTTAATATATGGTTTTTATTGAGCTATTATGCCAATACAAATATTATGGGGTAATGATCTAAATGCTCAAAATACATTTATTCAAAAATTAATTGATAAGGAAGTATCCAAAGAATGGAAAGAAATAAACGTAACTAATTTAAATGGAGATGACGATGAGCAAGTCAATAAAGCTTTTGATGAAGTTCTTACACCTCCTTTTGGAGATGGATACAGAATAGTTACATTGAAAAATAATCCCATTTTTACTGCCAAAAATGAAGATCTAAGAACTAAATTTGAAAAAATTCATGGCAATATTCCGCAAAATACTTATTTCATTTTGCAAAATACAAAAAAACCAGACTCAAGACTAAAGAGTACAAAATTTTTACAAAAACTTATCAAAAATAATTTAGCCAAAGAAAAATCATTTTCTTTACCAGAAATCTGGGACTATGAGGGACAAAAAAGATTTTTAGAAGATGCAGCAAATGAAATGAATATCAAAATTGATAAAAATGCAGCTGAATTAATTATTGATTCAGTTGGTAATGACAGCTTTAAACTAATAAATGAATTAGCAAAAGCAAAAACATACCTATCTGCATTATCAAGTGATTCGAATTCACAACTTTTTCTTAAAAGTATTGATGTAAAAAAAATATTTAGTGATCATCAATCCAATATTTTCAAAATCATTGATCTTCTCTTACAAAAAAATATTAATGAAAGCCTCATTGAAATAAATTATTCTTTACAGAAAGGGGAACCTGCATTAAGACTAAATGCAGGTTTAATTAGTCAAATAAGAATTCATACCATTATAAAACTAGCAATTAATTCAGGTAATGATAATGCAGAAAAGATTTGTAATCTTGCAGGCATTGGTAATCCAAAAAGAATTTTTTTTATTCGAAAAAAAGTCAAAAATATATCTCAAGAATATTTAATTAATTTAATGAGTAACTTATTAGATATTGAATCATTACTAAAACAAGGCAATAATCCTATAAATGTTTTTACAGAGAAATTAATTAATTTAAGTTAACCAAATTATAAGTTTAAGAATTTACATTATGATTTAAGTATGGCTTTACTAGTAAAAAAATTTGGCGGTACTTCTGTCGGTGATATTAAAAAAATTAAAAATATTGCAAGTAGCATTTGTCAAAGTAAAGAAGCAGGGAATGAAATTGTCGTAGTTGTCTCTGCGATGGGGCAAACTACTAATGATTTAAATTGTTTAGCAGAATCAATTAGTAAAAATCCTAATCGAAGAGAATTGGATATGCTTCTCTCAACTGGAGAGCAAGTAACCATAGCTCTCCTTTCTATGGCATTAAACGAATACGGAATGCCTGCAATTTCAATGACTGGTAGCCAGGTTGGAATTATTACTGAATCAATTCATGGGAAAGCGAGAATTCTGGATATTAAAACAGAAAGGATCCAAAATTATTTAAATCAGGGTTTTGTAGTTGTAGTCGCTGGATTTCAAGGAACAACATTAAGCCATACTGGTTCAATGGAAATTACAACTTTGGGTAGAGGTGGTTCAGATACTTCCGCAGTAGCTTTATCAACTGCTTTAGGAGCTGAGACTTGCGAAATTTATACAGACGTTCCAGGTGTTCTTACTACTGATCCAAGGATTGTTCCTAATGCAAAACTCTTAGATGAAATTAGCTGCGAGGAAATGCTTGAACTTGCAAGCGTCGGTGCTTCAGTTCTGCATCCAAGAGCAGTAGAAATTGCTCGCAATTATGGAATTAAATTGTGTGTCAAATCAAGCCAAAGTAACTCCAGTGGGACTCTCCTAGAAAGTCAAATCCAACCTCTCCCGCTAAAAAGAGGAAGCTTAGAATTAACAAAAACAGTCAATAGTCTTGAAGTATTAGAAAACCAAGCAGTATTCAGTCTCTCAAATATTCCTGATAGGCCTGGGATTGCTGCGCAAATATTTGAAAAACTTTCAGAAGCAAGTATTAACGTAGATTTAATAATACAAGCGACAAATGATGGAAATAAAAACGATATTACATTTACTGTTGGTGAATTAGAAGTAAAAAAGACTGCAGAACAATGTGAACTTATAACTAATCAATTAGGGGGAGAATTTAACTTAAAAACCAACATGACTAAATTAAGTATTCAAGGAGCAGGCATTATGGGCAGACCTAGTGTTTCAGCTGATTTGTTTGATACTTTATCTCAAGCAAATATAAATGTTAGATTAATAGCTACTAGTGAAATTAAAGTCAGCTGTGTAATTGAAATTAACAATATACCAAAAGCTATTAGATTTGTTGCTGAGAAATTTAAGTTATCGGATACACAAATATTTGTTAATCCAATTAATGAAAAACAAGATCAACCTGAAGTAAGAGGAATTGCATTAGATAAAAACCAAGTTCAGGTAAGCTTTAGAAAACTGCCTGATCGTCCAGGTGTAGCAGCATCGATATGTTTAGCATTAGCTGAAAATAATTTACTTATCGATACTATTGTTCAGTCTGAAAGAATTTCCTCTTTAAAAACTAAGGATATTAGTCTTACAATGAATAAACAAGATAGAGAAAAAGCTAACTTAGTTTTTGAGGCCTTAACAAAAAAATTACCCGGATCATACATTGAAGATGGCCCTGCTATAGCAAAAGTAAGTACTGTAGGAGCGGGAATGGCATTTAAAGTTGGGACGGCTGGAAAAATATTTAGAGCATTGGCCAACCAAAATATCAATATTGAAATGATTGCCACGAGTGAAATTAGGACTTCATGTATTGTCTTAGAAAAAGATTGTGACAAAGCAGTTAATGCTATTCATAATCATTTCGAATTAGAAAAATAAGTTCTTTTTAATTATTTCTTGCCAATTTTTGTCTTAATTTTTTGATTCTATCCCTCAAATTTGCTGCTTCTTCAAAATTTAACTCTTTTGCAGCGTCTTTCATTTTAATTTCTAACTTTTCTATTAAGTCAGGCAATTCTTCGAGCAAACATTGATTATCACTGGAACTAAGAATTGCGTCAGTTTTATTATTAACTATATTTATTAAATCTTTAGATAAACCACCAGCATCTAGTTTTCTGGAAAGTTCTAGAAAAGATAATATTGAATTTTCTATTTTTTTGCCTGCAGGTTTTGGAGTAATACCATTGACTTGGTTATATTTTTTTTGAATAGTTCTTCTTCTTTCAGTTTCAGATATTGCTCTTTTCATTGAATCTGTGAAGTTATCTGCATAAAGCAAGGCAACACCTTCTACATGTCTGGCAGCTCTTCCTATTGTTTGAATCAATGACCTTTCTGCCCTTAGAAAACCTTCTTTATCAGCATCTAAAATAGCGACTAATGATACTTCTGGAAGATCCAGTCCCTCTCTTAATAAATTAACTCCTACCAAAACATCATATTCACCCATTCTAAGGTCTTGAATAATTTCAATTCTTTCAATTGAATGGATTTCGGAATGCAAATATCTAACTCTTACTTTATTTTCAGATAAAAAATCAGTTAGATCTTCAGCCATTCTCTTAGTAAGTGTTGTCACAAGTACTCTTTGATTCTTTTCAGCTCGAATTCTTATTTCAGATAACAGATCTTCTATTTGGCCTTCACTAGGTCTTACATCAATTACCGGGTCTAATACCCCAGTTGGTCTTATAACTTGCTCAATAAATTCACCATCACATTGATCTAATTCCCATTGACCGGGGGTTGCACTTATAAATAATGTCTGTTTTGATTTTTCCCAAAACTCTTCACATTTTAAAGGTCTATTATCTGCAGCACTTGGCAATCTAAAACCATGATCTATTAAAACTTTTTTTCTAGATTGATCACCGTTGTACATCGCATGAAGTTGAGGACATGTTACATGACTCTCATCAACTACCAACAACCAATCTTTAGGAAAGTAATCTATTAAGCATTCTGGAGGTGAACCTTCCTCCCTTCCTGATAAATGACGAGCATAATTCTCAACTCCATTACAATAACCAACTTCTTTAAGCATTTCTAAATCATATTTTGTACGTTGTTCTAGACGCTGAGCCTCTAATAATTTTCCTTCGTATGTAAATTTATCGAGTTGAGTTTTTAATTCACTTCTAATAGCACTTATTGCACTCTCAAGTCTTTCTTTTGGAGTCACAAAATGCTTCGCTGGGTAAACGCTAACTTGTTCCAAACTTTCAAGTATTTCTCCAGTGGTAGGGTCAACATATCTAATAGCCTCGACTTCATCACCAAATAACTCAATTCTTATTAATCTATCTTCATAAGCTGGACCAATTTCTAATACATCACCTTTAATTCTGAATCTACCTCTAGTAATTTCAATATCATTTCTAGTATATTGATTTTCAACGAGAGACCTCAAAGAGGAACGTAGATTTATTGATTTTCCAACTTCAAATTTAACTGCAGCTTTTAAATACTCACTCGGTATACCAAGACCATAAATACAACTTATTGAGGCTACAACAATTACATCTTTTCTTTCAAATAATGAGCGTGTTGCAGAATGCCTAAGCATATCTATTTCTTCATTAATTGATGCAGTTTTGGCTATATAAGTATCACTTACAGGTACATAAGCTTCAGGTTGATAATAATCGTAGTAAGAAATAAAGTACTCAACAGCATTTTTTGGAAAAAATTCTCTTAATTCATTACATAGTTGTGCAGCCAACGTTTTGTTATGGGCTAAAACAAGTGCTGGTCTTCCTGTTTGTTGAATTACATTGGCAATGGTAAATGTTTTACCAGTTCCAGTAGCTCCTAAAAGAGTCTGAAACTGTTTACCATTATTAACGCCTTTAACTAATTTTTTAATAGCTTCTGGTTGATCTCCATTTGGTTCGTAAGGAGCTTGAAGCTTATAATTGTTCATCAAGCTAGTAGCTAAAGGATGTTGCTATATATACTAAGAAATTTTTTCTCCAATTATTGAATTTTTCAAAGATTCTTTTAAGCCCCTAACAACCGCAATCATTGATATTAAATCATCTAATTTATTAACCACAGATCCAACGCCAACTGCTGAGGCTCCAGAAGATATTGCCAGTGGACAAGTTACTTGGCTTAATCCAGAGGCACTCATGATTGGTATATTCAGAGATTGTTTCTTAAATTCTTGATGAATAGCATAGGTAGCTGCAAGAGTTGGTACTGATTTTTCAAAAAAACCTTGAATTCCTGGAGAGTAAGGAGTAGAACTGGTTCCACCTTCTGTTTGAATAATATCAACGCCTTCTTTCACTAGCTTTACAGCAAGATCAACTTGTTTATCAATAGGCATAGTATGAGGAACAGTTACTGATAAAGGAAAATTAGGCAATAAATCCCTCGTCTCTTTTGTAATGTTTAAAACTTTTTTATCTGAAAAATGAATGCCTTTTTCATAAAAAGTATCGTAATTTCCGATCTCAATTAATGATGCTCCTGCTTTTACACAATCTTGAAAAGATCGAGGCACTACTGAACTAACACAAACGGGTAGTGTTGAATTCTTAAGTGCTAAATCAACGAGTTCAGGTTTGCAAGCAATATCGACAAGATCTGCACCTCCTAATGAAGCAGCCTCAACAATTATTTTCACAGACTGAACATCGAAATTATTCAATCCTGAAATAACTTTGAGTAAGGATTTGCTTCCTAACTCTTCTTTGATTTTTTGTGGCAAAAGATTAATCAGACTCATTTACTTAATGAATTTATTACCCGATTGTGACATTGTTTTAGTAAAACAGTGCATTTTTTAAAAAATATTATCTGAGCAACACAAAATGACTGATAAAAAATTAAGTCAGAAAAATTGGTCATCATGGCATCATCAGCTTCATAAGGAGATTCTTACCAAAAAAATATTAATTCCCAAAGGATCCAATATTTTAATAAGTGTTTCGGGGGGTCAAGACTCAATGGCCTTATTAACCCTAATTAATGACCTAAAGAAACTACATAATTGGTCTATTAGTGTTTGGCATGGTGATCATCAGTGGCACGAAAAATCATCACTATATGCTCTTGAATTAAAAGATTATTGCGAAGATAAAAATATTTCATTCTCTTTTGATCAAGCAAATAAAGAAAGTATTTCTTCAGAAGAAAAAGCACGAGAATGGAGATATAAAAAATTATGTGAAAGAGCAAAGATTTTATTAAAGAAGAACCAAAAAAAACATAATATTTATTTGTTAACTGGTCACACGAGTAGTGATAATGCAGAAACATTTATCCTCAATTTATCTAGAGGAAGTAATTTTGCAGGTCTGAGTAATATTGAGAGAAACAGATTAATAGAAAATCAAATTTATTTAATAAGACCAATATTAATTTTCAGTAGGGAAGATACAAAACAATTTTGCAATGATATGAAGATCCCAGTCTGGGAAGATCCTACAAATTCAGATCTTAAATTAAAAAGAAATTTAGTAAGAAAAAAAATTATTCCTACCTTAGAAATCATCTATCCTGGTTGTTCTGAAAGGATAAATAATTTTTCCCAAAAAATGAGCAAATACAATAATGAACGTAATGATCTTAGTGAACTAGCTTACTTATATTGTAAAGATGTTAAAGGTATCGATAGGAATCTCTTAAATGGTATGTGTATGGAAGCGAGGTGCACAATTTTAAATAGATTTTTAAAAGAAATATCTGCAAAGCAATGTAGTTCTAAAAATCTGACAAACTTAGCAACTTCAATTTATGAAAAAAATAAAGGTCAAATTAATCTGCAAAAATTTTTAAAAATTGTTTGGGATAAAAACTATATAAATTTTGAAAAAAGTTAAGATGTTACAGCAGATCTTCTTCTTCTTGTTCTACCTTCAAATGAATCTTCTGTAGCAGTCTCAGCTGATGGATTCTGTGAAACTTTTGGACTTTTTTGGGTATTTTGTGGGTTATTTGAACTATTAGGATGATTATTATTTGATTTCTTATGGAAATTATTATTATTTCTATTTCTATTGGAGAAATTTTGCTCTTCGGTAATCTTTGGAATATAAGCACGAGTTCCACTTGGAGCAGGTTGAACTAAACACAAAATAAGTGGTTCAACTTGTAATTCTCTTCTCATTCTTCTAGATAAACCATTTTCAATTTCTCTTTGTACACCAATCCAATCTACCTCAAAATTATTCGGGCCAGTTTGTCTGGATAATTGTTTCCATCTATTTTCTAAGACCCAGCTTATTTCTCGTTCTGTCCACATAGACATTTTTCTTGGCTCTGCAGTAGTAACAACTCCTCTTAAATTAACTCTAGGAGGGGCAACCATCTTCCCATCTGTACTAATAGGAGCTAAAACAGTTACTACACCATCCCCAGCTAATTGCTGCCTTTCCTTTAATACTCGAGCATCTACTATCCCATTTCGTGAGTTATCAAGCAGTTCAACACCAGCTTTTACAGGATCACCCTTTTGAATAGAATTAGGTGTTAACTCAACTACATCTCCATTTTCAATAATTAAAATATTGTCCTTTGGAACCCCCATAGTTTGTGCACTCTTCCCATGACAAACAAGCATTCTATGTTCTCCATGAACAGGAACAAAAAACTTAGGTTTTGCGAGTGCCAACATTAACTTTTGATCATCTTGAAAACCATGACCAGAAACATGAATATTCTCACCCTTTCCATAAACAACCTTTGCTCCGAGTTTCATTAATCTATCTATTGTATTAACAACAGAAATAGTATTACCAGGAATTGGGCTGGCTGAAAATATTACAGTATCAGTAGTCTTAAGACGAACATGTTGATGTTCACCACGAGAGATTCTGCTTAACGCTGCTAGGGGTTCTCCTTGACTACCCGTCATTAATAATAAGGTTTCCCTATCTGGCAAATCTCTAATTTGCTTGATAGGAACAAACAAATCATCTGGGCATTTCATATAACCAATATCTCTTGCCTTAGCAATAACATTTATCATCGATCTACCTAACAAACCGACCTTTCTACCATGTTTCATGGCCAATTCTAAGATCATTGTCACTCTATGCACAGAACTAGCAAAAGTGGTAAGGATAACTCGTTCTTTTGCCTCTGCAATATGTTTTTCTAAAGAGGGATAGATAGTCTTCTCAGAAGGACAAAAACCTGGAACTTCGGCATTAGTAGAATCACTGAACATGCATAAAACACCCTTCTCTCCGTAATGCACCATTCTTTCAATATCAAATTGCTCTCCATCTACTGGCATATGATCAAACTTAAAATCTCCCGTGAAAATAATTGTGCCAACAGGTGTTGTAACTGCTAAAGAAAAGCTATCGCAAATAGAATGGGTATTTCGAATAAATTCAACAGAAAAATGTTTTCCTACTTTTACAACATCTCTTGGATTTACTGTCTGTATAGTTGTTCTATCAGATACCCCTGCTTCCTCCATTTTTCCTCTAAGCATTGACATCGCCAGTCTTGGGCCATAAATAATGGGAATATTAAAATGCTTTAGATGATGAGAAATACCTCCAATATGATCTTCATGCCCATGAGTGACAATCATTCCTTTTATTCTTCTTTGATTTTCTTTTAAAAAAGTTGTATCAGGCATAACAACGTTTACGCCATGCATACCATCAGATGGGAAAGCTAGGCCAGCATCAACTAGCATTAATTCATCACCATATTCAAAAACGCAAGTGTTTTTTCCTATTTCATGTAGTCCTCCAAGAGGTATTACTCGTAGAGCTGGCGTATTACTTTTAGATCTAGATGAATCATGAGTAGATCTATTTACAGTTGAATTTGTACTTGATTGCATAATTTTGAAATTTATGAAGGCCTGCTTGTAATCAAATAAGGTTTATTTAAATTTAATTATCAAGTTAAATATAATCCCTATTATAAGGAATTCAGGATAAACGATAGTTGCTTTTTCATGTCATTGGTTAAAGGTGACAAAGGACTTCTAGGATTACCCACATCCCATCCAGATAGCTCCAAAGCAGCCTTAATTGGGATTGGATTAGTAGTCATAAAGAGTGCTTTGAAAAGAGGCTGAAGTTTTTCATGAATAGCAAGAGCATTTGAAACCTTTCCACTTTGAAAAGAATGAATCATCTCTTTTAATTGCAATCCAACTAAATGACTTGCAACACTTACTACTCCTACAGCACCTACAGATAACATTGGAAGCAACAATGAATCGTCGCCACTATATACAGAGAGTTCGGAGCCACAAATAGCTCTTAGTTCTGTTACTTCCTCTATTCTACCGCTTGCAGCTTTAATACTGAGAATATTTGAGAAATCCATAAGTTTCTTCACAGTATCAGGTAATAAATTGCATCCTGTCCTTCCAGGAATGTTGTAGAGCATAAGAGGTAAATCCTTTGCAGATTTAGCAATAGAACTGAAATGTTTATAAAGACCTTCTTGAGGCGGCTTATTGTAATAAGGAACAACGACCAAAGCACCGTCGGCACCAGAGTCGTAAGCTTTTTTTGTAGCTTCCACAGCTTCGCTTGTACAATTGCTACCAGTTCCAACTATTACTTTACAGCTTGCATCCAAAGATCCTTTTACCGCAATAAATAAATCATGCTGTTCCGCCCATGAAAGAGTCGGGGATTCTCCAGTAGTACCACACAACACAATTCCATCGGAACCGTTTTCAAAAAGATAATTTGAAAGTTTTATAGCTAGTTCATAATCTACTTCTCCATTCTCAGTGAATGGAGTAACCATTGCAGTCAATATTCTTCCAAATTGTGGATTATTACACTCAGTTTTGTCTGTAATCATTTTTTTGGAATTAATAACTCAGCTATTTGAACAGCATTCAGAGCTGCTCCTTTTCTTATTTGATCTCCACATAACCATAATTCTAATCCATGAGGCTGACTTATATCAGTTCTTAGCCTGCCAACAGCAACATTATCCCTTCCCATAACGTCATTTGGCATAGGAAATCTATTATTTTTGTAATCCTCAATAACTTCAATTCCAGGAGATTTTTTTAATTCTTCAAGAGCATCTTTAGGCTCAACTACATCGGCAAATTCAATATTGATCGATTCAGAATGTGCTCTCAGTACTGGGACTCGAACACATGTAGCAGAGAGCTTTAAATCAGCAATATTTAATATTTTCCTTGTCTCATTAACCATTTTCATCTCTTCTTCGCAGTAATTATTTGAAAGCATAGGGGAATTATGTAAAAACAAATTAAAAGCAAGGGAGTATGGCAAAACTTCACTTTTTTGAGAATTTCCTTGAAGATATTGTTCAGTTAAAAGTTTTAGTTCCTCCATCGCCAGTTGGCCTGCACCACTGACAGATTGATATGTTGAGACAATAACTCTTTGAATAGTCGAAAGTTTGTTTAATGGAGCTAAAACTAATGTCAACAAAATGGTAGTGCAGTTTGGATTTGCTATTATCCCATCATGATTCAGTACTTCACTAGCATTAACTTCAGGGACTATAAGAGGAACGTTCTTATCTAATCTGAAAGCACTTGAATTATCTATCAGTAAAGCATTTTGATCAATAATGGTAGATAACCATTTTTTTGAAATACTTCCGCCAGCTGAAGCCAAAACTAAATCAAGATTCTTAAATTCTTCCTTAGTTGTTTTTTTTGTAACTAATTCTTCATCTTTCCAAATAATTTTTTTTCCTTCTGACCGCTCTGATGAAAGCAAGACCAATTCTGATATTGGGAAATCACGTTGTTCAAGAATTTTTAGCAATTCAGATCCAACAGCACCTGAAGAACCTAAAACAGCAACTTTTAATGGCCTATTAGGCAAATACGGAGATTGTCTCACACTTTAAAATGATTTTTATAAATAGATTGACTATTTTTTTTACTTTATCAAAAAATTAACTTTCAAGGAAATCACATAATGTGAAATAATTAAGATTCGGCTCATAGTAATAACTTAGAAAAACATGGCTAAAGATGAACTAATAGTCAAAACAACTCCTCTGACTCAAAGTAGAATTTCATTTGAATTAGAAATACCATCTGAGACATGCAAAACGTGTGTAAATGAAACAATCAGTTCTATCAGCCGTTCGGCTAAAATTCCGGGATTTAGACTTGGTAAGATTCCTAAACAAGTATTAATCCAAAGAATTGGCATCACACAATTACATGCTTCTGCTCTGGAAAAAATTATTGATAAATCATGGCAAGAAGCGTTAAAAATAAAATCTATAGAGCCTCTAAGTGAGCCAGAATTGGTAGATGGATTTGAATCTTTACTTGCAAAGTTTAGTCCTGAAAAATCACTTAAGGTTACTCTTCAAACTGATGTTGCCCCAGAATTAAAACTTAAAAAATCCAAAGGACTAAGTGTTGAAATATCAAAAACAAAGTTTGATCCTAAGTCAATAGATGAAGCGTTAGAAAAATCTAGAAATCAGTTTGCAAACATTATTCCAGTTACCAATAGAGCAGCAAAATTAGGAGATATTGCTGTAGTTAGTTTCAAAGGAAAATATAAAGATTCTGGCAAAGTCATTGATGGTGGAACAAGTGAATCAATGGATCTTGAGTTAGAAAAGAACAAAATGATTCCCGGTTTCGTTGAGGGAATCGTAAAGATGAAAATTGGTGATACTAAAACACTTAACCTTAAATTTCCTGATGATTATTCTCATGAGGATTCAAGGGGCAAAGAAGCAATTTTTGAAGTGAATCTTAAGGATCTTAAGGAAAAAGAATTGCCTGAACTTAATGACGATTTTGCAAAGCAGTCTAGCAACAAAGAATCATTAAAAGAGTTAAAGAAAGATATTGAAAAGCAACTTAAAGACAATTTTGAAAAAACTCAAAAAGATATCAAAATTGAAGCTCTATTAGATGCTTTAACAAACGAATTGGTTGCTGAAATTCCAAAATCTATGATTGATATTGAAGTGAGGAATAATATTGAACAAACCGCTCAAAGATTTGCTCAACAAGGTCTTGATGTTAAATCTACTTTTACTCCCGAATTAGTTAAGTCATTAGCAGAGTCCACAAGGCCTCAGGCTGAAAAAAATGTTCAAAGAAATTTAGCTCTAAAAGCACTAGCTGAAAAAGAAAACATACAAGTTGAAAAAGATGAAATAGATTTAAAAATGAAAGATTATGAAGATGCAATCTCTAAATCTTCGAAACAAATAGATTTAAAAAAATTAACAGAAGTTATAAGTAACGATTTACTCAAAGAAAAATTAATAGTTTGGCTTGAAGAAAATTCCGAAGTAAAAGAAAAAACTACAAAAACTACTAAAGCTACTAAAACCTCCAAAACAACTAAAGCAACAAAAACTACTAAAGCTTCAAAAACATTAAATAAAAAAGAAAAAAAATAATTTATGAAATTTCTTACTAATTCAAGAAAAAACCCTTAAATTATTTATAGGACGAAACTACTTTGTGAACTCAGAAAAAAAACATTTAATCCAAAGCTCAATAATTTCTTACGAAAGTATTAATAAAATTCATGCCGCAGTGCCTACTGTCATAGAACAATCTGGCAGAGGAGAAAGAGCTTTTGATATTTATTCAAGATTATTAAGGGAGAGAATTATTTTTTTAGGTACTGGAATTAATGATCAAGTATCTGACTCTCTTGTTGCACAATTATTATTTCTTGAAGCTGAAGATCCCGAGAAGGACATACAAATATATATCAATTCTCCTGGAGGCTCAGTAACTGCAGGAATGGCAATATACGATACTATGCAACAGATATCACCTGATGTGGTTACGATATGTTTTGGAGTTGCTGCAAGTATGGGAGCATTTTTACTTTCTGGAGGGGCAAAAGGGAAAAGATTGGCTTTACCTAATTCTAGGATAATGATTCATCAGCCTCTTGGGGGTGCACAAGGTCAAGCAGTAGAAATTGAAATTCAAGCTAAAGAAATACTTTTTCTAAAGAAAACATTAAATTCTCTCTTAGCAGAACATACCGGTCAACCTTTAGAAAAAATTAATGAAGATACAGAAAGAGATTACTTCTTATCTCCAAGTGAAGCAGTCGAATATGGATTAATTGATAAAGTTATCAAAAAGTGACAAGGGACACTGATTTTTTAAGAATATGATGACGAATCAGTATTTATAAGCAATCCTAGTGAATAGGGAATATTTTTACCTTTCACATTAAACTTTATAATCGATGGCTAAATTCGACGCCCATCTTAAATGTTCATTTTGCGGGAAATCACAAGACCAAGTTAGAAAGCTCATAGCTGGTCCTGGTGTTTATATCTGTGATGAGTGCATAGATCTTTGTAATGAAATTCTCGATGAAGAACTACTTGATAATCAAGCGAAAACAAACAACTCTCCGCAATTAAACAAGAAATTACCAACTGATAAGCCCCAAAAATCTGTTCCTTTAGAATTAACCTCAATTCCTAAACCATTAGAAATTAAAAGTTTTCTAGATAATCAAGTTGTTGGGCAAGAATCTGCAAAAAAAATATTATCAGTTGCCGTTTACAATCACTACAAAAGATTAGCTTGGAAGGTTAAAGAAGAAAGTAAAAATGGCAATTCGACAGATACACAAGCAACAAAATTGCAAAAATCAAATATTTTACTCATCGGCCCTACTGGAAGTGGAAAAACATTATTGGCCCAAACTTTAGCTGAGTTTCTAGATGTTCCTTTTGCAGTTGCTGATGCAACTACTTTGACAGAAGCTGGATATGTTGGCGAAGATGTTGAAAACATACTTTTAAGACTTCTACAAAAATCAGAAATGAATGTAGAACTAGCTCAAAAAGGAATTATTTACATAGATGAAATAGATAAAATTGCTAGGAAAAGTGAGAATCCTTCAATTACTAGAGATGTCTCAGGTGAAGGCGTACAGCAAGCTTTATTAAAAATGCTCGAAGGAACAATTGCTAATGTTCCACCACAAGGGGGTAGGAAACATCCTTATCATGACTGTATACAAATTGATACGAGTCAAATTTTATTTATCTGCGGAGGAGCTTTTATAGGTTTAGAAGATATCGTGCAAAAGCGAATGGGTAAACACTCTATAGGATTTACAACTAGTTCAGATGAAAACAAAACTGATACAAAAAAACTAGACCCGAGAGATTCACTTAAAAATTTAGAACTAGATGATTTAGTTAAATATGGCCTAATTCCAGAATTCATTGGAAGAATTCCGGTTTGTGCTGTACTAGATCGTCTAACGAAAGAAACTTTAGAATCTATCCTGACCCAACCAAGAGATGCACTAGTAAAGCAATTCAAAACTTTACTAAGTATGGATAATGTTGAATTAAAATTTGAACCTGATTCTGTTGAGGCAATAGCAAATGAAGCATACAAGAGAAAAACAGGTGCAAGAGCATTAAGATCGATAATTGAGGAACTAATGTTAGACATAATGTATACATTGCCTTCCGAAGACAATGTAAATGAATTCACAATAACCAAAATAATGGTAGATAATTTGTTCTCATCTAAAATTGTTAAACTACCTTCAGGCTCAAAGAGAATCATTAAAGAATCTGCATAAAAATTAGAATATAATTGTTTTAATGTAATCCCAAATTTTTCTAATTAATGAAAAATAAATGCCAAATATACATAAGCCTTTTCATCAAAAATATAGACCAAACAACTTAGACGAACTAGTTGGTCAAAAATTTATATCGATTACACTCAAACAAGCACTATTAACAAAAAAAATTGCTCCTGCATATCTTTTTAATGGTCCCAGAGGCACTGGGAAAACATCAAGTGCAAGAATATTTGCGAAATCTCTAAACTGCCAGGCATTCGACCAACCTACGATAAATCCTTGTTGTAAATGTGACTTATGTAAACAAATTACAGATGGGAATGCTCTAGATATTATCGAGATTGATGCAGCATCTAATACAGGAGTTGAAAATATAAGAGAAATAATAGAAAGAGCGAGATTTGCACCTACTCAAGCAAGATGGAAAGTATACGTTATTGATGAATGTCATATGCTTTCAACTGCAGCTTCAAATGCTTTACTAAAAACTATTGAAGAACCGCCCTCAAGAGTTGTATTTATCCTTGCGACGACAAATCCTGAGAGAGTATTAAATACAATACAAAGTAGATGCCAAAAGTTTGATTTTAGACGAATAAGCCCTGGTGACATTTTTCAACATTTATCAGAAATCGCAGAAAAAGAATCGATTGAGTATGAAGTTCAAGCGTTAAAAATGATTGCAAAGAGATCTAATGGAGGCATGAGAGATGCACAAAGTCTCCTTGAACAAGTTAATCTTTTACCAGAAGGAGTAACTATTAATAATATCCAAAACCTGCTAGGGGAAGTATCAGAGATTGAATTAACAAATCTGATTAAATCATTAGTTGAGAATAATCCAGATTCGTTAATCATAACCTGCAATAAATTATATGATGCTGGAAACGAACCCCATCAAATAATTATCGGTTTATTGCATATAACAAGAGATCTACTACTACACACTACAAATAATAAATATTCAGATCTCTATTATACATCTGATGAATTTCAAGATGAATTAGCTAAAATCACAAAGATAATAAATCAATCAACAATAATTCATTGGCATAATAATCTTAGAAATATAGAATATCAAATCAAAACAAGTGATAATCCAAGGCTTTGGTTTGAAATACATTTAACTGGCCTTCTGGATAATCAAGAGAGAAATATTTTTGAATATAAGCAAGAAAGTCCAAAAAATACCACTAAGGAAAAGCATGAAAGCATAAAAAACATCGAAATAATTAATAAAGAAAATATTTCTAATAAAATTCAAAAATCAAGTATTAAAAAGGATATAAGTCGCGAGAAATTACTTGAAAAAAAGGACGAAAAACTAGAAGAATTTGACGTTCCTGAAAAAGAAAGTATGAGAAATATCTCTGAAAATATTCAAAATGATCCTGGATCAAATAATTTAAAAGATAAATGGGAATTAATTCTTTCTAAATTAGAGTTACCATCAACACGAATGTTGCTTTTACAACAAGCAGAACTTGAAAGTTTTGATTCTGAGAAAGTCACTATTGCATTATCTCCAAACTGGGAAAATATGATAAAAAGCAGAAAAGTTATAATTGAAAATACATTAAAAAAGATATTTGGAGATCAAATAATACTTAATTTTTCTACCAAGCAATTAATTAAAAGTAACAAAACAAACACTCCAGAAATAACCCAAAATGAAGTAAAGAATTCAAACCCAATAAAAAAAATAGAACCAAAAACTAATTCGACAACAAAAATTTCTAATGAAGAAACTTATGATGAAAGTACAAAAAACTTAGCAAATTTTTTTGATGGTGAAATTATAGACCTTAATGAATAAATTAAACTCCAGTATGGAGAGTTTTTCTCCAAAGTATCTTTTTGGGGAAAATAGACATCTTTATTGTTACCCATGGAATTACTAGAAACCAATGTGATAAATAAAACACCGATACAAATACCATCAAAAAACTGCTTTTTTGCAATACGGGTACTTCGCTTTTGCAATAAGAACCGTACCAAAAAGCAATCCCTGATAACATAAAAGCTGTGAAGGAAATAGGCCAGTAAATTGGTGTATCTAATAAAGTAATGCTGAGAATTAAATCAAAAATAGAAATGATTGGCAGAGCATATTGCAAGATGAAGAAGTAAGTTAAATCAAATTTCTGCAAAAAATCAATCTTATTAGTAAGTAGTTGATCTCCATAATCAAAAAATCTTTGCAAACCCCCCTCTGCCCATCTTTGCCTTTGCGCTAATAAAGCATTTAAATTCTCAACTGCCTCCTCCATGACTGGAGGGTCCCATAAGATTCCAATTTTAGATTTTGATAATAATAACCTTAAACTTAAATCGAGATCATCAGTAACTGTGTCTTCATTAAAAGAACCACATGCCAATAATGTTTCTTTCTTAATTAACTGGCCATTACCTCTTAATTCAGAAACTCCAGCAACTGATAATCTTCCATATTGAAATATTGCGTCCATAGCCATCTCCATTGACTGACATGAAGTTAAAAAATTCTTACTTTCATTTGTTACTGATTTTCTTAATTGAACCGCAGACCAATCACCTTCTTCTACAAAACTAAATAACCTTATTAAAGAATCTTGTTTTAATTGAGCATCAGCATCCAAAATTAATAACCATTCACCATGAGTAAACTTCAAGGCATAATTTAAAGCTCCTGACTTTCCGCCTCCTGCGTTTGGAGAACGACTAACTACTTTTAGCTTTTCATATTGTTTAGATAATCGATTTAAAATTAAAGGCGTCTTATCTGAACTACCATCATCAATGATATAAATATTTAATTTATTTGTTGGGTAATTTAAATTAAATAATCTTTCAACTAATCGAGCTATGACATTCTCTTCATCTCTTGCCGCGACTAAAATATCAAGAACAGGTAACTCTTTATTACTCAATTTGCTGCTTACAGTAGTAGAAACTTTGTTCCTTTTAAAATTTCTAGAAATAACTATTAAACCATAAAAAACAATCACTAAAGAAAGTGTCAAAATGAGGTAAAGGAAATTTTCGATATTGTAAGCATGAGGAATAAGAGCTACTAAAAAACAAGCACTAAGAAATATAAAAGATTTCAATCTTCGATTTTTATAAAAACCCTTACTCATAAAAGTAAATTTTTAATTACTGAACTTTCATTGAGACAATATCTCAATTTTTTTCAGTTTTGCATCTCGATAGTAATGATTCAATATTTGTTTGTAAGAGAATCCTAATTTAGCCATTTCAATTGCTCCTGACTGAGATAAACCTACACCATGACCGAAGCCTCCTCCTCTCAAAAGCCATAAATCATCACTTAATTTATTAATAGTAAACAAATTACTAGGTAAAAAATTTAATACCCGTCGAATATCATCTTTAACTAGAACAATAGATTTATTGACTTTATCTGTTTGTATTTCTAATTTTGTCACTCTGCCACTAGACCCACGTTCAATAGAATTTAAATCCAAAACATCATCATTAATATTAATGAGTTTGTTTTTGATTAACTTTTCTTTAATTTCACGACTAGAAATTTCTTTATTCCATCGAAAAAGAGAATGATTACTCCCATAAAACTGTTCTTTATCAAAATCTAAAAAGTTATTTAAATCAGATTTATTTGTAATTGGAAGTTTAAAAATTTTATTTAATGATTTAGAACCATCAATGATTGAATTGAAATAAGAATAATCTTGAATTTGCCAAGACTCGCCTGCAGTAGCAGATACTCCACCATTGGAACCATGGTAAAAAGCATTTATAGGTTGATTTCTATAAGTGAGAATTAAATTTGAAGTTGCTTCTATAGCTTTTTGTACTTTTTTATTTGTAAATTTAGAAGGCTTATAAACTTGACATTGAGTGCTTATACATAAATGATATTTATCCATATTAAATCTATCAGAATTAAAAATTCCCCAAGTTCTTGCAATAACTGCTTGTGCTTTGAGTGCTTCTAGAGGGGAATTCGGTCCAATTTCATATGGCAAAACACCTGCCAAATAATCGTCAAATTCAATTTTTTGAACTAATGTCCAAGTTCCATATGAATCTTTTATTAAATAAAAATGTTTGCCAAAATTTACACCATTTATTTTTATTTCCTCTTGAGCATAAATATATATAGGTCCTTCAAGTTTCATAACATTATATTCACTTTTAAGAACAGGAGTAATTTGAAAATTTTTTATTTTTCTGAAAATCTTATTTTTTAATTCAAACTTTGGAAGATCATCTTCAAATGGAATCCATACTTCCCAATTTTTAGGGTAAGCAACAGTCGTCTGATATCCTTTATCTTTAAGTTTTTCTGCTTGTTTTTTTGCTGATTCATAGCTAGCAAAAGGACCAAAAACAATTCTTTCAATTTTTTTTGGATTTTTGATGGGTATATCCACCCAAGAAATATTAATCTGTTTTGATTTATGTTTAATGCCGTTAGACGATATCAGGTTTACAAAACCTTTATCCGTGATAAAGGTTATATTCTTTTTTTTAGAAAAACTATCATTTTCCCCGCCTAGATATTGCTTTAAACCAATTAAAAATTTTCCTTTTTTAATTTCTGTATTGAGTTCAACCTTCAGCAATTCTTCTGCTTTTACATTAGAAGTAAATTTAGTATTAGTTATGAAAAGAGAAATGCAACATAAAAATAAGTTTAAAAGTGCAAATTTAAGTTTCATAAGTTAGAACTTTCCTTATCAATCAAAAACTTTAATTTGCACCAATGCGTATAAAGGTTTAGATTATCCTAATTAAACACATTTGACTTAAATGTCTAAACTAAAAACTCGTAAATCAGCTGCCAAAAGATTTAAAGCTACTGCGACAGGTAAATTCATGAGAAGAAGAGCTTTCCATAATCATTTACTTGATCATAAAAGTTCAAAATTAAAAAGACATCTATCAACAAAAGCTGTAGTTGATGAAAGAGATGCTGATAATGTAAGATTAATGATTCCATACGCATAAATCTTAAACCAATTATTATTAGATATTCATGGCACGCGTAAAAAGAGGCAACATAGCCAGAAAAAGAAGAAACAAAATCTTAAATCTTGCAAAAGGTTTTAGAGGTGGTAACAAAAATCTTTTCAGAACCGCAAATCAAAGAGTGATGAAAGCTCTTTGTAATGCTTATAGGGATAGAAGAAGAAGAAAAAGAGATTTTAGGAGACTTTGGATTTCAAGAATTAACGCATCTGCAAGAATAAATGGAACAAACTATAGCAAGTTAATCAATGGGATGAAAAACTCAGAAATTATCATTAACAGAAAAATGCTTGCTCAATTAGCATTAAACGACCCTAAGTGTTTTGAAAAAATTGTTTCTTCCGTTAGTAATTAAAAAAAAGAATATAATTTAAAAAGTAATTATAAATAATGGAAATTTCTTCCTTTCAATCCTATTTAATAATTCTTTTTGTTGTATTAATAATAATTTCCATTTTTGTATTCAGACAATTTCTAAAAACAAGAAGTGAAGAATTAAATTTAGTTAAATTCGAGCAAATAGGATTAGATTCTATCACTAAAGCTACAGAATTATATGAATTTGGGTCTATTCAGATAAAAAAAAGATTATATCCTGAAGCAATTAAAACTTTTTTAAAAGCAATTGAAAATTATGAAAATGAACCTGATGAAGCTAAAGCGATAATAAATAACGCTTTAGGATTTTCATATGCTGCTCAAAATGAATTTAAAAAAGCAATAAAATACTATAACTCTGCAATCAAATCACTCCCAGAATATCCTATAGCCCTAAATAACCTCGCATCAGCACAACAGCGTTTACTTGAGTATGACTTGGCATATGCAACATATCAAAAGGTTTTAGTGATAGATCCAAAAAACAAAACAGCAATAAAAAAAAGTAAAGAGTTAGAAAAAAGAAATAATTACAAGCCTTATAAAGGTATTAAAGATAAAGGATTCTAAATATGAAAAATTATTCATCTTTACTAATTGGAGGAAAACAATTTTCCAGTAGATTAATGGTGGGTACTGGTAAATACAAATCTTCTCAAGATATGATAGAAAGTCTATCAAATTCTAAAACTGAAATTATAACCGTCGCTGTTAGAAGAATTAAAAATGATCAAACCGGAGAAAATTTACTCGAAAAGATAAACTGGAAAAAATACTGGATGCTTCCTAATACAGCTGGTTGCGTTAATTCCGATGAGGCAGTCAGAATAGCAATTTTGGGCAGAGAACTTGCGAAATTGTCTGGTCAAGAGGAAAATAATTTTGTGAAGTTAGAAGTAATTCCTGACAAAAAGTATTTGCTCCCAGATCCAATAGAAACCCTTAAAGCAGCCGAAATTCTAATAAAAAAAGGTTTTGCTGTACTTCCTTATATCAATGCAGATCCTATTCTTGCAAAAAGACTAGAAGAAATAGGTTGTGCAACTGTAATGCCTCTAGGATCGCCTATTGGCTCCGGGCAAGGATTATTAAATTTATCAAATATAGGGATAATTATTGAGAATGCAAAAGTGCCAGTAATAATTGACGCAGGAATTGGGGTGCCAAGTGAAGCTTCTCAAGCTATGGAACTTGGAGCTGATGGTGTGTTAATCAATAGTGCAATAGCACAAGCTGAAAATCCTCCTCTAATGGCTCAAGCGATCAATTATGGAGTGAAAGCTGGTAGGGAAGCTTTTTTGGCAGGAAGAATTAAAAAACAAGACTTAGCAGTAGCAAGTTCACCGGAAAAAAATATATCTATCTAGTTCTTTAAAGTAAGCAAAGTTTTAAAAGAGAGTAAAAATTTGTTATTTGATTTGATTTATCTTAATTAAGAAAGAAGATTTGAAACTATTTACAATGTTTTTTCGCAAATTGGAAGCACACTGTAGTAATTTAATAAATATATTATGAATCTATTAATTCTGGAGTTCTGAGTGAAAGTTATTGTTCTAGGTGGAGATGGTTTTTGCGGTTGGCCTTGTGCGGTGAATTTAGCAGAACAAAATCATGATGTAATTATTGTTGACAATTTAAGTCGTAGAAAAATTGATATTGATCTAGAGGTGGAATCTTTAACTCCGATTTCTTCAATTACTGAAAGACTATCTGCTTGGGAAGAGATTGGAGGTAAGCCTATGAGATTTATAAACATGGATATCTCTAAACAATATCAAAAATTACTCAATTTGCTCATTGATGAAAAACCAGATTCCGTGATTCATTTTGCGGAACAAAGAGCAGCGCCTTACTCAATGAAATCGAGTTTTACTAAAAGATATACAGTAGATAATAATGTTAATGGCACCCACAACCTTCTTGCTGCAATAGTAGAAAGTAATTTAGATATTCATGTTGTTCATTTAGGAACAATGGGAGTCTACGGATATGGATCGCATAGAGGTGCAACAATTCCAGAAGGTTATCTAAAAGTTGAAGTTCCACAACCAGATGGAAGCCGCTTTGAAGAAGAAATATTACACCCTGCAAGTCCAGGTAGTGTTTACCATATGACTAAAACTTTAGATCAATTATTATTTCTCTACTACAATAAAAATGATCTTGTAAGGATTACTGATCTTCATCAAGGCATTGTTTGGGGAACAAATACAGAAGCAACTTTGAAAGATCCTAGATTGACAAACCGATTTGACTATGACGGAGACTATGGAACTGTTCTCAACAGATTTCTTATGCAAGCTGCAATTGGGTATCCATTAAGTGTTCATGGGACAGGAGGGCAAACAAGAGCATTTATACATATAAAAGACTCTGTAAAATGTGTACAACTTGCTCTTGAGAATCCTCCAAAACCTGGAGAGAGAGTCAAAATCTTTAATCAAATGACTGAGAGTCATCAAGTTGGAGAACTAGCTAAAAAAGTTTCGTCTCTAACAGGAGCTAATATCAATTATTTACCAAATCCAAGGAATGAAGCAGTAGAAAATGATCTAATTGTTGATAATAAATGCTTTATAGAATTAGGTTTAAACCCTACAACTCTTGATAATGGCTTATTAGAAGAAGTTGTTGAAGTTGCTAAAAAATACTCCAACAGATGCGATCTTAAGCGCATACCTTGTGTTTCATCCTGGACTAAAAAACAAGCTGAGGCTATAAAGACTAATTAAAATTTCTGAAATAACTACCTTAAGAAAGTGAAAATTGCATTGTTTACTGAAACTTTTTTACCTAAAGTTGACGGCATAGTCACAAGACTGACTAAAACGATTGAATTTTTAATAAAAAATGGTGATGAAGTTATAATTTTTTGTCCAGAGGGGTGTCCGGAATCATATATGGGAGCAACTGTAGTTGGCGTTGCTGCAATGCCATTACCATTATACCCAGAGTTAAAGCTTGGTTTACCAGGTCCTGCAGTCTCAGATAAGTTAGAAAAATTTAACCCAGATTTGATACATGTTGTTAATCCAGCTGTTCTTGGCTTAGGCGGCATATGGTTAGCGAAAACTAATAACATTCCTTTAATTGCTAGCTACCATACTCATCTTCCGAAATATCTGGAACATTACGGTATGGGTATGTTAGAGCCACTTTTGTGGGAATTACTTAAAGCAGCACATAATCAAGCTTTATTAAATTTATGTACTTCCACCGCTATGGTAAATGAGTTAAAAGATAAAGGTATACAAAGAACTGCTCTATGGCAAAGGGGAGTAGATACTTACAGTTTCAGACCAGATTTGAGAAGTGAGAAAATGAGAAAAAAATTATTTGGGGAATTTAATGACGCTAATTACTTATTGATTTATGTAGGAAGATTATCAGCAGAAAAACAAATTGAGAGAATTAAACCAGTCTTAGAAAGTATTCCTAATGCTTGCCTAGCACTTGTAGGTGACGGACCATATAGAAACCAACTTGAAAAAATCTTCGAAAATACAAAGACTAATTTCATAGGATATTTATCTGGCGATGAACTTGCAAGCGCCTATGCCTCTGGAGATATATTTATATTTCCATCTAGTACAGAAACACTCGGGTTAGTTTTACTAGAAGCAATGGCAGCAGGATGTCCAGTTATCGGAGCCAACAAGGGGGGGATTCCAGATATTATTAGCGATGGGATTAATGGTTGTTTATATGATCCTGATGAAAAAGATAATGGGGAACAGAGTTTGATTGCAGCGACAAAAAAAATTCTAGAGAATGAAGATAAAAGAGAAATTATGAGGAAACAGGCACGAAGCGAAGCAGAAAAATGGGATTGGAATCAAGCAACTCTACAACTGCAAAATTATTATGTAGATACTCTAAAAGGAATAGATTAAACTTAATCTTTCTTATGCAACGTGTGGAGGCGTAGGACTGTTATACGAACTTAAAGGAAGTATTAGAGTAGCGATATTTTGATTCTTTTCAGGCCTTTTTTTCTTTGAAAATTTTTTACCAAAGGGTACTCTTATAACATTAGTTCCCTCAATAGAACAAATGTTTGAGTTATCTCCTGAAAAATTATTGACAAAATTTGGTAAGTCGACGTTCTTAACAGGCAGGTGCTTAACATTACCAGATTTAAAATCTTTGGTCATAGCTTCAAATACCCCAAAAAATTTGATGCTTGAATATTTTAATAAAAAAATTTAAAAAAATTCTATAAGAAAATATTAAATTTTTATTCTCACTGATAATAACTAAGGAAATATAAAGACGCTAGTACTTTAAGCACATTTTTTTTCTTCGAAAGTCTCTCCTTGATTTACATTGCAAGAACAAATTAAATTGCGATCACCATGTGCATTATTGATCCTAGAAACTGAAGACCAAAACTTAATAGATGTTGGATTTTTATAAGGAAAAGAAGCTTTTTGTTTTGAATAAGGATAATACCAATTATCAGCAATTAACTCTTTAAGCGTGTGGGGGGCGTTACTTATTACATTATTATTCTTTAATTCACTATTTTTTTCTATTTCGCTGATTTCCTCTCCAATCAATAGCATAGCCTCGCAAAATCTATCCAATTCAACCAAACTTTCACTTTCAGTAGGCTCAATCATTATGGTCTCTTGAACAGGCCAACTTATAGTTGGAGCATGAAAACTATAATCTATTAATCGTTTAGCTAAATCATTTACACTCAAACCAGTTTTGGATTTTAAATCTCTAAAATCTAAAATACATTCATGTGCGACAAAATTATTTTTTCCTTTATAAAGAATCTTGAATTTATGCTTTAAAGAATGCGCAATATAATTTGCAGATAAAATGGCATGCGCAGTTGCTTTCCTTAAACCACTCAGACCAGCCATTTTTATGTACATCCAACTTATTGGAAGAATACTTGCACTGCCATGCTTGGCAGAAGATACATAATTGGGACTATTAGATAAATTATTATCCATTAGAGAATGAGTAGGAAGAAATGGACTTAAAGTTTCTGATGCAGCAACTGGACCTACTCCTGGACCGCCACCTCCATGTGGAATACAGAATGTTTTATGTAAATTCAAATGACAAACATCAACACCATAATTACCCGGTTTACATAATCCAACCTGAGCGTTCAAATTTGCTCCATCTAAATAAACAAATCCTCCAACAGAGTGAATTAAATTACATATCTTTCTGATTTGCAATTCAAAAACTCCATGAGTAGAGGGATAAGTCAACATAAGAGCCCCTATTTGGTTATCAAATTTCTTGACCTTGATCAACAAATCTTGAAAATCAATATTTCCTTCTTCATCACATTCAACAGTTAACACATCAAAACCTGCCATAACTGCACTAGCAGGATTTGTTCCATGAGCACTTTTAGGAATTAAACATTTTTTTCTCAATAGTTCACCTTTTGATTCAAAATAAGAATTTATTGCCAATAAACCTGCAAACTCTCCCTGAGAGCCTGCATTTGGTTGAAAAGAAACTGATTTTAAACCAACAATATCACTTATCCATTTTTCTAGATCAGATATGATTTTTGAATAGCCTTTAGTTTGATCAGGTGGGGAAAAAGGATGAATTGAAGATAAATTAGCCCAAGAGACTGGATTTAACTCTGCTGCAGAATTTAACTTCATGGTACAGCTTCCCAATGGCATCATCCCATCTACCAAAGAAAAATCTTTTTCTGCAAGTCGGAATATATATCTCATTAATTCAGTTTCACTTTGGTAATTTGTGAATATATCTTGCTGCATCCATGCACTGGATCTCAAAGCTAAACTTTCGAGATGAAATACTTTATCAAATTTTATATGCTCTAAATCTTTTTCTTTTTCTATAAGGTTTGCTATGAAAGTCAAAATATCTTTGATTTCTTTTTCATTACTAAGCTCATCTAAAGAGATCCCAAAGCCAGTTGAATTTTCAATAGTTGATCCCAAGGGCAAAATTCTTAAGTTATAGCCATTTTTTAAAGCTTCATTGTGGATCCTCTGGGAGTGCTCAGAATAAACATCAACGCTATCAAATCTTATACCATCAGGAATTTCAAAACCTAAAGCTGCTAAACTTGATTCTAAATTTATTCTCAACTCCACTAATCTCTTAGCAATTTGGGTTAATCCAGAGGGTCCATGATAAATAGCATAAAAAGAAGAAATTATAGCTAACAAAGATTGAGCAGTACAAATATTACTAGTGGCCTTTTCCCTTCTAATATGTTGCTCTCTTGTTTGCAATGCTAGTCTGAGAGACTTTTCTCCATTTTTAGATAGAGTTTGCCCAACAATTCTTCCGGGTATCAACCTTTTATATTTTTCGCTACATGCAAAATATGCTGCATGGGGGCCACCAAAACCCATTGGAACTCCAAACCTTTGCATGCTACCCACTGCCACATCAACACCAAATTCAGAAATTGGTTTCATCAAAACTTGTGCCAGTGGATCAATACATGCCGTAACAATAATTTCTGCTCTATGTGCTTGGGATATTAAGAATGTGGGATCATATAATTCCCCATTTTTACCAGGTAATTGTAACAACATTCCAAAAACATCATCATGATTAGGAAGGTTGCTTTGAGTAAAGCGTTTTAAGGATATTCCCAAAGGTTTTGCTCTGGTTTGCAGAACATTAAAAGTATGATCAAAAACATTTGATTCCACTAAGTACACTTTTGAGGATTTATTTTTTCTTGCGGAAAAACACATGGCCATAGCTTCTGCAGCAGCAGTACCCTCATCTAACAAAGATGCATTGGCTACAGGGAATCCTGTTAGTTCACAAACAATAGTCTGAAAATTAAATAGAGCTTCTAATCTTCCTTGTGCAATTTCTGCTTGATATGGAGTATAAGACGTGTACCACCTCGGATTTTCAAGAACATGTCTTTGGATTACTTTAGGCATGTGATTGTCATAATAACCAAGGCCTATTAGTGATCTCATTTTAGTATTTTTATTCGCAATCTCTTCTAATTCATTTAAAGCCTCGATTTCTGAACAACCTTGGGGCAATATTTCTGAAGATTTATCTTTAAGCTGAATATCTTCAGGAATAACTTGATTTATAAATTGATCAATATTATTAAAACCAAGCTTGTTCAGCATAATTCTTTCATCATTATCCCCTAACCCAAGATGCCTATCTATAAATAAATCAGACCCAAATTTGGATGTCATATTAAAATATTTTTCTTTAAAATAGCTCTTTTTAAAAAGTTTGCCTTATTTTGGCACAACCTTTAATTGATATTCCTCAGAAGTCATCAAATCAGCAATTGATGATTTTGATTTTGGTTTCAAAATAACTAACCAACCTTCTCCAATCGGATCATTCTGTAAAAGCTCAGGGTTCTCAATAACACTTTCATTTACAGATACTATTTCCCCTGAGAAAGGCAGATAGACTTCCTCAACGGCCTTAACTGATTCTATTGTTCCAAAAGTCTCGCCTTTCTCTAAAGTCGCCCCTTGATCAGCTAATTCAACAAAAACAATATCTCCTAATTGATCTATAGCGAATTCACTAACTCCAATTTTTAATAATCCATTTTCTTCTAAGACATATTCATGAGTATCAGCATAGTTGAGGTTGTCTGGAAACTTGTAAGACATGATTAAGTAGATAAAGGAAGTAGTGTATCCTTTGAAATTAATTTTTCCTCCAATAGTTCAGATAATAATCGAATTAATGCAATTTTGATGTGAGCTATGTGAGAACCACCTTGAACAAAAATATTGTAAGGATATCTCAGAGGAGCATCAGCAGAAAATTCACTTGTACTACCTTCAATAAATGTACCTCCAGCCATTAATAATTTTGAATCATATCCATCCATTGAAGATGGAAAAACATTCAGAAAAGAATCTACTGGTGAAGAATTTTGAAAAGATTGACAAACTTTTTGTACCAAATCAGGATTATTCAATCTTACTGATTGAATAAGATCAGATCTATAAGTTGCTGGCTCTGGTAAAACCTTAAATCCCAAATTTTTAAAGACTGCTGCAACCATATCAGCACCTTTTAGTGATTCGTGAACAATTTGCGGAGCTAAAAACAAACCCTGCAAAATTAATCTTCCTAGTCCAAAATTTATTCCTGCAGAAGTACCAATACCTGG
>QCCS01000002.1 GCA_003281185.1 Prochlorococcus sp. AG-347-M15
ATAACGGATTTACTTAGTCGTTCGGCAGATGTTGTCGTTCGCTATCAAGGAGGAGTAAATGCAGGTCATACTATAGTCGTAGATGATAAAGTCTTAAAATTACATTTAATTCCCTCAGGGATACTTTATAAAAATACTTCTTGTCTAATTGGCTCGGGAACTGTTGTAGATCCAAAAATCTTGCTTAAAGAAATTGACATGTTAATTGATAATGGAATTGATATCTCAGGATTAAAAATTTCATCAACATCACATGTAACAATGCCCTACCACCGAATATTAGATGAAGCGATGGAGGCTGATAGAGGTTCAAACAAAATAGGGACAACAGGTCGTGGAATTGGCCCAACTTATGCGGACAAGTCACAAAGAAATGGCATTAGGATAAGAGACTTGCTCAATAAGGAAAGGCTAAGTGATGTGATCGAAATTCCATTAAGAGAAAAAAACGGTCTACTAGAAAAAATCTATGGTATAAAACCACTTAAATTAGAAGATATTGTTGAAGAATATCTTGACTATGGGGAAAGATTATCAAAGCATGTTGTTGACTGTACGAGGACTATCCATGCCGCCTCAAAAAATAAGAAGAATATTCTTTTCGAAGGTGCTCAAGGGACTCTACTTGACTTGGATCATGGGACTTATCCTTTTGTTACTTCATCAAACCCTATTTCAGGAGGCGCATGTATTGGAGCTGGAGTGGGGCCAACTTTAATTGATAGAGTCATAGGTGTCGCAAAAGCTTATACCACAAGAGTAGGTGAGGGGCCATTCCCAACTGAATTACAAGGAAGTATTAATGATCAACTCTGTGATAGAGGCAGTGAATTTGGGACCACTACTGGTAGAAGGAGAAGATGTGGGTGGTTTGATGGAGTTATTGGCAAATATGCTGTATCTGTAAATGGTCTTGATTGTTTAGCCGTTACGAAACTTGATGTGTTAGATGAATTAGATGAAATTCAAGTTTGCATTGCATATGATCTCGATGGAGAGGAAATAGACTACTTTCCTACAAATTCAGACGACTTAAAAAAATGTAAGCCAATCTTCAAGAAATTAAAAGGTTGGCAATGTTCAACTGCAGATTGCAGAAAACTCTCTGATCTCCCAGAGAATGCTATGAATTATCTAAGATTTTTAGCTGAATTAATGGAGGTTCCAATTGCCATTGTCTCGTTAGGGGCGAATAGAGATCAAACTATAGTAATTGAAGACCCGATTCATGGTCCTAAAAGAGCACTGTTAAGGTAATTTAGTTCCAAATTAATGATCGAATCCTTTAGACATTTTGAACATAAAAAAGTTGACCTCATTGGTCTCGGAAACGCAATAGTAGATATTATTGTAAATATTGAAGATGAGTTTCTTGAGATAAATAATCTGGATAAAGGATCAATGAATCTAATTAATTCTGATGAATCTCAGAGATTGTTAGAAAATTGCAAAGTTATCAAACAAATTTCAGGCGGTTCCTCAGCAAATACCGTTGTTTCTTTAGCAGAATTAGGCAACCATGTGCAGTTTATAGGAAGAGTAAAAAATGATCAATTTGGTAATTTCTTTTCTGACGATATAAAAAAAAGTAAAACTAAATTTAATACTCCACCAACTATTGCAGGTGCTCCAACAGCTCACTCAATAATTTTGGTTACACCTGATGCACAAAGAACTATGTGCACTTACCTAGGAGCATCTGTGGAGTTTGAGCCAAAAGACATTGACTTTAATGTAATTAAGGAAAGTAAATACTTGTATTTAGAAGGATATTTATGGGACAGCGAATTAGCTAAAAAAGCTTTTATTAAAGCCGCCCAAATTGCAAAACAATCTAATACAAAAATAATCCTTTCTTTGTCTGATTCATTTTGTGTAGATAGGCATCGTGAGAGTTTCTTGGAATTAATTTATGAATATGTAGATATCGTTTTTTGTAATGAATCCGAGGTGTTAAGTTTATTTAAAAATGATAAATTAGCAAGCTGCAAAGAAGACCTATCTTCCTTATGTGAATTAGTCATAGTAACTCTTGGAAGAAATGGTTCTCTCATAGTTAATAAAAATAATGTTGAAATAATTGAGTCAATAACGAAAGGCAAGATTATTGATACTACAGGAGCTGGAGATATCTATGCGGGAGGGTTTATCCATGGATTAATAAACAATTGTTCCCTCAAAAAATGCGGAGAGATAGCTTCAATTTGTGCGGGGCAAATAATTACGCAATTAGGGTCTAGATCAGATATTGATCTTAAAGAGTTAATAAAATAGATTTAATCAAATAGTATTATTCAACCAATCATAATATTTCATCTCAGCATGGTATTTTTTGTACATAATTTGAGGAACATTATATGTGGAATTTTTATTTAAGAAATCAATTAAACTATCTTTAAATTCTAGTTTACTTTTTATTGTGATTTCAAACTCTTTAGTTTCTCCAATATCATCATTCCACTCATAAATTGAAAAAATTTGTTTTATCGAAACACAAGCTGCGAGTTTATTTTGTATTAGTAATTTAGCCATTCGCAAAGCATTTGAGTTACTTGATTCAGTTGTGATCATTACTAATACTTCCATAATGAATTAAACATCAATAATTTTTGATTATGTGATTTATCAAATTGAGGTATTGATTAAAAGAATGAGAATAAACATTTTTAACTTTCGGCCTTTTAACTAAAAATAACTTCATTTTACTTCCAGAAACTATACTCTCCCAGTTTTTTTGAGAATAACTTCCAGAGTCTCTGCATAGAACATAATCTATCTCCCAAAAATCACAAAGTTTTTTTTCTAAGATACTTTCATTATTTTTACTCGGTTCAAGTATCGCTATATTTGAATTTTTAATACATGATCCAAAAGCTTTAGTTATACTTTCATAAGTTGGAAGTACCCTAGTATATACATTTGCTTTACAATTCATATAATAATTAGCTGTATCGTTAAGGAATCTTGATCCTATTGCCAGAAGAATATTCTTTTTTTCTAGATCAACGTTATTTATATCCTTTAAATCATCAATATAAAAAAAATTGTTAGTGGTACTTATTAATGATTTTCTCTCGTAAAGTAAGAGAGGTGTATTAATCTCTTTACATGCATTATAAAGATTTTTAGAAATTATCACGGCAAACGGATGAGTAGCATCGACTACGCATATGATTTTATTTTTTTTTATGAAATTAATTGTTTGATCTTTATTATTTAATTTACCTGTAATGATATGTAACTTTGGATTTTCAATATAAGCTTGCCCTGCTTTATAAGTTAAAACACTTACAAAAACTGAATAATTAAGTTCAAGAAGCCTATTAGCTATTACAGGTCCATCCGAAGTTCCTGATAGGATCCAAACATTTTTATAGCAATTTTCTTGATTCTGCATCAGTATGTCTTTAATTAAATAGATAATAATGAATCATTGTTTAATTCAGGCGGTAATTAATAGCGCTCCCCAAATGAGGTATACCAAAGAAAATCAAACTCCAATTGCAGAAATGATTGTTAATTTTAAAGGATTACGCAGTGAAGATCCAACCAGAGATCTCAAGATCGTAGGATGGGGAAATATCGCCCAAGAAATGGTAGATGAACTGAAGGAGGGGCAAAATGTTGTTATTGAAGGACGTTTAAAGATGAATTCTGTCACTAGAAAAGACGGAACGAAAGAAAAGCAACCAGAACTAACAGCTTCAAAGATTCATCAAATATCTCCAGTTGACGTTAATAAGTCAGATCAAAAAGAAAATAATGAGTCATTTGAAAATAAGGAAAGCACCAAAAAATCTAGTTGGGATAGTTCACCTTTAGTACCTGAAGTTGACGAAATACCTTTTTAAATCAAATATCAACATTATTTTCTTGAACACTTATAATAAATTTGCTTATTTTTCTTTCAAGCGCGGCAAGTTCGCTTCTGATTTCTGGCCATTTACCCTTATCAAGATTTTCTAATAGCCAAGCTCTATCTTGATCAAGTTTAAAAATTAAATCTCCTTGATTTGCAGTATTAGTATCTTGCATAATACTTGTTAGCCTATTCAAAACTCATTCTACTAAAACAAAATGAAGAAATACTTATCGCCTGGAAACTTAATCGTAACCGCTGGGGGTATATTAGCTTTTGTTGGAATGACTGCATATTTTACCGACTCAGTTAATTTAAGTGTTCCTACTTTTTTTTATGGAGTACCTATTTTTCTAATTGGATTAGGTTTAAAGACTTCCGAAATACCTCCTGTAGAGTTGTTTGACAAGACAAATTTCGCAACAAATAAATTTAATAGACCAAAAGAATTAACTGCACTGGTTAAAGACGTTACAAGATGGAGGTATGGGATAAAAGCTCATCTTGAATCGTCATTAGAATCTTTAAATTTATGGGACGAGGATAATCCCCCGCAACTAAAAGAAATAGAAGAAATTACAAAAGAAGAAAAAAAAGGTCTCAGAATGCGTTTTGAATTAAACGCAGTCCCCCTAGAAAAATGGATTGAAAAACAAGAAAGATTAAACAGGTTTTTCGTAAAAGGTCTTGAATCAGAATTTATTATCGACGATAATAAAAAAGAATTTGATTTTATTCTCTTTTATTGAATATAGGGATATATTTGTAAAAACCTAATTTCTCAATTCAATCTAGTTTTAATGAATTTTAATAATGAATGATTCTCAAAGAGTATCAATATTAAGCGAAGCACTTCCATATATACAAAGTTTCTCAGGTAGAAAAATTGTTATCAAGTACGGTGGTTCTGTTATGGAAGATGATGATTTAAAAAATGCTTTTTTTAGAGACATATCACTTTTATCAACCGTAGGGGTTTGTCCCATAGTCATTCATGGAGGTGGACCCGAGATTAATAATTGGTTAAAGAAATTAGAAATATCTCCTAAATTTGAAAATGGATTAAGAATTACTGATCAAAAAACAATGGAAATTGTTGAGATGGTTCTAATGGGTAGAGTTAACAAACAAATTGTAAAAGGCATTAATAAAACTGGATCCTTAGCTGTGGGGATATCAGGTCTTGATGGAAACTTAATTCAATCTAGAGAACTAGGAGATGGGAGCCATGGGTTAGTGGGAGAGGTTACAAAAATCAATCCTGAAATATTAGATCCTCTTATTTCTAAAGGATATATCCCTATTATTTCTAGTATTGGATCAACCTTGGAGGGTATTTCCCATAACATTAATGCGGATTTTGTTGCTGGAGAAATTGCTGCTGCAATAAATGCAGAAAAACTTATTCTTCTTACTGATACTCAGGGAATTTTAAAAGAAAAAGATAACAAAAATAGTCTTGTTGAAAAAACTAATCTCAAAGAGGCAAGAGATTTTATTGATAAAAAAATTGTGACTGAAGGTATGATTCCAAAGACAGAATGTTGTATCAGAGCTTTAGCACAAGGAGTCAAAGCCGCCCACATAATTGATGGAAGAATAGAACATTCATTACTTCTTGAGATTTTTACAAATTCCGGAATAGGTACAATGATAGTCGCTTAACCTATGAAAACTTATAAGCAAGTTTTAGAAACAGTAGAACTTGCTTTAGCTAGAGGTGAGTACCATTATTGTATTGAATTTCTTTTACCTTTAATCGAATCATTTCCTATATCAAGTAAAGAGGGAGTGAATTTAAGAACAATCTTAATTACTGCTCTTTGTGGCATCAATAAAAAAGAGGAGGCTAAAAGTTTTTGCAAAGAACTTCTAAAATCTTACGACAATAAGACGAGAGAAAATGCAAAATATTTGATGGAAGTTATAGACTCTCCTGACATTAAAAAGCCAGAAAATTGGAACGTACAGTTTGAAAGCGACTCATCACTAAATAAAAAATCTCTTAACTCACTGCGCAAAAAAAGAGAAGTATTGGAGAAAAAGAAATTTATTAATGTTACTGAGACTCCAACTGGCGAAACAAAACCCTTTCAGAAAGGCTTTTCACTGATCATTTTTTTAATACTATTATTATTAATTCCACTTTTAAGTGGCTGCGTTAAAATTGAGAATACTCTTGATCTTAATGAAATAGATTCTATAACCAATAATTTAGTTATAGAAAGTAAATACATAAAGAAATTCCCTTGGCAATTAAAATTCGAAGAGAAAATGAAAGATATTTTTCCTGACGCAGAAATTGAACAACACGAATCAACCTTTTCTTTGAAACATAAAAATCTCAATCTTGAAGATACAAAGCAAGTTCTTAAAATAATACAAGATGCAGCAGGAGATTTAGCGGGAGGATCAACAAATATGATGGACATTAATACTACTCAAAAAAACTTCATTCTTTTAAAAAAATACTTTTATAGAATAGATTTGGATCTAAATTCTATTCATGATGTTGATAACTTAGAACTCGTTTTAAAAATTATTCACCCAAATAAAGCTTCCCTTACTGGAAATAATTCAAATTTAGAAATCACAAAAAATCTAATAATTTGGAATTTAAATCAAGGGCAGATAAATAGTCTTGAATTTTCTTTCTGGAGCCTCAACAAAGTTTTGATTGGGATATTTACTATTTTAATAATCATGATATTAGCTTATTTAGTAAGATTCTATAGATTTAAATTAGGTACAGATTTGCCTCAACTTCCATCAAATTAATTACAACTCTGCTGGATTAACGTCAATTGTTAAAAAAACATTTTTAGGAATAAGTTTCCATAATGTTGGTCTATCAGGTAAAGGTATCTCTGTTCCTTCAGGACCATGTATTAATATCTGCCATCTAAATTTTTTACCGACTTTAGCAATTAAACTTGGAGCAGGGCCAATTAATTTCCAGTTCTTTTTCTCACAAAAATTAAGTAAATATTTTCCTAATTTTATTGCAATCGATTCAGTTAATTCATAATTTTCACCTGACAATTTAAGAAGACAAATCTTGCAAAATGGAAATAAATTAGCATCTTTTCTCAATCTAGAGTTTTCAATTAAGAATCTTTCATAATCTCTTTTCTGAAGATACGAAATTACCGGGTGGTTAGGTTTATATGTTTGAAAAATTACTTTTCCTTTTTTTTGAGCCCTGCCTGCCCTTCCAGCTAATTGTAAAAACAATTGTAATGACTTTTCTTCTGCCGAAATATCTGGGCGATGAAGCAACCCATCTGCTGCGATAACTACTGAAAGAGTAATATTGGGGATATCAATCCCTTTTGCCAACATTTGAGTTCCCACAAGGATATCAGCATCACCTTTAGAAAACTTTGAGAGAATATCTCTATGACCATCCTTCCCTGAGGTTGTATCTCGATCAAAGCGAAGAACCCTTAGGTTAGGAAATTCTTCATTCAAAAACTCTATTACCCTTTGTGTTCCTATCCCAAAAGGTTTAAAGGCAGTTGATTGACAATCAGGGCAACGATTGATCAATCTCGATTTATGACCACACCAATGACAGCTTAACCATCTTTTTCCTTGTGATCCGAGATGCATTGATAAGGGTACGTCACAGTTGGGGCAATTTATTAAATATCCGCAATTTCTACAACTCAAAAACCCACTATGACCCCTCCTAGGGATCAAAATTATTGCCTGCTCATTTTTTAAACGAAGTTGAGGAAGCAATTGTAATAATTCATTGGAAAAAATTTTCATATTTCCTTTCTTGAACTCATCACGCATATCAATAATTCTTATTTCAGGAACTTCATTAATGGATATCCTTTGAATCATTCTCACCACTCTAAAATTCTTTTCAAAAATACACTTTTTCCAAGTCTTCATTGATGGGGTTGCACTCCCAAAAATTAACTTTGCAGAATTCCTTTTTACTATTTCAATAGCAATCTCTCTAGCGTCATAACAAGGCATAGGACTATCTTGTTTATATGAAACATCATGTTCTTCATCCATTATTATTAACCCTAGATTTTTAATTGGAAGAAAAACTGCGGACCTTGTTCCTATTACTATTAATGGTTCATTAGCATTAATAATTTTCTTCCAAACTAAAGTTCTATGACTGGAAGAACAGTTACTATGATATTCGTAAACAACATTATTAAATCGCCGGCTAAACCTATCAATAAGTTGAGGAATTAATCCAATTTCAGGGGCGAGTATCAAACAACTTTTTTTCTTAAGAAATTCATCTTCAGCAATTCTCATATAAACTTCTGTTTTACCAGAACCTGTTTCACCCCATAGAAGTAAAGCATCTCCGGGTTTCATTGTTTGAAATTCTTGAAATGCAATTTTTTGTTCATTTGTAGGATTAGGTTTTTTCGTTGCAATATGATCATGTAAAAAGGAATTTAATTTTGTATTTATATTTTTTTTTCTTTTAGATTTAACAAGGTAATTTTTACTGACCATTGAGTTAATAAGTGTGTAATTAAAACCAGACTTTATTAATTCACTTTGCCAATTACCTTTTTCAGGTAAAATATTCATTAAAAAAAATTCTTTTTTGGTTAATCCATTTTTCTTAATATCAAATTCTTTTTTAGTTTCAATCCATATTTGATCTTTTAAACCTTTAGAAATATTCTTATATTTACCAATCCAGCCAGGAGGAAATGCAGTTTTAAACATTTTTAAATTACTAACCATATAAAAAGAGGCTAGTGACTCTATCCATTCTCTCCAAGAGTCATCTATTATTTTTTTCTGCAAAATACTTTCAACAGACAAATATCTTATACTTTTTCCTTCAGTAATATTTGATTGATCTTTATTAATTGTCGAAAAGTTTTTTTTGGAGATCACCAACCCATTCAATAATCTCCCTCTTAGTCTCACACTTACAATATCCCCAACTTCTACCCCAAGATTTTTTCCGTCTAAATAGTAAAAGCTTTCATTATTACTACCTATATCAAGCAAAATTTCCAATTTGTGGGAGATATTTAATAACTGATTACTTGCCGGCTTCAAAACTTTTTCTTAGTATTGGATTGTTGAACATTCCACAAAGTGTTTTTTGCACATTGTAAGTATCCTGCTCTTAAGGGAGACATGAAGCTTTGATCATTGACTGAAAATTCAAAAAATGATCTGCCTGTCTGAGAAATCCCAAGACTTTTTACTTTAGGTAATCTATAGCACTATTTAAATTTTTCAACAGTTTAAAAAAACTTTTTTATTCAAAATTCCTGAAAAAGTTCTTTTACAAATTAACGGGGAAATTTACTACTAAATGTACAAATTAGCCCTAAATAAAATTTAATCTAGTTAAATTCACCGTAGAGAGGAGTCAATCATGTGTCCAGTAGCAGCAGAATCAAAAAATTCTAAGCCCAGCTCAAAAAAAAAGATTAACAAAAAAATTAATGCCAATTTAGAACCAGTTGTAGAAGAAGCAAATAATATCAATAGCCAAAGTTCACAGACATCATCTGATGCAATGGAAAGAGGCATAGAAACAAATAATGAATTTAGTGATTCTGAAGATGAAGATAAAGGCCTTGGCAACATAAAGCTTGGCCCTAAAGGTATCTACACTGAAGATTCAATAAGAGTTTACTTACAAGAAATTGGGAGAATTAGACTTTTAAGACCGGATGAAGAAATTGAACTTGCACGAAAAATTGCTGACTTACTCCAACTAGAAGAACTGGCGACTCAATATGAGTCAGAAAAAGGCCATTTCCCTTCTGTTAGGGAATGGGCTGAATTAATAGATATGCCTCTTCCCAAATTTAGGAGAAGACTTCTTTTAGGAAGAAGAGCTAAAGAAAAAATGGTTCAATCAAATTTAAGATTAGTTGTTTCGATTGCAAAAAAATATATGAATAGAGGATTATCATTTCAAGATTTAATACAAGAAGGAAGTTTAGGTCTTATTAGGGCAGCGGAAAAATTTGACCATGAAAAAGGTTATAAATTCTCTACTTATGCTACTTGGTGGATTCGCCAAGCCATAACTAGAGCGATAGCAGACCAAAGTAGGACTATTAGATTGCCTGTTCACTTATATGAGACAATTTCCAGAATCAAAAAAACCACAAAAGTTCTTAGTCAAGAATTTGGAAGAAAGCCTAGTGAAGAAGAAATAGCTGAGAGTATGGAAATGACAATTGAAAAATTAAGATTTATAGCAAAAAGTGCCCAGCTACCTATTTCTTTAGAAACTCCAATAGGTAAAGAAGAAGACTCAAGACTTGGAGACTTTATAGAGGCTGACATAGAAAATCCAGAACAAGATGTTTCTAAAACTTTATTAAGAGAAGATTTAGAAGGAGTCTTGGCGACTTTAAGTCCAAGAGAAAGAGATGTGCTTAGGTTGAGATATGGAATTGATGACGGGAGAATGAAAACTCTTGAAGAAATAGGACAGATTTTTGATGTAACAAGAGAAAGAATTAGACAAATAGAAGCAAAAGCTCTTAGAAAGCTGAGACATCCAAATCGAAATGGGGTTTTGAAAGAATATATAAAATAAAAATAGTTAAATATAATTTTCAGCTTTGTAAAGTTGCAAAAGAATAGCTTAAAATAAACTCGACTTTATTTTAATCCAAATTCAAAAATATATTTAATGACTAATTTTAAACTGAAAATAGCTAGTAGAAGAAGTAAACTAGCCATGGTTCAAACTTTATGGGTTAAAGATCAACTAGAAAAAAATATTCCCAATTTAGAGGTGTCCGTTGAAGCAATGGCAACTCAAGGAGACAAAATTCTCGATGTAGCCTTAGCAAAAATAGGAGATAAAGGATTATTTACAAAAGAACTTGAAGCACAAATGCTTGTAGGCCAGGCAGATATAGCAGTACATTCTCTAAAAGATTTACCAACAAATTTGCCTAGCGGCCTTAAATTAGGATGTATAACAAAAAGAGAAGACCCAGCTGATGCTTTAGTAGTAAACAAAAAAAATGATTGTTATAAATTAGAAACTTTACCACCAGGTTCAATTGTAGGGACAAGCTCTCTGAGAAGACTTGCACAATTAAGAAATAAGTATCCACATCTTGTATTTAAAGATATCAGGGGAAATGTTATTACAAGAATTGAAAAATTAGATGCTGGTGAATTTGATTGCATAATACTTGCTGCGGCTGGTTTAAAAAGATTAGGTTTTGAATCAAGAATTCACCAGATTATTCCAAATGAAATTTCCCTTCATGCTGTTGGTCAAGGAGCACTGGGTATTGAATGTAAATCTGATGATAAAAAGATTTTAGAAATTATAAATGTCTTAGAAGATCAACCTACTAGTCAAAGATGTCTAGCAGAGAGAGCTTTTTTAAGAGAACTTGAAGGAGGATGCCAAGTTCCAATAGGCGTGAATAGTAAAATTCAAAATGAACAACTTTGCCTTACTGGCATGGTTGCATCTCTTGATGGAGAAAGACTTATTAAAGATCAATATATTGGCAATATTAACGATTCTGAAGAAGTAGGCAAAGAACTCGCTAAAAAGCTAAAGCTCCAAGGTGCCGACGAAATACTAAACGAAATATTTGAACAATTTAGAGAAAACTAAAATTAGTTAATTTACTAATTTAGGATCAATTTCTTTTTTATATCTATCTTCACAATCTTTAATTACTTCAATAGCTTCTTCTATCCCAAAGAAACCATTAACAGAGCATGTTCCTGGTTTTTTTAGATCTTTGTAATGTTCCCAATAATAGGTCGTTTCTTTAAGCCAATGCTCTCCAAGGTCTTTAAAACTTGAGATATGATCCATTCTTTTATCATCTGCCAGAACTGCTATTACCTTATCATCCACCTCTCCCCCATCATCAAATTTCATTACACCAACAATCCTAGCCTCAACAATAGATCCAGGAATCAATGGTTCAGTTACTCCAACAATTTCTATATCAAGTGGATCTCCATCTTCATCCCAAGTCCTGGGTATACATCCATAAGCAAAGGGATAAGCAAGTGAAGAATAACCGACCCTATCAAGTTTAAGGTGACCCGTTTCTGTAATTAATTCATATTTATTTATAGTATTAGAATTCAATTCAACAATAGTATTAACTATTGAATTTGAGCTATCAGTGAAAGCATTTAGTATATGTAATAGATTTGGTGTAATCCTACTTGGAGGTTGATTAAGATTTGCCATCAAGAAATTATTTTTGTTTATCTTACATCCTCACACCCAACCAAATTATTTAAAAGTTATGTTTCAGCAAAAATCATTTAGTTTAGACCTTAAATGATTAATAAAATAGTTCGGCGATAATTCCTCATTAGTTACTTCTCTAACCAACTCCATAGAATTAACTGATCTTCCATATTTGTGTATATTATTTTTTAACCAAAAGATAATCTTTTGATATTCACCATTTTCAATTAAGTTATCAATCAAACCAATGTCTCTTTCCATTTGATTTGAAATTTGTGCACTTATAAGATGTCCTAACAAATATGAGGGGAAATATCCAAACGCACCTTCACTCCAATGAACATCTTGAAGACAACCGTCTGAATCATTAGATGGTTTTATTCCTAGAAGATCATCATATCTTTTATTCCATTCTGTAGGAATATCTTCAGCAGGTAACCCTCCTTCAATTAAATCTATTTCAAGTTCGGTTCTTATTAATATGTGTAAGCCATAAGTCAGTTCATCCGCTTCAACCCTATTTAATCCTGCTTCCAAATGATTAATAGATTTCCACAGTTCTAAATAATTATTAAGGCAGCATCCAGCAGAAACAAATTCTTTGAAAAATCTTTTTGAAAAGGATTTGGATTTAACTATTCTATTTTCCCAAAATAAAGATTGACTTTCATGGATACCCATAGAAGTTGCTTGACCTAAAGGCCAAGCAAACCATTGATGACTTTGAGATGGCAAACCCTGTTCATAAATAGAATGCCCCCACTCATGCGCAGTTGCTAAAAAACTTGATAATGGTTCACCTTCAACAATTCTTGATGTAATTCTATAGTCATTAGGTCCTAATGTAATTGAGAAAGGATGAGGAGACTGACCAACAACAACAAGATCTTTATCTCTCCCAAACTCGTCAAGTAATTTAGAACATAAATATTTTTGAGATTCTGGATTTAAATCCCAATGATTTTTTTTGGACTTATTAATCCCTCTAATTAGGACTGGGATTGTTTCTTTTAATGGTTGAAACATTTTATTCAACCATTTCAAATTTAATTCAGGCTCAAAGGGTTGGGCTAATGTCTCCCACGCTGAATATTGATTAGATATTTGTTTTGCCTCTTCGATCCGCAATTTGATTAATTCTTTAAAGAATGGAAGAAAAATTTTAAAATCTGATTTTTTCTTTGCTTCTTGCCAGCTTTCATAGCCTTTAGATTTTGCATTTGCTAAAGACTCAACTAATTTAGGATCTAAATTTCTTTCTCTATTAAATTCCTTTAATAAAAGACTAATATTTCTTTCTTTATCTTTTATAAAAAGTTGATTACCAGGATTTCCTGCATTATCTAATATTTCATTTTTTGCAGATTGTATTAAATTAGAAAATTCCTCTGAAGAATTTCTTTTATGCAATACTTTTGCAATATAAGTAAGTTGTTCAGCCCTCCAAGAAGCACCTTTCTTTGGCATTCCAGTATTCTGATCCCAATAGAGTGTATTTTGGATTGAACCTAATATTTGTGTTTCTTTAAGATAAGCACCAAGCTTGTTCCAATGAGTTTCAGCCAAAAATTTTAATGCAAATTAAATATATTTTAAGATAAAAATTTTAATGTATGAATAAAACATACATCTTCTATCCATAATTAGAATATTGATTAATTAATATTTAAATTACATGGAACAAATATTTTCAAAATTAAAATTCATAACTCATGGCGAAGGCTTTATTGACATCACATATGATTTAAATTTGTACATTGAAAAAAATAATTTTCATTCCGGAATTTTAAATTTAACTTCACTTCATACCAGTTGCAGTTTAACTATTAATGAGAACGCAGATCCAAATGTACTAAGGGACCTAAAAAAATATATGCAATCGATAGTTCCCTATAATTCCTACTTAACATTATCAAAAGATAGAGAAGAAATATCATATAAACATTATCAAGAAGGGGCTGACGATATGCCAGCTCACATTAAAACATCCTTAACAAACACTTGTTTATCTTTGAGTTTTCAAGATAGAAAAATCATGCTTGGCACGTGGCAAGCAGTTTATTTATGGGAACATAGATTTGATCAAAAGGAAAGAATTATAAATGTACATATAATTGGTGAGAAAAATTAATATATTTATAATATAATAAGTCAGATTTCTTATTTCATGGAACCCTACCTTTTGCAAGATGGAGAATTGAATGAATTAGTTTTCAAAATACCTGGCTGGGAAATTAAAACCAAACAAATCCAAAGAGAATTTAACTTCGCTAATTTTATTGAAGCCTTTGCTTTTATGACTAAGGTAGCTCTAATTTGTGAAAAATATAATCATCATCCTTACTGGGAGAACGTTTATGCAAGAGTAATAATTAAATTAAATACGCATGATCTGGGTGGTATTACAAATCTAGATCAAACATTAGCTACGGAAATCAACAAAATTTTCGATAAATAAAATCATAAACTTTTTAACTTGTAAAAATGTCTAAAAATTTATTGCCAGTTACTATTATTAGTGGATTTTTAGGTTCTGGCAAAACTACACTTCTGAACCATATTTTAAAAAATCAAGTTGGTATTAAAACAGCTGTTTTAGTTAACGAATTTGGAGAGATCGGAATAGATAATGATTTAATAATAGAGGGTTCAGAAGATATGATTGAATTAAATAATGGATGTATATGTTGCTCAATCAATGGCGAATTATTAAATACAGTATCCAAAGTCTTAGAAAGAGCTGAAAAATTAGACTATTTGATTGTTGAGACAACTGGACTAGCAGATCCATTACCCGTAGCTATGACTTTTGCAGCTGGCAATCTTAGAGAAAAAGTAAGATTAGATTCGATAATCACAGTTATTGATGGAGAAAATTTTGATTTTGAAATTAATAATGCAAGCGTCGCCTATTCTCAAATTTTATACGGAGATATCCTTCTTCTAAATAAATCTGATTTAATAAGTGAAAAACAATTAACGAAAATAGAGGGGTTTATAAATAAAATAAAAACAGAACCAAGGATTCTGAGATCAACTAATAGTGAAGTTCCATTACATTCAATAATGAGCGTAGGTCTATTTGAAACAGATACTTTTCAATTTGAGAAGAATAAAAAAGATGAAGAGAACTCAAAGGATCACGATCACGATCACTCTTCCCATTCTCATGATCACTCTTCCCATTCTCACGATCACTCTTCCCATTCTCACGATTTGATCAATAATATAGAAGGGTTTACCTCAGTTTCTTATGAAACATTTGAACCATTTTCCTTAAGAAAGTTTCAAAATTTCTTAGATAATCAAATCTCACAAAATGTATTTAGAGCGAAAGGAATATTATGGTTTATGGAAAGTGAAAGAAAACACATTTTTCATCTATCTGGGAAGCGGTTTTCTCTAGATGATGAGGAATGGACAAAAGAAAAATCTAATAAGATAGTTTTAATTGGGAAAAACCTAGATCATCAAACTATTAAAAATCAACTTTCATCATGTAGATTTAATTCAGATTAGAGCACATATTAGGATTTAATTGATTTTTGAAAATACTTATTAAAGAATTTAAAAAAACAGTCAAAGAACTAAAACTTCTTTATTTCACTTCGTTTATTGCTTCACTTTTAGTAATCATTCCTATTTCCAATTTCCTTCTTGAAGGAATTGATTACATTATTGGTGGGAATTTTTCACTAGGTATTGCAGGAGGAGAAGAGGTAATAGGTACTTTAAAAGTTTTAGCCCTAACAAGTTTTTTTGGAGGAGGTTTAGGAACTTTAAATGGATGGTTACTTTCAAATTGTAATTTTAAGTTCAGAAAAATTCTCCGTATTTTTCAGCTAGTTCCACTAGCTGCCCCAGCGTATCTTATAACAGCTGTTTTGCAGGATTTAGGAAGTATTTTTGGATATCAAGTAACTGGTTTATGGTGGGGGGTTTTAATACTTTCAATTTCTACTTATCCATATGTATTTATTCTTGCTAACGAAAGTTTTAATAAATTTGGAGTTAATCAAATCAATGCCAGTAGAGGACTAGGTGTTGGACCATGGCAAAGCTTCTTTAAAATCGCTTTTCCAATGGCGTTACCAGCGCTAATAACAGGAATAAGTTTAATGTGTATGGAAGTAATGAATGAGTTGGGGACATTTGCATTATTGAATATTCCAAGTATTTCTACAGGCATAGCAGAAAATTGGATAATTGAGGGGAATCCAAAAAGTGCGGTTGGATTATCGTTGGTAGCATTGTTAATAATTTTCACTTTAATAATTTTTGAAAAATTTTCGAGAAGAAAATCAAAGAGGTGGAGTGAAAATCCTGCATCACAAGATTCTCAAGGTTGGGAATTAAAAAAAACTAGAGCCCTTTTAGCAATAACAGCGTCCTTATTCCCTCCAATTTTCTCTTTTGGAATTCCGTGTTTTTGGGTTCTGCTAAATATTGATCAAATTCAAAAAGGTTTATCTATTGAATTACTTTCTCTTTCGTTAAGAACTATCAGTCTAGGACTGTTTACAGCATTAATATCGATGCTATTCTCGTTGATAATTTCCTTAGCTAGACGTCCAAATAAAAGCATATTATTTGGACTAATAACAGATCTAGCGGGGATAGGTTACGCAATTCCAGGCACTGTATTAGCTTTATCTTTAATTAGCATATCTTCTTCAAAATTTAATTTTATTGCTATTTGCTTTCTGATTTGGGGTTATCTTGTCCGATTTCTAACTATTTCAAAAGGGTCTATTGATTCAAGTCTCGAGAGAATTTCACCTAGTCTTGATGAAGCTGCATTTGGACTAGGAGAGAACTGGTTTGGAATTTTAAAAAGGATTCATCTACCTCTACTCAAAGGACCAATATTTGTTGGTTCACTTTTAGTTTTTGTAGACACAATAAAAGAATTACCCATAACATTTATTTTAAGACCATTCGATTTCGATACATTATCCGTGAGAATATATCAATATGCCGGAGATGAAAGAATGGTAGAGGCAATATTACCAGCAATTTTTATAATGACTTTAGGACTCATAGCATCAATTACACTTATCCCGAGTTTAGAGAAAAAAAGCTAAGTTCTTTTCATCAATTTTCCCATTAAAAAAGGGAGGCTCAAGAATAAATCTGCCAACGTAGATATAATCCTAAAGTAAATTAAGCCTTCAATTATTATGTTTTGAGGTATATTTTTTCCAGCAAAAAAAAGGAGGCAAGCTTCAAAAACACCAACTCCACTTGGAGCTGCAGGGACTATTAAACCTATAGACCATGATAATGAAAAGATTACTAATAAAAAAATGATGTTGAGTGTATTATTTGTATAAAAAGTATTTAAGCAGATATAAAAACCAATAAATTTAGATAAGACAAAGCCAATTTCAAGTAAAAATGCCCTGGTAGGGAAAAAAGAATTTATATTTATTCTCTGTTCAAATTGCACCTTTGACTTTGAAAAGCTCAAAACCTCAAAAGCTTTTCCCTTAAGAAACTCTAATCTTTTTAATACAAGATAAATTAATTTTCTATTTAAAAATACCAAAGGCAAAATTAAAAGAAAATACCATGGTGAAAAAATAACTCCTAGCGATGCCAATAGAAAAGATCCACACAACATAAAGTAGGGCTCTATGAGTGTCGAACAAAACGCAATCTGAGAATTACTTATTTTTTGTAAAAAATTAAACCTTTCAACAAAATGCCAAATTCCTCCTGGAACATATTTAAGAATATTAGTTAATACGTAAAAATAAACTAGATTATTTCTTTTAGATTCTTTCCCAAACCATTTAACTATATATTTCCATGAGTAAGCATTAAAAAAAATACTTAAAATACAAAATAAAAAAGATAAAGATAGATTAGTGCCATTTTTTTTAAAATTAATTTCAAAAGAAATTTGGTCAAAATTATAAAAAAAATAGACGCTAAAATATAACAAACTTGATACGAAGAAAATACTTTTAATAACACTAAAATTAATCTTCTTAAAAAATTTCCAATTTATTTGATTACTTTTTTTTAATCTCATTTCCAGTTTTCAAATGCTTCAAATTTTCTACTTGATTCTTTTATTATTTTTCTTATTTCGTCAGTTGATAATTTATGCTCCAGTTTTAATCTCAAAACTTCATCATTTTCTGGTTTCATAGTTATTGATCCATCTGGTTTCATAGTCTGTTTAACTTTTACATTTCCAAGATTTGTAATGCATTCTCCTCTTCTTCTAAGTAATATCCAACGAGATTGGGTCCTTTCACGAACTCCAATAGTATTGGAATAATCAAACCATATTCGCCTAAAAAATTCTTTTTTCTCTATTGGTATGATTGCTTGAATAGAGAATCCAATTCTATTTTTTTTCATATTGATAGCTTGATAAGAAACGTCATAAGCTCCTTCAATTCTTAATTTCTCTATAAAATTTGATATATCTTCAGGTGTTTGATCATCAATCCATGCTTCTTGCACAGATATATCTTCACACTTAGGATTAATTTGCTCATAATTACGAGAATCTTCAAATGAAGTAATTTTATAAACTCTTACCAAATTAGGGAATGGAAATTTCAGGTTACCAATGCCTACTCCATAAGAATTAATAGAATATTTTGAAGGGGGTTGAAAATAATCGACTAAATTAGATAGTAAGGCAATGCCAGTCGGTGTAGATAGTTCACCCTCTATTGAGTCAAAGCTAGATAAAACCTTAATATTTTTTTGTCTTAGTAGCTCTATTACTGCGGGAGGTGGTACAGATAATTTTCCATGTTCAGTTTGAACGAAACCCTTACCCAACATTGGTTCATTACAGTAAACCTTTTTTGGATTTAGGTAATTCAATGCAGCACAGACTCCTATAATATCGACTAACGAATCTATAGCTCCAATTTCATGAAAATGAACATGATCAGATTTGATGCCATGGACTTTTCCTTCCGCATTCGCTAAAGATTCAAATACTTCATAAATTATTTGCTTTAATTTCTCTTCTAAGTGACCTTTTAAAATAAGCTCTTTAATACTTCCCCAAGTTCTTTTAATAGAAAGACAATCAATATTATCAACCTTTGACTTTATCCCTCGTATTGAACAACTTTTTGATTGTTTAAACTCTAGGTTATATAAATCCTTTAGTCCAAGGTCAGTAAGTGGTTGTTCAATGACTTCTCTAGGCACACCTAAATCATAAAAAGCTCCCAACAACATATCTCCAGAAATGCCAGGAGAACATTCAATTAAAACATCTTCCATAAATCTAAGATTTCTTGATTAGAAAAATAGCGATAAAAATCAACCTTTCATTAAATTTTTTTCAGAAAGATCTTTTTCTATAACTTCGTAACTGATTAATTTCAAAGCATTTCCATCTCTATTTATATCTAAACTTAAAAAACTATTTAAAAGTTCAAGGGGAAGCTCTCCTTTTATGACTAATTTAAAATTTTTGTTTTTTAAATTTTTTAACTTTGAATCAGAACAAATTTTAATAACTATTTCTTTTTTTTTAGTATTTACAAAAACTAATTCTCCTCTAATAGAAAAATAATTATCTTTTAAATCTAATTCTTCTAATAATTTCGAAAAGTTAGTTTTAGAAGAATCATTTTGAAAATCATTTAGTTGGTAAGGATCCCAGATACCTGCCACCTGTAAATGCAAGTTTTCAGAATTTTTATTTTTTGGATAAACTATCCAGTAATAATTTTTCTTTAAATCAATATGCTTTTTTAGAAGTGATAATGCCTTACCTAAAATGACTGTTTCAATTTTTTCGCCTTTATTATCAGTTAGAAAGCCTCTATTTATTTGCTTGGTGTCATGAGGAATAAATTTACCACTAACAATGCCAATTGCTCTGTACTGCAGTTGATTAGTAACTTTTGGGATAGGATTTTTTAACATTCTAAAAATTAAAAAATATAGTGTTTAGATTTCTTAATTTTCTTCCAAACTATTGAAAGATTCTAACGCATCGTCAATAGCATCAGAGGGATTAGTCGCATCATTAAGCATATTATTTCTTCTAATCATTTCCACAATTTCAAATGGATTAGTTGGGATTGCTGAATTATCCTCATTAACTTTTGTTGTATTATCAATTTGTAATTCATCAAATAAATACTCAGCATTTAACAAATTACCTTTAAATGAAATTAAAGAAATTAAGAAAATTATTGAAGGTATAGGCTTAGGAAGAAATTTACAAAAATAAATTTTCATTTTATTTAATTTCAAAATTCTTTAGTACTAAATATTTTTGCTAACTTAATTTTACATAAGATAGTAGAAATTTGTTAATAGCAACTTGGAATGTTAACTCTGTAAGATCAAGACTTTCACAAATAATCGATTGGATTAAACAAGTTAATCCCGAAATTCTGTGTCTGCAGGAAACAAAAGTCATGGATGCTAGTTTTCCAGTCGAACCATTCCAAACATTAGGATATACAGTTGAAGTCTACGGACAAAAGTCATATAACGGTGTTGCAATTATCTCAAAAATTAAAGTTGAAAATATTAAGAAAGGGTTCCACCATCCTACAAAATATGATGAAAATATTGAAATTTTCCAAGATCAAAAAAGATTAATTTCTGCTGACATTAATGGGATTAAGTTCATAAATGTCTATGTGCCTAATGGCTCCTCAATAGAATCTGACAAGTTCAAATACAAAATAAGTTGGCTAAATAGTTTAGCTTCTTTTTTGGATGAGCAAGAAAAAAAAGGAGAATTAATCTGTCTCATGGGTGATTTTAATGTTGCTCCATCATCCTTGGATATTCATGATCCAAAAAAATATGAAGGAGGAATAATGGCTTCTGAAATAGAGAGAAATGCACTAAATAATGTCTTGAAAGAAAGATTAATAGATTGTTTCAGGATTTTCGAAAAAAATACTGGCCATTGGAGTTGGTGGGATTACCGTAATAACGCATATGAATTAAATAAAGGTTGGAGAATAGACCATATATACATCAGCAAAGAACTGTCATCAAAACTTAAAAGTTGTGTCATAGACAGCCAACCTAGAGGGAATTTGCGTCCAAGTGATCATGCCCCAGTAATGATAGATCTAAACTTGAACGATACAAATGAAGACTTTTTTGAGGATGAAGAAAGTTTTTTCGAAATATAAACAAAATAAATTAGATTTTTTTAATGCCCGAAAACGCTTATTAATAAAGAGTTATCTAGAATGGAAATGACTTTTACAATTTTTTCCAAAAAATTAATAATTTACAATCCTAACTATCGCAACAAAAATATCATAATGTAGAAATTCAAACTTATTGACAAAATTTTTACTTATTTCTAATTTAGAACATGACAAGATTTTTCTCAAAACATCATTTAGTTAAATTGTGACTGACATATTAAATTGCACAAAATCAGAAGAAATCTTCTCTGCCGCGCAAGAATTAATGCCCGGAGGTGTTAGCTCTCCAGTAAGAGCTTTCAAGTCTGTAGGAGGTCAGCCAATTGTTTTTGATAGAGTCAAAGGACCTTTCGCCTGGGATATTGATGGAAATAGATATATCGACTACATAGGAAGTTGGGGACCTGCTATATGTGGTCATGCCCACCCCGAAGTTACAACGGCATTACAGGAAGCAATTGAGAAAGGTACTAGCTTCGGTGCACCTTGTATTTTAGAGAACAAGCTTGCTGAAATGGTAATAGATGCAGTCCCTTCTGTAGAAATGGTTAGATTCGTTAATAGCGGAACCGAAGCCTGCATGGCTGTTTTAAGGCTTATGAGAGCATTTACTGGAAGAGATAAAGTTATTAAGTTTGATGGTTGCTATCACGGACATGCAGATATGTTTTTAGTAAAAGCAGGATCAGGTGTAGCCACTTTAGGTTTACCAGACTCCCCAGGGGTTCCACGAACAACAACTGCAAATACACTTACTGCTCCTTACAATGATCTTGAAGCAGTTAAAAAATTATTTTCTGAAAATCCTGATGCCATTTCAGGTGTAATTCTTGAGCCTATTGTAGGAAATGCCGGATTTATTACTCCAGAACCAGGATTTTTGGAAGGATTAAGAGAATTAACTACTGAGAATGGATCCTTATTAGTTTTTGATGAAGTGATGACCGGATTCAGAATTAGTTATGGAGGTGCTCAAGAAAAATTCGGGGTTACTCCTGATTTAACAACACTTGGGAAAGTAATCGGTGGAGGTCTACCTGTTGGAGCTTATGGAGGTAAAAAGGAAATAATGTCAATGGTTGCTCCTTCCGGACCGGTCTACCAAGCAGGAACTTTGAGCGGAAACCCACTTGCAATGACTGCTGGAATAAAAACTCTTGAACTTCTAAAACAAGAAGGTACTTACGAGAAACTAGATTCAACAACTTCTAGATTAATTGAAGGAATAATCCAGTCTGCAGAAAATAACGGTATAGCTATAAATGGGGGTAGTGTAAGCGCTATGTTCGGATTTTTCTTGTGTGATGGGCCTGTTAGGAACTTTGATGAAGCCAAAACAAATGATGCTGAACTTTTTGGTAAGTTGCATAGAGAGATGCTTCAAAGAGGAATTTATCTAGCACCAAGTCCTTTTGAAGCTGGTTTCACATCACTCTCTCACAGCGAAGAAGAAATTGATAAAACTATTGAGGCTTTTGATCAATCTTTTAATGCAATAAAGGGTTAATTTTTAAAAATTATCTTTTTCCACCTACTATTACTGGTGGACTGCCTCCTTCTGAACCTGGTAGGCCAGGAACAACTTGCGTACTACCATCCCATTTGTCAAGGAACAATTTGAAAAGGACTTGATCGTCAAGACTTCTATTTAATGTCTCATATCTAAGAGCTTCTTGCTCAGCAATTTCTACTTCTGTCTTTGCTCTAAGCAATTGTTGACCAGCTATTTGCTTTTGTTCAATAGCAGCTCTATATTCCTCAGCAATTTCTAATCCTGTAAGATCTAAACTTTTAACATCTACATAATCGAAAGAATTTAATTCTTGAGCAACAGTATCGCCTACTTTTTCAGAAATTACTGCGAATTCAGTAGCAATTGTTTCTAGCTCATATTGAGAAAAAACTGATTTTAAAGCTTTTAGTAAAGATGGCTGAACAATTTTTTGATAAACATCGCTATTTCTGCTTGCAATAGTTGCAAAGATTCTTCCTGCCTCATTAGGTTTTACTGAATATTTAACAGTGGCTGTAGCTCTAATAACCTGAAGATCTTTAGTTAAAGTTTCAAATTTTTCTGGTTGAACCTGAGTTTTTATATCAAATGGGTATACAGACTGTATAAATGGAAGTTTAAAGTTTAAACCAGCTCTTCTAGAGGGGCCACTAACTTTTCCTAAAGTTGTAACTACTGCAACTTGTCCAGAAGGAACGACAAACAGAGATTGAGTGAGCAAAAGAAAGCCTGTAAAAGACAATACAATTAATAATGTTGCTGTGCCACCAGGACCTGTTGGTGTGACATTTTTAAAGGAAGTTGACATTAAATTTTTACTTTTAATTAATCATATTTAAATAGACTAATTAGTGCATTAATAAGGTATTTAATTAAAATAATTTTTTAATAATTGTAGAAGAAAATGTAAATATTATTTTTTAGATATTGGATTTAAATTCTTGCAAAAGTTGTAAATAAAGGTCCTCATCTATCTCTCTTATGTCATATTCAGATGGTAAAACACCATGCTTATGTTCATGAACTGCCATCCAACAAAATTTTTCTATTTCTCCCAATGAAAAACGAGGATATTTTTTTACTTTTTCAAACAAGTCTTTAAGAAGAGATTCTGGATAATCAGCCATATTTTTGAAGTAATCTTACCCAAAATCTTATCTAAAGTTATTAGCTTTTAGAGGTATGTTCAAGGACTCTTCCAATTCACTAACAAGCTTAATTGCTAATTGAAGATCATTTTTGCTTTTACTAGATACCCTAAGTATTTCTCCATTGATACTTACATTAATCTTTTTTATTTGATCTCTAATATTTTTGCTGATTTTTTTTGCTATTTCTTGTTTAATTCCTTTTTTTAGAAGAATTGTCTGTTTGACTCTATTCCCACTAACTATTTCAATTTGACCGTAATCAAAAATTTTTAAAGATAAGTTTCTTTTTGTAGCTTTTTGTCTAATTATGTCATTTACTGCATTTAGGGTTAGTTCGCTATTTGTAGTTATGAGGATATGTTCTTTATCTAAATCAACTAAAGTATCTGTGCCCTTAAGATCGTAGCGCTGAGAAATTTCCCTTTTCACTTGATCCAAAGTGTTGACTAATTCCTGTCTTTCAAAATCAGAAACTACATCAAAAGAAAAACTTTCTGCCATCGTAAATAATTAAACGCTAAACATTATTAGCATAAATCTTATTTAAATGAGGGGAAATGGATTAATTTAATCAAAAAATAACAAACTTACCAATTTACCCATTTCTTCAGCACACCTACAACTATTTAGTAAGGTTTCACTATCATGAAATGCAAAACATATTAACTGATCACACCTATTGATAATTTCTTGATTACAAAGGCTGCTCGCAAGGGGTAAAGGCAATTCATCATTTTCACTTTTTTCAACCAAATGCATAACCTTTTCAAGTTGCTCTTTGATTTCGGGTATTTGTCTATCTAGACTTTGTGGTAATAAAACAGTTAATAATGATGGATTTATATCTAATACAGCACGAATAACCGCGGCATTTACCCCTTGAGATCCAGATGTAAGAATATTATGGCCCTCCTCTGCCAAAGACCTTGCTATCAACTCAATTAAGTGGATATCGACAACTGGTACATGTCTACTGCCCAAAAAAGCTATCCTCCTTTTCCCATTATCTTGGAGTTTTGCGAGTTCTTGAGCTAGGGCATCAACGCCTTCGGTTGCTGGTAGATCTAAAGAGCGACTCAAAATAAAAATGTTCCTATATTAATAATTAGCATTTATCTGAAAAATTGCAGGGGAAATCTATCTTTTCAAAAATTCTCGTAAGATTTACATGTTCCTGAACTAATTGGATAGCATAAGAAGCTTTAATTGATTCATGTATTCTGACATGTCCAAAAGCTTGTTCAATAATTTCTACTGTAGCGAGAGTGTCTAATTCAACTTTTAAAATTGGCACCTCCAATTCCTCCGCTCTATGAATTAATTGTGACAAAGGTTCTCCCAAACCAGTCAAAATAAGGCATTGAGTTGAAGCTTCCAAAGCCGCAAGTTGGATATCAGTTCTGTCAGCTCCTGTGACAACAGCCATGTTTCGTCTTCTTCTAAAAAATTCCATTGCAGAGTTGACGCCCATTGCACCAATACTTAATGTCTCAACAAGTAATTGATCTTTTTCAGAACAACAAATTACTTGGGCATCTAATCTTCTTATAAGTTCACCGACAGTGACACTTCTAAGAAGTGGTGATTTTGGCAGCACCCCAAATACTTCAATATTCATGGCTGTTAGAGAAGGTATTATTTCTTTTTTGATTTTTTCAACTTCTTGAGGCAAAACTGCATTCAATACTACTCCGGCAAAATGCTCTCCTAATTGTTTTTTCGCATCAAGAAGCGCATCTACGCTTTTACAATCTTCCCATAAATTAACAATTAAAACTTTTGCATCTAAACTCTCAGCTAACTGTGGAAGACTCAAACCATAAATCATTCCTTCGTAGAGGCTTCCAGCTGCTTCAAGGATATTTAAACCTTCAAAATCGTCATTAACCAATTCCTCAATTTGATCAAAACCTTTTCCAGGGAGTAGGTCTTTATTAAAAATTCTTTTTTCAGCTGATATATTATCCAATAACCCTACTGAAGAAATTAAATACTGCTCTCCAATATTCAAGGTGGATCCAATAAATTTTACATCATCATCAATTAATCCTTCATAAGAAATTGAAGGTAGATTTGTAAGTTCTGTACATGTTGCCAGAGGTTTACCAATACGTACTTTTTTTTTCTCTTGTAAGATTCTTTTTGCTATACCAAGAACCAATGCAGACTTACCACTAAATGGCTCACATGACCCAATTAATAATATATCGCTCATAATTAATAAAATATATCAATAGGTTAAAGATAATATTTTTTTAGAACTAAACAAATATTTATTTATGAGTTTTAATCAAATAAATAAATAATTTTAGGTAAATTTATTTTAGTTAATTGTTATGTCATCACAAGCAAATAAAATGAAAAATGGAAAGACGGTAGGGATTACTGGAGCTTCAGGCTCTTTAGGAAAAGAACTAACAAAGTTGTTTCGGCAGAAAGGATATAAAGTAATTGGATTTACTCATAGTAAAACTGATTCTGAATTAAATCACGAATCACCTAATGAATGGATTAAGTGGGAATGTGGTAAGGAATCGAGATTAAAAAAGCATTTAAAGAAAATAGACATTTTAATTTTGAATCATGGAATTTATAACTTAAGTCGAGAAAACAGCAATTTTGAAAATTCAATAGAAATAAATGCATTAAGCAAATTCAAATTTTTAAATTTATTTGAAGATATCGCCCAAAATAATCAGTCATTTATAAAAAAAGAAATTTGGATAAATACATCTGAAGCAGAAATATTGCCAGCCCTTAATCCTTCATATGAGATAAGTAAATCTCTTATAGGTCAATTAGTTTCTTTTAAAAAAAATCTTCTTGACAAAGATTCTAAAAGAAAATTTATTATTAAAAAAATCATCTTAGGGCCTTTCAAATCAAAACTAAACCCTATCGGAATAATGAGTCCCCAATTTGTATCTAGAAAGATTTTTGATTTAGCCAATTCAAAAAGATACTTAGTAATAATAAGTCCTAACCCTCTAAGCTATCTACTTTTCCCATTAAAAGAATTTTTAAACTTTTTATATTGCCAAATTATTTATAAATACAAATAATAGTTTCTAAAAATTTCTATCTGTCAATATTTCAATACCATCTTTCAAAACAACTATTGTATGTTCCCATTGCGCCGATAATTTTCCATCTTTTGTTATCACGGTCCATCTATCATTTAATGTTTTACAAAATTTAGTTCCCTCATTAACGATAGGTTCAACAGCTAATGTCATCCCTTCACGTAGGACGACGTTGGGTAATTCTTTAGTCCGAAAATTAAATACTGATGGTTCTTCATGAAGATTTCTTCCAACTCCATGGCCTGTGTAATCTTCAACGACACTAAAGCCATTTTTTATAACAATATCTTCGATTTCTCCAGCGATTTCAAAAAGTGTGTTCCCTGCTTTAATTTTAGAAAGCCCAGCATACAATGCTTCATAAGCTACATCACTAAGTTTTTGGGTCTTTGAACTAACTTCTCCTACACAAATTGATATGCAACTGTCTCCGTGGAAGCCATCTAAATATGCTCCTGTATCAATTTTAACTAAGTCACCATTTTTAATTATTTTATTTTTGTTTGGTATCCCATGGACAACTTCATTATTAATGCTAGCGCAAATGCTAGAAGGGAAACCATGGTAGCCCTTAAAGCTTGGTACAGCTCCAAAACTTTTGATCCTCTTCTCTGCAAAATCATCTAAATCTTTTGTGCTCATTCCAGGCTTAATTAAATCATTTATTTCCCTCAAAACTGTTGCAACTATCCTGCTAGATTTTTTCATCAAATTTATTTCACGTGCAGACTTAATTTCGATCCCTCTTCTTCTCTGTATAAAGGGAACTTGATCATTAGTTTTTGAATTATTTTTATTTAATAAAAGATCTGCAAAATGTCTCATTGGAATAAATAATAGTAATAGGTAAATATCATCAAAATAGCCATAATAATCTTGGCTATCTTAAATCTATCAATAACAATTGGAAACAGGAATGAAATTTTTATCTAATTCTAGGAAATTTCACAAAGCTTTGGCGCCTTGGGTTGTTCTTCCATTATTTATGTCTTCAATTACAGGGCTTCTCTATAGGGTTTCTAAAGATTTATTAGGTTACTCAAGAGATCAAGTGCATTGGTTAATGTCCCTACATGAAGGCGAATGGCTAGGAAATAATGGAGAACTAATATATGTATTATTGAATTCCATAGGGGTTTTATGGATGCTCATAACAGGATTCCAAATGTTTTCAAAAACAATTTCATTTACTAAAAAGGTTACTAAAGGCGAGTCAAAAGGTTAAGATATAAAACTTGTAGGACAATATGGACCAAAATGACTAAAGAGCAAAAAGAAAATGAATTAGAAACCAGTATTAAAACTGACGGATCAATTGATGTGGCAGATGAAAAAGAAGTAAAAAGTTTGGTTTCTGAAAATACACAAAATGTAAGTGTTTCGAATCTTATTCAGGAATTTGAGAATAAACAATTAAAAAAAGAATTACCTGAAATTTATGTTGGGGACACCGTTAAAGTTGGAGTGAAAATTACAGAAGGTAACAAAGAAAGAGTCCAACCTTACGAAGGTGTTGTTATAGCAAAAAGACATGGAGGTCTTCACCAGACAATTACAGTTAGAAGAATTTTCCAAGGCATAGGTGTGGAAAGAGTATTTATGCTACATAGTCCACAAGTTGCCTCTCTAAAAGTCGAACGCAGAGGTAAAGTAAGAAGAGCTAAGTTATTCTATCTAAGAGATAGAGTAGGAAAAGCTACTCGCGTTAAACAACGCTTTGATCGATAAAGTTGTAAACTAATCAACTTATTGTTCACAAAGACGCTTATAATCATTTAAATGCGTCGTTAGTTCAGTTGGTAGAACGCAGGTCTCCAAAACCTGATGTCGGGGGTTCAAGTCCTCCACGACGCGTTTGATCAACATTATGTAAATCATTTTTTTCATAAAATGGAGTTAGATCTTCAACCTGGGGACGTAGTTAAGGTCCTTGAATCAGCAGCTTTAGGATGGGTTCGTGCAAGAGTTATCAGAGTTAAGTCTGGTGGCAGAGTTGTCGTACAAAGTGACCAAGGAAGAGAATTTACAGCCAGAGGTAACCAAGTTAGGTTAATAGAACCTGCTGGCTTTAGACCTCAAAAATAAATAGTTTTTCATAAATAAGACAGTTCTTAAACTAACAATTTCTTTAAATCCTCAAATTAATAAATTTTTTTTATTACAACAACATTAATAAAGTATTATGATCTGATAATTTTAAGAATGACGTTCTAATTAACTTTAGAACAAAACCCTGGGACCGTAGTTCAACTGGTTAGAGCACCGCCCTGTCACGGCGGAAGTTGCGGGTTCGAATCCCGTCGGTCCCGTTTTTTTTTTTTAATTTGGAAAAACGTTTAAGATTAGCTCCAAGTCCAACGGGCTTATTTCATATTGGAACAGCTAGAACAGCATTATTCAATTGGTTGTATGCACAAAAAATACAAGGGAAGTTCCTCATTAGAATAGAAGATACAGATTTTCTTAGATCTAAATCTGAATACACAAAAAATATACTAGAGGGATTAACATGGCTTGGGCTTAATTGGGATGAAGAACCAGTAAAGCAAAGTGACCGAATTTTAACTCACAAGAAATTCATAAAAAAGCTCTTGGAATCTGGGGCTGCATATAGATGCTTTACTACAGAAGATGAAATTTCTGAATTAAGAGAAGAACAAAAAAAGAAGGGTTTACCGCCAAAACATGATAATAGGCACAGGAATCTTTCAAAAGACGAAATAGAAAAATTCATATCCCAAGGAAGGACTTCAGTAATAAGGTTTAAAATTGATGAAAAAGAACAAATTAAATGGTTAGATCAGGTAAGAGGTGAAATAACATGGCAAGGGAAGGACTTGGGTGGTGATTTAGTTTTATCTAGAAGGGCTATAGGATATGAGATTGGAGAACCTTTGTATAATCTTGCAGTTGTAGTTGATGATAATTTCATGAAAATTACCCATGTAATAAGGGGTGAAGACCATATCTCCAATACTGCGAAACAAATATTGCTTTATCAAGCGTTAGATTTCAAACTACCAACTTTTTCTCATACGCCATTAATACTAAATAGCGAAGGGAAAAAATTATCCAAGAGAGATTGCGTTACTTCAATAGACGAATTTAGAGATATGGGATATTTACCTGAGGCATTAGCAAACTATATGGCCTTTCTTGGTTGGTCTCCAAAATCCGCCGAGAGTGAAATACTTTCACTTGATGAGATATCTAAAATTTTTGACTTATCAGATATAAATAAAGCTGGCGCTAAATTCAGTTGGGAAAAACTTAACTGGATTAATTCTCAATACATAAAAAATATGGAATCAGTAAAGTTAAGTGAGATCATAAAGGAATACTGGGATAATATGAGTTGGGAACCACCATCTCAAGAATGGGCTATTAAACTAACGAATTTGATTAAGGATTCAATGACTCTTTTAAAAGACGCCATTGATCAGTCAAAACCATTTTTTTTATTGCCTTCAATTCATGAGGAGGGTAAGGATTTTCTCAAAAACGAAGTCAGTAAATTATCTCTAAAACTAATCTTAAATTATTTAATTAAGCAAGATGCCTTAAAATTAAACAAAGAAAAGGCTAAAGAAATAATAAATGATATCTCGAAAAATCATAATATTAAAAAAGCGATATTAATGAAATCATTAAGAGTTGCCTTTTTTGGTTCTCTCAGTGGGCCAGATTTAATTCAAAGTTGGGAACTTTTCTCTGAGAGTAAAAGTGATATTTCAAGAATTAAAAGATGTCTTCCATGAATCTAAATATTTTTCTGGTCTAATTCAAGCTGATTCGCCAAAGGTTTAGCTGTAAGACCTTGGATTCCTACTGTCATTAATATAGTAAGAAATACTAAACCTTGAAGACGTCCAGCGCCAAGAATACCAGCTTGTTCTAAACGGATAGAAAAAAGAGAGGCAACTGCTGCAGTAACAATACCTCTTGGGGCCAACCAGGCTAAAAACACTTTTTCTTTTAAGTCTAATTCTTTTCCCATTGTTGCTATCCAAATTGAGATAGGACGAACAATTACCATCAACATAAAAACGCAAATAACCCCTCCCCAACCTAGAGGACTTAATTCACCCCAAGAAACATCAGCTGCCAAAAGAGGGAAAAGAACTGTAATCGCTAATTGAGCTAATTCACCTATCAAATTATCCAATCTTTCCTTATCTATTACTTCTCTTTTGCCCACAATAAAACCTGCCGCGACTGAAGCAGGTAAACCTGATTCTGGCAAAAAATATTCACTAATACCATACACAAGAAAAATAAATCCAAGAGTAACTTGAAGCTCTAATCCAAATGAGGCTTCATTTTTTATTTTCTTTAAAATTTCTGATAGCAACCATCCTGCACTTAATCCTATTAAAACTCCTCCCCCTAATCTTTGCATTAAAGCAATAAATACATCGTTAATCCCGCGTAGGTCCCCTAAAGTTAGTTCTAGTAGTAACAATGCTAGCACTGCACCAATTGGTTCAAGTAACAAGCCTTCAGCTTTTAAAACTTCCGAAAGAGGGGAAGCTAATTTTATTTGTTCTACTAATGGGGATACAACCGTTGGTCCAGTCGCAAGAACAATGGCACTATATATTCCTGCAACTTGCCATGAAAGACCTGCAAGCCAATGAGCAATAAAGATTCCAGATGATAATGAAATAAAAAGTCTTACCAATGAAATTTTCAAAACAGTATTTCTTATATTCCCTTCAGGCAGTTTTAAATTTAATCCTCCTTCAAATAGGACCAAGCAGACTAAAAGCCCTACGATAGTTTCAAGTCCTGGTCCAAGATCTAAAGGCTCAACAAGACCTAAACCTGATCTTCCTATGAATAATCCAGAAAGTAATAAAATAACAACACTAGGGAATCCTGTAAAAGAAGAAAATAATCGAGCACAAGCTCCTGCGAATACAGTTATACCCCAAAGTAATCCAAGCCTTTCAGGCGTCATATAAATTTATAAATAAAAAAATATTTATTATTTTGATTAAATCAATAATCTTATCGCAAGTCCATTAAAAACAATACTTTTTAATTTAATTAATCAGCTCAATAAACTGTATTTTATTAAATCTCTCAAAATCTCTCAAAATCTCTCAAAATCACTTTTAAATCAAATTAATTTAATGTCTATTAAGAAAATTTTGTTAATAAAGCAATAATAATAAAAATTAAACCTATACCAACAGTTGCCATTCTTCCGTTCCATATTTCAGCTTGAGGAGTAAAACCTCTTTTCCATAAATTTAGTTCCTTTTTATCAACTAAGTTTGTTGTATCTTTAATCTCAATTTCAGGTTCTTTGTTCATTGGATTTAGAAAGGAGGATTTTCTTCATAAAGTGTATTTGCTTGTTCAATTGATAGTCTTCCTGAGACACCTAATTTAAGGGAACTTAAATGATCCTTGAATTTGATTCTGAACAAAGCCGCAGCTCCAATCATCGCTGCATTATCTGTGCAAAGATTAAGGGGAGCTAAATGAACTTTAATAGATTTTTTGCTGGCTTCACTAATCATCATTTTTCTTAATGTATTATTTGCAGCCACGCCTCCAACTACAACAACACTATCCAAGCTATGATCTTCTGCACATTTTATGGTTCTCTCTACTAAGACCTCTGCCACTACTCTCTCAAAACTTGCTGCAATATCAGAAATAGGAACGTTCTTCCCATCTAAATTAATTTTTTCAACTAACCTCAATACAGCAGTTTTTAGACCACTAAAGGAGAAATCATATTTAAGAAATCCGCCTTTTTTATCTGAAATCCTACATTTTGGTAAATTAAATTTCATTGGGTCCCCATTTTTAGCAATCTTTTCAATTGCCGGTCCTCCTGGATAACTAAGGCCTAATAATCTGGCAACTTTATCAAAAGCTTCTCCAGCAGCATCATCAAAACTTTTCCCAAGTCTTTGCATTCCCCTTCTATCATCAACCATTATCAATTCAGTATGCCCTCCGCTAACTAGTAATGTAAGAAAAGATCTCTTTGGATAGTTTTCTGAAAATAGAATTGAAGATAAATGCCCCTCTAAATGATGAATTCCCAAAAATGGTTTTGAATGTAACATGCAAAGTGATCTTGCAGTTATAGAACCAACGCGTAAACACCCAACTAATCCTGGAGCTACAGTTGATGCTATATAATCAATATCCTTAATTTTGATTTTCGATTCTGTGAGAGCCTTTTCTAAAACAAAGGGTAATAACTCTAAGTGCTTTCTTGCTGCAAGTTCAGGAACTACTCCTCCCCATTTTGAATGATCTTCAATTTGAGAGGCAATTATATTTGAATGTATTGTGAAGGTATCGCCAATATTAGAAACTATTGAGACAGAGGTCTCATCACAACTTGTTTCAATAGCTAAAACTTTGCGCATATTTGATACAACTTGTTCTATTTTAATATTAATTTCTTACTTAACACACTATAGGGAATTAAAGATTGCAACTTATGAAATTCTTTTTTTCAATCATAACCTCAGTTTTTCTGTTCCTCGGAATTACTCCAATTGCTCTAGCTGCTAATGGACCTGCCTTAAACGCAGATAGAGCTAGCACAGAATATACAGCTTCAGCCCTCACAAAATGCTCTGAAAATCCTAAATTCATCGAGAGAGCAAATTCTGCAACTACTCAAAAAGACATCGCAAGATTTGAAAGATACGGAAAAGCATCATGCGGAGATGATGGTCTTCCACATTTAATAATTGGACCTCCTCTAGAGCCATGGGGGGCACTTTTAAATAGAGGTCATGAAGGAGATTTACTTATTCCAGGAGTATTGTTCATCTATATTGCTGGAATTATAGGTTGGTCTGGAAGAGAGTATCTTATTGAATCAAAAAAGACTAAGAATCCAGCAGATCTTGAGATAATTATTGATCTAGACTTAGCCAGAAAATGTCTTGTAAAAGGAGCACAATGGCCACTTCTTGCTAATAAACAAGGTAGAAATGGGGACTTAAGAGAGAAAGATAACAACATTACACTTAATGGTCCCCGCTAAACATCTTTAAAAACTTTCATTAAACAAATGTTCAAAATTCTAAACACAAAATTTGTCAGATCTGCGCCAGTGGTAGCAGCAATATGGTTAAGCCTTACAGCTGGAATAATTATTGAATTTAATAGGTTTTTCCCAGATTTATTATTCCATCCAATGAGCTGATAAAGAGAAAATAATCAAGTTTTTATTAACTTGATTATTTTTTTTGCTGTTTCATCAACATTGTGATTTGTTAATGCAAAATCAAATTGATTTGATACTGAAATCTCATAATTAGCCCTTGTGAGTCTTTTTTTAATTGCCTCTTCTTTTTCTGTACCTCTATTTCTTATTCTTCTCTCTAACTCTTCTTTATCCGGAGGAAGTAAAAATATTGAAAGTGAATTAGGGAACTTATTTTTTATTTGCCTTGCACCCTCTACTTCAATCTCAAGTAGTACAGTAAATCCCTTTTTTATTTTCTCATTAACAGAAGACAAAGGCGTTCCATAGTAGTTCCCTGCGAATTGAGCCCATTCAAGGAAAAGATTTTGTTCAATCATTTCTTTAAACTTTTCTTGATTTAAAAAGTAGTAATTTTCACCATCCTTCTCTCCCTCTCTAGGTTCTCTAGTAGTAGCAGATATTGAAAGCCAAAAATTTTTTTCTTTACCTATTATTTCTTTAACAACTGTTCCTTTACCAACTCCGCTGGGTCCAGTAAGGATAATGAGTTTTTTTTGATTTTTCATATTAAATTTTTTACTGTAAGATAAACATCTTGTGAACTAAAAAGGAATAATGCAAAAAGGTGTTCCACAGATAATGGATATTACATCTATTAAATCTGTATTGCATTATTTAACAAAGAACATTTTACCTACAAAGTTTGAAACTGCCCAACAACCAGATCCCTATACAATTCAATTATGTTTCAGGGGAGTTAATTCTCAAACATGGTTAGAAGTTTCATGGAATGGAGACTCGCCTAGAATACTAAAGATAAGTAAGCCAGAAAAAATTGGGAGAGAAAGCACACTTTCTAAACAATTAAGATACGGATTAAAGTATATGGCTTTAATTTCGATTGATCAAGATGAATTCGAGAGAGTTATAAAATTTGGTTTTGCAAAAAAACCTGGAGATGAAATTAGTAAGTATTTAATTTTTGAGTTAATGGGAAAACATAGTAATATTTTTTATTTGGATAATAAACATAAAATAATTGCAGTTGGTAAACAAATTAAATCAAGTCAATCTAGTTTTAGAACAATTTCAACAGGATCAATTTATTCTGGCCCTCCAGTCAATATCAAAAAACAACCTCAAGAAGATGAGTCGTTTCAATCATGGAAAGACTCAATTTCAATAGTACCTGAGTCTTTGAAATACTGTTTAATAAATACCTATCAAGGAGTCAGCCCTATCCTCACAAAACAATTAGAGTTTGTTACCAAAACTGGCGATTCGGAAATAATGGAAAAAAATATTGATTTCATTAGCGATTCAGACTTAAAAGAGATATTTAAAAAATGGAAGATTTGGATAAATAGGTTTAAAAACAATAACTTCAGCTTTTCTATATTTAATAAAGATTTTTATTGCGTTTGGTTTTTCGATAAAGAAATCAAATGCGAAAATCAAATAGATTTATGCACCGGTTTAGAGAATTATTATGATTTTCATCTGAAGCAAAAAAAACTTGAATTATTAGAAAAGAAAATTGAAGGGATAATTTTTAAACAGACCAATACTGAGAAAAAGAATTTAAATATTCAATATGATCTTCTGACAAAATCAGAAAACTACGAAGCATATAAAGAAAAAGCTGACAGCATATTCAGTTCAAATGAAATTAAAAAAAAAGATATTATTAAAGGACAAAAACTATATAAAAAGTCAAAAAAACTCAAGAGATCTAGAGACTTGATAAAAGAAAGATTAAATATTTACGAAACAAATCTAGAAAGATTAGATGAATTCACTACACTTCTTGAAAATCTAAATTCTCTAAATAACGAAAAACTTTTTATGAGAATCAAACTACTTGAAGAAATTATGGAAGAAATATGTAATGAGTTTAATATTAATATCAAAAGGCAAAAAGAAGATAAGAAAAGTATATCTGAGATACAATCTTCACCAATTCAAGTTGACACTCCCACAGGATTGAAACTTCAAGTTGGGAGAAATATGAGGCAAAATGATTTAATAAGCTTTAAATTTTCAAAAAAAGGTGATCTATGGTTTCATGCACAGGAATCACCTGGTAGTCATGTAGTTTTAAAGTCTTCATCTAAGGCAGCATCTGAACAAGACCTTCAAATAGCTGCAGATTTAGCTGCTTTATTTAGTAAGGCAAAAAGAAACATTAAAGTACCAATTAATTTAGTAAAGATCAAAGATTTGCAAAAAATAAAAAAAGGAGGACCGGGTTGCGTTTCTTTTAAAAACGGAGAAATTATTTGGGGAAATCCTACAAGAGGAGAAGATTATATTAAAAAAAATCTTAAAACAATAATTTAGTTTATAATAAAAAAAATTTTTAAATTTAAATGTTTGATTTTCTTTTAGGCACTCATGAATTTTTAGGAAATCATAGTTTTCCAGAATTTATTGTTGGATATCTATTTGGTGCTGCATTAATAATTGGAGCTCCTACTGTTTTCTTATTACTTGCCTTTGTAAGCGCTTTAATGAAAACAAATGGGAAAATGGGTGGATATAGAGAATACGAAACTTATGGTGAATCATCTCTAAATGATGCTCCTCCTTTCTTATTGCCAGATCCAACTAATCCTAAATTAAGTAAATAATTAAATTTATCGAGAATAAATTAATTGGACTTTGATAATAGTAATTTAAAATCTTTTTCTTACATAATCTTTATTAAATAATAATGAGAGGTACTGATCAAAGTGAAAGTAAATTATCAGATTCGATGACTTTTAGTGATCATTTAGAGGAGCTTCGTCAAAGAATACTAAACTCTATTTACGCAATACTTATTTCAATATTCTTTAGTTTTCTTATTATCAAGCCATTAATATCTTTTTTAGAAATCCCAGCTGGTGATATTCATTTACTACAACTTGCTCCAGGAGAGTTTTTATTTGTGGCTATTAAAGTTGCAGGTTACAGCGGATTGATAGTTTCTATGCCTTATATTTTTTATCAAATAATATTATTCATTTCTCCTGGTTTAACAAAACAAGAAAAAAGTCTTATCTTGCCCGCAGTTTTTGGTTCAGGTCTTCTATTTTTTTTAGGATTAATTTTTTCATGGTGGATATTAGTCCCTGCAGCAATAAATTTCTTCATTACTTTCGGCGCTGATATTGTTGAACCAACTTGGTCTATAGAAAGATATTTTGATTTTGTTCTCTTATTAATGTCTAGCACTGCAATAGCTTTTCAATTGCCAGTGTTACAATTTATTCTTGGTTCTCTTGGAATAATTACAACAGAAAAAATGATTTCGAATTGGAAGATAGTTGTAATCTCCTCGGCAATCTTATCTGCAGTAATTACACCTTCGACAGACCCATTGACTATGTCATTATTATCTATTTCTATTGTTTTTTTATTTTTTGTGGGTACTGGATTAACTTACTTATCAGAAAATCTTAAGTCAAAAACTCTTTCATCTTCTCATTAAGATTTAATTGCAAGCTGACAGCTCTACCTAACCTTGGCCTAGAATTAACCTTCTTTAGCCATTCCCTTACTTCTTCTGAATATCCACATCTATTTAAAATCTCGATTTTATCAGCTAACGAATTTTTATATTCATCTTCACTTAAAGGAAATGATTCCTGTCCAAGAAATCCCCACATCATTTGAAAATACAAAAATTTTCCTCTTCTAAAAAGTCTAAAATCATATTTTTTCCCCCAGCGATGAATCAAATAATGGATAACTTCATCTACTTGCAATGGATTCATTTAAATCAATTAATTAAGACTTCCTAAACTTTTACTTTAAATTATTAAAAGTCCTATCTATTTGCAACAGAAATTGAACAATTTGCTCCATAATAATTAATAAATAACAGAACAAAGTAGCGAATGACTCAATTAAGTTCCAATGATGTCCCTTCAATGGGTCGAAGGCAATTTATGAATCTTCTTACTTTTGGTACTGCAACTGGTGTGGCGTTAGGAGCTCTTTATCCAGTAGCTAATTATTTCATGCCTTTAAGAGCAGGTGGTGGTGGCGGTGGAACTTCTGCTAAGGATGAATTAGGGAATCCAGTAACTAAGACAGGATGGTTAGCTGCCCATCAAGCAGGAGACAGAAGTCTAGTGCAGGGTCTAAAGGGAGATCCAACTTATTTAATAGTTAATGAGGGTGGGGAGATAGGAGAATTTGGTTTAAATGCAATTTGTACTCATTTAGGTTGCGTTGTCCCATGGGATAGTGGTGCTAATAAATTTATATGTCCTTGTCATGGCAGTCAGTACGATACAAATGGGAAGGTAGTAAGAGGTCCTGCTCCTTTATCTTTAGCTCTAGCTCATGTTGATATTGAAGATGATGCTGTACTCGTCAAACAATGGTCAGAAACTGACTTTAGAACTAATGAAAATCCATGGTGGGCATAAAAAAAATGAAAAGTCTTAAAAATCAAATCATGAAAAAAACAAGTTTATTTATCTGTACTCTACTTTTCATTTCGAACATTTTATTTTATCCAAAGATCGCTTTTGCTTATCCATTTTGGGCTCAGCAAAACTACGAATCCCCAAGAGAAGCCACAGGCAAGATAGTCTGTGCAAATTGTCATCTAGCTCAGATGCCCACAATTGCAGAAGTTCCTCAATCCGTTGGAGCAGATAGTGTTTTCAAAGCTGTAGTTAAAATACCCTACAAAAACGAATTAAAAGAGATCGGGGCTGATGGTTCTGAAGTCCCATTACAAGTTGGTGCAGTTGTAATGCTGCCTGATGGCTTTAAACTTGCTCCACAAGAAAGATGGACAGAAGAAATCAAAGAGGAGACAGATGGGGTATATTTCACTAATTACAGTGAAGAGAAAGATAATATTATCATTGTGGGACCTTTACCTGGCGACACAAATAAGGAAATCGTTTTCCCTATACTTTCCCCTGATCCATCAACTAATAAAGAATATCACTATGGAAAATACTCATTACATATCGGAGGCAATAGAGGTAGAGGTCAGGTATACCCAACTGGAGACAAAAGCAATAATGTAGTTTTTACTTCTTCCACCTCAGGAATTATAAATTCAATAGAAACCATTGAAGATGGTAGCTATAAGGTCAATATAGAAAACGAGAATGGTGAGATAACTACCGAAGCAGTACCTGTTGGTCCTCAACTTATAGTAAAAGCACTAGACAAAATTAATGCAGGTGACCCGCTTACTAATGATCCTAACGTTGGAGGCTTTGGGCAATTAGATACTGAGGTTGTACTTCAGAGCCCTTATAGAGTAATTGGATTGATTGCATTTTTTATTGGTGTAGGTCTAACACAAATACTTTTAGTATTAAAGAAAAAACAAGTAGAAAAAGTGCAAGCAGCAGAGGGTATCTAACTTTCTTTAAATGCTTATATTTCAAGCTTTTATACAATCTCCAGGAGAAACTTTTTTAAATTTAGGATTTATAACTATTAGATGGTATGGATTCCTTATTTCGGTTTCAGTTTTAACAGGCCTATTTATCTCTAAGAAACTTGCAAAGGCAAGAAATATTAATCCAGAGTACATTAGTGAAATACTTCCATCATTAATAATTTCTTCAATAATTGGAGCTAGAGCTTATTACGTAATTTTTGAGTGGAGGCAATATAGCGGAGAGAACTTTTTTACTTCTTTTAAACTATTCAATAACATTATTCAAATACCTTCTTTTCTTGCAGTTTGGGAAGGAGGCATAGCAATCCATGGAGGTCTAATTGGAGGATTAATATCTATTATCTATTTCTGTAAATCGAAAAAAATTAATTTTAAAACTTTTATAGATATATTAATACCCTCGATTATTCTTGGACAATCAATAGGAAGGTGGGGAAATTTTTTCAATAACGAAGCATTTGGAGTTCCTACAAATTTGCCTTGGAAATTATTTATCCCTATCCAAAATAGGCCTTTAGAATTTCTGAATTATGAATTTTTTCATCCTACATTTCTCTATGAGTCATTGTGGAATCTTTTAATTTTCATCGTCCTTATTATTACCTTTAATAAACAAAATAAAACAGATTCTTTCAGGCCTGGCTTTATTAGCTTTATTTATTTAATAAGTTATAGCTTTGGAAGATTTTGGATTGAAGGTTTAAGAACTGACCCACTATGCTTTGGTGGACTTCCACCTTTCTGTGATGGCGGTATAAGAATGGCTCAATTCATTAGTATTTTTCTATTTTCTTCTGGATTAATTGGAATATTTTTTTTAAGATTGAGAACATATAGTGGGAAAAATAGAAAGAATGGATAATAAAATATCCTTTATTGGTGTTGGTCCAGGCGATCCAGAATTATTAACTTTAAAAGCATTAAAAAAGATAAAAATTGCAGATGTCATTATTTGGACTGATTCTCTAATTCCTGAAAAGATTTTAGATTTTGCTAAGGAAGGTTCTGAAAAAATTAAAACAAGTTCGCTCAACTTAGAGCAAATCACCTCAATTATGAAAGAAAAATTTCAAGCAGGGAAAACTGTTGTAAGGTTGCATGATGGGGACCCTTGCCTTTATGGAGCAATTAGGGAGCAAATCGAAATTTTAAAAAACGAAAAAATTGAAACCGAGGTTGTTCCTGGAGTAAGTGCCTTTCAAGTTGCTGCAGCATATCATGAAGCTGAGTTAACCATCCCTGACGTAACTCAAACAATAATTTTAACTAGAGCAGGAGGGCGAACAGGGATGCCCGAAAAAGAATCTCTGAAAGATCTTGCGAAACATAATTCCTCTATATGTCTTTATCTAAGTGCTAGGCATGTGAAAAGGTCTCAAGAAACTCTACTAGAGTTCTACCCTCCAGAAACTAAAGTAATTGTTGGATTCAGAGTATCTTGGGATGATGGTTGGACATCATTAATAGAATTAAAAGATATGGAAAAATTTTCTATTGAGAAAAGACTAATTAGAACAACCATTTATATAATTAGCCCAGCAATTAGTAATTCTCAAAAAAGATCTAATCTTTATAATCCATCTTATAGACATCTATTTAGGAATAAATAATCTTTAAGTTGTTAGAAAAAAATTAATTACTATAATTAGTAAAAATTTACTTGCTTTGAAAGAAATAAATTCTGTTTCAGAAATCGACAATAAAGGAGGAGATTCCTCTTTAAAAAGAATCGGAAATTTCATTAAAGAGGCTAGGTTAAGTAGAGATCAATCTGTTGAAGAATTGGCTTCAGATTTAAAAATAGGATCTCACCAACTTAAAGCCATTGAAGAAGGCAATGAAGAAGTGCTGCCTGAAAAAGTATTTATTAAAGCAATGGTTCGTAGAATTTCGCAGAAGCTTAAACTTGATACAGAATTTATAATGAATGAATTCAAGACAGAGAGGGAAGAGATAAAAATAGAAGAAATAGTTGAAGAAGTTGCTAAAAAAACTAATAAAACCAGACAATCTAGGGATCTAAGTCAATTAGGGTTCTGGATATTTATTTTTATTTCAGGCTTTCTAGGACTAATCGCATCGTCATTAATTTTCAATTTATTTTCAGACTCTTCTCAGAATCAAACTCCAAAACAAGAACTTATTAAAAAAACTAAATAACTTTTAAATCCAAATTCTTTAGTTCTTTTATTACATTACTGCATAATCCTAAGTTCCATTTTTCAAGAAGAAGATCATGACTTCTATTTAATGGTAAAAGTTCAAATATAAGAATATTTTCCTGCAATTTTATTTGAACTGAGGAGATCACCTTGTCAGGTCTTTGATCAAGAGATGCTGCTAGTCTCAAGATTAATGACATTTCAAGAACTAATGTTTTATCTTCTTTGGATATTAAATTTTGCCAAGACTCATGTCTTTTCTTTGGTAGAGTCTTTCTATGATACCTAGCAATTGAAGCAATAATATTTGTTTCTGCTTCAGAATATCCCAACAACTCACAATTTTTTATTAAGTACCAAGAGTGTTTGTGATATGAACCAACATTCACATATTTCCCACAATTATAAAGATTAGAAGCTGCCCAAAGAAGTTCTTTAGCTTTAGGATCATTATCGCTATGAAAGATATTTTTAGTCTGATCATAGATTTGAAAGGCAATATCAATAACTTTCTCAGCTCTTGTATTATCTACTCTAAACTTTCTGGCCTGATGAACTATAGTTGTTTTTCTAATATTGCTTTGAATATTTAACTCGTTTTTTATTATCCCTTTACGAAGCATCCAATCTACAACCAAACCCTCTCTAAGCGCTCTCTCACTTATTATTAATTCATTAAAGTTCAACATCTCCATTGCAGTGTTTAATATCAATGCTCCTGGAATAATTATTTCTGCTCTTCTCTCACTTAATGAAGGTATTTTCTTGATTTCCGAAACTGGCAATTTAATAAGTTTTTCCAATAAATTTTGTAAATTTTCTCTTTTAAACTTATAACCATGCAACTTTTGTTTAGATTCTCCCAAATCATCTGAAATCAAATTTGCTAATGAGGATGCAGTACCACTGGTTGCAATCATAGATAAAGGCTTATCTCCCTTAGATCTACTCTTTATTTTTCGAACAGATGGTTCTAAAGATCCTTTAATAAAAGTTGTTAAAAAACTCGATCTTTCTGAACTTATAGACTCTTTATTTAAAAAATCATTTTTAAGTCTTACTGCTCCAATTCTCGAACTGGTAAGAGCTATAGCATCTCTTTTATCTGCGAGTATTAATTCTGTAGATCCTCCTCCAATATCTATGATTACAAAAGACTGATCTTCAAAAGACATGCCTGAAAGAACACCAAGGTAAATTAATCTGGCCTCCTCAGAACCACTTATCATTTCTATTTGAATATCAGTTTCATCAAAAACTCTTCTAATAAAATCTTGACCATTTGGGGCTTCCCTAACTGCACTTGTTGCTGCTGTTACTATTTTTTTTACTCCATTACTTTTACAATATTCCTTAAATCGATTAAGAGTAACTAATGCTCTTTGGATTGATTCTTCAGTAAGTTTACCTTCCTCATCTCTTTCTCCAAGACGAGTGGTTGATTTATCAGTGAATTTTATTGAAAATGATTTTAATTCTAGATTAATTTCTGCTACCAAGAGATGTGTTGAGTTTGTTCCAATATCTATAGAAGCTACTAAAATTTGCTTTTCTTGAAAATATCCTAAATCTTGTTTCTTTATCATGTCTTTTTATAAAATGTAGATATCTTTAATCCATTAATAAATATACCCAAGATTGATTATTAAATAATAGAAATCATTTAATCCTAGTAAGATTATTTAAAGTTATGAAATATACAATAGGTCATATGCAAAATAAAAATCGACAAATTAAATTAAGTACTTTTTTTGAATTACTAAGGTGGAATAAGCCGACAGGAAGAATAATCTTACTTATTCCTGCAGGATGGAGTTTATATTTAACCCCAGATGCTAATCCAACATTTTTAATGTTGCTAAGAATAATACTGGGGGGACTACTAGTAAGTGGATTAGGCTGCGTGGTTAATGATATTTGGGACAAAAAAATTGATCAACGAGTTGTTAGGACAAAAAATAGACCTCTAGCTGCAAATAAAATTGGTCTTAAAACAGCTTATTCAATTCTTTTCCTTTTAATTTTATGTAGCTTCTTTTTAACTTTGTCACTACCTCAGCCTGGAAGAATACTTTCAATATCACTTGCTTTTTTAGCTTTACCTATTATTTTAATTTATCCTTCTGCAAAAAGATGGTTTAAATACCCGCAATTGATCTTATCCATATGCTGGGGTTTTGCTGTCTTAATTCCTTGGGCCGCAAATGAAGGCAATTTAAATAGTATTGTTTTATTATTTTGCTGGCTAGCTACCATTTTTTGGACTTTTGGCTTTGACACGATTTATGCTTTAGCAGATAAAAAATATGATATCAAAATTGGAATAAATAGTTCCGCTGTTAACCTACAAAACAATACAAAAATATCTATTCATATTTGTTATTTTTTAACTTCTTGTTTTCTCGCATTATGCGGATTTATTAATCAAATGGATTTTATCTTTTGGCCAATTTGGCTTATAACGTCAATCTTAATGCAGAGAGATATAATAAAAGTATTTCCTGAGGAAATGCAATCAATAAAAAATATTGGGAATCACTTTAAAAATCAATCAATCTATGGAGGAGTCCTTTTATTAGGAATTATTATTGCCTCATAAATTCTAAATATGGTTTTTAGATTAAAAAAAGGGGATCTAATTGATATTTTAGCTCCAGGCTCATTTATTGATGAAGACGTAAATTTTCAAAAAGGCCTAGAAATCTTAAGAAACTGGGGCTTGGAAATTAATGAAAATAATTCTCTATCAAAAAAATTTGGTTACTTTGCAGGTAATGATCTAACTAGATTTGAAGAACTGGAAAAAGCACAGAATAGTAAGCTAATCATTTTTGCAAAAGGAGGATGGGGTTCAGCAAGACTTTTAGAAAAAGAACCTTCTTGGCAGCATGGTTTAATGCTTGGATTCTCAGATACATGTTCTTTATTACTATCTAAATATTCTCAAGGATTTATAGGTTCCATTCATGGCCCAATGGTTACTGGTCTTTTCAAAGAACCAGAATGGAGTCTTGAGAGATTAAGAAATTTACTTTTTGAAGGATATGTTGAGGACTTAAGAGGAATTCCTTTAAGAGCTGGAAAAGTTAAAGGAGAAATTATCGTTTCTAACTTAACTATTGCTACTTTTTTAATTGGTACTAATCACTTTCCAGATTGCAAAGGGAAAATAATAATTTTTGAAGATATTAATGAAGATATTTATAAAATTGATCGGATGTTGACTTACCTCAGAATGACTAGAACACTTTCTGAAATTGCTGGTATTGGATTCGGAAGTTTTTCTAATAATTCCTGCGACCTTGAATGGAAAGATTTACTAAAAAACTGCATTATTGAAAGACTCCAAGAGTTTGATTTTCCTATTCTTTTTGACCTCCCAATAGGCCACATATCGGGAAATGCTTGCATTCCTTTAGGATATGAAGCCACCTTAAATGGTGACAATGGCATTCTTAGTATCGATTCACCTTTTTAACTAGGGATTCTTCACAAAAAGTTTTGCTATTTTCAAATCTATAGGGGATGTAATTTTTATATTTGAATAAGTTCCTTCAATAATCTTCACTTTCCAATTAAGCATTTCGAATAGTGAGGCATCATCTGTGACCTTCCAGTTTTGATCAATTGCCATCTTATGAGCTTTTTTTAATCTCTCTACTAAAAAGCCCTGAGGAGTTTGCGCCGCCCATAAATAATTTCTATCTGGTGTTTCTTTAATAAAACCTTCATCATCAACAATCTTTATTGTGTCGGTTACCTTAGTAGCCAAAATTACAGCTTCATTTTCATCTAATTGCTTAGCACATAAGTCTATCAATTCAGGATTAATTAGACATCTAGCACCATCATGTATTAAAACTTTTTCAGCATCTTTTGGTAGCGCTTTTAAACCATTAAAAACTGACTGTTGTCTGGTGTCACCACCATTAATCCAATGAACTTTAGGGGCAAAATCCTTTGCTGAATTTAATAATGAATTTTTATCTTTCGGTTGCCCAATTATTCCAACCCAATTTGTTGAGCTTGCAGAAAAAACAGATTTAAGTGTCCAAAAAATCAAAGACTCTCCCTCTAAATCAATAAGTAATTTATTTTTTCCAGCTTTCATTCTGCTACCACTCCCTGCAGCTGGTATTAAAAAGTGCACAATAGAAGGACTTAATATTTTCTAGACAATTATAAATAAAAGCAATATCTTTACACAAATAGTACTACGATTAAAAATTATAAAATTTCATAATGTCCAATACAGATTCATTATCAGGCAAAGTTGCTTTAATCACTGGAGCTAGCAGAGGAATTGGTAAAGAAATTGCTTTAGAACTAAGCCGCTTAGGAGCAGAAGTTTTTATTAATTACTCTTCTTCTGATGAAAAAGCTCAAGAAGTTGTAAATTCAATAAAAAATTCGGGAGGTAAAGCTCATAAATTAAAATTTGATGTATCAAGTGAGGATTCTGTTAATTCAGCTTTTGAAGAAATCATAAAAATTAATGGCTCCATTGATATTCTTATTAACAATGCTGGTATTACTAGAGATGGACTATTGATGAGAATGAAATCGGAACAATGGGATGATGTATTAAATACAAACTTAAAAGGGGTTTTTCTTTGTACAAAATATGCTTCAAAATTTATGATGAAAAAAAGAAGTGGTAGTATCGTAAATATTTCATCTGTTGTTGGAATAATTGGTAATCCCGGACAAGCAAATTATTCTGCAGCTAAAGCTGGAGTTATTGGATTCACCAAAACTTGTGCTAAAGAATTTGCTTCAAGAGGTATAAACGTAAATGCAATAGCTCCAGGCTTTATAGAAACAGAAATGACTGAAAAACTTAATACTGAAGAGATACTAAAAGTTATCCCTTTAGGTAAATTAGGAAGTTGTACTCAAATTGCAAACTTAGTGTCATTCTTAGTTTCAAGTAATGCTGGAAGTTACATTACAGGTCAAACAATAAGTATAGACGGAGGTATGAGTATTTAATTATGTACTTTCATAAGGCTGGCCCAATTCATCTCTTAACCTTCTAATTTTCTGTAAAAGTTTAAGTCTTCGACTTCTAGCAGTTAATGTCAAGAAAAATCTTAAAGGAAAATATATTAATGTCATAGCAATCGCAAGGATTGCGGTAAGAGTAAAAATAAGATTATTTGTTTCTTCCATAACTTAAAGATACTCTTATTTGAGTTAATTTGTATGTATCGTGAAAAGAAATTCGGCTTTCCCCACTTAATTAAATATCCCTTAAAAATGATTCTATGGGAGATTAGAATAAGACTAAAGATTGAGTAAACATGGCTAAACAGTTAAGTTTTTCTAATGAATCAAGAGAAGCGCTAGAAAAAGGTGTGAATTTTGTAGCTAATGCAGTAAAGGTTACTATTGGGCCCAAAGCAAAAAACGTTGTAATAGAAAAGAAATTTGGTTCGCCGGATATAGTAAGTGATGGATCTACAGTTGCTAAAGAGATCGAAGTTGAAAACCCTATTTCTAATTTAGGTGCGAAATTAATAGAACAGGTTGCATCCAAGACAAAAGAGAGTGCAGGTGATGGTACAACAACTGCAACCATTTTGACTCAGAAGATGGTTCAGGAGGGATTAAAAAATATTGCTTCAGGTGCCAACCCTATGGAGTTAAAAAAAGGTATGGAGGCAGGCCTTGCTTTTGTCTTAGAAAAATTAAGTTCAAAAAGTATTTCATTAAGTGGTTCTGATATCCAAAAAGTTGCAACAGTTAGTGCTGGAGGTGATGAAGAAATTGGATCTATAATTTCGAAAGCAATGGACATTGTTACTTCAGATGGTGTAATAACTGTTGAAGAATCTCAATCATTAGAAACAGAATTAGATATTACTGAAGGAATGTCTTTTGATAGAGGTTATAGTTCTCCATATTTCGTAACAGACCAAGAAAGACAAGTTTGTGAACTTGAAAACCCGAAAATATTAATAACTGATCAAAAAATCTCAACTTTAGTTGATCTAGTCCCAATACTTGAAGAAATTCAAAAGGCAGGCTCACCTTTTCTCATTCTTGCTGAAGATATTGAAGGAGAGGCTTTAACCACTCTGGTTTTGAATAAGAATAGTGGGGTTTTAAATGTAGCTTCCGTGAGGGCTCCGTTATTTGGTGAGAGAAGAAAAGCTGCCCTTGAAGATATTGCAATTCTTACAGGGGCTAAGTTAATTAGCGAAGATAAATCGATGACACTTGATAAAGTATCGATTAATGATTTAGGCAAAGCAAAAAAAATAACTATCACAAAGGATAAAACTACAATTGTTGCCTTCGAAGACACTAAAGATTTAGTTAAAGCGCGAGTAGAGAAATTAAAGAGGGAAGTTAATATAACTGAATCTGAGTATGATCAGGATAAAATCAATGAAAGAATAGCCAAACTAGCCGGAGGAGTAGCTCTTATCAAAGTAGGAGCTGCTACAGAAACAGAGATGAAGTATAAAAAGTTGAGAATTGAAGATTCCCTTAATGCTACGAAAGCTGCTATCGAAGAGGGTGTTGTTTCTGGAGGAGGACAAACTTTAATTGAAATATCAAATGACCTTTTAAATTTAAGTGAAAAATCATCAGATGATTTAAGAACTGGGATAAATATAGTCAAAGAAGCCCTTTTGGAACCCACCAAACAAATAGCAAAAAATGCCGGTTTTAATGGAGATGTAGTTGTCGCTGAAATTAAAAGACTTAACAAAGGCTTTAATGCTAATTCAGGAAAATATGAGGATTTAAAAGATTCAGGAATAATAGATCCAACCAAAGTAATAAGATTAGCTCTTCAAGATTCAGTATCTATTGCAGCTATGCTCCTCACAACAGAAGTTGCGATGGCAGACATTCCAGAGCCTGAAGCCGCGGCCCCTGGAGGTCCAGGTGGAGGAGATCCAATGGGAGGAATGGGTGGCATGGGAATGCCAGGAATGGGTGGCATGGGAATGCCAGGAATGGGTGGCATGGGAATGCCGGGTATGATGTAAAAGCTAACTAGCTTTTTTATCGTTGTTAATCCACTTTCTTAAATTTTTAATATAAGGTAGGGGTAATTTTGGGGTTTCAGTAAATTGATTTATTTTATTAGAATTTTGATTTTTGCTAGATATTTCATTGCTGCTAGAAGTTTCCAGACCATATGATTCCCACTTTGTTTCTTCAATATTTTCAAAAGTTTTTGATAATTCAAGCTTAATTTGTTCTTGATTTTCTTCATGCACTTCATCAATTAAAGAGATGTGTTCTTGATTTTCTTCATGCACTTCATCAATTAAAGAGATCTGTTCTTGATTTCCTTCTGCACGCTGATTTTCTTTTTGTAGTGAACTATGGATTAATAAATCATTTAATGAATCAATCCCGAATCTATGGACCCACTTAAGAACAACATTTTCTTTAAGCAATAAATTATTTTCTAAAGAAGCTTGTTTAAAAACTTCTATTAAATGATTTTTTAAAAGCATAAAATTTCTAATTTAACTTTCTATTTAACAGAGGCCTTATAATAATCAAGGAAAAAACTGTTAAAGAAAATAAAATTGAGATACAACTCTTACAAGTTAAATCACCATATGGGGCATGTAAAGCCACTAATTCTAAATCCATAGTTTGTGTATAGGCAGTCCTAATAGGTTCAATAGCAAAAGTTAATGGATTTAATGAAGCTAACCATCCCAACCAATTTGGCATAAAAGAGATTGGAGCTAAAGCAGTACTCGCAAATAGAAGAGGTAAATTTATTACGAATATAAGAGCGATTAATTCAATATGTCCCGGCAAAACAAACGCTAAACATAAACTTATTGATGTCACAAAAAGAACTAGTAAAATTAGTGTTGTAAATACAATTCCTAAACCATATAAGTTGGGCCATCCATAACCCAAAATGTATGAAACAATCATTATTACAATACTCTGAACAAAGCTCAAGATTGTTATGTAAAAAAAAGAAGATAAAACTATTGACAATCTACTGGTTAAAGGAGCCACGAGTAATCTATTAAGAAATCCAAACTCTCTATCAAACATTAAAGGAAGACCAGAGTTTAGGGCTCCGCTAAAAGCAGTAAAAACAATAAGTCCTGCTCCTAAAAAATTCCCATAAGAATCAACTCCTGGTAAAAAACCTTCAGGAGCTTTAGAGAATAATGCCCCAAATAAAAAAAGCCAAATTATTGGTTGTAATATTCCTGCTAAAAGAGTTGATGGTCTTCTTTTTAATTGAATAAATAATCTCTTTGTTAAGGCAAATGTTTCTTGATATAAAAAAAATAAATTATACTGTTGTAATTCCATAATTAGCAGTAATTAATATTAATTATAGTTAGTTAACCAAAAGTTTTTTATCGCATAGATTGCTTTGATTCTTTTTTTAGGTCCCTTTTCCCTGCCATAGAAATTTCAGCATCCAATAATGTTTTCCCAGTTGCCTGAAGATATACATCATCCAAGCTTGGCTGACTTTGGGTAAGAGAAAAAATTTCAAACTTTGAGAAGGCCAATTCCACTTTTAGCTTCGTAAGTAAATCTTTTTGCTTATCTGTTACGAAATTTATAGAGAAACCTTGAGCTTCATTTATGATAATCTGACTAATTCCATCTATTGAAGATAAAATTTTACATATATTTTTTGCTTCTTCCTGATTACTAAATTCTCTTACTTTCAAAGTAACTCTATCTCCTCCTAATTTATTTTTGAGCTCTGCAGGAGCACCTTTTGCTATAACTCTTCCATCATCAATTATTACTAATCTGTCTGCCAATTTATCTATTTCATCAAGATAGTGACTACTTAAAATAATGGTCATTCCATTATTTCTTAAATCTTTTAAAAGTTGCCATATAATATTTCTACTTTCAATATCTAAACCAACTGTAGGTTCATCTAAAATTAATACTTGGGGTAAATGTAAAAGTCCAGCTGCCAGATCTATTCTTCTTTTCATTCCCCCAGAATAAGTCCCGCACTTACGATCAATCCAATCATTCATTTCTAATTGATCTATTAATTTATTTATCCTTTCAAATTTTTTATTTTTGTTGATGTGATATAAATCTGATTGAAAATCCAAAAGCTCTCGTCCAGTTAATATTTTATCAAGTGCAATGTCTTGGGCAACATAACCAATTAATTCTCTAATTTTCCTTGAATTTTTTATCAGATTAATATTATTTATAAAAACTTCTCCACTATCAGGCTCTATTAAAGTAGCGAGTATTTTTATTAGTGTTGATTTGCCAGCACCATTTGGACCTAGTATTCCGAATAATGTGCCAGCTTCAATTTCCATCGATAAATTTTTTAATGCATTGATATCTGAATAAGATTTTGAGAGCCCTTTAACTTTTATATAATTCATCAAACTTACTATTTACTTAAAAAACATTTTACATCTAATTTAATTACTAAGCAGGGATGCAATAGATAAAAATATTTGCATAGATTGCTGCCCAAATTCTACGGATAATTGGGTTCTAGAAATTAATAACAAAAGACAAATGCCAAACATGTAGAGAATAGACCACCTAAAAAGAGACTTTGCTCTAGAAAGATCATCGGGAGATTTCTTTAATTCATTTATCAATTGCAAAAGTCTTCCATTAAATGGCAATAACAAAATTCCGTATAAGAGCCCCCCTTCAGGTAGAGCAAAGACTCCCATAATACTCATTAGAACTGTTGCCCATCCGTAACGGGAAATCGCATTAGCAGTAAAAACAGATCCTTTAACAGAAGGGAGCATAGGAATACCAACAGATGCATAATCATCCTTCAACAAAATTGCAAGTGCCCAAAAATGAGCTGGGGTCCATAACATTACTAAACCAAACAACCACCAACCACTTAGACCTACATGCCCTGTGGCAGCAGACGCTCCAACTAAGGGTGGTATCGCACCAGCAACTCCTCCGAAAACAATATTTTTTGTTGTACGAGGTTTCAAAATAACTGTATATAAAATTACGTAGCTAAATAAACCAAGAAGAGTTAAACCAGCAGCCAAATAATTTACACCACTTACTAAAAGCATAGAAGCTGCCAAAGTACATGATACGGCGGCTAAAAATACAGTCTCAGATGACAACTTTCCTGCTGGCAAGGCTCTTTTGCTAGTTCTTGTCATCCTCTTATCTAATTCCATTTCCCACAAGCAATTAAGAGCTCCTGCTGCTGCTGCTGCCAAAGCGCCTCCTCCTAGAGTGCAGATAAGTTTCGGAGAAGACAAAGGCCATTCTTCTGTTAAAGCCATTCCTCCCAAAGTTGTAGCCAGTAAAAGTGGGATTAATCTAGGTTTTGCTACTTCAAGCCAAGGCGGCAAAGTTAATCTTTTTCTTGAAGGTACAACTTCATCCCTAATTGAAGATTTATAGTTCAACTTTTCTAAGTTACTACTGTTCATGAGTTGATACCGACCGTTTGGGGATTAAGGGAGTGGTTTAGAACTTTTTTGGTAAAAGGATTTCTAAAAATTAATGTTGTTAATATCGCAATAAATAAAGAGGCGTTAAGTTGATGACCGATAATAAAAATAGGTTCATTCAAATTTGTTTTAAGACTTAAAACACCCAAAGTAATTTGGGAAAACAAGAGAAAAATAAGTGTTGTTAGATATTTCCAATTTTCATTAAGCAAACTTCTCTTATGAATTGCAATAGCAATAATCAATAAAATTGAGATAGCAATTGGAAAAGCAAATAATTTATGAGTATCTAGAATTAGACATTGTTTATTAGAAGATAAGCAAATGTGTGCTGACCAGGTTGATGAAAGCCTTACTCCAATAAAAGATTGAATAAGAGTAAGTAAAAGAGGAACAAAAAATAGTAATCTCCACCAAATTAATGGTTCTTCAATGTAGTTATTTTCTAAATTTTGATTTATTGAAATTGTTGTAATGAGAAGTAGAAAAGCTATTAAAAGATGGCCAGTAACAGTATATGAATCAAGCAGGTTTATTACTGTTAAAGCTCCAAAGGATCCTTGAACAATAACGAGAAAAAGTAATAATGAATAAGATTTAGGCAACCAATTGGGAATTTCATTTTTCCAAATAATTGAAAGTGCAAATTTAAAAAGAATTAATATTCCAATCAGAAAAGCATCTAGACGATGAAACCACTCTAGAAATACTCTTAGGTTCATATGTTTAAAAGGCAAAAATGATCCATAACATAATGGCCAATCTGGACAGGCAAGTCCCGCCTCCATGACTCTAGTAGCACCTCCAATTACGATTAGTGCGATAAGTGCAAATACACTATGACTTCCCAACCTTTTAAAAATTGTCAGATATTTTGATTTATATAATTGGTTATTAATCAAATGGATAAAACCTATTATTTTGCATAATAAATTAGATTCAAAAGCCAAACATTAATTAAAAATTAATATGTTTAATTTAAAAAATAATTTACAAATTTAATCTTTTTTCCCTGACAATTAACTCTAAAAAGTTACTAATAATACTCCTTTTATTTCATAAATCTTAAGAAGTTGTGAATTTAAATGTTTTTCTTTTAACAAAGGATGCAGGATTAAAAAAATTGAATATCTTAAAAATATAAATACAAAATTTTAGAGATCAATTGTTAGATAAAAACATTTATTTAATACTAATTATTTCACTCGTTTTTGCTATATCTTTTTGGATTGGTTTTAATGTAAATTTGCTTCCAGCAGAAGCAAGTATTAATGCACCAATTTACGATGAACTTTTTAAAATTCTTTTCATTACTGGATTAATTATTTTTATAGGAATGACAATAGCTGTTATTTATAGCTTATTTAAGTTCAGGAAAAGAAATGATCAGATAGGAGATGGTATAGCTTTAGAGGGAAATTTAAGCTTAGAAATTGTATGGACAATTATTCCTTCAATAATTGTTTTGTTAATAGGTTTATATAGTTACAACATCTACGATCGAATGGGAGGGATGAAAGAACTAAATCATAACCACGAAATGATGAGTTCTAATTCTGAAAAAATATGGGCGGGAATAAGTCAAACTTCTGATAATGAAATAGCAATAAATAATTTATCAATTGAAGTTTCAGCTATGCAATTTGCATTTCTATTCAATTATCCCAAGGGAAATTTCATATCAGGAGAACTACACGTTCCTGTTGATCAAAAAGTATCAATGAAAATGGAATCCAAAGACGTCATTCATGCTTTTTGGGTGCCAGAGTTCAGAATTAAACAGGATATTATTCCTGGGCAACCTACTATTCTAAATTTCACACCTACAAAAGTAGGAAAATATCCGATAATTTGCGCAGAATTATGTGGCCCATATCATGGAGGGATGAGAGCCTCCATAATTGTTGAAGAAGAATCTGATTACAACGAATGGTTTAACAAAAATAAAAAACCAGAGGTAAATTTATGACAATATCAATTGATCCACAAGAAACTAATAATGAAAGCCTTCAACCTAAAGGCTGGCTTAGATACTTTAGTTTTAGCCTTGATCATAAAGTGATTGGGATACAATACTTAGTCTGCGGTTTTCTTTTCTATTTAATAGGAGGAACCTTAGCGAGCGCTATAAGAATTGAACTAGCTAGTCCAATGTCTGACTTTATGCCGAGAGATGTTTATAACCAAGTTTTAACTCTACATGGAACAATAATGATATTCCTTTGGATAGTGCCTGTAGTTAATGGTGCTTTTGGAAATTATTTAATTCCATTTTATGTAGGTGCAAGAGATATGGCATTCCCAAGATTAAATGCTGTTGCTTTTTGGTTAATTCCTCCTTCGGGTTTGATGCTGGTAGCAAGCTATTTTGTTGAGGGTGCTGCTCAGGCAGGATGGACGGCTTATCCTCCTTTGAGCATAACTACTCCTCAATCGGGACAAATTATTTGGATTCTGAGCGTTCTATTACTTGGAGGCAGTTCTATATTCGGTGGAATAAACTTTATCGCAACCATTATCAAACTAAGAAGGCCAGGATTAAAACTTATGCAATTGCCAATGTATTGTTGGGCAATGCTTGGTACAAGTCTATTAGTTGTTTTGTCAACTCCTGTTTTAGCAGGCACTTTAATTCTACTTAGCTTCGATATCATCGCTAATACAGGTTTTTTCAATCCTGTTTTAGGTGGCAATGTAGTAGTTTATCAGCATTTATTTTGGTTTTATTCTCATCCAGCTGTATACATTATGGTCCTTCCTGCCTTTGGTTTAGTTAGTGAAATACTTCCTGTACATGCTAGAAAACCACTTTTTGGATATACAACAATGGTTTTTTCAATAATGGGGATAGTAGTTTTAGGTTTAGTTGTTTGGGCGCATCACATGTTTACGAGTGGAACTCCCCCTTGGATGAGATTATTCTTTACTATCGCCACAGCATTTATTGCTGTTCCGACAGGTATAAAATTTTTCAATTGGGTTGCAACATTGTGGGGAGGTAAAATTTCCATTAATAGTGCAATGTTATTCTCTTGCGGATTTATTATAAATTTTGTTTTTGGAGGTATTACAGGAGTTGCTTTGGCACAGGTACCTTTCGATATTCACGTACATGATACCTATTTCGTTGTTGCCCATTTTCATTACATAGTTTATGGAGGGACTGTTTTTATTATTTTCTCTTCCATTTATCATTGGTTCCCTAAAGTAACTGGAAAAATGCTCAATGAAAAATTAGGAATTTTACACTTTATCATTACTTTTATTGGATTTAACTTGTGCTTTGCTCCTCAACATTGGCTTGGTCTAAATGGAATGCCAAGAAGAGTTGCAGAATATGATCCTCAATTCCAGTTCGTTAATCAAATTAGTAGCCTTGGGGCTCTGTTGATGGCTATAAGTACAATTCCTTTTTTAATTAACGTATTCCTTAGTGTGAGAAATGGGAAAAATGCTGGAGATAACCCTTGGAATGCTCTTACACCTGAATGGTTAACATCTTCTCCACCTCCAGTTGAAAATTGGGAAGGAGAAGCTCCATTAGTTGAAGAACCATATGGTTATGGTAAAGAAATTTCTGAAAAGAAATAAAAACATATGACAACACTAGATAGCTCAAAAGAAATTCAAAAAAATAATTCTGAAGTTAATGAAACACATGAAGACTTCAGAATGTTTGGTCTTATAACTTTCCTAATTGCGGACGGAATGACTTTTGCTGGATTCTTTGCTGCTTATTTAACTTATAAAGCAGTAAATCCATTACCAGATGGTGCTATTTATGAATTAGAACTACCAATACCTACTCTCAATACAATTTTGTTACTTGTTAGTAGTGCAACTTTCCATAAAGCAGGCAAAGCACTTTTAAAAGATAAAAACTCAGATTCCCAAAAATGGTTATTTTTTACTGCTTTTCTTGGAATTATATTTTTAATATGTCAATTATTTGAATATTTTCATTTACCTTTTGGATTAACCGATAATTTATTTGCAAGTACTTTTTATGCTCTTACTGGTTTTCATGGATTACATGTCACTTTAGGCACTTTAATGATTTTAATTATTGCTTGGCAATCGAGAATCAATGGCGGAAGATTAACAAGTCACAATATGTTTCCATTGGAAGCTGTTGAATTGTACTGGCATTTTGTAGATGGAATATGGGTTGTTTTATTTATTATTTTGTATCTTTTATAAAAAACTAAATTTCAAAAATAAATATATTTTTTATTAATTTATATTGCCACAGTTCTCCTTATTTAGTAAGAATATATAATTATGAATTTGTCAGATAATGCTAGAAGGAAAAGAACTTCTTGAAAAAGCAAAGTTATTAAGTAAAAAATCTGAAGATGAGATAGCAAAAGGTTGTGGGTACGTAAGTCCAAGTGGAAGAATCTTAAGAAAAAGTTTTTATAGGGCGCTTATCGAAGCTAAGGGTTACAAAATAGGAAAGGGTCGTTTGGGGAAAAATGGTAATAGAGCTTCAAGAGGCAGACAGACAGAATTCAAAACTAAAGTTCATGGCAATGGGAACCTATTAATTGGTCATGCCTACACCAAAAAATTAGGTCTAGAACCTGGTCAGGAATTTAAAATCGATCTTAAAAAAGAATCAAAAACAATTTATCTGATTCCATTAAATTAAAAAAATATATTTTACCAACCGTTTTCTTTAAGCCACTCGGAAGAAATATTATTAGAAGATAAATCTTGATTACTATTTTTATTAAATAAAAGTAATTTCTCTACATATTTTATTAGTGCATCTGCCTCAAGGTTTACGCTGTCTCCTATATTTAATTTATTCAGATTTGTGTTGTGCCAAGTATGAGGAATTATCGCAATAGTAAATATTTCTCCTTCCCGCTCATATTTTGCAATCGTAAGACTTATACCATTTACACAAATACTCCCTTTATTAACTACATATTTTGAAAAATTATTATTTTTCCACTTTATTGATAAGAGCCAAGATTTCTCTAATTTTTCTATATTCTCAACTGTTCCAAGGCCATCAACATGTCCGCTGACTATATGCCCTCCTAGACGGTCAGACACCCTAAGAGCGGGCTCCAAATTAACAATCTGATTCAGGTTCGACTTTACTCCTAAAGTTGTTTTTTTTAATGTCTCTTCACTAACATCAACAGTAAATTTATTTTGAAAAATCTCTTTAACTGTCAAACAAATTCCATCAACAGCTATGCTGTCACCGATTGCCATATCAAACAAATTATCTAGGATTTCAATTTCTAAAATATTTTTTTCTTGTTTTAGTTTTCCAACTGATTGAATTATTCCTGTAAACATAGATTTAAGAAAAATATTTTTGCAAAATTTTGTATTTACTTTAATTTACTTTAAATGATTTTCAACTATAAATAAATTAAAGAGTAAATAAAAAGAAATTGATCATATTTAGATGATTATTAATTCACAAAAAAGATCATTTGGTAGAGGGGCGAAAGTGAGCTTATTCACTTTAGGGACAATGCGAGCTACTGAAAGTCTCGAAAAAATGTATAGCATAATAAAAAATGCATATTATGTAGGAATTAACCACATAGAAACAGCACCCTCTTATGGTGATGCTGAATCACTTATTGGATATTCAATAAATAAATTAGCAATAGAAGAGAATATAAAAGAAAATAATTGGGTGATTACTTCCAAAGTTTTACCAAAGGGTGACTTTGACTTTTTAAAAAATAATTTTAAAAAGTCTCTTAAAAATTTAAATCGCGAGAAAATTAATAATCTTGCAATTCACGGACTCAACTTAAAACAACATCTAGATTGGGTTCTTGTTGGAGAGGGTAAGAAATTTATATCTTGGATACTTGAGAAGGAACTAGTTGATCAAGTCGGTTTTAGTTCTCACGGAAGTTATTCACTAATTAAAGATGCAATTAACTGTAAAGTTTTTACTTTTTGTAGTCTTCATTTACATTATTTAGATCAATCTAAGATTGCTTTAGCAGAGGAAGCTCTAAAAAAAGGTATGGGAGTTTTAGCAATATCACCTGCAGATAAAGGCGGTAGATTGTATTCTCCAAGTGATATTTTGATAGAGGCTTCTAAGCCTTTTCATCCATTAGAATTAGCGTATCGGTTTCTTCTGGCAAAAGGCATTACAACTTTATCCTTGGGAGCGACAAACAAAAAAGATTTTGAATTTGCGCATAAACTTAGAAACTCATTCGAAAAGCTTACAAAACTTGAAAAATGCGCCCTGAATAAAATTGAGGAAGTTTCTAATGAAAGATTAAACTCAACCAAATGTGAACAATGTAGATCTTGTCTTCCATGTCCAAATGAAGTACCTATTCCAGAAATACTTCGTTTGAGAAATATATCTATTGGTTATGGCCAATTAGAATTTTCAAAAGAAAGATACAATTTAATAGGAAAAGCAGGCCACTGGTGGGAAGAAAAAAATTCCTCATTTTGTCAAGATTGCAATGAATGTGTTCCTAAATGTCCCAGCAAATTAGATATACCAAATTTATTAAAAGAAACTCATAACTTATTAGTTGAAAATCCTACAAAAAGATTATGGGGATAAGGACTCATTCCAGATATTTTTAAGATTAATTTTTTGTTCATTTGTTAAGACAGGGAAAGACCAACTATTTTCCCAACATTTCTCAGAAGGTCCTGAGATGGGGAACAAATCAGATTTATATTTTCTTTGTAAATAGTCACTATTGAATGGTAGATACCAACCTTGGCTCGCTAATTTATCTACTATTGATTCATTTTCTAAAGATTTAATCCATTTAATTAATGTTGCATTATTAAGATTTGATCGACTAAGTAGAAAATGCCACATCAAAGGTACGCCTTGGCTTGGGAAAACTAAAGAAAGCCTAGGATCTAATTTTAAATATTTTGAGCAGAGACTATAAGGAACTATTGCGACACAAGCATCAGAATTAATCAACCAATTAAGCATATTTTTATCATCAAATAACATTGCTTGGCTTTTGAGTTTTTTTAAAGAATTTGAAGAATTAATTTTTTGAGCAATAGACAATATTATCCTGGGACTTTGTGGAAAAATAATTTTCCCAGTTAATTTTTTAGAAAGAAGAAAATCCCAAGAAGTTCTGGCTGAATTTATTAATTCTTTGTTCTTTTTAATGATAATTGTATAAGGTACTACGCCAATAGGTAATAATTTACTTCTCTGATTTTGATTAAAACTTCCCAAAAAATCTAATGATCTCTTATCCAAATTCTCAATAAATGGATATTCTTTTATTTTTTCAAATTTTCCAAAATCTATACTAGTAATCCATCCATCATTTATTAAAGTAAAGTCAGAATTTAAAATTATGTTTCTATTTTTTTGTAGATTTATACTTTCAAAATTAATTTTTTCCTGCTTCCAATCTTTTGGAATCGTATTTTTAAAAGATTCTGGATAAAAAGAATTTTGAATTGCAATTTTTACTTTATTAGGAAGATTACTGCAAGAGTTTAATAGAAATAAAACCGAAAGCTTACCGCAATTTAAAAATTCTCTTCTAGTTGCAAATTTTGAAAACATTCAGTAATCCTTCTTTAAAGAAATTTGACCTAGGCCCTTCATCATTTCCAGATTTTCTTGACACAATGAAACTATTTCTTCATTTTTAAATCCATCTAAGAAAGCAAGCAATGAAATTCCGCCAGCACCTACACCTTCTTTTACATGTCCTAATTCATAATCCTTCAATTCTCTGTATTTTGAAGATTTGAAATTTAAAGGACTTGCTAGACCTAATAATTTGACATCATATTTTTCATTAATTAGGTTTAATAAATCAATTAGAGAATTATCTTTTATAAGCCAGCCAGTTGTCGCAAGAAAAACATCTTCAAAAAAGTCATCTTCATTTTCCAGATCTAAGAATTCTAAAACAAGCAAAATGATCGCTAACATCTGACTTCCGCCAGATAATATGACAGATTGTTTTGCTAACCTGGCACCAATTAACAACCCCATTGAGAAAGCTTGGAAAGGATCACCTACCGCCGCAACAACATCAAAGGAGTCAAAATCAGTCTTGAGATTTGCATTTAAAAGTCCTTTTTGAACTGCTTTTCTTCTTAGTTCTCTTGGAGCTTTAAATAAACTACTACCTACTAAATTAGAAACCCGCAAACCAAAAGCTTCCATTACTGCTTGAGCAGTTGTAGTGCCACCTGGTACAGATTCAGAAATTAAGATAGGTTGTTTTGAGGATTTCCCTATTGCAATACCTCTTTCATAGAGATTTATAACTCTTTCTTTGGACATAGATTTACCAGTAGTAAGACAATTTGATGGACCCAAAGCTCTATCTTCTACAACCAAATGATTAAAATAAGGCTTTACTCCTATTCCAAGAGGAACAACAACTGGTTGAATATTTATAAGCTTTGAACAAACATGACTTATTAGGGCAGGAGTTACTCCTGCATTGAGCAGAGGTAATTTATATTTATAATCTTTTGAAGCTCCCTTAAGCAAAAATTCAGCATCTGCGAGTGCAGTTTTTCTTCTTGATTTTGTATTAATTCCTGCAGCGGAAATTCCAGGAATTTGAGATGTATTAGTGCCTGCAATTACAAGAAATATTTTGAAATTATTTATATTCTTTTTCAGTATTTCTATCTTATTAAGTTGATTTTTTTTATTGGATTCATTACCAAAAAAATTTATCCTTAATTCTTTACTGTACATTCTTACTTTTTTCAATTATTTAAATCAATTAAGCTATTTAATAATCTTGGAGGATCAGGGACAGTTAATTTAAATCTAGGAAACAGAGAATAGGCAACTACATGTACTGTTAGCACATAAACTATTTCTTGAAAAATTATTAATAAAATTGCACCTAATTGGATACTCAAAATTGAGGGAGATATAGGTAAATTAAATAATCCAATGAACTTTTCAATTAGACCATAACTAGCTCTAGTAATTAACACCCAAAGATTATCTCCAACCAAGGTAGATAAAGCTATTACTCGGAGTAAGAAGCCAAGGGTACCAATAACAACTCCTACACTTAAACTAAGTTGCCAACTCTTCTTTTTAAACCAACACCAACCTAACCAAAAAGCCAAGATCCCATAAGGAAATAAAAATAAAGTTCCTCTAACAGGACCCATAATTATGAACAAAAGTAGAAATTGTATCAAGAGTCCTTCCAATGCAATTTTAGTTCCTCTTCTCAAATGCAATAAGATTATTGGGAGGGGTAAAATCAATCTTAGTAAAGCTCCCCCTATGGGCAAATAATAAAGTGCAACCCATAATAAAGACGAAAGAGATGCTAAATATGAGGTCTCGACAATATTTAATGCTTCAGTTTTTGTTGTTATTTTCATTTTTTGTTTAATATCTTTAATTAATTTTTATTCATACTTTTATTTTTTGAATCTAAGATACGTTCAATCTTTTCTATTTCAAAATTTACCTTAGAATTCCTTAATATGGAACTTAATTCTTCCGTGGGGTCTTTTGGATCTACATCTTTTAAGATGAATATAATTTTGTAAGATTGAAGTTCAATTTTTCCTTTTTTTGAAAGATTCTTAATTTTTATATTTTTTTGTTTTGGTACCTTTTCTAAATTTATATCCTTTTTATTTTGCTGAACAATTTTTGGATTTTCAATTTTATTTATTTTTTTATTTTTATTTTCAACTTCTTTATTTTCTTTTTCTAAATTTATATCCTTTTTATTTTGTAAATCTTCATTTTGGCTTGTTTCTTCTAAATCATTAAAACTACTTTCAAGAAAATTCCCAATCCTCCCTCCAGAGCATGATTGCAAGAAAATTAAAAAAATTAATAAAAAAAATTCTTTTTTTTTAAAAATCATATTTATTTCTAACTTTTCTTTTTCCTTGTAGTTTTTTTATTACTTATTTTTGTTTTTTTTAAAATAGAGCCTTTTTTATCTTTAAGTTTTTCTTCTAAAAGAAATACAGCATCATCTATGGTGAATTTTTCTAAGTCAGTATCTTTGGGAATCGAAACATTAGTTTTGCCACATTTTAGATAGACCCCATATCTTCCATTTAATATTTGGATTTTTTCTTTAAATTCTTTCGGTTTTCCAAAATCTTTAATTACCTCTTGACCGCCTCTACCCATTTTAGGCATCGCAAGTATTTCTAATGCGCGTTTTATATCAACTGTAAAAACATCATCCTCTTTCTTTAATGATCTGTTTTCAGATTCATTTTCATTTTTGATCCATTTAATATAAGGTCCAAATCTTCCTCTATCAGCCTCAACTACACCTCCTTCAGGATGAACTCCTAACAATCTAGGCAAACTTAAAAGTACAAGAGCCTCATCTAGAGTTAGATCATCAGTTTTCAACTCTTTTGGTAATGAAGCTCTTCTTGGTTTAGCTTTAACTTGATCATTATTTCCCAATTGTACGTATGGTCCATAAGGGCCAAATCTTAAAAAGACTTTTTCCCCAGTTTTTGGATCGGTTCCAAGATCTGATGGGCCACTTAAAATTTGATCAACTTGCTTTATGTCTAAATCTCCAGGAGTAATATCCATTGGGAGATTACCTTTCGCCTGAATTTCATTGCCAGATTCATCAATTTTTGTACCTTCTAGCCAAGGGCCGTTAGAACCTATTCTGACTACACAAGGAAGGTCTTCGAAATCAACTTGTCTATAAGCTTTACCATCAATATCACCCTCTGTTTTCTGAACTTTTACCTCAAGACCATTTTTACCTTTATAAAAAGTCTCGAGGTATGGTAGCCACTCAAGATTGCCTGAAGATATTTCATCCAATGAAGACTCCATTTTTGCAGTAAAAGTAGTATCAACGAGATCAGGAAAATGTTCTTCTAATAGAGCGGTAACAGCAAAAGCTGTAAACGTTGGAGCTAAAGTATTTGATGATATATTTGCATATCCTCTATCCACAATTGTCCCAATAATGCTTGCATAGGTAGAAGGTCTTCCAATCCCTTCTTTTTCAAGAACTTTTACTAATGCAGCCTCTGTATATCTTGCCGGCGGTTTGGTTTCATGAAAAGTAGATTCCTTATTAGTAACTTCAAGACTTGTTCCAGTTGAAAGATTTGGGAGAATAATTTCTTGTTGTTCAATGGATGAACTTGGGTCATCACTTCCCTCAACATAAGCTCTGAAGAATCCTGCGAAATCAATACTTTTCCCGCTCGATTTAAATAATCCATCCCCCACACTAATTTCAGCATTAATCATTGTTAGCCTAGCTTCCGCCATTTGACTAGCTACAGTTCTTTTCCAAATTAAATCGTAAAGAGATAAGTCTCTACCAGTCAAATTAGTTTCTTTTGGCGTTTTAAATTCCTCACCTGCTGGCCTAATAGCTTCGTGTGCTTCTTGAGCATTTCTTGCGGTTGAATTAAATTGTCTTGGTGAATTAGATAAATATTCTTTTCCGTACATAGAACTGACACACTCTCTAGCAGCTCTTGTTGCTTGTTCGGAAAGATGAACTGAATCAGTCCGCATATATGTTATGAATCCTCTTTCATACAGCCCTTGTGCACATCTCATAGTCTCTCTTGCAGACAAACGAAGCTTTCTGTTTGCTTCTTGTTGCAATGTACTTGTTGTAAATGGAGGAACTGGCTTACGGGTGGATGGTTTTTTTTCGATTTTTGAAACTAACCAATTCTCGGAAGAAAAAGTCTTCAATAAATCATTTACTTTATCTTCTCCAATTATTAAAGATTTATTTCCTTGTTTTAATTTGCCGGTCAGTTCATCGAAATCGGAACCATTAGAAATTCTTTGACCATTTAAACTAAATAATTTAGTTTCGAAAGTAACATTATCTTTTACTAGGGTAGCTTTAATCCCCCAGTAACTGGCTTTTTTGAAGGACCTTCTTTCTCTCTCTCTTCTAACAAGAAGTCTTACAGAGACTGATTGAACACGACCAGCAGATAATCTAGGGGCTACCTTCTTCCAAAGTAAAGGAGATAATTCATATCCAAAAAGCCTGTCCAAGATTCTTCTGGTTTCTTGAGCTTGAACAAGTTCCATATCGATTTCTCTTGTTTGATCTAAAGCTTTATTAATTGCTTTTTTTGTAATTTCATGAAAAACCATTCTCTTAGTTGGTATTTTAGGCTTCAGTATTTGCAGAAGATGCCAGCTAATACTCTCTCCCTCTCGATCCTCATCAGTTGCAAGTAATAGTTGGGTGGCACCTTTTAAAGCATCTTTCAACTCTTTGACAACCTTTTTCTTATCTTTTGGAATTATATAAAGTGGTTCAAAATCTTCCGTTGTATTTACTCCTATCCTTGACCATTTTTCCTTTTTGACTGCAGCAGGAATTTCAGCCGCCCCTTTTGGAAGATCTCTTACATGTCCCATTGAAGCAAGAACTTCATAGTTAGAGGGCAAAAACTTCCTTATAGTTTTTGCTTTGGTGGGACTTTCAACAATAACTAGTGTGTGATCCAAGGTTTATTTCAAAAATTGGTGTTTTTGTTCAGTTAGGGCATATTATGATTATTTGAAACTTTTTCAAGTAATATCTCTTGAAAATTTCAAAAATCATACCCACAAATTATAATCAAGTTAAGATTAACTCTTTGACCATTACAATCAATCATCTAATTTAATCCTATTTAATAAAGTGCCCAACGAAATCTTTACAATTAATTTAAATGCTCAAGCCATTATTCCAGAGGCTTTTATCTTACTAGGTATTGTTGGAACTCTTCTTGTAGATTTAGCAGGAGAAAAAACTGCATCAAAGTGGGCACCAATAATTTGCTACTTATCAATTTGCAGCTCTCTATTCAGTTTAGCCTTGCAATGGAGTAATCCAGTAAATATCGCATTTCTTGGTTCCTTTAATTCAGATAATTTGGCAATCGCATTTAGAGCAATAATAGCTTTATCAACTTTAGTTTCTTTACTCATAAGCTGGCGTTATACAGAACAAAGTGGGAGCCCTATTGGGGAGTTCGCGGCTATAGTTCTTTCGGCAACTCTTGGGGCAATGCTTTTGTGTGGATCTACTGACCTTATAAGTGTATTTATATCTCTTGAGACTTTATCTGTAGCGAGCTATTTACTTTCTGGCTATCTCAAGAGAGATCCAAGGAGTTCAGAAGCAGCATTAAAATACTTGCTTGTTGGGTCAGCTGCTGCTGCAGTTTATTTGTATGGTTCCTCTTTTCTTTATGGATTAAGTGGTTCAACGAATTTAGCAACAATTGGTTTAGAGATTATCAACAAGCCATCATTCATTACTTCCTTAGCTCTTGTATTTGTCTTATCTACCGTTGCATTTAAAATAGCTGCAGTTCCCTTTCATCAATGGACACCTGATGTATATGAGGGATCACCTACACCTGTAGTAGCTTTTTTATCTGTTGGTTCAAAAACAGCAGGATTTGCATTTGCAATAAGAATATTAATCACCACTTTCTCTTCTTTCGATGAGGAATGGAAACTTTTATTCACTATATTGGCCATATTGAGCATGGCTCTTGGAAATGTTGTAGCTCTAGCACAAACCTCAATGAAAAGGATGCTAGCTTACAGTTCTATTGGACAGGCTGGATTTGTGATGATTGGAATAGTATCTGGTACACAAGATGGTTTATCAGCTGCTGTTTTATATTTGGGTGCATATTTGTTTATGAATTTGGGTGCATTTTCATGTGTAATACTTTTCTCACTAAGAACAGGTTCTGACAGAATTCTTGATTATTCAGGACTTTACCAAAAAGATCCTCTGATTACATTAGGTTTGAGCCTTTGTCTTCTATCGCTCGGAGGTTTACCTCCAATGTTAGGATTTTTTGGGAAAATATATTTGTTCTTTGCAGGTTGGGCAAATCATCAATATTTATTAGTAATAGTTGGCTTGGTAACTTCAGTTATATCTATCTATTACTACATTTCAGTGATTAAAATGATGGTAGTTAAAGAACCACAAGAAGCTTCAGAAATAGTCAAATCATATCCTGAAATTAATTGGGGAATTGTGGGATTGCCCCCCTTAAGAGTTGCACTTTATACTTGCGTAGCGTTAACCGCTCTTGGAGGAATCTTATCTAATCCTCTTTTTAAATTAGCTAACACAGCAGTTTCAGAAACTCCTTTCTTACAAGATATTATTGCTACAGCAAACAATTTTTCCTAAAAGAATTCTTCAATAAATGTCTAAGAAAGTAGCTAGTTTAGAAAATATATCTAAAACATATGGGAAAGAGGATCTAACTGTTAAAGCCCTAGATAAAATAAACTTAGAAATTTACAAAGGAGATTATTTAGCTGTAATGGGAGCTAGTGGCTCAGGCAAAAGTACTGCTATGAACATTATTGGATGTCTAGATAGACCATCTGAAGGTATTTATAAATTAAATGGAATTCCAGTTGAGAAATTATCTGATGATGAGCTAGCGGAAATACGTAACCAAAAATTAGGTTTCGTTTTTCAACAATTTCATCTTCTTTCAGACGCAACTGCACTTGAAAACGTAACTTTACCGATGATTTACGCTGGTATTGAGCCTGAGCAAAGATTAGAGCGAGGTAAGAATGCCTTGAAAAAAGTAGGCCTTTCAGAAAGAATGAATAATCGTCCAAACCAATTATCCGGAGGTCAACAACAACGAGTTGCTATTGCGAGGGCTATTATCAATAATCCAGCAATTTTATTAGCAGACGAACCTACTGGAGCACTTGATTCAAAAACTACTGAAGATGTATTAGATCTTTTTGACAAGCTGCATGAATCTGGAATAACTATAGTTTTAGTTACTCACGAGGATGAAGTTGCAAATAGAGCAAAAAAAATAGCAAAATTTAAGGATGGAAGAATAGTTGAATTAAAAGTTAATTAAATCAAAACCTCCTAATTACCTTCATTCGAGTTTCATTTTCAATTCTTAAATTCCCATTCGAATCAATATCTTTAATTTTCCATGTATTAGGACAATAACCACTAGGTAAAAATCTTTTAGTAAGAAACTTATTTGCAGATTTGATCACATATTCTTTATTATAATTACATTCAATTGAATCATAAAAAGCTTTAAGAACTTTAGCTGTCCAATAATTTTGATTAATATTCTTAGTTTGAAGTACTTTTGATAACGAAATACCTTCTATTGGAGTGTGATTTAAAACATTCATGCCAAGTCCAATTCTTACATAGATAATTTCTTTGCCTCTTGTTATTACCCTTGGTAAAAATCCAATCAACTTTTTTGAACCAAAAAAAATATCATTTGGCCATTTCAAACAAACATTTATATTCTCTTGTCTAAGCATTTCACATAACTTAATACCTAAAGACAAATTAAATATTTGACATTCAAATTCTTTTGAAAATATTGGGTAAGCTGCACTTAACCAAATCCCGCCTTTTGGAGAAACCCAAGTTTTTGAGTTTTGGCCAACCCCTGAGAACTGTTCTCTTGCGATTATTGCTACTGGCTGATTTTTCTTTATTTCAGAATATCCAAGCAAGTTTGTTAGCTCATTTTCGGTACTTTTACATTTTATTTTGTAAAGAAGTCTCCAGGTGGGATATTGACCCTGAATTTTTTTTAAGTAGAAAACTGTCTTAGATGCAGATCCAATAACTTTCACAAATTCTTTATTAAAACAACAAGCATCTTTTTGAAGATTAGATTAACTTTAGTCTTAATAAGTAAATTTTACAAATTGGACAAAAAGTATTTGCCAATAGTGAATAAAAGGAATCCGTATCCATTAAAAAATTGTCTCGATAATTTCAAAAAATCATGGGGAGACTTAAATAAACTTTCTAAAATTAACCAAAACTGGAAGAACTTAATCGGATTGGAACTATTTCAAGAATGCAAACCATTAAATATTGAAAAAAAAATACTTACTATTGCAGTAAATCATCCTCAGTGGCGCCAAGCTCTAATCTATAACAAGCATAAATTAAAAGAGAGAATCGAGAAAATTGGAATAACTTTGAATGAAATAAAAATAATACAAAATTATGAAATTGAAAATAAAAATATCAAATCTAATAATGCAAAGATAGTTTGGGAAAAGCATCCCAGCAGAGTCCATCAAAATAATATGTGCATTTGTACTCTCTGTAATTCCCCTACTCCTGAGGGAGAAATCAAAAGATGGGGAAAGTGTTCTTTTTGTTGGAGAAAAATAAATAACTAAATTCTTTATTTAGTTAAAATTAGTATTCCCATTTGCCCCCCCAAAATTGTCCTATATTCAGCTTTCTTAAATCCAACTTCTTTAGCAATATTTATAAGCTCATTTTTCTTTGGAAAATTTCTAATGCTTTTTTCAATATATGCGTACTCTGGACCTAAATTAAAAAGCCGCGAAATGGGTACCACAATAAATCTCAAATAAATTTTCTGAAAAATATTGGATAAAGAACTTTTTGTTGAGTGATTAAAATCCAGAAATCCTGCCCTTCCTTTTTCCTTCAAAAGATAAAAAACTTTTTTTATTCCTTCTTCAACATTATTCAAGTTTCTTAGTCCATATGACATGCAAATCCCATCAAAATTGTTTGAATAATCATTAATTCCTAATACATCTTGAATTTCCCACTTAATAAATTTATTTTTTTTTAGCTCTGATTTTTTCTTTGCAATATTTAAGATATCCTCTGCACTGTCAATTCCAGTAATTGAGCCCATTGGACTAACTCTCTCAGAAATTAAGAATGCTAAATCTCCAGTTCCACAGCACAAATCAGCCCAATCTTCACCATTTAAAGGTTCCAATAAATTAACTAATTTCCTTTTCCATAATCTGTGCATCCCAAAACTTAATAAATTATTTAAAAAGTCATATTTATAAGAAATTTTATTAAATATATTTTTGACTTCGATAGCTTTTGTTAATTTCATTTTTAAATTTTAAGTTTATTTCTTTTTGGGATTAAATTAAATTTTTTATTCATAAGGTCTAATTGGAAGTTTTTTTTCGAGGAGGAAGGTTTTTATTTCTTTTAAAGTAAGTTTTTTATCATGAAGTAATGATGCTAAAAGTGCTGCTGATGCCCTGCCTTCTTTGAAAACATCATAAATATCTTCTAGAGAGCCTGCCCCTCCAGAAGCAATTACTGGGATGTTGACAATATTTGCGACAGATTCTGTCAAATGTAAATCATATCCATTCTGGGTTCCATCACCATCCATTGAAGTAAGTAATATTTCCCCCGCGCCTAATTCCTCAACTTTCTTAGCCCAACTTAATACATCTATTCCAGTATTTTCTCTCCCTCCTTTTACATATACCTCCCATTCATGCGTATTATTAACTTTTCTTTTAGCATCAATTGCTATCACGATACATTGATTACCAAATTCTCTAGAACTTTTAGAAATTAAATCTGGATTTCTAACGGCAGAAGAATTCAAACTCACTTTATCCGCTCCTGCTCTTAAAAGATCATTAATAGAAGAAACAGAATCTATTCCTCCACCTACTGTAAATGGGATTTTGACTGATTTTGCTGTCCTAGATACAAGGTCAACTAATGTATTTCTATTCTCAACACTTGCTCTAATATCTAAAAATACTAATTCATCTGCACCTTCATCAGAATACCTGCAAGCCAATTCAACGGGATCTCCTGAGTCTCTCAGATTAACAAAATTTACACCTTTAACCACACGTCCATTGGCGACATCTAAACAAGGAATTAAACGAAGAGCAACCATTTTAGTAAAAATTGTCCAAATGCTGTTAATCTTGCATAATAGCTTCCATTTTACCTCTTATGGCTGAAACAAAATTATTACCCAAAATCGGTAGTAAAATTAAAATTAACATTAACAAAGTAAAAGATAGACTACCAGGGAAATTAATTGATCAAATATCTTCTAATCCTAAAGCCGTAATAACAGGCTATAAAATGACAGACGGTAGAAGTATTGGAATCACCGCAAAATTTCAGAATGGAGAGCAAAACTGGTTTTTCCCAGAAGAAATTGAGAAAGGGTAAAACTTAAAGTGAATGATCCAAAACAACTATTAGGAATTAAAGGTGCCTCTGAAACTTCAAGTATATGGAAACTTCGTATACAGTTAATGAAGCCGATTACATGGATCCCCTTGATATGGGGAGTTATTTGTGGAGCAGCTGCTAGCGGTAATTTTACATGGACAATTAGTAATGTTTTAGCTTCACTAGCATGCATGTTGATGAGTGGGCCACTTCTGGCAGGTTATACGCAAACTATAAATGATTTTTTTGATAAGGAAATTGACGCAATTAATGAACCAAATAGACCAATTCCTTCTGGAAAAATTTCAATTAAAGATGTAAAAATACAAATTTGGGTATTACTTATTGCAGGCCTAATAGTTGCTTTTCTTTTGGATTTATATGCTAACCATAACTTTCCCTCCGTCTTAGTTTTGGCATTAGGAGGATCTTTTGTGAGTTATATATATTCTGCTCCACCTCTTAAATTAAAACAAAATGGCTGGCTCGGAAATTATGCCTTAGGCGCATCATATATAGCTTTACCTTGGTGGGCAGGTCAGGCCTTATTTGGGAAATTAACTGTTGTGACAGCATTACTAACTCTTGCTTATAGCCTCTCTGGGCTTGGTATTGCTGTTATTAATGATTTCAAAAGCGTTGAAGGAGACTCAAAGCTTGGCTTAAATTCCTTACCTGTAGTATTTGGAATTAAAAATGCAAGTAGAATAAGTGCTGGACTGATTGACATTTTTCAATTAGCTATGGTTGTAGTATTAGTAATTATTGGTCAACATTTAGCATCTGTAATTTTGGTTTTATTAGTAATTCCACAAATTACATTTCAAGATATGTGGTTACTAAGAGATCCTCTAAAGTTTGATGTCAAATATCAAGCAAGTGCCCAACCTTTTCTTATAACTGGGATGTTAGTTACAGCTTTAGCGATAGGTCATAGTTTCTTAGTTGCTTAAGGTGCAAAAGATTAAATCCAAATCTTTTGTTTTAATAATCCCAATATTAATTTTTTCTGGAATATCTTTTTATATTTCTAGTCTAATATTTACTACATTAAAATTTGACGTATTAAAAAATAAAAGATCTCGCGCAACCAAATATTCTTATGTAATAACGTCCTCCGACAATAAGATTCTTAGCAAATTAAGCCGAAAATTTGAAATAGATAATAGTTATCATAAAATTCCATTTTTTCTTAAACATTCTTTTATATCTTCTGAGGATAAAAGATTTTATAAACATAATGGAATAGATTTAAAAAGTATTTCACGTGCCCTTATTCAAAATATTAGAAGTGGTTATGTTAAAGAGGGAGGAAGTACTATTACACAACAAGTTGCAAGAATACTTTTTCTAAATAATAATTTAAGTTTTAAAAGAAAAATCAAAGAAATATTAATATCCCTCATACTTGAATTTAGATATGACAAAAATCAAATTTTAAAATTATATTTAAATAATATTTATCTAGGATCAGGAGCATACGGGGTAAACGAGGCTGCCCAAGTTTATTTTGGAAAATTTATAGAAGAATTGACATTGTCAGAGACCGCACTAATTGCAGGATTATCCCCAGCTCCATCAATTTATTCACCTTATCAAAATTTAGAACTAGCTATTAAAAATAGAAATAAAGTTCTTGAATCAATGTATGTTGATGGATATATTTCTCTTGCAAATAAGAATAAGGCTATTAAAGAAAAAATAACATTAAATTATCAAACAGCTGATAATTTTTTAGATGATAAATTACTAATAAAGTTTGTTCTTCAGGAAACAGATAAAAGAATTGGAAGTAAAAATGATTATAAGTTTTTAAGAATTAAATCTTCTATCAACAAAGATTGGCAAGAAAAAGGTCAAAAAATATCAAGATATGCGGGGCCTAAAGGACTTGAATTTGCTCTGTTATCTATCGAATCAAACACAGGACTAATAAGGACAATGATAACCAGCAAAAATCCATCAATTAATGAATACAATAGAGTGATTTCATCTGTAAGACCTTTAGGTTCTACTTTTAAAATAATCCCCTATGCTGCTGCATTAATACAGGGAGTAAAGTTAAGCGATAAATTTGATGACTTACCAAGATGCTGGGAAAGTTATTGCCCAAAAAATTTTTCTGAAGAGTACAGAGGTTCAATCTCTTTAATTGAATCATTTAAAAGTTCATCCAATATAGTTCCAATATTAATAACAAACAAAATCGGCTTAAAAAATATTATTAATTTAGCTAATTCATTTGGTCTGGGTTATGAGCAAAAATTTGAGGAATTCCCATCATTGGCTATTGGTTCCTACGGAGATAATCTTTTAAACATTACAAATGCATATTCTGCAATAAACAATAATGGAAATATTCACAGCCCTAACATTTTAGAAAAAATAGAATCTTTAAATTATCAATCTATTTGGAAAAACAAATTGATTTCCAAGAAAATATTAGATTTTAAAGTAAACAAAAAAATGAATAAACTTCTTCAAAAATCTGTAAAAGAAGGCACTTCAAAAGCAGCCTCTATAAAAGGAAAGAAAATTCATGGAAAAACAGGAACGACTGATGGAAATAAAGATCTCTGGTTTATTGGTTCCATTGATAACCTAACAACAGGGATCTGGATAGGTTACGACGATAACAAGGAATCTGAATTATCTAGTGGGAATGCAGCTTATTTATGGAAGAAGTTCATATCTGAAATTTATAAAATTCCAATTAAAAAATAAATTATATTTTTAAGATTTATAAGAAATTATTGCAGAATAAAATCCATCACCAGGATAATCCAAGCTAGGTAAAATTTGCTTTTGGCTAACCAATTTTAAAGTTTTGTTTTTTTCAATAAATCGTTCAATTAATAGATTATTTTCATCGGGACAAATAGTACAAGTTGAATAAACTAAAGTGCCATCTTTTTTCAAAAGAGGGAAAATACTCTCCAAAAGTTTTTCCTGTAATAAAGTTAAAGATTTTATTTTTTCTTTACTTAAAGACCATCTAGAATCTGGATTTCTTGAAAGAGTTCCAATGCCTGAACATGGAGCATCTAATAAAATCTTATCAAAATAAGATATAAACTTAGGATTTAATTCAATCAAACTCGTAGAATCAGCCTTAAGGGTATTAACAGATTTCAAATTTAACCTTTCTAAATTTGATTGCAGTATTTTCAATCTTTTTGCTGATCTATCTACGGCAATAATTTCAGCATTATCATTTGTTAATTCTGCAAGGTGGGTAGATTTGCTTCCTGGAGCTGCACAAGCATCTAAAATCTTTTCACCTTCTTTTGGATTTAAGAGAGGTGCTATCCACTGAGAAGATCTATCTTGAATTGTCCAAAGTCCATCACTATATCCTGGTAAATTTTTAATAGATCTTGGATTAGATTTTAAAGTAATTCCATTATGTAAATCATTAATAATTTGAGCATCAATATTATTTTCATGAAGTACTTTCAAAAAGTTATCTAAATCTGTTTTTAATTGGTTAATTCTCAAATCAATTGATGGTTTTTTATTAAATGCCTTAATGATATTTTCACCATCGCTATTGCCGACCCATTTATAAAGATCCTTCACAAGCCATAATGGAAATGATTCAAGATATGAAATTCTTTCTTTTCTATCAGAAGATAATTCCGGAAAGATTTTTTGTTCTAATTTTCTTGATGCATTTCTCAATATCGCATTTACAGTCCCCGATAAACCATTTAAATCTGTTTTTTTAGCTACTTCTACAGTAGTAGAAATAGCAGCAGATAATGGGATTTTATTCATTTTCAATATTTGATACAAACCTATATGTAGAAGCCATCTTAACTTTGGAGGCTGCTTTTTATGAGTAATTTTTGATGTATGATCCGTCCAAAGATCAAGAAATTTTCTATATCTTATGCATCCAAAAGATAATTCCGTAATAAAAGCTATATCAAGAGGATTAAATTGATAATTTTTTAAAACCTTTTCAAGAGCATGATCAGAAAAATCACCATAACTAACTTTTAATAAAATTTCCCAAGCAGCCTTTCTTTGTAAATATCCTATGCTCAAAATATAATTAATTTTTTAAAGATAACTTTAATATACAAAAAATTCAAAAATTTAAACTACTTTTTCAATTGCAGAATTAAGCCAAATAAAACCTAAGATAGAAATAAGTGAAAGATTAAATCCTAAAAAAAGAAAGATATTTAAAGAATGAATTGTTTCCCGGAAAAATATTTTTTTCTCTTTTTGATACTTCATTATTAAAATAAAAACTTATTTATGATTTCAAACGGCAACCAATATTGATAGATCCTGCATCAAGCATTCTTCCTAATTTAATTGCTATGGATTCCTCCAACCTAGTGAAATTAGATTGATGGGTAGTTATCCAATCTAATTCAGAAAAAGTGATGATTCCTGTCGAATTACTTTTTAAAAAAAGTTTTCCAATTTCCATTAGATAAATCTAATTTTTTCTAAGTTAACATCCGTACTTAATATTTCTTCATAACATAATATTCTTTTAATTTTTCAAAAACAAGTGTAGGTAATTACACTTAATTTATTGAATATCTCTTAAAAATTTATCGGCCGTTTTTAAGTGATTATTTAATTTTTCCTCTGACATTTTATCGAGATTTCTCGTTAACATTGCCAGACGGTATTGCTTTCTAAAAAAGCTTTCATTATCTTTAATAAATTTCCAAAATAAGCCATCCCATATTTCACACCATGGGCCACTTTTAAAATTAGACATTTTTTTTACATAATTAGAGCTTGATATATATGGCTTTGTTGAAAAGATACCACCATCACTAAACTGACTCATTCCGTAAACATTTGGGACCATAACCCAATCATAGGAATCAATAAACATTTCCATAAACCATTTATAAACTTGGTTTGGGTGAATTCTACATAGAAGCATAAAGTTGCCAACAATCATTAGCCGCTCAATATGATGACAATAACCAAATTTAATAATATTTTTTATAACAACGTCTACTGGTTCAATTCCTGTATTTCCTTGATAAAAAGATTTTGGAATTGGCTTATCTTCAAAATTCCAAAAATTACTATTTCTCATCTTTGTTCCGTACTTTTTATAGACGAGGCAAATAAATTCTCTCCATCCAATAATTTGACGAATAAAACCCTCTAAAGAGTTAATAGGAACATTATTATTTTTTGCAAAAAGTAATGCTTTATTTACTACTACATCTGGGGTTAATAAGCCGCTGTTTAAAATAGGAGAAAGTAAACTGTGCCATAAAAAAGAATTTTCTTTAGAAATAGCATCTTCATAATCTCCAAATAAGAAAAATCTATGTTTAAAAAAATCATTTAACCATGCATCTGCCTCTTCAAAATTAGTTGGATATAAAAAGTTATTACTTTCTCCAATAAACTCAATATCAAAATTGGCTAATGACCTTTCTGCATGAACTACAAATTTATTTTTTTGTAATTTGGGTGTATCGGGTATATTTATTTTTTTTGGTAATTTTTTTCTGTTCATTTCATCGAAACTCCATCTACCACCTTCAGGTGTATCATCAGGATTAACTAATATTTTTTGGCTCTTTCTTTGATTCTCATAAAATCTCCCCATAAGAGGTTTTTTTGCATTTGATGCAAATAAATCTTTTAAATCTTCACTGCTCATGAACATAGGAGAAGGCAAAATATTTAAAGCTAAATTATTACTTTCAACAAAATTATTAATCCTCTTCATTATTAAAAAATCATGAGGGTCAATGAGATTTATTTTCTGATATTTATTTTTAATAAATTCCGATAAGTAATCATTCGTAGAAACATTATTCTTGTTTTCGATATATAAAACTTTAAAGCCAGATATTTCTAAATAATTTTTATAAGCGAGCATAGATGCTCTATGAAAAACTAACTTATTTTTATGATTAATTAATTTATGAAATTTATCATTTCCAAAAAATAAGGAGTCTTCCAAAATCAAAACTTCACAATTTATTTTTAAAATTGGGCTTTCTCTAAAAAGTTGATTCGGGAAAATAATTGATACTTGTTTCATCTTTGCGATTTCCTGTTACTGCATCTTTTTGAACAGTAGATAACATCATCCCAACAGTTTTTCCATTTTTTACGCCACTCAAACGGCCTATTGCAAACAGGACAAGTTTTAGTAGAAAGATTTTTCAAAATTTATAATTTTCTTTTATGAGTAGATTTAAATCTAGTTGAATCTTTAAGGGCCATATGTTTTGTATTTCTTCCCGAAACTCTCTTTCTCCAGACTTTGAAAGATTTGGGTTTAAGATTTTGACGCATAATTTTTATCGCATCTTCCTCTTTTAAACCAAATTGATACTCAATAGCTTCAAAAGGTGTTCTATCTTCCCAACACATTTCTATTATTCTGTCTATATCGATACTTTCCATAATTTATTGTTCACATTGTGAGGTACAAAGTTTTTCAATATCGGATCTACCTGTAATTTGAAGTCTATATTTTGCCCAATATCTGTAAACCAATCTCAAAAATGGAGATAAGAATTTAATCTTCAAGGGATAATAAACCCAACCTAAACCAACTAATTCATAAGAATATGCAAGTACATCTAGTCCCCTAATAATTTCACCATTTTCAATAATCCCATGCAGATTTGACATAGCTTCTGAATATGAGATGTCATTGAAAAAACTCTTATCATAATCCTTACTATTAATATCTATAAATGCAATTTGGTTGAAAGTATCTCTTTTTTTAAGAAAATTTGTTTCTCTCAAACAAAGTGGGCAACCACCATCGAATAAAAAGGTTAATTTATTTTTCATATTTTTATTCAAATATAGAAATTAAATAACTTTTTTGTGGAATAAAAAATTTTTTTTAGAGTACAAGCTTTATAAAGCCTTAATAATTGCCAGTTCTAATTTTGTGAAATTATATTATCTTATAAATTAATAAGCCATTGATTAAGGGATACATCAATGGTTTAAAACTATTTATGATCAGTCATCTAGGAGATGAACCCCTTCTCCTACGTCAGGAGTAAATTTACAATATTTTTCAAAAATAAGTCCAACACCTCTCATTTTTTCTCCTAATTCATCGTTAAATTTATTCCATTCTTCCGATTCACGGTCAGGTAAATCCCACCCTTGATTTTCTACCATACTTGTTATTACTGTATAGTCCCATTCTATGTATGCCATTGAGTTAATTTAAACTACCAAAATATTATAAACCAAGAGATTTAATAGGTAATAAATATTTTTTGAATATAATTTAAAAGTCTGAAAAAATTATAAATGTCAATTTTGCCAAGAAGATTTGAACGAATCAAAAGTGTTTTAGATTGCAGAATGAAAAACTTGACTGTTTTAGTAGAAGATGTCAATAAACCACATAATTTATCTGCGATATTAAGGACATGTGATGCGGCAGGAGTTTTCGAGGCAAATTTTATTAGCAAAACGAATGCCGTTAAGACTTTTAATAGTACTGCTCAAGGAAGTCAAAAATGGGTAAAACTGAATAATCATGAAAACACTATCACGGCAATATCTGATTTAAAGAATAAGGGTTTTAAATTATATGGAACGACTCTTAATAGTGAATCAGTAGATTATAGAAATTTTGATTATTCTCAAAATACATGTTTTGTTTTAGGAGCAGAAAAATGGGGATTAAGTAATGAACTTATATCAATGGTTGATCAATCAATTTTTATACCTATGAGAGGTATGGTTCAATCTCTGAATGTTTCAGTTGCTGCTTCTATATTATTATTTGAAGCTGTTCGCCAAAGAAAAAATAAAGGTATATTGCCCTCTAATGGAGAAGGGTTAAATATGGATGAATATCAAAAAACACTTTTTGAATGGTGTTACCCAGAATTAGCTGCGGGGTATAAAAAATCAGCTAAAGAATATCCAAAGTTGAATGATCAAGGAGAACTTGATCCTATTACAGATAACTAAATTTATTCAGAATTTTGACTATCAAAAATTTCTTCAAGGTCCTCTCCTATAAAAGAAAGACCTAAAACTAAAAAAAACATTGCCAAACCTGGGAACAAAGCCGTCCACCAAATACCTGTTGGTAAAGCGGCAAGAGCCAGATTTAAATCACTTCCCCACTCTGGGACATCTGCAGGAACGCCTAGGCCTAAAAATCCTAAACTTCCTAATACCAAAACAGCATCTGCAGCATTTAGGGTTAGCAGAATAGGCAATGGTGTTATTACATTTGGGAGAATATATTTAAAAATAATTTTTTTAACATCAGCTCCTGCAACTTGAGCTGCCTCCACATAAGTTTCGGATTTAACCAATATTGTCTGATTTCTGATTAATCTAAAATATTGAGGAGAGTAAACAATACACAATGCCAAAGCCGCGTTAAGGATACCCTTACCCAAAACAAAAGCCACAACAACTGAAAGCAAAATTACAGGTATTGAAAAAATAGTATCCATTATTAGTGATAAGCATTTATCAAAAAAACCACCAAAATATCCACTTAATAATCCCAATGGCAAGCCCAAACTTAATGAAAAAAGAATAGCTAAGAATACAACTTCTATAGCTAATGATGATCCTTGCAAAGTTCTTAAGCAAACATCTCTTCCTAATCTATCTGTGCCACAAAAATGATTAAGAGAAGGAGGGGCAAAGATATCATTGCTTAACATTGAAAATGAATAGCCAAAAAAATTATTGGCCTCTAAAAATTTCATTATTAAAACAACAAGAAGATAAAAAAGTACAATTAAAAATCCAGCTTTTCTGATATTTGCGCCGACACGATTAAATGAGTTAATATCCAAATCTTTTTTAAAGATATATATGAAATATACCCAATTCTTTTAAAAATAAATAGCTATAAATTTTAAATTAAAAAAAATTACTGGTTTAATTTCAAGACTGCCATAAAAGCTTCTTGAGGGACTTCGACTTTACCCATTGCCTTCATCCTCTTTTTACCTTTGGCTTGCTTCTTTAAAAGTTTCTTTTTCCTAGAAATATCTCCTCCATAACATTTAGATAAAACATCTTTTCGCAATGCACTGATACTTTCACTTGCAATAATCCTGCTGCCGATTGATGCTTGAATAGGTATTTTAAATTGTTGTTTTGGAATTAGTTCTTTTAATTTCTCGACTAAACTTCTACCAATTCCATAAGACTTATCTTTATGAACAATAGAAGTTAATGGATCTGCTCTTTCTGAATTTATCAGAACATCTAATCTAACGAGGTCATTCTTTCTATAGCCAATCAAATGATATTCCATTGATGCATAACCTTGGGTTCTACTTTTCATTTGATCAAAAAAATCTGTAACTACTTCTGCTAATGGAATTTCATAAATCAAAGTAACTCGATCTGTTGTTATGTATTTCATATCTATAAATACTCCTCTTCTTTCCTGACATAAACCCATTAGTGTTCCATTAAATTCATTGGGAGCATAAATTTCCATTTTTACATAAGGTTCTTCTATTGATTCTCTAAGTTGTGGATCAGGAATTGTAGAAGGATTATCAATAAAGATATGTTCCTGCTGATTTAAATTAACCTTATAGATAACTGATGGTGCAGTTACAATTAGATCCAAATCATATTCTCTTTCTAATCTTTCTTGAACAATCTCCATATGAAGAAGTCCAAGGAATCCGCACCTAAATCCGAAGCCCATTGCGCTACTGGTTTCGGGCTCATATTTTAAAGCTGCATCAGATAATTGTAATTTTTCTAGTGATACTCTTAAATCTGGGAATTGATCAGCATCAGTCGGGAATAAGCCACAAAAAACCATAGGATTTGCTGTCTTATATCCAGGCAAAGGATCATTGGCAGGTGAATTTAAAAGAGTAATTGTATCTCCCACTCTCGCATCAGCAACTGATTTTATAGAAGCTGCTAAATAACCAACTTCTCCTGCATGTAATTCATCAACTTGCTGCTGATCAGGCGCCATTATTCCTATCTCATCTAGTTCATAATTTTTCTTACTTGCCATTAATAATATTTTTTCTCTCTTATTTAGAGACCCAGATATCACCCTGAAATAAACAATAACTCCCCTGTACGGATCATAATAAGAATCAAAAATCAGCGCCTTTGTTGGTAGTTTAATTTCATCTTGAGGAGGAGGTACTCTTCTTACGATTGCTTCCAAAATATCTTTAATGCCAACTCCAGTTTTTGCTGAACAATTTATTGCATTAGATGTATCAAGTCCAATAATTTCCTCTATTTCTTTTTTTATTTTTTCAGCATCAGCCCCTGGTAAATCAACTTTATTTAAAACAGGAATTATTTCAAGATTATTTTCCAAGGCAAGATAAACATTAGCTAAGGTTTGAGCTTCTACTCCTTGACTTGCATCAACAACAAGCAAAGCGCCCTCACAAGCTTGAAGAGATCTACTAACCTCATAAGAGAAATCAACATGCCCTGGAGTATCTATTAAGTTCAAAACATATTCTTGGGAATCGTCAGCTTCATATTTCATCCTAGCGGCTTGTAACTTGATAGTAATTCCTCTCTCTCTTTCAAGATCCATACTGTCCAAAAATTGTTCTTGCATATCCCTTTGCTGCACAGTACCAGTATCTTGAAGCAACCTATCTGCAAGGGTAGATTTACCATGGTCAATATGAGCGATTATGCAGAAATTTCTAATTTTTGAAACCGATATATCAGTCATATAGAAAGAAAAATTCTCCTCTTATTACATCTTTATTAATATTAGCTAATTAGAATTATGGATGGAAACCAAAAATGGAATTATTTCTGTTTTTAATTTCTTTTATGAAGGTACTATAATTTTCAGAGACTGATAGTTCTGGATAAATTAAGTCATTTATTTTTTTCTGAAGATTATGCTTATCGTTTAAAAATAAAACAGATTTTTCTAGAACCTCAACCATAATTGAAACCGCAGTACTTGCTCCCGGAGAGGCTCCCAACAAAGCAGATAATGATCCATCAGATGAATTTACAATCTCAGTTCCAAATTTCAAAGAACCACCACCTTCAGTTTTTTTAATTATTTGGACTCTTTGACCAGCATTCTTTAAATACCAATCAGAAGGATTAGCTGATGGCATCATATTCTTTAAATTCTCAACTCTTGAGTTATGGTTCTTTAATGACTGTGATATTAGGTAATTAATTAAATCGTTGTTCTTGAAACCAACGTCTAACATAGAAAAAATATTGTTCTTTTTAATTGAACTAAATAAGTCAAAGTATGAACTTTGTTTTAGAAATTTCGTTGTAAATCCAGCAAAAGGCCCATATAAAAGAAGTTTTTTATTATCAATCCATCTTGTGTCCAAATGAGGCACAGACATTGGTGGCGATCCAATATCGGCTTTGCCATAAACTTTTGAGTTATGTTTTTCTGTTAAATCTTTTTTCTCGCAAATAAGCCATTTCCCACTAACAGGAAATCCACCATAACTTTTTGCTTCTGGAATTTTTGATTTTTGTAAATAATTAATTGTTTTTCCACCGGCACCAAGAAAAACGTAGCCGGTTCTAATTGAAGTTTTTCTACCTTCAGAACTGATTTCTAGTTCCCATTGTTTTTTATCAATTTTCCTTAAATCTACTAATTCTGTTTTGTATCTAATTTCAACATTTTTGTTTAAGGAAACTAATGACAAATACTCTTTAGTTAAAGCCTCAAAATTAATATCAGTTCCTCTACCTATTCTGGTAGCAGCAATTTGAGTAGATGGATTTCTATCTTTTGTTATTAGAGGAGCCCATGATGAAATTTCATCAAAAGATGTAGAAAATTCCATATCGATAAATTCAGGATTTTCGGTCATTTTCTTAAATCTTTTTTTTAAAAAAGAAATATTATCCTTACCAGACACAAAGCTAATGTGAGGAATAAATTTGAGAAACTTCTTAATATCAATTTTCCCTGCTTCATACAATGAGGCCCATAAAGACATGGATGTTTCAAAAGAACGATTTATTGAGAGCGCTTTATCTATTTTTAGATTTCCTTTTTCATCTAAAGGGGTGTAGTTTAATTCGCAATTAGCCGCATGTCCTGTACCTGCATTATTAAAAGCGCCAGTACTTTCACTTCCTGGAGCATTTAATTTTTCTATGATAAAAATTTTTATATCTGGTAAAACTTCTGAAATTAGGAGGGCCAAAGTACTACTCATTATCCCTGCTCCTACTAAGACTGCATCAAAGTAGCTATTGTCATTAGTGGGATTTTTAGATGAAGTCACAACAGAAAATTATCTTTTTTGCAATTAATCAGATTTCTTTCTAGGCTTATTATAAAGTTAATCCAAAATTATGAGTACTGAAACACTCTCACTGACAAACGAAAATGTAGAAAAAGTCCTTGACGAGCTAAGACCTTTTTTAATTTCTGATGGAGGCAATGTAGAGATTGCAGAAATAGATGGTCCAATTGTCAAAGTCAGACTTCAAGGAGCATGTGGTAGTTGCCCAAGTAGCACTATGACTCTCAAAATGGGTATTGAAAGAAAGTTAAAAGAAATGATTCCTGAAATAAGCGAAGTTGTCCAGGTTTTATAAAAATTTTTAACTGAAATATATATTATTTAGTTTTTAATTCCTTCAACAAAGATGATTCCATATCAAGGCAATCAATTGGAAGTCCTTGACCAATAGCTATTAAAAGAGGTGCAAGTATTCCTAAAGTAAAAACTAAATTTGATTGGCTTACATCATATTTACTCAAAGTAAAAGTTATCAAATAAATAATTGAAAAATAAGCATGTAGTGAAAAAAATTCTTTTGGCTTTAACACTGGCCACCTTAAAGTATTTCCCAAGAAATATAAAAAACCTGTCATAAATAAATAGTTACATGAAGATTAAACCAAATATAAACATAAACCTTTTTAGAGACTATTTATAAAAAAATTTACCTAAAATAATTAAAAAAACATTAAATCTTCATTTCTATTTGTAAAAGCTAGACATGCAGTTAAAAATACGCTTATAATTATTTGGTAGCAATCGCTACTTTTTCGTTCACCCTCATTTGAGGGCGCAGTTCGAGTCATACCATGGAACGGGGGATGGCCGTGTTGTCACATCGAAACATGACTACTTTAACTTACAGAGGTAAAAACTACGTTCAAAACAAAGAAGCTGCTAAAAAGCAACTTGTTGAACTTACCTACAGAAGAAACGTATACACCAATAGAATGGATGACGCTTCTTCAAGTAATGAAAAAGCAGAATTAAATTACAGAGGTGTTAATTACACTAAATAATTTAATTAAACAAATTAAAAGCCCCTTTTCAGGGGCTTTTTTTTTGGGCTATATTTATCGAGAGTCCTTTAAAAAATATGTCTGAAAGTTGCTGTAATACAAACACATCTAATAAAGCATCTAATCAATTCGATCATAAAGATGCGATTCAAGAAAGATATGGTTCAGCCGCACTAGAAAAAGAAAGTTGTCTTTGTACACCAGTTGGGTTTAATCCCGTTTTTCTTGAAGCAATTCCTCAAGAGGTTATAGAAAGAGATTATGGATGTGGGGATCCAACTAAATATGTACAAAAAAATGATATAGTCTTAGATCTTGGCAGTGGTAGCGGCAAAAATGCTTTTATTTGTGCCCAAATTGTTGGGAAAGAAGGGAAAGTTATTGGAGTTGATCAGAATCCTGATATGCTTTCTTTATCTAGATCAGCCTCTAAAGAAGTTACAAAAAATATAGGTTTCAACAATACAGAATTTCTAGAAGGTTCAATTGAAAAACTTGATGAATTAGATAAAGATTTAAGTCCATTAATCGCCGACAAATCAGTTGATATTATTTTAAGTAATTGCGTTTTAAACTTGGTAAGTCCAGAATCTAGAAATAACCTTCTAAGAAATATAAAAAGAGTTTTAAACGATAATGGAAGAATTGCAATTAGCGATATTGTCTCTAACAAAAAAGTTCCTTTAAGATTGCAAAATGATCATGATCTATGGACAGGATGTATTAGTGGAGCATGGTATGAACCAGACTTTATAAGTGACTTTAAAGAACTAGGATTTAAAAATTTAGAATTTGCAGAAAGGAGTGCTGAACCTTGGAAAGTAATTGAGGATATAGAATTTAGAACTGTAACTTTAGTAGGCAATATTTAAAAAATTCAAGAGTTTAAAAATATAACTTTAATTTCCATGAGAAATAATCTAAGAGATCAAATACCAGCATTAAAAAATAAGTATTATTTCAACTATGGAGGTCAAGGACCATTACCAAAATCTTCTTTAGAAGCAATAGTTAAAACGTGGGAAATTATCCAAGATTTAGGACCATTTACTAATAATATGTGGCCTTTTATTTACAAAGAAATATTGACCACAAAAAGGATCATTGCGCAAAAATTAGGTGTAAATTCAAAGAATGTAGCTTTAACCGAGAATATCTCTTCCGGTATGATTTTGCCCTTTTGGGGAATAAAAGTAGAAGAGGGAGAAGAGCTGTTAATAAGTGACTGTGAACATCCTGGAGTAGTGGCTGCAAGTCGAGAATTTTGTAGAAGAAATAAATTAATATTCAAAATTTTGCCGATCCAAAAAATTAAAAATCTAAACGACGAAAATATAATTTTAGAGATTTTGAAAAATCTAAATAGTAAGACTAAGATACTAATTATTTCTCATATCTTATGGAACTTTGGATATAAAATTCCTTTAAAACAAATTTCTATCGAATTAAAAAATAATCGAGCAGATTCTTATTTACTTGTTGATGGTGCTCAAACCTTTGGGCACATAAATATTGAAAAAGAAGTTTTTTATTCTGATTTATATTCAATAACTTCTCATAAATGGGCATGCGGACCAGAAGGACTTGGAGCCATTTATGTCTCAGATAGATTTATTCATAAAACAGATCCAACAATAATTGGTTGGAAATCATTAAAAAAAGAACAAGGCATTTATGAGCCTTCAGATAATCTTTTTCATGATGATGCAAGGAAGTTTGAAGTAGCTACATCTTGCATTCCTTTACTTGCAGGGCTTCGTAATTCTATAGATCTTTTGGATAAAGACTGCGATGAAAAAGAAAAAAGCGAAAATATCAAAAGATTAAGTGAGAAACTTTGGGATGAATTAAATCAATTAAAGGGTGTTGAATTAGTTTTAGAAAAAAAGTACTTAAATGGGATAGTTAGTTTTAATATCGAAAATATTAAAGATAAGGATAAATTTGTAAATAAACTTGGAGAAAAGAAAATTTGGATTAGAGTTTTAGAAGATCCAAAATGGTTTAGAGCATGCGTACATCAAATGACTACAGAAGCTGAAATTAATTTACTTTCTGAAGAAATTAAAAATTACCAGGGTATTTCTGAGCTATCCCAAGCAATAAATTTTCCAGTAGATTCCGGGGATTGATTTTTAATAATATTGATCAAAAATTGGGAGGATTTTTGTTTACTAAATAATTTATGTTCTGGAACAAATTTATGAAAAGGTCTAGATAAATCAGTATCTACTGTTCCTGGATGAAGCAATGTGATAGTAGCCTTTGGGAAACGTCTAGCCCATTCAATACTTAAAGATTTAAAAAACTGATTTTGCGCAGATTTTGCAGCTCTATATGAATACCAACCTCCAGTTTGATTATCTCCAATGCTACCAACTCTTGCACTTATACTTGCAAAATTAAAATCCAAATCTTTTGGTATAAATTCTTCAATCGCTTTAGCTAATAAAATAGGAGAAAAGGCGTTTATTGAAAAACTTTCCATCATATTTTTTTTATCAAGATGTTGTAATCTTTTTTCTGGTTGAAGAGAATCACTATGAAGTCTACCTGTAGCATTAACAACTAGCCTTAATTTTGAAGGCTGATTTGATATTTTATTTTTCAACTGCAACAGGGATTGAGAATCCTCTATATCTAATTCCCAAAAAGAATTAAATTCACTTTTTCTTCCGCACAAAACAACTTCTAAATCTTTTTCACTTTTACTCAGATCTTTAGCTATTTGGGTTCCAATCCCACCTGCGCCTACAACTAAAGCTAAGCCTTTCATTTTATTAAAAATAACTCAATCAATTCTAAGAAACTTTTCTTGTGATTTGCGTAAAGATCTTTCTTATTTGATTAGGAAATTTTATTCAGATTTTCTTTTTTCTTTTAATAATTTATAAGCTATTTTTCTATCATCAAAATTAATAACTTTATCATTGAGAATTTGGTAGTCTTCATGTCCTTTTCCTGCAATTAAAACAATATCTTCTTTATTGGCAAATTTAATAGATTTATTTATTGCTTTAAATCTATCAATCTCAATTGTTATTTTTTCTCTTTTTTTTATACCCATCAAAATATCATTTACTATCTTCTGGGGTTCTTCTGATCTTGGATTATCTGAAGTTATAAAAAGTTGATCAGAAAACTCTTCAGCTATTGATCCCATTAAAGGCCTTTTACCAAGATCTCGATCTCCTCCACAGCCAAAAACAGTAATGAGTTTTCCCTTACAAAGTTTTTTAATTGATTGCAAAACTTTTTTCAATCCATCAGGCGTGTGGGCATAATCAACAATTACTGTTGGAAGTGATCTTGAAACGTAATCATTATCAATTTCTATTTTCTCCATTCGCCCAGGAGCGCCAGGGAAAGATCGTATTAATTTTGATAGATCTTTTAAAGAAAAATTAAGTTTATACAAAATTGTTATTGCTTGAATCGCATTCATTAAATTAAATTCTCCAACAAGTGGAACAAAAAGTTGAATTTTTTCCTTTGGTGTATGAAAAATGCAGGTTGAGCCATTTTCAGTAAATTTTTTATCTGTTACGAAAAAAAAATCATGATTTTTAAATTCACTTTCAGTAATCTTTGTAGACACTAATGAAGATCTTTTTTCAAGATCAGACGATAATTTAGATATCCAAGGGTCATCGTGATTTAATACAGAAATTCCATACTTTTCTATTAAATAAGGTGGGAAAAACAATTTTCTTTTTGTTTGAAAATAAGATTCCATATCTGAGTGATAATCAAGATGATCTTGAGTTAAATTAGTAAAAATAGCAGCCTCAAATTCGCATCCTGATATCCTCTTTTGAGCAATAGAATGAGAACTTACCTCTAATATCGCGAATTCAGATTCTGCCTCAACAGCAGCATTTAATTTCTTTTGAAGTTTATCGGCGAAATCAGTTGTATGAGAAGCCACTTCTGAGAAGCCAGGCCATCTATTAAACAAGGTCCCAAATAATGCAGTTTTTTTACCTAATTTTTTTAAAAGATATTCCAATAAGAAAGTAATTGTCGTTTTTCCATTTGTACCAGTAACACCAATAAGTTTAAGTTTTCTAGAAGGCCTATTCCAAAACTCAGCGATAATTTGACCAAAAAAATAATCTAAATTATCCTCAATAACCAAAATCCTTTCTCGATCAATTGATCCAATTTTCTCTTTTGCAGCAGACCCAATAATGGCAGCCTCCGCGCCATTTTCAATTGCCTCATTACAAAACTTTCCTCCATCAACATTTAAACCAGGCATTCCTAAAAATAAAGTTCCTTTTTGTACTTCTTTAGAGTTAAAAGAAATATTATTGATTTCATGATCTATTAACTCTAATGAAGGAATAATTCCTACCAAATCTAAAAGTTTATGTAATTTTATAGATCTCATATAAAAAATTATTTCTCCAGAATGGCACTAATATTTTTTTGAAACCAATTCTTTAATTGATCATCTTTTAATCTTGGAGAAATGCGAGGCAATTCTATGATCTCCTCGAACCTAATTCTTTCAACAGCAATAACAGGAACTTCATAATCATATTTTTTATATTTATGTTTATATAAATCGACCCTATCAATATCAATTTCTTTAAGCTCCTCTAGATTAGGTAATAACTCATAAAGATTTATTTTTGCAAGTTTGTTTTTTAATGAATCACAAAGGCAACATCCCTGCCTAACAAAAATAAATATTTTCATTCATTTAGTCAGGCACAGGGTCACATCCACAGGGAGTTAAAGGATGACATCTACTTAATCTTTTTAAAGTTAACCACCCTCCCTTCCAAGGACCATGTCTAGTAATTGCCTCATATCCATAAGAGCTGCAACTTGGAATAAATCTGCATCTTGGTCCAAAAAAAGGAGAAAACCACTTTTGATAAAACGAAATCATAAAAAGAAGTATAGAAGTAATTGATTTATTAATAGTTTTGAACACTTTAATGATGTAAAATAATAATTCCAGTAGTAATTAGTTTAATTGAATTTAATCAATTATCCAATTTATTGCAATTTTCTATTTAATTTAAAATTATGTCAAGATACCGCGGCCCCAGATTAAGGGTTACGCGTCGCTTGGGAGAACTACCAGGTCTCACCAGGAAAGCTTCAAAGAAGTCTAATCCTCCAGGTCAGCACGGCCAAGCCCGTCGCAAGCGATCAGAATATGCAATTCGTCTAGAAGAAAAGCAGAAACTTAGGTTTAATTATGGAGTTTCTGAAAAACAACTAGTACGTTATGTAAAAAAAGCTAGAGCTCAAGAAGGATCTACAGGTACTAACCTACTAAGACTTTTAGAAAACAGACTTGATAATGTTTGTTTTAGATTAGGTTTTGGAGGTACCATTCCAGGCTCAAGACAATTAGTAAATCATGGCCATGTAACCGTTAATGGGAAGGTTCTTGATATTGCTGGTTATCAATGCAAATCAGGCGATGTAATCGGAATTAAAGAAAACAAAGCAAGCAAAAAACTTGTAGAAGGTAATATAGAATTCCCTGGCTTAGCAAATGTCCCGCCTCATCTTGATTTAGACAAGCCTAAATTAACGGGAAAAATAAATGGGAAATGCGATAGAGAGTGGGTGGCTCTTGAAATAAACGAACTACTAGTTGTTGAATATTATTCAAGAAAAGTTTAATACTACTTTTCTTTGGATTATTAAATCTCTCATTTTTTAAAAGAGAGATTTAATTTAATTCTTATTTTTAAAAATAATGGGAAATAAGGAAAATAATATAAAAAAGCCAGGTTTTAAGACCTTATCTATTCACCATGGGGAAACATTTGCTGAAGAAACTGGATGCGTTATGCCTCCTATTTTTTCTACATCTACTTTCAAACATGGAAATAAAGATAATTTCGACTATACCAGATCAGGCAATCCAAACTTTAGAATTCTAGAAAACATCCTTAAATCAATAGAAGATTCTAAATACTGTACAGTTTTTGGATCTGGAATTAGCGCGGTAACTGCAATTTCATCAACACTAAAATCAGGTGACAAGATACTCTGCGAGTCAAATCTCTATGGTTGTACAGTGAGGATGTTCGAAAAAGTTTTCAAGAAATTTGGACTAGAAGTTTTATACACAGATTTTACAAACGAAAATAATATCAAAAAGATTTCCAACTTCAAGCCAACCCTGATATGGCTAGAAAGTCCAACTAATCCACTTTTGAAAGTACTTGATATTAAGGCAATTTGTGATGAGGCGAATAAACTCGAAATACCAGTAGTTGTAGACAACACATTTTCTACAGCGCTTATTCAAAAACCATTGGACCTTGGTGCAACACTATCGGTTGTAAGCACAACAAAATTCATTAATGGACATAGTGACGCACTTGGCGGAGCAGTACTGACAAATAATGAGGAATGGAATAGTAAGATGCTTTTCTCTCAAAAAGCTCTCGGGCTTCAACCATCTCCTTTTGATAGTTGGCTCATTACGAGAGGAGTAAAAACTCTTCCTTTAAGAATCGAACAACAAACTAAAAGTGCAGAATTTATTTCTGAAGAATTAGGTAATTATAAAATTATTAATAAAGTAATTTATCCTTTCAATCAAGAACATCCGCAATTTAATTTAGCAAAATCGCAAATGAAATCTGGAGGTTCAATGATCACCCTAAAATTAAATCTAAATAAAGAGGATACTTTTAAATTTTGCAAATCTCTCAAATATTTCTCTCTAGCTGAAAGCCTTGGAGGAGTTGAAAGTTTAATTTGTCACCCTGCAACGATGACTCATGCTTCTGTTGATGACAAAACAAAAAATCTACTAGGGATAGATGATACTCTTGTAAGATTATCAATTGGATGTGAAGATACAAACGATTTAATCTCGGACATTTTATTTGCTTTAAATAAATTCTGAAAATTGAGAGATTTACTTAAAAAACCTATATGGAAAAATTTAGAGTTGGGATATGCAATTCCTGATAGTATTCATGCCGTTTCTGTAGCATTACCAACTTGGAATGATGTAATAAATTACGAGGAAAAAGATCAAGAATGCATGAATTTATTGAAGTCCATTTACCCACGATTCGGGCTAAACCCCATAGTGAAAAGATTATGCGAAAAAGTAAAAAAGCAAAATTACTACGACAATAAAAGTATCTGGCCATATCCGAATGAAAGCATAGCTTTTAAAGCTAAAAAATACATTGATAGAAATACTTCTGAACAATTCTCCTTAATAGAAAAAAGAGATAATTTAGCTTTCTTAATAACTGAAAAAGAAGGAAGTATTTATGCAAAATATTTTTGGCAACATACTGGGCTTGGTCTATCTTCAAGAGCTGCCGCTATAGAACTAGGTCTTGAAGATTGCCCTCCAAAATCTTACGTAAATGAATGTTCTCAAAGAATAAAAAATAGAATTTCTAAATCTGCAAAAATTGACTCTAATGATATTCACTTAACTTCATCTGGAATGTCTGCATTGCATACATCATTAGAAATCATATATAAATTATTTCCAGCTAAACCAACACTCCAAGTTGGTTTTCCATATGTAGATGTACTTAAATTACCAATGAAAATCTTTCATGGAGCAAAGTTAATTACAGAAGAAAATTGCGAGGATATTGAATTAGAAATCAAAAGAATAAATCCATCAGCATTAATTATTGAACTTCCAAGTAATCCAATGCTCAAATGTGTAAACATTAAAAAAATTTCAAAAATTGCAAAAAAGCTAAATATTCCTTTAATTGTTGACGATACAATTGGTTCGAATTTAAATATAAATTCCATAGAACATGCAGATATAGTTTTTACTTCACTTACAAAAGTTTTTTCAGGTAGTGGAGATATTCTTGCCGGATCATTAATACTAAATCCAAAAAGCAAATGGATTGATCAGTTTAGAAATGCATTAAACGAGATTAAAATTCCAATACTTTCCGATGGAGATGTAGTTTATCTAGAGAAAGTTAGTAGAGATGTAAATCAAAGAGTTTTTGAACAAAATAAAGCATGTTTAGAATTAAAAAAAAGATTAGAGACTCATAGCGAGATTAAAAATATTTTCCATCCTGAAAATTGTCCAAATTTTAATTCTTTACTTACTTCTGATGGAGGATACGGCTGCTTATTATCATTCGAATTAAATGGAGGATTGAACAAAGCAAAAAAATTTTATGATTCTCTAAAAGTATCTAAAGGACCCAGTTTAGGTACAAAATTTACTCTAGTTTGTCCTTATGTTTTACTTGCTCATTATGACGAGTTGGATTGGGCTGAAAGTTTTGGTATACCCTCGCACTTAATTAGAGTATCAGTTGGATTAGAAGACCAAGATCAATTATGGAAGACCTTTTCTGAAGCACTAAATAATTTCTAAATTCCTAGTATTTACCGTATAGAAACTTTTATACTCTTTTTCTGAATAATAGTTAGTATTAATATATATTTTCTTAATATATAAATGGCAAAAATTTATGAGGACAACAGTTTTGCTATTGGAAACACTCCATTAGTAAAATTAAAATCAGTTACTAAAAACGCGAAAGCTACAGTACTTGCAAAAATTGAAGGTAGAAACCCCGCTTATAGTGTCAAATGTAGGATTGGCGCAAACATGATCTGGGATGCAGAGAAAAGTGGGAAACTTACAAAAGACAAAACTATTGTTGAGCCAACTTCTGGAAATACAGGAATTGCTCTAGCTTTTACTGCTTCAGCAAGAGGTTATAAACTCATCCTTACAATGCCAGAATCCATGTCAATTGAAAGAAGAAGGGTTATGGCAGTGTTGGGTGCTGAAATTGTTTTAACAGAAGCATCTAAAGGTATGCCTGGAGCAATAGCTAAGGCTAAAGAAATTGCAGAAAGTAATCCTTCTCAATATTTCATGCCAGGTCAATTTGATAATCCAGCAAACCCTGAAATTCATTTCAAAACTACTGGACCAGAAATCTGGGATGATTGCGATGGTGAAATTGATGTCTTAGTTGCAGGGGTTGGAACTGGCGGCACAATTACAGGAGTTTCAAGATACATTAAGCAAGAAAAGGGCAAAAATATTACTTCTGTAGCAGTAGAACCATCACATAGTCCTGTTATCACACAGACAATGAATGGAGAAGAGGTTAAATCTGGACCACATAAAATTCAAGGAATTGGAGCAGGATTTATTCCTAAGAACCTTGACTTATCAATTGTTGATAAGGTTGAGCAGGTGACAAATGACGAGTCAATCGAGATGGCTCTTAGGTTAGCTAAAGAGGAAGGTCTATTAGTAGGAATATCTTGTGGGGCTGCCGCTGCTGCTGCTGTAAGATTAGCTGAACAAGACGAATATGCTGGGAAAACTATTGTAGTTGTTCTACCTGATTTAGCAGAGAGATATTTATCATCAATTATGTTTACTGAAGTTCCAAGCGGAATCATTCAAGAACCAGTCAAAGCCTAAATCTATTTTTTCTCCAGTAATGAATCTGGTGAAATATACATCGCATCGCCATAAGAGAAAAATCTAAATTTTTCTTTTATGGCTTTTTTATACAAATCTAATAATCTTTCTCTACCAATCATTGCACTTACTAAAAGTAATAATGAACTTTTAGGAAGATGAAAATTAGTTAATAATCCATCCACTACCTTAAATTTATAACCTGGCTTAATTACTAAATCCACGTACTTCGCTATGGGAATATAGTCATTAATTTCGTGAGAATAACAACTTTCAAGAGCTCTCACGCTAGTTGTCCCAATAGCAATTATTCTTCTATCTGTTTTCTTTATTTTTTTTATTTCCTCCACTACTTCCTTATTAACACTTACCCATTCTTTATGAAGTTTTAAGTTACTTAGATCTTCTTGATCAATTGGTTTGAATGTTCCATAGCCCACGTGCAAAGTTATCGGTAAAATTATTACTCCTTTTTTTTTTAGATTAGAAATAAGACTTTTGCTTAAGTGTAAACCAGCAGTTGGCGCAGCAACGGCACCTGGATTAGTTGCATACTCAGTTTGATAACTATTCTCATGAAAAGATTCTTCTTCAGTATTTTTTATATAAGGCGGGAGAGGGATTTCCCCGTATTTATCAAGAAGATCATTCATTGAATTAAGATCAGTTATATTTTCAGGGAATTTAATAAATCTCCCTCCAGTTTCTTCATCAACCCCATCAACCATCAAATTAATATCTTGCGCAGAAGGAGATTTTAATATTATTTTTCTATTTATTTTTAACTTTTTCGCTGGCTTTGCCAAACATAACCAAACACATTCATGGGATCTTTCTAAGACTAATAATTCGACTAACGTTCCATTTTCTAATTCAACCTTTAACCTAGCTTTCATTACCTTAGTATTGTTAACAACTACAAGATCGCCTTCTCTAAATTCATTTAAAAGATTCTTAGTAAATTTATTAGTTAAGCAGTCTTTTTCTAAAACACTATTTCTAACTATCATCAATCTTGATTCATGCCTAATTGGAGAAGGTTTACTAGCAATTAATGAAGGATCAAGTAAATAATCATAAGATTCAAGCCTATAATCTCTTTCGTCTTTATTAATTTGAGAAATCAATTAAATTTAAGATACAAGTGTCTCTGGCTTATTTTCAATCAGGTTAGCCAAGTCTTTCAAGAATGAAGCACCATCAGCTCCATAGATCACTCTGTGATCAGCTGTAAGATTTACTTGCATTATTTTTTTAACAGATATTGAACCATCGCTATTTGCTACAACAGTTGGTTTCGATGATGCTATCGCTAAAATCGCACCGGTCCCTGGGGGTAGTATTGCGTCAAATCTATCAACACCAAACATACCAAGGTTAGATAAGGTAAAAGTTCCCGTTGAGTATTCATCTGGTTCTAATTGTTTTGATCTCGATCTTTTTACGAGATCTTTCCATTCCCTAGATAATTCAAATAAATCAGTATTGCATGGTTCTTTTAATACTGGAGTTATTAGTCCCCCATCCTCCATTGCAACAGCAACAGCAATATTTATATTTTCTGGATAAGAAATCCCACTTTCTGAAAAGCTTGAGTTAACTTGAGGATGTTTCTTTAGTGTCTTTGCAACTGCCTTTACAAGTAAAGCAGTCATAGTAACTCCGTTCTGTTTTACCTTTTTGTAGAAATTATCTAATTTATCTGTATTGATAGAGTAACCCACCCTAAAACATGGAACTTCTAAACTAGATTCCATATTTTTATTTACTGCTTTTTGAAGAGTATTAAATTGAATTGTTTCTCCAGGATTACCGAAACTATTTCCTAAAGTTTCTGGTTTACTTTCAACTCCCAAATTTGCACCAGGAATACTTGCAGGAGAACCACCTTCTCCTATCCATGGTATAGAAACAGGTTGGCCATTAGCTTTTAAAATATCATCGGCTTGAATCCTTCCGTGAGGGCCAGATCCATGAACTTTTGCTAAATCAACACCCATTTGAGAGGCAAGTTTTTTTGCTCTTGGAGATGCAATTATCCTCGAAGAAACGTTACTTGTTGCGGCATTAATTTGATCGACATTAAAAGATGAGACAGGCTTTTCACTATTTAAGACGACTTCTTCAGCTTCTTTCTTGATATTTTCAGTCTGGACTACTGGTTTTTCTTCAGTTTTATTGCTTACCAATTCCAGTTGGTCTGAAGTTGAGACTTCGGATTGATTTCCTTTATTTTGTTCTTGAACAGAAGCTATCTCGTCCTCATTTTCTACAATAAGACCGATAGTTTCTCCAACAGGTGCAGTGCTGCCGGCAGGCATTAAAACTGCTGCAAGATATCCATCTTGAAAAGATTCAACATCCATATCTGCCTTATCAGATTCAACAACCAAGACAGATTCTCCTCTTTCCACCTTATCTCCCGGATTTTTTAACCATTCCACAATTTTGCCCTCCGTCATAGTAGAACTCAAGGCAGGCATAAATATTTCGTGAGACATAGGAAATTAGTTATAGCAATGGTTTTCAAGGACTGTCTACCAAAGTGTCTACTATTTATGAGGTTAGACGCCTTTTAAACACTTGTTATTATTATACGAAATCATGTTCTCACTGGAAACTCTTAAAACTTAAGAAAGTAATAATTTAGATCGATTAGAATTTTAAACTTTCGCAATTAAGATCTACTTATTTTCATCAAAAAAGCTAAACTTTTCTCTAATTATTATCTATAGATTGAATAACTCCGTCTTTAACAATAATAGAGACTTGCATTTTTTCAATAAGATTGTCGCCCACGGTGACATCACAGAAACTATCCACTTGCCCTTGATCAACGATATCGTCCATTTTTAATTCGCGAACTTGACTTTGTTGTTGAAGTAAATTTCTTTTTTGTTCTTCAATTTCATTTCGTTTTGCTGCGACTTGTTGTTGCACCTGACTAACCTGTTCTTGAACTCTTGGATCTAGAGGATTAACCGATTGGGATCTAATATTATTTACTATTTGCTGACCCTCCTGCTCTAGTTGCGATAATTGCTGATCATTGTTTGAAATTGCTTTACTTAATTCTTTTTCAGCATCTTCCTTCCAAGTTGGTGTAACTACAGCTTTAATAGCTATTGAACGCTTTATAGATATTGAGTTTTTTGTTTCCATAAAAAATTAAATTACCTTTTCAATATAAATAAAACAAATCAAATTTTCTTACTAAATTTGTTTTCATACATATTTTCTATTTGTAATGAATACTTTTTTTCTATTTCTTTTCTTTTTTGTTTAAGAGTTTGTGTTAATAACCCATTTTCTAGAGTAAAGGCATCAACAAAATAACAATCTAATATTTGTTCTTCTGATCTTGCTCCTAATCGACTTTTAAGCAAATTATTAATTTGTAATTTGAAAAAAGTACCAATATTCTTATTCAAGTTTAATTTTGAAAGGTCTTCTTCCAAAAACTTGCTTTTAACCAATTCCACATTAGGAACTACAAGGGCTGTTAAACATTTCTTATCTTGTCCTACTAGTTGAATCTGATTAATAAATTCAGAACTAAGGATTTCAGTCTCTAGCGGATTAGGTTCTATATTTTCACCACTTGATAGCACTATTGTATCCTTGGCTCTTCCTGTTATAAAGAGAGAACCATTTGGTATTAGAAAACCTAAATCACCAGTATCAAACCAACCATCCTTGGATAAAACATCTTTTGTAGCTATTTCATTATTAAGATAACCTTTCATTACTTGCGGTCCCTTAACAAGAATTTTTCCGACTTCTCTGAACTTCAGAATCTTTTTTTTATCATCATTCACTATTTTGATTTCAGTAAATGCAAGAGGCTGACCAGATGATCCTCTAACATTTAATTCTCTTCTCCTACAAGTTAATACTGGACTAGTTTCTGTGAGTCCATATCCCACCAAAACATCTACACCTAAAGATTCAAAAAAAAGATCTACATGTTCTGGCAATGCACCTCCACCGTTAATAGGAAATTTCAGTTTTTCTCCGCATAGTTGTCTAAGAATATTCGGCCATAAAAAAATAGTAGACAATTTATGTAAAGGATATCGGCTAATAACAGAACCCAGTAAGGGGATTTTTGATTTAAAAGTTATTTGATTTATATCTATATTTCTTATCTTTCTAAGACTTCTTTTAAAAACCGAACTATTACTTATCAAAAACTTGATAAGTTTTTGCTTTTTGGAAGGCATTTTTTTCAAAGCCTGAAAAAAACCATCATGTATTGCTTCCCATAGTCTCGGTACAGTAGCCATTACAACAGGTTTTATTTGTGTAATATCATCTTTAAGAAATTTTGGAATTGTATAGTATTGAGAACAACCGCATGAAAAAAAGAAGTATTCAGCACTTCTCTCATAAGAATGCCAGATAGGCAAAACGCTTAATACAGAGGTCCCTGGTTCTGGATCAGCGATATAAGCTAAATTGATTATTTGATGTAAAAAATTTGCATGAGTCAAAGGCACACCTTTAGGTTTTCCGGTCGTCCCAGAAGTGTAAAGAATAGTAGCGACGTCATCAATTTTTGGATTAAATTTTTCAAGATTATTATTTTGTGAATTTTCTTTTTCTACTGAACATATAAATTCTCTCCAACTTATTAAACTTTCAAATTGTTCATCTTCTAAATTGATTATAAATTTAAGTCTTTTTTTTAATTCCTCTTTGTTGTTTAACTTTTGCCAAATTTCCTTAGATTGAACTATTAGTCCTACCGAATTAGAATGTCCAATAATATAGTCTAATTCTACTGAAGGAGAATTAATACCTCTCACTGCATTTATAGCTCCTAAACGCATTAAGCCTTGATCTACTGCTAGCCATCTTGGAGAATTTTCAGATATTACAGTAACTACATCCCCCTTTTTTAAACCATAATTTTCAAAAGAAAAAGAGACTTTTGTTATTAAATCAGCCAGCTCAGAATAAGAAAATTTTTCTTTGTATTTCCCTCTTAAATCGCAAACAGCTAAAGTATCACCACATTTAAATTTTAATTTTTCCCAAATTTGATCTATATGATCTAGGTGTTTAATAAAATCTCTATTATTGGCAAAATTATTTTTTTTATAAAGAGGTTTGGCTGCAGGCCAATACGCTAAATTACCCATATTAAATTGATTTGATTTTGAAATTTTAATTTCTATTTTGATACAAAATCAAAATTAAATTCTTCCTGAATGATTTTTTTAACAATTCTCTTGACTTCTTGAATATTAATATTTTTGTTGTAATCAATCATATTTGCCATCAGACAATTTTCTATTCCGCAAGGAACAATCTTATTAAAGTTTTCTAATTCGCAGTCAATATTGATTGAAAATCCATTTATTGTAATCCATCTTTTACAACCAATTCCAATTGAAGCAATTTTCTTATTCCCTATCCAAACGCCAGTGAAACCCTCTCTTGAATGACAATCTATATTAAAATTTCCAAGAATTTTTATAATAATTTCTTCAATTTTTCTTAAATACCAATTTAAATCTTTATTAAAATTTTTCAAATCTAAAACCAAATACGTTACTAATTGTCCTGGCATATGGCAAGTAACCTCACCACCTCTATCAATCTTAAAAACATCATAATTATCATAATTTAGAGAAAATAATAAATTATCGTAATTAGATCCTCTACCTAACGTATAACAGAGTTGATGCTCACCTATCCAAATAAAATCAGGTTTAGAGTTATCTAAAATCAATGCCTCCTGATATTCTTTTTGTAATTTATAAACATCATTGAAAAAAGAAATATTATCAGGTTGTTTAATTATTGCTGTTCTTTTAACCATATTTAAGTAGATTTAGAAAGTAAGTAAATATTTTTAGATTTGTTATGAAAATTTTAATTCATGGGAAAAATCTTGAGCTCACTGGAGCATTAAAAGAATATACTGAGGCAAAGATAGAAAAAGCAACACATCACTATAAGGATATCGTTAAAGAGGCAGACATACACCTTTCAATAGAAAAAAATCCAAGAGTCGCCTTCCAGACTGCAGAAGTTACAATTTTTGCGAATGGAACTGTTATTAGAGCCGAAGAAAAAACTGAAAATCTATACTCAAGCATTGATTTAGTTTCAAATAAACTTTGTAGAAAATTACGTAAATATAAAGAAAGAAACAAGAAAACAATTCACAATAATCAATTTAAAAATAAAGAGTCTTTCCTAATTGAAACTACGGAATCAAGTTTTTTAGATGAAGCTTTACCTAAAGAAGGAATAGAAGCAAGTCTGCCTGAGCCATCTATAAAAAATAAATACTTTGAAATGAATCCAATTTCATCAGAAGAAGCAAGAAAACAATTAGATCTAATTGATCATGATTTTTATGTTTTTCGAAATAAAAAAAATAATGAACTTCAAGTTATATATAAAAGAAATCATGGAGGTTATGGACTGATTCAATCTAAATAACTTTTCAATGCCAAATATTGAATATGAATTAAACGAGAAAATTCATGCCATTATTATTAACCCTTATCTAACTTGGGAAGATTTCTGCAGGAATTGCGATTTAATAAAAAAATATAATATCAAGAATATTTCTACTTCACTTAATTATTTAGATTATTTTAGAAATCGTTTGGGCAATTATAGTGCAAACATAAACGCACTCATTTCTTACCCTTTAGCAGATTTACCAGTTACATTTATTGAAGAATTAGTTAATTTTGCAAAAGATAAAGGGGCTAACGGAATTGAATATATCCCAAACTTTATCAATTTATCCAAAAGAAACTCAGAAACTTTCGCTACTGAAATTGAGCAAGTGCAGTTATCTGGATTACCAGTTTCAATAATCATAAATAAATCAAAACTACAAAAAGAAGTTTTGTATGATGCGATAGAAATATCTTTGGAATTAGGAATAAAAAATTTTCAATTTGGGGACGGGTTTGGTCCTCCTATTACATTAAATGATGTCGGGGAAATATTAAAAATAACGGGCTCACAAAATCACATCAAAGTTGTAGGTGGTATAAAAAAACTATCACAAGTTATTGATTTATTTGATAGTGGAGTTAGTTACGTCGGAACTTCTAACTTTTGTGAGATTTTTCAAGAAGTAAAGGTTATTTAAATGTCTGGTTCTGGTGAGTGCAGACTAGAAGGTCTCTGTATTAAAGCTTCTCCATTAGGCGAGAATGATAGATTAATAACTATTCTCACTGATGAGCAAGGGATTGTTAGATTAGCGGTACCTGGTGCTAGACGTCCAAAAAGTAGTCTTGCCGCAGCTACTCCATTAACATATTTAAGTCTGCAGATTTTTGGGAAAAGAGATCTTAAATCTGTACGTCAAATTAAAATATTAAAAAGCTATTCTGGTCTAGGGAAAAATATTGAATGTCTTGCAGCCGCGCAAGCTATAACCGAATTAACTTTTTTATTAGTAGGTAATAATGACAAGCAACAAAACTATTTATCTTGTGTTCTTGCACATCTAGATAGGATTTATTTGTATAAAGAATCTAAAGAAGAAGATATTAAAATGCTCTCAATGAGTATTCAATCTTTAATCCACCTATTAGCCGTTGGAGGTATAAATTTACCAATTCATCATTGTTGTAAAACTGGAGAACCTATTATTCCGCCTTTAGGAAATTGGGAATGGAGTTGTTATTATTTGCCAAGTGAAGGGTTTTCGTCCATGGAAGATCCTCAAAGTAATCTAAAAATAAATGCATCTGAAGTTGCTCTATTACAGAGACTCCTTTTCCCCGAATTACCAATAAAATCTAATGGAGAGTTATTGGGGCCTAAAAAAGTCTGGCTTAAAATATTATTCATTATTGAGACATGGATCTCTTCTCAATTAGAGAGGGATCTATCTTCACTAAAAATGTTGAGAGAAATATATAGTTAGCATTTTTATGAAGCATTAAAGAATTTAAAAAATATGATCATGGCACCTTTGCCTGTTAACTTAATAAATAGTTAATTCAATTAATGTGGTTCATATTGCCTGGTTAGGGAAAAAATCACCTTTTTGTGGAAATGTAACCTACGGTAATTCAACTACTAAAGAATTAAAGGCCAGAGGGCATAAAATTAGTTTTATTCATTTCGACAATGCCTCTAGTGCAAATTTATCAACCCCATTATTTCTGGCAAATGATCCTGATGTAAGTCTCCCATATTTAATTAAATCTCAGGTTTATACAATACCCTCTCCAAGAGCAGAAAAAGAGCTAAGGCTATCATTGAAAAGATTAAAACCTGACATAGTACATGCAAGCCTAACTTTATCTCCTTTAGACTTTAGACTTCCAGAGCTTTGTAATGAAATTAATGTTCCTCTTATAGGAACATTTCATCCACCATTTGATGCAAAAAATAGAAATCTAACTGCGAGCACTCAACAATTAACATATCAACTTTATGCTCCCTCTTTGGCAAAGTTCGATAAAATAATTATTTTTTCTGAACCTCAAAAAAATGTTCTTGAGAAATTAGGAGTACCTAAAGAAAAACAAATAATTATTCCAAACGGTGTTGATGAAAATATTTGGAAACCTTTTTGTGAAAAAAGTAAAAAATATGATCAGGTAAAAAACAAACTTGGAAATGAAAGAATATTTTTATATATGGGAAGGATTGCAAATGAGAAAAATATCGAGGCACTGTTACGTTCTTGGCGCAAAACAAAAACTCAAAATTGCAAATTAGTTATTGTTGGGGATGGACCAATGAAGCCAACACTTGAAAATAGTTTTTCTAACCTTGGTAATGAGAAATTAATTTGGTGGGGTGCCGAATTAGATTTAGAAACTAGGATAGCTATAATGCAAATTGCAGAAGTATTTTTCTTACCAAGCTTAGTAGAAGGTTTATCATTATCACTTTTAGAGGCAATGTCTGCTGGTACTGCTTGTGTAGCTACAGATGCCGGAGCCGATGGTGAAGTTTTAGATAAAGGAGCAGGAATAGTAATTTCAACTGATAATGTTGCTGCACAACTAAAGACTATCATTCCGATTCTGGTAGAACACCCTTCATTTACAAAAGATCTAGGACAGAAAGCTAGAAAAAGAGTACTTGAAAGATATACGATTTCCAAAAATATAAATTCGCTTGAAAAAGTTTATATGGAATTAAAAAATTAATTTGAGAAACTAACTAAACTCTTTACTTCGGTTACTAGCTGAAACTATTGATTCAATTAATGCTGACCTAACACTCTTTTTTTCTAGAACCCTTAAAGCTGAAATAGTTGTTCCTCCAGGAGAGGTTACTAAATTTTTAAGCTCTGTAGTAGTTAGTTTTTTTTCTTTTATTAAACTTATAGTTCCTAGTATCATTTCCATAACAAGTTCTTCTGAAAGCATTTTTGGCAATCCACCACTTAATCCTCCATCACTTAATGCTTCTATAAAAAGAGCAATAATTGCTGGGGCCGATGAAGTTAAAGCTAAAAAGATATCAAGGTAATCTTCAGTAAATTCGTAAATCTTACTGGTATTTTCAAATAATTTTTTTGTAAATTCTTTCTGATCTTTGGTAATTTTTTCGCCCCAAGCAATTCCCGTTAAACCTTTTCCAACAGTTATTGGAATGTTTGTAACAACTCTCACACATTTATGATTAGGAAATTTTTGAGTAAGTTTGTTTATTGAAACTCCAGCAAGAATTGAAACCAATAAATTATCCTTGGTTTTTATATTGTCAGCCTCAGTTATATCTTTAAGTTGTTGGGGTTTTACTGAGAGAAGTTTAAAATTACAATCCCATATTATTTTTGAGTCTTTAGAGCTTGATTCGAAGACATTTATTTTGTATATATAGTTTTTCTTTATGTTTTCTAAACTTTTTTTCGAATTTACTACACAAAAGACATTCTCTGGCAGAATTAATTTTCTATCTAAAAGGGGAGTTATTATAGCTTTTGCAATATTTCCAAAACCAATAATCGCAATTTTATCTGTCACAGATTATTCATGAAAACGCACTCAATTTAGAATTACCCCATGCTGGTTCAGGAGCAGCGTTATTTTCCAAACTAAATTGTTTTGTATTTTTTGAAGTCATACTGGAAGGAGAAGCTTCTTCTGGTGATGAACTAGTTACATTTACACAACTTGGAGCAAAAAGAAAAATACTTTCACCCACTCTCTCTTGATGTCCATCAATTGCATATGTTCCCCCGGCAATAAAATCAACTGCTCTTTGAGCCTGATCAGGATCCATCATAGTTAAATTAAGGATCACAGTTTTTCTCTCTCTTAAGGCTTGTATAGCTTGAGGCATCTCATCGAAACTTCTTGGTTCCATTAAACTTACTTCTGAGGATGAATTTGAAATTCCAGGCATTCCTACAACTTTCGATGATTTATTGTGATTCATGAAATCGAATGGATTTGAATTTGCAAGAGCATTTGACTTTTTTTCATTTTGTTTGAAATCATTAATATCATTTAATTCATCCTCTAATGGATAATCTAAATCATCAAAATCCTCATCGAGATATTCGTCCCCAGCAACAACTGCCTTTAATCTAGAAATAAGTGACACCTTTTAAATCCTCTTGAAATTGATTACTAAGGTATAAAAACCTTAAGTAATAGATTCATTTTTTAAATGAATAAACTACCTATACTTAAATAACGTTACTTGTACTTTACTGCAAGTTTATAGATAAGATTTTTATAAAAAAATAACTAATTAAGATCTTTGTCCAAAAATTAATGATCCTAACCTTATCCAAGTTGAACCAGCTTCAACAGCTTCCTGCCAATCCCCTGACATTCCCATTGAACAATCTGGAAGTTGAAGTGAATCAGCTAGGGAGCGACATTTTTTAAACAATTCTAAATTTTGTTTTGAGCTAAGCCCTTTAGGATTAATAGTCATCAAACCAGTTAATCTAATATTTTTCAATTCTTGAATTTCTCGCCATTTCATCATTAAAAAGTCAGGATTTAAACCTCCTTTAGTAGGGTCATTACTAAACTTAACCTGCAACATAATTATTGGATTTTTCATCTCTTCGCATGAAATATTAGAAATTTTTTGCAACTTTTCGAATGAATCTACTGAATGAATGTATTGAAAATTTTGCACAATCTTTTTTATTTTATTGCTTTGTATTCGTCCAATAAAGTGCCAATGGATTTGTTTAAAGTCTTTCAAGATCAATTGCTTCTCGAAAGCTTCTTGGAACTTACTCTCACCAAAATCATTTTGACCTATATCTTGAATAGTCTTGATTTCTTGACTTTTAAATCCTTTACTTACGGCAAGAATATTTACATTAGATGGGATTTTATTTTTTATTTCTAAATAATTTGAAAGGTTCACCTATTATAAAAAAGTTTGTGTGAATAAATTTTCCCATTTAGAAAGCTCTTCAGATCCCTTTCTTCTTGCTTTTTGAAGATTTAATTCGGCCTGATTACGGGCATCTAAATAAGGTATCACTTCAAAAAAAACTTCTCTTTGCCTAATTTCCACCAAGAAGAACATTTTTTGAGCATATAATGTCGCATAGATATCTCTGCCGTCGTTTCCCGGAGATACTTGATACAACATTCCAAATGTTGGGTGGTTTAAATAACGTTCAGAACTCAAACTAAATTTACTGTTATTTATAATGCACCATACAGTTTTCTAAGAAAAATTGCTATGCAAATAAAACAAATCGATAATGTATTAACAATTACATTAAGAGATGTAGAAGGATAAGAAGTTTTAAATCTATCAGTTTGTATATAAATTTTTTTCTTAGATAGCAATGATTCTGATCCTTGATCAATTCTCAAAAATATATTCTGAAATAATCTTTCCACCAAAATAAGTAATAGATTAAAAGATTTCTTAAATCCTAAATTTCGGAAATTTATTGATCTAACAGAAACTGATCTAATAATATTTTGTAATTCTTCTTGAACTAAAGGAATAAAACGTAATGCAATTAATAACTGAAAAAGCCACTTACTTATTGGCAATCCAATTTTCCTAAATGGATACATAAACCAACTTAAGCCCCACACAATGTCTTCTTGTAATGTAGTTAAAAGCATCAAATTCACACTGTGAATAACAGTAAATATCAAAGTAGAGGTTTTAATCCCTAGTTCAAAAGCTTTTCTTGATAAGTTAAAAGGACCAAAATTTATAAAAAATACCTTCTGCGAGGGAATTTGCAAAATATTCCATTTTTTATAGCTTTCCATTACTACTTGCAATTCGTTAGGGTTTCTTAAAATTCCATCAAGAGATTGAATATCAGAAGAAGCAAGAATTGATATACATCCAATAAATAAAGATAAACATGAGAGAAAAAATAATGATCGCCACCAGACTCTAGATGGCAATAAACTTAAAAAAGTTATTAATAGTAAGCAACCCACTAAACTCAATCTCCATATCGGACCTGCCCATATTGGAGTTATTAAAAATATCATTACTATAATTATTTTTAATCTACTATCTATAATTCTTAGCCAACTTCTATTGCCATAAACGTATTGACCAACAGAAAATTTGGTTAGTAAATTCATTAATCTTTTTGAATTAACTCAATATTTTCCCTTTCGACTTCTTTACTTAATGATCTTTGTTGTTTTCCTCTCCAAAGTAAAATGAGTGGTGTGCCTTCAAAGCCTAAATTTAATCTAATTTGTTTTTCAATATATCTTCTATAAGTTATTCCGAATAATTTAGGGTCATTTACAAAAAGAGTAAAAGTAGGCGGTTTATTCTTTACTTGAGTACCGTAATAAAGCCTCCCTTGCTTGCCACTTCTCTTCGTTGGAGGACTTTTCCAACTCATTGATTCTTTAAGTACTTCATTAACTACAGATGTTGTGACTCTTCTTCTATGTTGATTTACAGCATTCAGAGCATGCTCAAAAATATTATCAACTCTTTGACCAGTCAGGGCAGATATAAAAATCATTTTTGACCAGTGTAAAAAATAAAGTTTAGATCTAAGTTCTTTTTCTACTTGATAAATTGTTGAACTATTTTTTTCTACAAGATCCCATTTATTAACAACAATAATACAAGCTCTGCCTTGTTCTTCTATTCGTCCAGCCAGCTTCTGGTCTTGATCAGTTACTCCATCTAAAGCATCTATAACCAAAACACAAACATCACTTCTATCTATAGATTTAAAAGCCCTATTAATACCAAAGAATTCAGTGCCATATTTAACATTTTTCTTTCTTCTAATCCCCGCAGTATCAATAATTTTCCAATGATTATCACCTTTTTTAATAAGCGTATCTATTGAATCAGTTGTGGTACCACTAATATCACTAACTATTGCTCTTTTTTCTCCACAGATTGAATTTAACAAACTGGATTTACCAACATTTGGCCTACCAATAATTGACATCATTATCTTTTCTTCTTCATCCTGAATATTATTCTCAGGAAGTTCACCAATAACGAGATCTAAAAGATCACCAGTACCTGAACCATGAATAGCCGAAACAGGGTTAGGTTCGCCCAATCCTAATTTCCAAAATTCTGAAGCTAGTGATATTCCTAGAGTAGTAGATTCGCATTTATTAACCGCAACAATTGTTCTACAGCTTGAGTTTCTTAACCATTTTGCTATTGATAAATCACCATCAGTAACGCCTTGATTCCCATCAACCACAAGTAACGCAAGTGAAGCTTCTTCTAGAGCCAAAAAAACTTGTGTCCTTATCTCTGGGAGAAATTCACTATCATCATCAAAAACTAAACCTCCAGTATCAACTATTTGAAATTCCTTGCCTCCCCATGAAGCATTTTGATAAGTTCTATCTCTTGTAACACCAGGCTTATCAAATACTATTGCATCATTACTTTGGCAAAGACGATTAACTAAGGTAGATTTCCCAACGTTCGGTCTTCCAATAATTGCTATTGTAGGAAGAATCAATTCTTCTCTCCAAAGTAGTATCCATTACAACTATACCTTTAATAGAATCATTTACCTTATTAAAAAAAATTTATTTAATTTCTGGATCACCTAAATGTCCTATTGCTGGATTATGAGGAGGTGAACTAGGAATTGGCACTAATCCATTATCTTTTGAAAAACAATCATTTTCAATCGCCCAATAAATCAACCAATTTACTGCAGTCGCTCTCCTAGTTCTTCTTGGATAGAGTTCATTAATCTTATAGCCTTTAAAATTAAGAAAATTTTTCAATCCCTGTTTATAGTCTTTTGGAATTGATCGAGTCAAATGCACTGAAGCTGGTCGTTCTGAAATGATTTGAGGAGCTTTTTCAAATTTTTCTGACCAATAAGAAGGTGTTAATGCGCTAAAGTTCCAATCATTTATAGATAGTTTCTTGGAATAAAAAAGTCTTTCCCAAACTAATTCACAAACAAATACATCACTAACCTTATCTTCGAGAATAAGAAATAATAGTTTTTTACATATTGGCCATGTGAATTGATTCTCAATGAATTTTTCTTTTTTATGCATTAATCGAATCTTATCAAAATCAAAGAAAAATAAGGCATAACGTCTTTATCATATTGAGATGCATATTGAATGATTTGATTAGGCGTACCAACACTCAAAGCAATTAATGATTTTTTGATAATATCCTCTTTTTTTAAAGTTTCCCTAACTAACTTCCATCGTTTTCCAATTTTCATAATAGCCAAAACCGTTTTATTTTCTCTACTTTCCTTTATTAGGGATGTTAATTCTGAATTGGAAGAGGGGCACTCTTTGATTATTAAAGTCTCACCTTTTTTAACTAAATCAAAATTATTCAAAGCTGCTGTTGCAGATAGAGAAGAAATACCCGGTATGGTTTTGGTAATTATTTCTGGATAATTATGCTTTATTATCCTCAAAATATTAGAAGAACTTGCAAATATTGAGGTATCTCCTAGGCAAAGTAAAACAACTGATTCACCTTTTTTTATAAATTTCACAATTTTTTCTGCTGCGTTAGACCATATTTCATCAGGATCAAAATCCTTCCTAGCCATTGGGAAAATAATAGGTATATTTTTTTTAAATTTAGTATATTTCTTAACTATTTCGGCAGCGAAACTCTTTTTATTATCATCTGATATTGGAAAAACTATAACTTTAGCTCTTTTGATTGCATCAATAGCAGCAATTGTTAAAAGCGATGGATCTCCTGGACCAACACCAACGATGGTCAATGATGTTGAATCACTTTTAAAACCTGAAAATACTTTTAAAAATTTTTTTATTAACATTCTGAATTTAACTATTTCTAGCTATGGACCCTAGGCATCATACATGTCTTAGCAAGGATTTTTGACTCAATCTTAGACAATTCCTCTAGCCTTTTGAAAGTTTCATTTTTAGAGAATTTAGTTTGCGCTAGTCTCCAATAAACACCAAAATGTCTTGCCTCACTCTCAAGCAGAGACTCATAAAGATCTTTAAAAGATTTATCTTCAAAATTCAAAGCAAGCAAACTCAATCTTTCATGACTTCTTGCTTCAATCAGTCCTGCGATTAAGAAACTATCAAGCATTCTATTGGGCTCCTCCTTTCTTATATTCTTCGATAATTCAGCTCCATATGGAGGCGGTTTTAAGGATTCAAGAGAATATCCAAGATCCTTCAAAAAATAAAGTATTTTTTCAAAATGATCTAATTCCTCTCTCGCTATTGGACTTAGCACTTCTGCCAGATTAGATTCTGATGGATATCTAAACATCAATTGAATAGCTACTCCTGCTGCTTTTCTTTCACAATGAGCATGGTCAATCAGAATATCTATTGGATTAGATAATGCGAGATTAATCCATTCATCAGATGTTAATGAGAATAAATATTTAATATGGGTTGAAGGCCTTTTAAAATCCACTAGCATTTAATCTTTACTGCTCAAATGTTCAATTATTCCATCAAGAGCAAGAGAATAACTTGATATGCCGAAGCCACTTATTATTCCTATGGCTTTATCAGTAAGATAAGAATCTTTTCGAAATTCTTCCCTACTAAAAATATTTGAAATATGTAACTCAACAAATGGAATTTTTGATCCAATTAAAGCATCTCTGATGGAAATAGAGGTATGAGTAAAAGCGCCAGCATTTATAAGGATGCCTTGGATACTTTTTACAGAATTCTGAATTTTATCTACTATTTCGCCTTCATGATTACTTTGAAAACATTCAAGATGAATACTCTTTTCTTGAGCAACTTTAGTTAATTCTTTTTCTATATCACTTAATGTTTTATTGCCATAAATTTCTGGTTCTCTAGTTCCCAAAAGATTTAGATTTGGTCCATTTATTAATAAGATATTCATCAGCAATAAAGTCTTTTCTTTATAAATGCTATCTAGAAAGAAACAAAAAAACCAAAACATTTTCACACAAAGTGTCCGTTAACTGATAAGTTCAAATAGTGGGGGTCGGTGCCCGAGTGGTTAAAGGGGGCGGACTGTAAATCCGCTGGCTCTGCCTACGTTGGTTCAAATCCAACCCGGCCCACTTTGAATTGCCCTTGTAGCTCAGCGGTAGAGCACTCCCTTGGTAAGGGAGAGGTCTCGGGTTCAAGTCCCGACGAGGGCATAGCCCAAAGCTTAACTACCGCATGGGTTTTAAAGAATTTTGAGAGAAGAAAACATACACTCCATTTCAAGTACTTATAAGTGAATATATGGACATAATAGCCAAATCGCACTAATATTCTCACTAATAGCACTTATGAAATGGCTTGTAGTAGTAATGGTTCTTGGGATACAGACTCTGGAGATGACCCATATTGGGGTTAAACCCCTTATTTGGGGAAGTAGTTAATCAATCAAGAACCTTGATATATATTTTTTTATGATTTTGCATGACCAAAAAATTACGAAACCTTATGATTCAAAAGTACTTCTTTGATCATTTGAATATATCCAATAAAATCAATTTATTAGTAAATTGGCGGAACGTATTTAAGAGAGCATATTGCACTATATTAAATACTGATATTTAGCTTGTACATGGATTAAGCACTTTCCCTAAGGCAAAGTTACTTCAATGATATCTCCAAGATTCAAGGCGTTAAATCTTGGAGATTCGTTATCTTAAACGAATTAAGTTAACAAGTGTTTAAGAAATGATACGATTTTCTATATTTTTGAAAATTAATCTGAAAGTTTGTACCATTCAGACTCAAGATTGGAGCCGGATTCTTTATCACAGCTTCCACCTAATGAATCAACAATAGTACAAGTGTTGTGAACTGCAACGCTTATAGTATTTCCTTTCATCATTAAACCATCAACGAATATTTGATTAGAAGCTAAAGGTACAGAACTTTGCCTACTTAAGTTTTTTAATAACTTAGACGCTGGTATTTGTTCTGGAAATATTGCCTTAACATTTTCCTCCTTTAGCATATTCAAAGTTGAACTAATGTTTTCAGGTCTTAAGCTTGATGAATCGCCAAGGAAGTCTAGTAAACTAACTGTCTCAAATCCGAATGCAGCACCATAATAATCCATAGCTTTGTGTTTTGAGACAAGTACCCTGTCTTGCTCAGGTATTGTTGTTACCTGGTCAAGAATCCATTCATTTAGGCCACTGAGTAAAGATTCAGTTGAATCAATTCTTTCATTGATGGATTTTCTATCTTTTCTGTTAAAAATAGAGATATCCTTTTTTAAGTTTTTTGAGATTACTTTACTCATTTTTATAATGTTGGCTGGATCATGCCATACATGAGGGTCTAAACTTCCATGTCCATGATGATGATGGTGGTGATGCCCATCTCCCTCATCTGGAACTTGCGCGATAGGCTCTACATCATTGTTGGATACGTCTTTGAAGAAGTGTTCATCTGCCTCAAATTCAAAAGGCATATGTTCTGTAAAGAATGTATATTTACCACTTTTTTTAATTTCTACATTAAATACTGTACTTTCTTTACCTTGATCAAAATTAAGTGATATTGCTTTTGAACTTGCTAATAAAACATCATTATCAGCCTTGTAGATAGAGTCATCGGATTCTAAAAGTTCCTTTGCAAGTTCTTCAGATTCTTCAATATCTCCAGATTTGAGGATAACCATTTTCATAGCAGGATCTGCATATTCACCATCGACTTTTGCAAATGACCATTTATATGATCCTTCTTTAAGATCAAAAGTTCCTGCCCATTCAAAGCCTTCTGCGCCATGTTCACTGTGGCCTCCCATATCAGGTTCTTGAGCGACTGGTTCGATATCATTTTTAGCTAGATCTTTGAAGAAGTGTTCATCTGCTTCAAATTCAAAAGGCATATGTTCTGTAAAGAAAGCATACTTACCATCTTTTTTGATTTCTACATTAAATTCCGTGATATCTTTCTTTTGATCAAAATTTAAAACGAAGGCTTTGTCACTTGCAGAAAGAATACCATTATTGCTTTTTTCAATACTTTGATCAGATCCCAATAGCTCTTCTGCTAATTCTTCAGATAATTCAATGTCATCTGATTCAAGAATGACCATTTTCATGGCGGGGTCTGCATATTCACCATCGACTTTTGCAAATGACCATTTATAATTTCCCGCTGTAAGTTCGAATAGGCCAGCCCATTCAAAAGCCCCTCCCTCTTCGCTAGAAGGATTCTCAACTTCGATGGCACTAACACCAACCACAACAGTATTTGACTTGTCTTCCCAGTTTTTCATAGTAGGAGTCATTTCTTTACCTAAAGTGAAAACTTTGTCTGCGCTATTTAATAATTGAGCTTGCCTTGGATTGATCTTTAAGTCATGAACATCCTGTTTTCTATCTACTAAGCATGTAACTTTGTCAGAGGGTAGTGCAATTGATTTAACTAAATCACAAACTAGTGGTTCTACTGCAACATATGATTTGCCTTTAGCCAATACATCATGCCCAAAACCAGATAATATTAAGGATCCTGCGATTAAGGAGTTTTTGATAATTGACTTTGATGGAGCTTTTTTATTAAATAAAACTTTTTGGAAAATTGACATAAAAAACTTGTTGACATTTCAAAATGATAATCATTTTCATTATGTCTGACAACCAAAATTATCAAATGTTATGAAAATAATACGCAACTTGTATTATTAGCCAAAACATTATTGTCTCCTGCAAAAATTTTCCTTCTTGATGAACCTTGTGCAGCTTTAGATCCACCTGCAAAGGAGGATTTTCTGAAAATTGTTCATCAACTTGCTGATGCTGGTCTTTCTTTAATGGTAAGCAGTCATCATTGGGGTGAGTCTCTAAATAATTATGATCAAGTAATAGTCCTTGATAAAAGTGTTTTAGCAGCTGGTAGTCCTGATCAAATAAAAGGTAAATTAGAGGCAATAAAGATTAGCTCCGTAAACGAAAATAATTTTTGTGATTAGAAAATGTTCTTTTTTAATTCTGAGCTTGATAACAGTTTTGGCAAAGGCCGAAATATTCGAGTTGATGAAATAAAAGTTGAAACTTCCTTGTATTTTCTTTAGGTGTATGAATATCTTTTATCGGGCATCCTTCCATTTTTGATGTCTCACCACATTGAACACAGGTCAAATGATGAAAATCTCTATCTACGGGAGTGTAAAGAACCTCTCCTGTTGGGAGATGTCTAGAACGAATTAATCCTTGCTTTATCAAAATTTGTAGATTTCTATAAACAGTTGACAATCCCATGAGTTTTCCGCTTTCAATCAATTGTCTATGCAACTCTTGACCGCTCAGTTCATCTTCATATTTATTAAGTTCCTCGAGAAGTTGCTCTTGCCTTTTGGTAATGTCAGACTTAGTTACCATTGTTTTCAAAATCTTTTTTGTCCCATATTTTTGATCATACCTAATCATTCGAATCATGTCTTTTGTAACAGCTGGTGTCTCTTAAATCTAGTCAAAAATGTAATCCAAATCCTTTAGTTTTCTTTTCTGATTGATATCCAGCCCTCAAGAATTGAGTATTATCGGTCCCGACATCATAAAGAGTATAATTTTTACCTGCTCCAACACCAATGACAGCTTTTTGAGGAACCTTCTGCTCCTTCTTATGATTTCCGGTTAAATCGTGTACTTCCGAATTAAGAATCCCCTCTGTTAATTCCAAATGAAATTGTTGTGTACTTCTTGCAGTAAATAATCTGTTTACTTGAAGACGTGTAAGTCTATCAAGGAGTGTTAGTGGCGGCGTATCTAGTGTTAAATTTTCGCCAACATCTTTTGAGCTTCCGTGAATCAAACCACAATCAAGTTCAACAAATCCAAATTGAAGTGCTGCTATCCAATCAAGAAATGATTTGTCTACAGCATTCGTAAGAGACTTAACTACTTCTTCACCCTTATTTATTCTCAAAGCTTCAGCTCTTTGATCACCACGGTAACCACTTTCCAAGAGGATTTGTTCTTCCCACCAACCATATATGCACCATGGTTGTAAATCATTACTTTTTGGATTAATTAACCTATGGAGAAGCCTATTACAGTTTTTTTCAGGACCTATCATATCCCCCAAAACAAAAAGAGTTATATTACCAGGAGTTTTTTTTAAGTCTTTTTGAATAAGTTCATAAGTATCTAGATCCCCTTTAAGACCACTTACGAGTGCCCAGCGTTCTATCATCTTTCACAAACATGAGATGCATCTTCAGCTTGTTCTGCAAATTCGAATCCATTTTTTAAACGCCATGCAAAAATCGGAGGAAGACCGGCATCTATTATTGCTTTACAAGTAAGTTCAATATCATATTCCACTTCTCTAATTTTTACTTCATTAGTGACATCGTTATATACAACATAAGTAGCTTTAGTTCCTCCATGTCTGGGCTCTCCAACTGAACCTGCATTTACTATTCTTCGCATCGGCAATTGAATTTCTTTTTCTTGAGTATCTTTGGGAACAGCATTTTTGATCTTTACAGCAATTAAACCATCTGCTAATTCGCGAATATAAGGTTGGTGAGTATGACCACAAAATAGAATCTCTGCTCTGGCATTTTCAACTCTCTCAAGAGCTGCGAATGCATCCATATCGGGTAGAAGATATTCATGTTGACTATTAGGACTACCATGAACAAAAAGACACTTATCTTTACGTATTGAGTAGGGTAGATTAGCTAGATAATCCTTATTTTCTTTAGTTAATTTATTTGTAGTCCATTGATGAGCAAAATGACCTCTTTTTTCAGCAAGCTGAGAAGGATAACTACAATCGCAAGCATCTAATCCATCAATAACGTCTTCGTCCCAACATCCCTGACAAGTAGGAATTTGTTTATCTCTTATTAACTCAATAACCTCATTAGGTTGAGGACCATAACCCACTAGATCTCCAAGACAGGTAATATTTGTAATTCCTTGGAGTTCAATATCTTTTAAGACAGCCTCTACTGCAGGTAGATTTGCATGTAAACATGAGATGACAGCTTGATTCATTTTTAAGTTAACGGCGAGCAGTTTGTAATTGTGAATTTCTAAGTGAAGCTTGATGATGATCTAGTACAGCATCATTAAGAAGGCAATTATGAATCGTTACTTTTATTGACTCGAAGTTTAAATTTTTCCCTTGTATAACAATTTCAGAACATCTTTCTGGTCTTCCATTAAGAGGGGCAACTTGGTTTAATGTTTGATATTGAGATCCTTGCTGACTGACTATCCAATTAAACAAGATGTAACGCCCATCAGGTAAGTTCATTAATGCTTTTGCTCTATATACATCCCCATAAGCACCATTAACTAATTCAAACCAAAAAGTATTCAAGCTTGCAGGATCCCAAATATGCTTTTGAAGATCAAGACTTATTGATTCAATTGCTTTAAAATCTAAAGTATCTCTAATTGATAATTCTGGATCTCTACCAAAATGAAGATATCTATTTGGCTGGAGATTATATTTTTCAAGTTCATTAATAATTCTCAGATCAACTCCATTAATACCTTGAGATTTAGGTGTAAAAAATTGTGGAAATTCAATAATAATTAAAATGTTTTCTTTATCTTTCTCTGATATTGAGTTTGAAATAGATAAGTCTAATAAGTTAGGAATTTGATCTTTCAAAAAAGCAAAATCAATTTTTGAATTTATAGCTTGCTCTAAATTAATTTCGGAATATCCTCCAAGACGTAAGTAACCACAATTACCAGAATAATTCTTAAAAGTATTTAGTATCCAATTTGTCTTACCGCATCCTGGCGAACCTGATATTAAACAGACTTGACTCATAAAAAAAATACTACCTAATGTTTAAAATTTACATCAAAATGAAAATGAAAATCATTTCTGTTTTGGATTTTAAATATTTGTTTTGAAATTTAAGTTTAAAAAATAAGAAATCAAGTACCCATTAATGAATTGTTTCTTCTAACATTAATCACTTTGCTTTTTATTTTTATTTCTTTCAAATAAATAAGAATTTAAAGAAATTATCCAGCGATTAAATTGATAACCTTCTGAAATGCTTGTTATTGAATTAAAAAATAATTAATCTAGGTACTAAGTGGATTTGCAAATTGAGTTCTTTAACTATTACTAAGGCTGCTTCAAATGAATTGCTCAGGCAATCAATTTATCGTGGTACACCTGGAGAAATTTTTTTGTATTTGCAGACTGATATTCTTGATGATGGATGGATGTTTCTGAGAGTTAATATTTGGGAAAAGTCAGGAATTCCGATCGCAAGAACTGATGGCTTAACTGTCTACGCACCAGAATCTCAAAAAGCTTTACTAGATGAACTTACACTTGATCATTATCAGGATTTATCTGGAGGAGGATTCTTGATTAGTACTCCTAAAGGAGCAACTAAAAGTTCTTGTGGTTCGGGTTTTAAATTTAATAAATAAGAACTTAGTTAAAAGGTAAAAATAATTCAGAAGCAATGAAGATTGGGGATGCAATGTTTGTATATATGATGCATAGTCATCAAATCAAACCCAAAATTTTATTTAACACTGACCTGCAAATCAAAGAAAATATAAAAAATGAATTTATAAATAGAACAAATTATTGTAAATCTGAAATTGAAAAAGCAGTCCCATTAATATTTAAAGAGACTCAAGGTAATGATATAAATGAGCAGCCAGAATTAAAACAAAGACTAGTTAAAGCATTTCCGTTTTGGTATTTGGAAGCACTTGAAAAAATTATTAAAGAAGGGAACAAATTAAATTAACTTCGATATGATTAAATTCTGACATCTTTTCCATATAACATTAATGCCATTATCTTCATACCGGATGCACAGAATTTATCTTGCAGCTACCATGAATTATGGTCTCGGTTCTGATGATCCAGAGGAGTTGGCCTACTACAACAAAATCAGAAAAGAGATTGATGATATGAAAAAAGAACCAGTTAAAAAAGGGATACCTCTTAATTTTGATACCCTCGAAGGAATGGATAAATGAATCTCAATACTTTTTTATTAATTAATGGGAGTCTTATGCTTATTGGTCTGCCTTTATTGATGATTCTCAAAGGCAAAAAATTTAGCTAAAGATAATTTTGTATCCAAATATTTGTATTATTCCATTTATTAAATCTCACGTTATTTTAACCATATTCAAGTTCAATTGTTGATCCTTTATCCGTATAAGGGAGTTCCTCAAACCGTACATATTTATTAGTCGAATAGCTTGCCTGACTAGTTAGAACATTATTATAGTCGTCATGGGTAAATGTCTACCAAATCCACTCTAAGAGAAGATCATAAATCTGAGATTGAAGAAAGATCAGAAGAAGAACTTCTTGAGGAAGAAATCAGGAATCAGCAAACATTGGATAGCTTTGTTAAATCTGATAAGAACTGGAGCTGATCAAAACTTATTTATTAGGAGAAAGTTATGAACTTAAAAAGATCACCATTCTCAATCTTGAATAAAGAGAGTAGAGAAATTGACTATATCAAAGGGGTTTACAAGAGAAAAATTCAAGCTGAAATTGAATCTTATAAAGATCCCGAAGACGAAGATAAGAGAGATACAATCCAAGCTCAAGATATATTGATGCTTGATAGGATCTCAATTTAGTTATTTTTTTTTCTTCTTCTTATCCTTTTTTTTCTTTTTTACTTTTTCATAAACCTCATCAGCCTTCTGTTCAATACTGTCCAGCTTATTTGAAAGTTCCATTAAAGTTTCTGCTTTTCCTTCTTTAACGACAGTATCTTTTACCTCAATAATTTTAACTGGCTCTCCTTTAACTACAGTATCTTTTGTCTCTTCAGTTTTAATTCCAAACTTACCTTTTATAAAATTGGCTATAAAAATAAGAACAGGTATATGTGCTATACCACCTATTACTATTCTTGTTTCTGAATAAGCCATTATATATAGTTAAAAGTTCTGAGATATTTAAGCATAAATTTAATTTTTAAATTCGTTTTATTAAGCCAATAAATATTATTAATCATTTCTTGATTCGTAGATCAAAAATCTTGCTATTAATTGAGTAGAGACTTTTTAATCAAATGCCATTAGACGTATTTCTAATGAACATGTGTGTTGTAGTTATAGCTCTGCTTATAAGAAGAGAAATCAAACTTAAAAAGGCTAGATAGATTATGAAGACACAAATTTTAAAAGCGCAATACATTCCAAATATCCATGCTATTACCCTTTTACTATTGCTTCTTTTATGTCTGTGGTTACCTCTAGCACTCAGATTCTTATTAATAATTTAGTCGAACTAGTTAGTTAATACCCTTATCCTTAAACTCTGCTATAACCAAATTTTGTTTTAAAGATCTTATATGGAACTCCTGTTGCATTCATAGCTTCAATAACTTTATCTCCAACAGTTCCGTAAAATTCAACAGAAAGATCAGTCCCCAGTTCGGCATGAGCCTCAAGATAAACACCTAATGCTGGATTAGCTAAATGAGCTAGTAAAGCATTATCATTTTTATAAACTTCTGACCATACGAAACGAAGAGGGTCATCAGGATCTTGATCAAAAGTATGATGGAGCATTCCTGGTTCGTCAGCTTCAACAGCTTTATCTGTCTTATCCGCAATTTCTAAGTATTCTGGAACCTTATCTTCCTTAACTTTAAGTTTTGCAAGAAGCATAAATGGAGTATCTGATCCAAAAATAGACATAAAAAAAAGACTCTTGCGAGCCTGAGTGATGGGGATTTCTATCATGACAAATTAATTAGATACAAACAACTCCATCAATAGTAAATTTTTATTACTTACAAACACCATATGTAGTGCTAGGATTTTAAAAAGGCTGGGTGATGGGGATTATCCCGCTTTTTGATTGGGGCGAAGCTAAAGCCCTTTTTTTTATGGGTATAACTTTTTAATAGCTTTTTGTTGTTCTTGTTTTTTTATTTCTTCAGCATCATAAACAGGACAAGAATTCTGATTAAGTGATGAGAAAAAAGTACTCTTTTTAAAACGTTTGAATATAGGAGTCAGTAGTAAAAGTTTCACTTTTTAGATTTGCTAAATTGCTCAAACATACTTAAATATTGCAGAGGAAAAACTCTGGTTAAATCCTCAATTCTCTCTTCATCCAATACAACACCCTCAGGCAATTTCTTGATTAATTTTGGAATAGCTTTTTTTGTCTCTTCTCTACAGAAGTTAATTCTATAAGTGGCTTCTTTTTTAATATCATTTTTAATTAATCCATCTTTTTCAAGCATTGATTTTAAATCAAGATTATTTCCTTTCAGAAGAGCAATTAAAACACTATCTGCAATTTTTAAAGCTTCTGCAGGCTCTTTATCCTTGTTTATTCCAAATACCCATGTACAGGCACCAACACCCAATGCTCTTGCGATACAGTCATCATTTCCAATTTCATCACAGGGTAATCTAAAAGATTCTTCGATTTTTTTCAGATCATAACCATTCTCACCTTCTGGGAATCCAGCATTCGCAGAAAAAGGAAATAGAAATAATATTGTGGCAAGAATTAGGCGTTTCAAAATTATTAAGAAATCCAGCGGTTAATTATTGTCCCTTCATAAATATGACCGGACGCCTCAACTATTGGTTTAGTTTCCGGGTTAACAAAGATGTCGTAACAAGTATTTACTGGTCCTTGAAACATAACTGTCGCTCTTTTGGGGTCTTCCAGTGATTTGCCAATATAAAAAGTTTTTACTCCCATCTCTTTAAACATGGCCTGTTGTTCAGGAGCATTCATATGAGCCTCATATTCCTCAAAAGTATTGCTTAATTTGAAATCTAAAACAGTTGTTTCAATTGACATAAAAAAAGGAGCTGAATGCCCCCTTATTCTAGATCGAATGTCAATAATTTAAAGAATTTTTTTTTACCACTTATTCGTATTTATGCACTTTGCCAAAACCACTGTTTTGATTCTAGTTTATTTTCATATTTTGTTTGAATTTGCACTGGTACAACTTTGTTTTTAGGTTCAATTTTTTCCAATTTACTATTTCTCTTAGCTTCATCAAGACTTATCAAAAAAATGATTACAAAAATAACAGAAAACATGTAAACAAAACTATAAAACGGGCCGTATTTATTTCCTATGAACCCTGCAGTTTCTAGGGAAATTAAAGTAGCAATCGTGAGATCGCCAAGAGGAAGTTGAGACCATCTAATCATCAATAAAAGATTTAGCTATATGAAAGATAAAACATAAGATATAAATTCTCAAGGGTAAAAAGCATAAAAAAGCAAAATTGATTAAAAATCATATTTACTAGATAGCTATCCTCCTACTTTGACGTATTCAAGATTGTAGATATATCTTTCACCATCATTATTATTATCATCGTCATCATCGCCAAAAGATGAAATTAAAACATATATTCCGGTAAGTCCTAAGATCATTGAAAGGTAGAGAATTGGATCTGTCATATTTTCTTGATAATAATTATGGTTGATTTCTGCAGCTTAAGCGGCAGTCTCATGACAACCATGTGGATACTCTAGGAAGTCTTTATTATTCACTGAGTATTTATACGTACCTACTCCCGAACTTAATCGTTCCTTAACCCGTACAAATTTGAAATCACGAATCTAAAACTTTTTTCAGCTGTTAGTTTTAAATTCTCCAGAATCGATCAGATTTTTTATTAGACGTTTGTTTTCGGTATTTAGATTTTCTAATGAAGATTTTGTGAATTGTTCTTTTGCCTCAAATTTTGCTGTTTTAATTATTTTTTTATTTGGTAATTTTTTATGAGGCTCTGATTGCATTTTTCTTTTTTAATAATTTCGTAATATTTTACAAGCACGTCACGTTTTCTTGAGTATGAATTTTTACAAAAAATAAGTTAAATTTAAAATCTTAAAGTATTTTCTTGGCAGCTCTGTGGAAAAACCTGTGCAAAAATCTGTGGAAAATTTTTATAAAATTTGAACAATTAAATATCGATTATTAGTTTCCTAAAAGACTCTTTAATTTTTTTCAGATCAAAAACATTCTCACCATCAGGAAAACAAGCTTGAGCGTAAAAAGGAAATAAAGATAATATTACAGCAAAAATTAAGCTTTTCATTCATTTATTCAATAATAATTGTCCCACCCATTCCGAAAGATGCATGCGGAGAGCATACATAATAATATTCTCCTGATGAAACGCCCTTCGTATTCCATGATATCTTTCCATTTTGCGTTCCAGGAGTTCCAGAAATTATCCCTGTAGTGACCTGATCACCTCCTCCACGAGAAAATTTAGTCTTTATATAGAACGGATGAGCGGTAGAGCACTCCCTTGGTAAGGGAGAGTTATAGGGTTCAATTCCCGACAAAGATCCTTTCAACAAGATTGTTTAACTTAGCGCAATCTACGATAAGTGGAGAGACTGCCATTTTAGAATGATATATAGGAGGATTGCATTGAAATAAATGATAGTTTAAATTCATCAAGGCACTTAATCTTGAATACCATGAACTGGGGGAATTAGGAGGTCCATAAATATTACCGTCATAACATCTAAGATCTTTATATAGTTCAACGACATGAGTTCCCTCTCTCATCCAAATCATATTGGAAAGGGCAGCACCATGCATGCTAATAACGCATGCTGCTCTATTAAATTCAAAGACTTGTTGACTAAATGACATTTGACTTGGTTCTATTACTTTTACTTCAAATTGTGACTTTAAGAAATCAATCATTTCCTCTTCATTAACTATTATCCTTTTAGAATTTTGATGCCTCTTAACATAAAGAACATAAGATTTTTTTGATAAAGATGTTGAATTGTTGGTTTTTGCCAAAATAATTTTTCTTATTTCTAGTAGGCATGGATCAAATTCTGTTTGTCTACCATTGGAATTAATAACCTTCATTTTTTGAAAAATTGCTCTAGAAGAATCATGAATAATGCAGTCATTTTTAAAACCTAATGCTCTTATAGAGTCAATTGCAAATTCAGTCATGTTTGATCTTGGGATCAGAAACTGATCATTTGTTTCGAGAATGTCTTTACATAGCCAAATTCGCACAAGTGCTTCTGTTAGCCAATGAGCAATATTGGAGTAGGAGAATGGATTAAAAAAAAGAACATATGAACCAGCCTTAAATTCATGTGAACTTCTCTGAAAAATCATTTTTTTATAAGCTGAAATTAGAATTATTGATTGAGCAAGATTTTCAATAGGTAAATTGTATGGCAAGACTAAACCCTTTGAAGATACTACTCCTAGTAACGAAACACGAGTTTTTTGACAACTAAAAATCTTTAATAATGGAGACTTATAAGAATCGTAAAAACCTATTGCTGATTCTGGTAATTGTTTTTTTAGGGAAGGAATATCAAGATTAATTCTTTGACTTTGATTTATTTTAGAAAAGCTGTTAACTCCAATAAATCTAAAATAAATAAATGATTTGTGAATTGGGACGACTAAAGAACTTAATGCTTTAAGAAAATAATAAAATACTCTCATTCAATCAAATCCTAAAAATAAATTCTCAATCAGAAATGCATTTAGGGTATCATAAAACAGTATCTGGCATTATTTGAAATAAGGAAGGATTGTGAAGATAGTCTTTATAATATTTAAAAATTCAAGCAAAAATTACGAAAACATTAGGTAAAACTTCTATTAAAGTTTTAGATTAATGGATTAGAGATGTAATTTAGTAAAAAAGATTAAAAAGGAACGCAAGTTACCATTTAATAAAAAGACGCAGTCGAAATTTATAGAATTTCTTTTAGAAAATGTCATTTTGATTTTGTAGTCTATGTACCGTTTTGATATCTTTCTTAAGCTAATAATTAAATATGAGTTATTTTGCCGAACCTAACCATATTGAATATGATGCATGGTTTGATGAAAATATTGACCCTCTAGACTTGATTGATTATTTTGATGAAAAGGATTTCACTGATTCAGTACACGTAAAGTTTCATAAGATGTCAACTAGAAATTTAACAATTGGGGCCTCCAATAATTTACACCGGTAAAATTAAAGTGTTTTTTATTAATCAAATATTTTTCGTAATCCTTATGTAGAGTATGTTCCATCACTTTCCCTTCTTGCCTTCGCTAATACAATTTCATCTACAACTTTTTGAATCATATAAGCACTTTTTCTGCCGTAACATTTTTCTTTTTTGATGTTTTCAAAATCACTCTGAATAGAAGTAACATATTCACAACAATCACATTTAATTGTAATTTTGTTTCCTCGATAAATATATAGAGCTTTAGAAAAAATCCATTGTTGAACCGAAATACTTTCCCAACTATCAAAATTTGACCACTCATCAAAATCTCTATTAAAAATATCTTTCAATCCCTCTATTTTATTTATATATGATAAGTCAGTATTTTCTCTTAACTCATCTTTAGTTCCAATTACTTTGACAGAATTTTGATTCATCTTTAACAAAACAATAAAATAACTCTATAAAATCTAAAGGAAATTTCAAAATCACAAAAGAGAAAATGTCTTAAATAAGATCATTTATTGCTTTATCTAATCTAGAAGTATGATTTGTATTTCTAAGCAATTCAAAATCCTTAAAATCAAATCCAGGACCAACACAACAACTCACCAAAGTAAAGTCTCCTCTACTTTTTGCCGCTTGCCAATATCCAGCTGGAATCATTTCTACTGGGTTATTAGAATCTAATATCAAATTTCTTATCAACTTATTATCGTTATCAAGGCACCATAAATTCAGTGGATCACCTCTAAGATATATCCAAATTTCATCTGAATCTTTTACTCTATGCCATGCACTTTTTGCATCTCTCTCCAATAGATAATAAATTCCTGTAATGAAGTTTCTACTTTGACCATCTTCCCTTATTAGAGAACTTTTACTCCTTACGATCTCCCTAAACCATCCACCTTCAGGATGAGGAGATAAATTAAATTGTTTAATTATTTCTATATTTTTTTGAATAGGGTTCACTTCACAAAAATATCTTTAAAAATTCATCTCATAAGTATATAGAAACCTGATAATAAATCAAAATGAAATTTAGTTTCTAAAGTTTAAGCACAAATAACTGACAAGTCTACAAAATTCTTATTTTCGTCTGCAAGTTCAGTAATGATTCTATTGAGCCATTCAGAGGTCGTTTCACAATAGCCTACATTTAAAATAGTTTTTTGATTCGCTGTTTCTTCTTTTTTCATAGTTAAAGTATTTTCTATAAAATTAGTCTTTAATTAAATTTATGTGAATAAGTCTTAATTACTATCTATTCCAAAAAGTTGTATTTAATACATATTTAATAAATACTAGTAAACAAATAAAATTAAATCGTTGACAAGAAAATCTATACAAGTAAGAGTAGAAAAAATTTATTATTTAACCTATGAATAACATCAAGATTGAGGAGTTGATGAAAGTAAGGTTCGATGGTATTGCTAATAGAATTGGGCAATTAAGCAAAAGGGAAAGTGAGTCTTTATTGCTTGAGCACCTTGAGTGGTTGGAGGGAGGATGGGAGACTGAAGAAATCTTATTTTTAAAAAAGCCCTACAGAAAATGGTGGTTCTAACTCTACTTCTATAAATTATTAATGATGGCCTAAAGGACCAGGGCCAGATCCTATTTTGTAAGAATTTTCTAAAGATTGCTCAACAAATAATTTCGCTTTTTGAATGGAATCAAATAGCTCAAAACCTAAAGCTGTGTAACCACAAATAGCAGCACTCAAAGTACAACCACTACCGTGGGTATTTTTTGTATTTATAAAATTATTAAAGAGCCACTCTTTTCTACCATTTAAATCAAGAAAAAAATCCTTCCCTTTCATATCTTTTAAACCGCCACCTTTTATAAGGACCGCTTTAGCTCCAAGATTAATAATATTTCTTGCGGAATTTTCGATATCTTCTTTACTCTTTATTTCTAAACCAGAAAGTAGATTTGCTTCATAAATATTTGGAGTTACCAAATCAGCTATTGGTAATAATAGTTTTTTATAAGCATTAATCGCAGCATCTTCTAGTAATTTAGAACCACTTCTTGTAACCATTACTGGGTCAATAATTTTGATAATTTTATAAGTATTTAATTTTAATGCAGTATCTTTAATTATCCTTTCATTGAGTAACATTCCAGTTTTTAAAGCATCAATACCAAAATCAGCAAATAAAGTGTCAAACTGACTTAATAATGTATTCTTCTCTACTGCTTGAACACATGAAACCTCAATACTATTTTGTGCTGTAATACATGTAATAACAGAACATCCATGTACTTTAAGGGCCATGAAAGTTCTCAAGTCAGCCTGTATGCCTGCTCCACCCCCGGAGTCACTACCGCCTATTGAAAGTGCAATTTTAGAATACATAATTTATTAAAGCGTTTTTGAAAGTACTATAAATAAATTTTAATTTAAATCAGAAATCTGAATATGCATTAAAAAAGTCTAACTCCAATTCCATAGCTCTCCTGTATAAATATTTGGCCTGATTAATATCATATTTTTCTTTATTAGTCTCAATAAGATTTTCAAGTGAAGCTGCTAGCTTTTCAAAGCTCTCATCAGAATAAGTAATTATCCATTCTTTATATTTAATGTCAAAATCCTCCTTATACAAACTTTTTCCTATCCAAGAATAAAGTCGCATACATGGAGTCATTGCAAACATTATTTCAACGGAGCTAAGTCTTTTGGAAGTATCATCAAGAAAGTCTGTATAATTTTTTGTGGTTTTTTTTATATGGTTATTAGACAAATCAATATCCCATTCTTTTGAATACGTTTCATGAAGTATTAACTCCTCTGAAACACCCATTAACAGTTCACTTAACTTCCTTATTGAGTACTTATCTTTTGATTTGGAAACAGCAAGACCATAAGCCTTAGCAAAAGTCTCTAAAAAAAAATAATCTTGAGCTAAATATTCCTGAAATATATTTTTAGGGAGACTTCCATTCTTTAAACCTTGAACAAATTTTGTATTTAAACTTAGTAAAGCAATCTCATAATTATCCTCCCAAAGTTTTTTTGTTATTTTCATTTTTTTGATTTTTAGTTATTCTAAAATTTTTTATATTTTTTACCTACAAACTTAATATTAGTTTTCTAAGATTAAAACAAAAAATTATGAAAGAAATAAATATCTTATGGTTTAAGAAAGATTTGAGAATTTTTGATAACGAAGCTCTCTGTGAGGCTATAAAAGATAATGATATTTTACCTATTTATATTATTGAGTTAGATATTTGGAGCCAAAATACTCACTCAGATAGACAATGGCAATTTTGCAAAGAAAGTTTAATAGATTTAAGAAATTCACTTTCTGAGATTGGACAACCATTAATTATTAGGACTGGAATTGTTATTAATATTTTTGATGAAATTAGTACAAAATTTAAAATCAAAGGTATATATAGCCATCAAGAAACCGGGGATTGGCTTACTTATAAAAGAGATCAAAAAGTCAGAGAATGGGCTTTAAGCAAAAATATTATTTGGAAGGAATTTCTACAATTTTCAGTTTTTAGAGGAAATTTAGATAGGAATAATTGGTCTAAAAAGTGGCAAGAAAATTCCGAAAAAAACTTACTTAAAGCTCCATTAAGAATTAATTCTATTAACTTTAATATTGGAGAAATACCCTCAGACGAAATTTTTACCTTTAAAAAAGAAACTTGTCCAGGAAGAATGCAAGGTGGAAGAAAGAGAGGTTTAGAGAGAATGAAATACTTCTTTAGTAATAAATTAGATTCTTATTCAAAAGATATATCTAGCCCAGAAAAATCATTTGATAGTTGTACAAGACTATCCCCATACATCAGTTGGGGATGCATTTCATTAAAAGAAATTTTTAAAAAGACAAATATATCAAAAAACAATAATTCGAGGATGTTAAAAAGCAGATTAACTTGGCATTGTCATTTTATTCAGAAACTTGAAAGTGAACCAGAACTGGAGTTTAGAGAATACCATCCTTTTTTTAAAAATATTAGAGAAAAAAATAATGAATTACTTTATTTATGGAGTTCAGGTAATACGGGCTTTCCTTTTATAGATGCATGTATGCGTTCATTAAATTTCAATGGATGGATTAACTTCAGGATGAGAGCAATGTTAATGTCTTTTGCTAGCTATAATTTATGGCTACCATGGCAAGATTCAGGTTCAGAATTAGCAAGTAAATTTGTAGATTATGAGCCTGGAATACATTGGAACCAATGCCAAATGCAATCTGGAACTACTTCTATAAATACCAATAGAATTTATAATCCTATTAAGCAGGGAAAAGATCATGATCCCCAAGGAAAATTTATAAAAAAATGGATACCAGAATTAAAGAATATATCACTTAATTTCATTCATGAACCATGGCTATTATCTAGATTTAATCAAGAAGAATATGAACAAATTAATTACATAAGACCAATAATTGACATCCCAAATAGCACTAAAACTGCAAAGAAGAAAATCCAGGAAATCACAAAAAAGGATGGATATTGGGATATCTCAAAAGAAATTTATTTAAAGCATGGCTCTAGAAAAAGGCTTAGAAAAAATATAAATAATAAAAAAACTGTTTCTGAGGAAAAGGAAAAGCAATACGAACTGAAATTAGATTTCTAAATTTTATTGTCAGAAATTTCTAGATTTCTTTTAGGCGCCTAGGAAATTTTTTTAAATTTTGAAATTAAATATATAAATCCACGATGAACTAATGCAAGCTTTAATGTATTTATTAGATTTTATTAATTATGTCTGAAAGATTTGAATGGGACGATACCAATAGTTCAGGTATATGGTGGAGTACTAATGTAAGTATTAGAGACGAGTGCATTTTGCTCAAAGAAGATACTAAATGCGAAGATTCTGATATCGTCGAACTTCTTAGGAGTATTGCACAAAATATTGAAGATAATGGCCTTTAATTTTTAAAGGAAAATTCTCTCTTTTAGAGATTTTGAATTCTTTTTACAGCTTTTATTAGTTCGATAGTAATACCCTTTTCACTCATTGAATGACCAGCATCATCAACAATAATTAATTCAGAATTCTTTAATTTTTTATTTAGATCCCAAGCACTCCTAACAGGACATACTACGTCATACCTGCCCTGAATTATTTTTGTTGGAATCGATTCTATTGTTTTTATATTTTTCAAAATAAAATCATCCTCTAAGAAAATATTATTAATAAAATAATGACATTCGATCCTTGCAAAGGCATCTGAAAAAGAATTAACTGCAGACTTATCAAAATCAAATTTTTTATTTATTAAATGACTTGTTGAGAGTTCCCATTTTGTCCAAGCTGCTGCTGCTTTTGATCTAAGATTTGCATCTGATGATGTTAGATATTTATAAAAAGAACTTATTAAATCATTTCTTTCTTCTTTTGGTATTACAGAAATATATTCTTCAAATTCATCGGGGAATATCTCACTTGCACCATATTGATAGAACCACAATAATTCAAACTTTCTACATAAAAATATTCCTCGCAAAGTTAAGCTGATAACTCTTGAGGGATTTTTAATCGCATATATAAGTGAAAGTGTTGAGCCCCAAGATCCACCAAACAAATGCCAACTATTTATTTTTAAAAGGATCCTTAATTTCTCAATATCATCAACTAAATGATTGGTCGTATTTTCTTTTAATTCGGAGAAAGGAGTTGAAGAACCGCAACCCCTTTGGTCAAATTGAATAATATCGAATTTATCTGGGTCAAAGTATCTTCTATATCTTGGTTGACTTCCTCCTCCTGGACCTCCATGAATAACAAGAATTTTTTTGCCTTTTGGATTGCCAGATCTTTCCCAATAAATAGTATGAATATCACTTACTTGTAAAAAACCCTTTTCACGTACTTCAATTTTCGGAAATAAGACTTGATCTTTCATTTTGAAATATTTTTAATCACTTTTTTTATCCATATTATCCAAAAAGAAGCCTAGTTTAGAAGTATTTTGTTAAACAAAAAAAGGACTGCTTGTGCAGTCCTTTTTAATATTTGATTTCCTTCTTACAGGATATAAAATTACATATTTTAAAGTCTATTTACTCATAAACCTAGAATACGTGAATTCGGGGATTTCTCTCGATAATTTAAGTCCCTACTGTCGCTAGTAATTATAAAGCGAAGTCTTATCAGACTAATTGATTGAACTTTAATTTTCGAATAATCCCATTCTCAGGAATACGCTTCCTATATTTTGGAATTTGCTAAATTTCAGGCGGACTATCAATCATTTAGATTGCCTCCGAACTCAACATTTATAAATTACTCCTTTTTATATTTTCAGTAAATCCGTAAATATGCTGATTTACTTTTTTCTTAATTTGTAAGAGGATTTTAATGATGCTTTGTTTTTTATAGATAAATATAAAAATTAAATTCTATAATCCTTAGTTATTCAAATTCATAGAGCAAAATAGATTCAATTATTCTTTTATCACTATCAGAAAGTGTTTAATCTTCCAAGTTCCACTCAAGAAATTTTACAAACTCATCAATTGTAGGATTCTTATCCCGGCCTTACGCCACTCTCTAATCCAATCTGCCAAGGCAAAAGTTATTTTTTTAGAAGGCATATTTACCAACCAAGGTAATTAAAATCCCGGCCAGTAGGTTCTTCATAAAATTCCCCCTCTTTTATACCTTTATCATATTTTTCAATAATCTTTTTAGAAGAAGCTATTGAGGGAATTAAATCTCCTAAATATATTGGCTCCTTCGTAATTGATATAATGATTTAAATTATTCATTATTCTATACAAGAATTTAATAAATAGATTATTAATATTCATTATGGATTTTATCAAAAAGAACAAGATCTTAACACTAATGGCGGTAATTGCAGTTTTATCATTTGTATTAGAAAAAGTAGGCATAATACACCCTTAAATTATTTAAGTTAATTTGATAAATACTTCCTAATGAAATAAGTAAACAGATACTATTACTGCAAAAATAAGCAATGGGGATAATAATGTAAAAATTAAAGTTGAAAGATTAATCAGCATAAATTTTAAATAAATACACAAATTTAATAAACATCACTTTTAAGCATTTGCAATAAGTAAAATTTAAATTATCACGATATAAAAAAACAATTGATTAAAGAGAGATATAAAGAAGAATATGAAGAGGGCTCAGACTTAATATGGCCTAGTGATAAAGAGGATAAAATAACTCGGCAATTTTATAAAGATTTATCTATTCTTTCAAAAAAAATAAACTATAGTAAAAAGAAAAAGCTAAAACTTTTTGAACAAGTAGTTAGAATAATAAAAGACAAAGGCTGCGGTTAATTAATATTAAAACTAAAATGAAAAATGTAATGATACTAATTAGAAGCTTTTTTCTTTTAAGACCAAGATTTTTATCCACTATATTTTTTATTCCTATTCTTTATGGCATTGGCTGGGCTTTATCTCAGCCACTTTTATTGTTTAATTTTGAAAAAGAAAATTTATCCTTAATTGGTACTATTATTACTTTCTTACTTTTTATATTTTTACTTCCATATTGGTTTTATATCAAACGAAACAAATCAAGTACTTGGATACTTCTTGGGATAACAAAAGACAAATTCTTAAAAAACTTTTTCAATTTTTCTCAAGGTATTTTATTTGCTTTAGTTTTAATAATTCTAATTCTGGTACCACTATTGCAAAAAAATTATATCTCTTGGATAGGTGAATTGTCCCCAATAATATTGTTAAATTCTATTTTACTGGGATTAGGTGTTGGATTCGCAGAGGAAATAATTTTTAGAGGATGGTTGCTAGAAGAATTAAAATTTGAATATGGCACAAAAATATCAATAGCTTTGCAAGCTATAATTTTTAGCTTCGTTCATAATTTATCAAATGAGATCTTTTGGAATATGGCAGGATTACGTTTGGGATTTATTTTACTTGGGATATTTCTATCATTAGTAAAAATTAGAGATAAAGGTTCTTTATGGAACTGCATAGGAATTCATGGAGGACTTGTGGGCATTTGGTTTTTATTAAATAACGGATTAATAGAATTCAAAGAAAATACACCTTCTTTTTTAGCAGGGCCTTTTAAACAAAATGTTCCGAACCCAATCGGAAGCTTTAGTGCAATTTCAATATTACTTTTGTTATGTATTTTTTATACAGTAAAATCAAAAAATATTTTTATTAGACGTTTTAATTAGATATAAATACGGATTGATTTTTGATTAGTAATTGTCAGATTAAAATAAAGCTTAATATTCATATGAACTTTGAGGCAGGAATAAGATTTATTGTGTTTTTAATAATTTTTGGAGTTACAAACTATCTAATGATGTTGAGAAGATATGAAAACGACATCAAAAAAAAGAAATCTTTACAGCAGAAAAAAATTTCCAGGCTATACCCTAAAGGTTCATTTATTTTCTGAAATTAAAAAAGTTTTTGTAGAATTTCCTCACCATTTTTTATTAGTTTTTTGCCAACCTTCATTTAACAATTTTTGCCATAATAATCTTGCTTCTTCAATAATAATTTTTTTTCTAGTTTTCATTAATGGAGGATTTTCTCCATGAATTCCCATAATAATTCCTTCTTCAATAAACATATAATCAATAGATTTATCAGAATTATCTCTATCTTTGTAGAAACGCATCACCCCTACAAAATTGGAGTCAATTAACCAGAAATCATTAGTTGTATTCAAAAAGCCAAAATTAAATTAAATTAATAATATGCTTTCATTACAATTTGCGAGGGAAATATTTATATAGTTTATTCATATTTGATAAGTTTTTTCTTTTTGTCTATTTTTTTTCAATTCGCCACGTTTTTTCTTAACCTCAATTCTTTTCTTTTGTGATGCTTTAGAAGGTTGTGTAGATTTTCTTAATTTAAAAGTTTTATTTAAAGCATTTTTTATTATTGAACTAAATTTCATTAAAGCTAGCTGCCTATTTAATAATTGATTTCTATGTTCTTGAACCACTAAACGTAAGCTATTATTCACTAATTTGTTTTTCAAGTTTCTTTTAAGAATTTCTTTCTGATAATCATTTAATACTTTGGAATCTTCTAAATTGAAAATAATCTCTACTCTGCTTTCAGTTTTATTTACATTTTGTCCTCCAGGACCAGAGGATCTGGAAAATCGCCACTTAATTTCGTTGGTTGGGATTACTAATGTTTTATTAATTTTTAAATCCATTTTCAGTTCTTCTTAAATTAGAATTTTTGAATTATCTATCTAATACTTTAGAACATACCTTAAAATTTGATCGGTAAATACTGGGCGGTTATGTTAGGTAAACCGAAATTCGGTGTATTTGCCGTATCAATATCTTCGGTATTTATCCTTTCATATTTCAAAGAATTATCAGATATTGAATTTGTACTAATTCAAAGGTCACTTATGTATTCAATGTTTGATCTTCTTTTTGAAACACCTTCATATCGCCCAGTATATGTTATTTCTGATAGTGAAATGAAGGAGTTAAAGAAAAACCAACATCAAGAAGAGCTTGATGAAATTACAAAACAAAAAGTAAGACTTGAAGATGCTTTTAAAGCTCAACTAAAACATCTTGAAGAGAGAGAAAAAGAAGTAAAAAAAGAACTTAAAATACTCTCAGCCTCAAAAGATAAATAATTTATTTTTAGAGAAATTACTTTTTTCAAAGACGGTTAAAAACCGTCTTTTTTATTTCTTCTAGTTTTTAGATATCTATTAAATCCACAGATTTTAAAAATATTTTCCATAATTAAAAAATGAATAATAATAAAGAAAAAATAAGAATGTTCCTACCCTTCAGTTGGGTTATCTGCGCAGCAATATCTTTTGCTTATATAAATTCACATTTAATAAATACCTAATATAAATGTCTTATCCCTCAAGAGACGAAATACTTGCATCTTCAAAGGGGTGGATAGCATCTTTTTTAAATTTTCTTCCTGGTTTAGGATCTGGTTACTTATATCAAAGAAGATGGAAACCCTATTTTTTTACCATCACTGCTAGTACTGCGTGGTTCGCTTTAGGGTTTTTTTTACAAGGAGATTCAGAACCTTCTCAAAGTGAACAAATTATTGGAATTTCTGGTCTGTTTTTTATATCAATAGTTACAGTTATAGAAGCAAACTTGGCTTTCAAAAAAGCAAGTAATAAAACAAAAGCTAAATAAGAGAACCTAATTTCCTCTAAAAAAAAAAGGGTGGTTTAAATAATTCAATAAATTAGATCAAAAAAATATCTGATTAGTTCTGAGTTTCTTAATTTAAATAAATAATTACCATAATAAATGATTTTTAAGATAATTAAAAAATTGTTTTTAGTTATAAAAAAATAAAATTTCCTTTTCTTTAAGACCTTCCCATCCCGAGTCTATTAATAATTTATTCAATGTTTCTTTATCAAAATGCTTAGAACCCGTTTTGACGCATCTATTTCTCATTGATTTTTTTACACCACTCCTTTGTCTTTTATTCTCCTCATCCATAATTCTATTGTATAGATCTAGCATTTTTTGAGGGATTGGAGTACCGTCAAGATCCACTCCATTTTCAATAGCAAGGTCAACAGCCTGCATTCCCATTTTCTTCATATATTAAAAAAAAGCTTAAACCATAATAAAACAAAAGTTATTAATCTAAGATTCTTTGAATAATAATTTATTGATTTTGAATTTCCTTAAGTACTCTAATAGCCTCTTTAATATGTTCAGGACCATTCAATAAATCTCTAAAAATATGCCTAACTGTCCCTTTGCGATCAATAACGTAAGTTACCCTACCATCCATAAAACCTAATACTTTAGGAACTCTAAAAGTTTTCCTGAGAGAGTCATTTGTGTCGCAAAGTAGTGGATATTGTAATTTATTTTTATTAGCAAATGCCAAATGACTTGAGGTACTTCCATTACTTACTCCCCAAACTTGCGCACCTAATACTTTAAATAAGTCATATTTATCTCTAAATCCACAAACTTCTATAGTGCAACCAGGCGTATCGTCTTTTGGATAAAAAAACAAAACGAGGGGACTTTTTAATCCCTTATTTGATCTTTTAACTCCATTTTGATCCACTAAAGAAAATTCTGGAATTTTATCTCCAATCTGCACAACGGTTCTTATAAAATTCCATATTAGAGGTTAATATGTTTTTTTTGTGGCCTTCAAAGTAAATAACTTTTATTAAAGTCAATTTTTTTGTTTAAAAAGATACTAAAAAATTATTAAAATAAACTAGAGTTAATTTATTAATTCAATATTATGGAATTAATAATTTATATTTTTTTATTTCTTATTCTTTTTTTAGGGGTTATTTTTAATTTAAAAATAACTAATTTTAATAAAGTTAAAGAAATACGAAACAAAGCTAAAGATTATTCAAAAAAGAATAATTAAATATATTACTAAAATTAAAATTCAATTTTTTCATTTGGAGTAAATACTGAGCAATATTTTTTTACTAGGTCCTTCGGCTGATTGATGGAAGAATTCGTTAATTTTAATTTTAGTTTTTCTATAGCCTCATTAGCATTAATCTCACCGAGTCTATATCTTGCGCACGTATCCAATACTTTAAACATTTTTGTGGTAACGGCTTCAGCTGGATAAATTAGAAGAAATAGATAAAAAATAACAAATAAGTACTTCATTGTTTTAAGACATTAGATATTTAGCGAATAGTTCCGATAATTTAGAAAAAATAAATAAAGAATAAAGATTAAAATTTAATAGAAAAATTTAATTTGAATTGAATCTAGGAGTTCTATAAAATAATAATAAAAGAAATTAAGATAAAATAAGTGATAGTAATAAATAATTTAGGTGAAAATGAGAAAATTAATAGATAAACATAAAACTCTTATAAATTGGTACCAAAAAAAATTCAAATTGAGTGATTATCAACTACTTTGGTTAGTTTTCTTTAAAGGAGTATTAATAACAACAATATTTTTTAAAATTTTTTAATATTAATAAAGCTTTTTCAAGAATGAAATTTCCACATGATTTGACTATATTTAATAATAGATTTCCTAATTAATTAAATATTTTAAGCTATGAATATTTTTGGTGTAGGTTTGCCTGAAGTTACTGTAATACTTATCTTAGCTCTTTTAATTTTTGGTCCAAAAAAGCTTCCAGAATTAGGAAAACAGCTTGGCAAAACTTTGAAAAGTCTTAAAAAAGCATCGAATGAATTTCAAAATGAAATCGATCAAGTTATGAAAGAAGAAGATAAAGATAAATCTCTTAAATCTATAGAAAGCAATCAAAGCAATGAAATTAATCAAGAAAAAATAGATTCAGAAAACAATAATATTTCAAATAAAGAGAACAACAACAACTAATATCTTGGATAGGCCTGTAACCCCAATAGACGAATTTGAAAGAGCATTAAATAAAGCCGCTCTTACTAAAGAAGAATATGAATTGATAGATTACATCCGCTATACAAGTGTTTTTACACAGCCTAGTCTTATTAAAGATTTAAAAAGGCCATCAAAGCCTCCTCTTTTGTCAGTTCTATGTCAAATTTGCAGAAAAATTGGTTCGGAGATGCCAGATCATTTTAAAAAAGTAATTGAGTGGTCAATTGAAGTAAGTGAGCACGATACAAAATGGGATGCTCATTTAATTTGCGCAGAAGCATTAAATATAGACAATATCCCCTTAAGTCCTATTCATGGAACAACGTTATTTGATGTTCTTGTTGTACACAAAGAATTATTTCTTGGCTTTGATTAAATTAAATTAATCATCTAAAGGCACTGAATCAGTATCTACAACTTCCGAATCATCATAATTATTTATTTTATTTTCAATCCAGTTATTTATAAAACCAACTAAAGGCAATGAACCTCTAAAAATAAAAATAGAGGTAGGCAAAGCGCTTACTAAACCGAATACCGGACTTTTAAAAAGTAATCTTCCTGCTTTAATGTTAAATAAAATAATAAGCGCTGAGGGAACTATAACTTTAACTATTGTTTTGAGAGCCTCAAGCCAACCAACACGATATGTCCACCATATTAAAACTATGCCTACTATATATAAGAATAAGTATGTCATAAAAATAGTATAATGATTATTTATTTATCTTGTTCTTACTAAGAAAAAAGATTTTATAAATTTTTTTTACATCAATCAATCAAATTCTAGTAATGAGTTTTGCTGAAATAAGAAAATTTTTAATTAAGATGCAATCTGATGAAGACTTAAAAGAGCAGATTACTGCATCTTCCACAGCGGATGATGTAGCCCTAATAGGTCAAAGCTTAGGTTATGACTTTTCAGGAGATGATCTCTTAAGATTTAACGGACAAAAAGTTGATAAAGTTACGGTTAGAAAGGTAGACCATCCAGGAGAATACCACTAAATTAAGATTTAACCCATATTGCAAGCCCTCCGCCCCTGCCTCGAGCACATAACCATTTATCTTTAGTACTAATTCCTACAAGTGAGAAAAAAGGCATTTTTTTATCTTCTGGTTTTTTTAATTCCTTATTAAATATTTGAAAATTACTAATACTAATTCTCAATTCTTCAAAATAAAAAGCTAATAAAGGTCTAAGCCCTTTTAATTCTGCGCTACCTGTAAAAATAATATTTAATAATCCGAAATTTATTGAATTTTTTATTTCATAATTTATTTGATCCTCTTTATTTTTCATTTTTAATTCGAGTCTTGCCGACAATACCTGGAGAATCGAACTTGGTATATTTTTGATTTCATCTGACTCCTTTCCCCATACATACTTAAACTTCCATATTCCTAACAATTCCTCGTATGCTATTCCGCTACCATTTTTTTGAGAATTTTTTTCTAATAGTTTTATCTCATTAATATCAGGAAAGTGTTTCATAATAGATCTTAATCTAAGAATCAAATACTAAGATAACTTCATAAAAAATGTTCTTAGTTAAACAATCCAACCAAAAAGATTTCTTTGTTTCAATATATTTCAAAAAAAATAATTTTTTGGCACACATAAGGAACAAGATCTCGTTATAGTATTTACATAAAGTAACTAAATTAATGGATTTTATTTCTAAAAGTCAAGGATACATCCCTTTAAAAGCAGTCCCCTACATATTTTTCCTAGCTGTTGTATTAAGCATTTCAACTTCAACAAATACATTTGTCTAAAACTAACTAGTTCTTAGAAGAGTTAAGTAAATATTTAATGAAAAAGTACGATGTAGTAATAGTAGGTAGTGGAATAGGAGGACTTTGTTGTGGTTCAATTCTCACTTTATCAGGCAAAAAAGTTCTTATTTGTGAAGCACATACCCAGCCGGGAGGTGTTGCTCATAGTTTCAAAAGAAAAGGTTACACTTTCGAATCAGGTCCATCATTATGGAGTGGAATAGGTAAATGGCCAACAACTAATCCCTTAGGGCAAATTCTTAAATTACTTGATGAAGAAGTTGAACTATTTCAATACAAAGGTTGGCAAGTAATTGTCCCAGAGGGCAATTTTAATCTTGATGTTGGGGAAGAACCTTTTAAGCAAACAATTAAAACTTTAAGAGGTGAGAAATCTGTTAAAGAATGGGAGTCATTTATTTCCGGAATAAAACCTCTTAGCCAAATAATCAATGAAATACCTTTACTCTCATTTTCTCCCGAATCAATAAATTTCTTAGATCTAATAAATTTAACCTCAAAATTTTTACCCAATATCAATCAAATACCAAAAATTAACAAGGGATTTGGGAATTTAGTAAATAATCATCTGGAGGATCCTTTTCTAAGAAATTGGGTTGATTTGTTGAGCTTTTTGATAAGTGGTATGTCAATGCATGATACAAATACAGCTGCGATGGCCACTTTATTTAATGAATGGTTTGAACCAAATTCATACCTTGAATACCCTAAAGGAGGTAGTGAATCTATAGTAAGAGCATTAATTAATGGATTTAAAAAAAATGGAGGAGAATTAATTCTCTCTTCGAGAGTAAAGACAATTAACTTCAATAAAAATTTAGCTACAGGTATAACTCTTAATAATGGTTCTAGTTATAGTTGTGAATCTGTAGTCACGAACACTGATGTTTGGAATTTAAAAAAGTTAATTCCAAATGAAATTTCAAAAAAATGGAATACAAAAGTATTAAACCCTAATAAATGTGATTCTTTCCTTCATATACATCTAGGTTTTAAAGCTGATGGTCTTAAAGATTTGCCAATACATGCGATACATGTTGATGAGTGGGAAAAAGGTATAACCGCAGAAAGAAATATAGCTGTATTTTCAATCCCATCTGTTTTAGATAAAAATATGGCTCCTAAAGGGAAACATGTTCTTCATGGATATACACCCGCAAATGAACCCTGGGAAATTTGGGAAAACCTAAATCCAAAGGAATTAGAGTATAGAAATTTGAAAGAAGAAAGATGTTCAATATTCCTTAATGCAATGCGAAAATTCATCCCTGACATAGATGAAAGGATTGATTTAATGATGCTAGGAACCCCAATCACTCATAAAAAATTCACCAATACCTATTGCGGTAGCTACGGCCCTGCATTATCTGCAGCAAAAGGTCTTTTCCCAGGCTGCAAAACTCCAGTGAAAAATTTATTTACTTGCGGTGCAAGTACATTTCCAGGTATTGGAATTCCTGCTGTTTCAGCAAGTGGTGCTTACGCAGCTGAAAAAATTATTGGTAAAAAAGAATTTAAAACTCTTCTTAAGAAAATAAATTTATGAATCAAGTACTTTTTATAAGTTAACAAATACTTAGTTAAGAAATAAGAATAAAGAAAGCAAAAACGTTCAATAATGATAATCTTTATTTGAACATAAACTTAACTTATAACTTTTATATGTTTTTCTTATCAATTCCTCAAGCTTGGCATTTAGCTGGCACTTGGTCAGAACAACTTCCAAGCGATTCAAACCTTATAGGAATGGGTCAAGCAGAATTAATGATGACTTTACATTCAATATTTGTTCCTCTTTTACTTGTAATTTCATATTACATATTCAATCGACTTAATAAAAACGAATCAAAGAAAATTAAAGGATGATCATATTAAGATTTATTTAGCTGAACTTCTTCTAACAACTTTTCTTCCTGTAGAAGTGTCAACTACGCTTGAATCTTTTGTTTTTGGATTGGTTTCAACATTATCAAGATCACTTTTATCCATTTCTGCACAAACACCTACAACCATTGCAGCCTGCATTTGATCCGGCAAATCTCCAATAGTTAACAAGGCCTTTAAAACTAATTGAAGTCGGGTTTGCCGATCAATTTCAGGTCTTAATTTTTTTACAGTATTCCAAAGTTCTTGGGTAACTTCTTTTAAAAGTTCTCGATCTACAGCCAAATTAAAACCTTCTTATCTTTCTACTAATCTAACAAAAAATTGGATCTCGTAAAATAATATTCAATAAAAAGATTGTTTGTTGAAATTTTTCTATTCAAATACAAGTTGCATTTGTTGATGCAATTCATTCTTCTGCTGAAAAACTTCGTCTTTTGCAATCTTTTTTATAATAAAAGTTCTATAAAGTTTTTTTTGAATCTTTATAGGAGTATTTTCAAATTTTTCATTTTTGTATACTAGAGAATTCCACTCTTTGGAATTAAAAGGGGCATAAGGAGAAGATGAAATCACTTTCATATTTTTAATAGTAATCCTGTACTAATAATAGTACATAATTACTATTCTGCAATGAGCTAGAATTCGTCTATTGCTTTAGTAAGCGTCTTTGAGAGTGGATTGATTTTTTTTATCTAATTCTAAAAATTTATAAGTTTCATAAATGAATTAACGTATCAAGCAATACTTATTAATTACTTTTTTTAGTGTCTTAAAACTTTTCTTACTAAAAACCTTCTAAAATAACTAATTTGTTGGAATTAACATTGACAAGATATTTTTAATCATCGCATCTATAAAGATAGAAGTAATTTGATTTAAAATGCTTCTTAGTAATCAAAAAAGACAAAAGATCCAAGGAATAATCAAAAGAATTGCGCAAGATAAATCAATTTCACTAGAGGAAAGAATATATGTTGAGAAATTTGCCCAGCACAATTCTACAATTTCTCTTTGGCTAAAAAAAGCCAACAGCATTAGAAGAAATGGCGAAAAAAATGATGGGGGTATTGACAACCTTCTACAAGCATTAGGGATAGATGGGCTCGACAAAGAAAATCATTTCAACCCAAATGAGGATGATATATCTGACTGGTTTAGTGGCGCCCCTGATTGGCTAAGAAGAAGTTAAATTTATGAAAATTTAACTTATCCAGGCTGTTTTACATAAATATATACTCACTAATGATATAAATACCCAAAAAAACCATGGTATAAATTTAATTGGAACTAAATATTCTTTTGAGAAGGTTTTCATATAGATTTTTCTTTTAGAATATTTCCTTCTTATTCTTTTTGAAAATAGGTTTAATTGCTCTATTTATGCAGCAAAAATAATATATGAATGCAAAAAGATATTAAATTACTGAAAATTCATAAATGTTAATCGTCCTAAATAATCAATATCTAGGCAATTTTATTTTCAATTTTCATTGCAAGATTTATTATTTTTGCCTCATTACATTCTGCATCATTCCAATACTTTATAAGTCTTTCTAATTCATCAATCCTCTTTTTCGCATTTGCAATTTTTTCAGTATTTTTCATATAAAATTTTTTATCTATCCAATTAATGCATGAAAAAAAAATTTTTCAATGAATTTTTTAGATTTAAAGTGAAAATATTAAATTTTACTTAATTACTCAAATATTACATAGATCTTTTATTAATAAGTAATTATACTTATAGAAAAAGTGAGTTTTATGAAGAAATTTAATTCCTTTATTTTAAATAATACAGTCAACCTATTAGACATCATTTACTCAGGTAGAAATTTACAAAGATTTTGGGTTTTAGAAGTTATAGCTAGATCACCTTATTTTGCATTTCTTTCAGTTCTTCATTTTAAAGAATCCCTCGGTATCAAAAATGAAAAGACAATGCTTTTGATGAAAGAACATTTTTACCAAGCTATTAACGAAACTGAGCATCTCAAAGAAATGGAGAAAAGAGGAGGTGATAGGTTCTGGATTGATAGATTTTTTGCGAGACACCTTGTTCTTTTTTATTACTGGATAATGGTTTTTTATTATTTTTTCTCTCCAGCTAATGCTTATGATGTCAACATAAAAATTGAAGAGCATGCATTTGAAACTTATTCCAAATATTTAAAAGATCATCCAAATGATCTGAAAATAAAAGAAATCGCTCAAGATGAATTAAATCATGTTCAAGAACTTAACGAAGCTTTGTCAATGATAAATGCGGTTTAGATTAGTGCTGAAAAATCTATTAGCAATATTGAGATCATCACCGAAGAAGATATTAACCCCAAGCTAATCATTAATAAAACATAACCTTTTCTTCTAGGTAATTTATAAAAAGATAATCCAATAATTATTATCATTAGTAATGAGAAAAAAATTATAATTTTTTCATTTATTAAATTGAGATGTATTACAAAATTTGTTTCTTCAAAAAATTTAAGGAATTTCGACAAAACTATTTCCTCTTCTATTTTTTTTAAATAGTCAAATGAGCTTATAAAAGCAGAACTTAATAAAGATAATGCAACAATTGCAGTAACTGGCTTCGTTAATCTGTTGAGTGTTCTGTTAAAGCTTACTAATAAAACAAAAAGAAATAAAGCCGTAACAAGAGGTATTAAAGGTATCAGAGTTGTTGAATTTATGAAATACCCCACGGGAAAATATGTATCTAACTTAAGATTTTATATGATTTTGATGCGTTATTTATTAAGTAAGATTTTTAAATTTCAAATGTAATTAGTACCTATTGCATTCTGTGTAAACTGATACCAAAATTAAATTAGTATTTATAATCAAGATGTTAGCTATTTCTGAAATTATTGTTGCAAGTGCTATTTTCCTATGGATTGTATACTTGGAAGTTAAATTCTTATACGCTAAAACTACAGTAGCAAAATAACTTTCACTAAAAAAGAAAAAATTAAAAACTTACTTAGGTTAAATAAAATTTAAATAAAATTTAAGAATTTAAATTAACAAAAAAAGCTTTTAATATGAGAGAATAAACACAATTATTTATTCCTCTAATGAGCGAAGTAAAAAATTCTAACTCTAACTCAACTCAGCAGCAGCAGCAGCAGCAGCAGCAATCCTATTCAGAAAACAAAATCAATTCTGCGGAGAGTGAGAGACTTTATCTTGAGATGAAAGAAGCTTGGCTTTAAATTCTTGTTTTAAATAATAGTTCTATAACTTTGTAATTTTGAAGTAATCAATACTTTTTTAATTTTCAAACCCTTTAAATTTTATTTAGCTGCAAAAAAAACTTGTTTAAAAAACTAAAGCATCTAGAGAAAATTAACGGAAGGCTCGCTATGGGAGGGTTGATTTATTTAGTTTTTACTAAACTAGTTTCTAACCGCACCGACATATTAGACCAGCTCAAATCTTATTTAATTTAAAAAAATGAATTGAAAATCTTACCCGGGAATATTTCTTTCGATATAAGCATCAGTTAAAGCTAAAGTTAATCCTAATAATGATGAAAATACGGCGATTGCAGTTGAATCCATTTTATTTCTAAATTACCTTTAGTTTGCGAAATAATTCAAAGCTCTGCAACAACATCATAATATGTGTTATAGTACATATATACTATTAACTATTTATTTTGAGCCCGGCAACCCCTGAGTTTCTTTTAGTTAGGCCTGGTGATTATGTAGTAATTGAAAATGAAGAAAATTACGAAGATACTAAGGAAAAGACTAAAAATTATTGGGTCGGTCAAGTTATCGACTGTATTGGAGGAGCTAGAAATCCAAATTCATGGACCTTATTTCAAGTAGCCAATATTGATAATGGAGAGATCACTATAATCAACGCCGATATTGTAGAAAAAATTCTGAAACCTTCTGAAAGTTAAGCTTATAGATAAGCAAACAAACTTCTTTCGTTATTGCAAAAATAAAAAGCAGAATGAATTGCTCAATGGGAATCATCCCAGTTCCAAGCAAGCAAGTCCGTATACTTGATTCATTGGGCAAGGAGATTGAATGCCTTTATACATCCTATAAGTTTTTGATATTTCCTCAAATCCCAAGCTTGATAAAAGATAGTTTGCATAATGATTAAGATTAGAGCAATCCAACAAGATTTGGGAATTCAAATCACCAACTAATTCCCTTATTAAAAGTTCAGCAAGTGGTGGAGTATCCGCTAAAAGAGGTCCGATTCTCCAGCCTTGCTCATTATCCTCGAGGACACAAGGTCTTATCCTTCCAAATCCATGGCACATCCCATTATTATCGACAATTGCGCTAACATTACCATGTGAATTTTTCAACCAGTCATTTAGAAAGTGTGGCCTAGGACTAGGTTCTCTTTGATCATCATAAATTAAGACTGCTTCAGAGGAAATTTTATTACCAGGGACAACTTTAAAAAAATTAAATTGATCTTTATAGAAATTTCTCAATGGCAAATCTTGAGAACCATTTAACTTCCATCGATTTGTGATGGAAGATTTTTTAAACCCCCATTTTTCGTAATCATTCAATCTATCTGGGGCAGCCTCTAACCCAATACAATCTACATTTTTTAAATAATTTAATGCATGTTTCCATAATCTCACTCCATATCCATTATTTCGAAATTCTTTTTTAACGATAAATAAACCTATAAAACCATACGAGGAATTATATTTGATACATGCAATAGAGCCTATAGGATTATTTTCAAGACAGGCGACCCATACTCCTTGTTTATCTGTATTCATATAAATTGATACGTCGTCGATTCCAGGAGAAAATCCTTCTAACCTTGCCCAGTCTGTAACTTCTTGTATTTCATTTATAGATATCAATCTAATAGAAAATTTTTCCCTCATAGAGTATATATTAACCAAGAAAATTTTGAATTATTAAAGGCATTATTAATTAATTTGATTATTTCTTTTTTATCATTCACTTTGGTGTAAGTAACCAAAAACTTGAGTTAATTACAATTTATCCTCTGATATATTTAATACTATTAATAGAAATAAAATGAAAATTTCTGATAAATTTCATTTAGAAGACATATATAAATTAAAAAACACAGTTATCACTGGAGAAACGGAAGATATAAAATGGCGAATCAAGAATATTAATATGGTTTCTAAACTTTTGGATGAAAATAAAAAAGATATAATAAAATCACTTTTTATTGATTTAGGAAAATCTGAAATTGAGGGACTTTCTGAAATCCTATTAGTGAAAGAAGAAATTTCACTTATAAAAAAGAAACTCAATTATTGGATGCGTCCAAAAAAAATTGATACACCTTTTTATCTTTTTCCATCATCCTCCAAAGTTATTTATGAACCTCTTGGGTGTGTATTAATTCTTGGTCCATATAATTATCCATTACTTTACATTTTAAAGCCATTGGTAAATATTTTCTCAGCAGGAAATACTGCGGTTATAAAACCGTCAGAGAAATGTCCTGCTACCTCAAAACTTATTAAAAAGCTTACTTCCAAATATTTCCATAAGGATGTCCTACTAACAGTAGAGGGAGATTATAAACAGTCCATAAAATTAATTGAACAAAATTTTGACCATATATTTTTTACAGGAAGTACTGAAACTGGAAAATCCGTTATGAAATTAGCTTCAAAAAATTTAACTCCATTAACTCTTGAATTAAGCGGAACAAATCCTGTGATAATTTTTAAGAATGCAAATTTAGAAATTGCTGCAAAAAGAATAGTTTGGGGCAAATTTTTTAATTCTGGTCAATCCTGCATGGCTCCAAATCACATCTTTGTCGATAAAGAAATTGAAAAAATTTTCATAGAAAAATTAAAGCAATGCATTTACAGTTTTTACGGAGAAGATCCAATTATTTCCGAAAACTTATCTAAATTAGAAAAAAAGCAATTTTCATCTACTGTAGAAATTCTCAAAAGATATAAAAAAGAAAAAAGAATTTTATATGGAGGAACTTTTAATAAGAAAAAGTTAAAAATATCTCCTACAATTTTGAAAACAAAATTAGATGAAACAGATATTTTGCAAAAAGAATTATTCAGCTCACTTCTTCCAGTAATTGGAATCAATGATAAGGAATCTGCTTTAAAACAGATAAATCAGACATCAAAACCATTAGCAATCTACTTATTTGGAGGAAATAAAAAAATCCACAATCAAATTTTAAGAGTAACCAGCTCAGGAACTGTTTGCATCAATGATGTTATGTTACCAGTCCTTATTCCAAATTTACC
>QCCS01000003.1 GCA_003281185.1 Prochlorococcus sp. AG-347-M15
TCCAAATCTAGAACTTATTTTTTTTTTGTTGACCACTGAAATAAGCTCATGATTGAGATTCAGAAAATCATCAATCCACAAATTATCTATTACATCTTTATACAAATGATCAATATTATTCTCAATATATGAATCTTGAGTTAAACCTATTTCAATACTATATTCATCAATAATATTATTACAAAAAGCATGGAACGTAGTTACTTTTAACTTATAGAATTGATTTATAAAATTATCAATTTCGGAAATTATTTTTTCCTTAGATTTATCTTTATCCTTAAAATTTAGATACCAATCCTTAAGAGTATTATCTATATTACTTTCATTATGACTTTGCAAATATAATTTTAAATTATGAAATCTCGAGAGTATTTTATCTCTTAATTCAGAACAAGTATTTTTTGTAAAACTTAGCAAAAGTATTTCATCTGGTTTAACTTTTTTCTCCAAAACATTTCTTAAAACTAAATGAGCCAAAGTAAAACTTTTACCAGTTCCTGCACTTGCTTCTACTAATTTAAACTTATTATCTAATTTGATTTGATTAATATCCATTTCTTTTTTAAATTAAACTTTAACCTCATTTTTATAAAGTAAGTAATTCTCAAATTTATTCATTAAATATTTCTCTTCTAAGGCAATCTTAAATTTAATTATTAAAACTAAACTTATTGTCAAAAATAAATAATAAAAAGATAATTTTATTATAAAAACTCCAATGGAAATAAATATTAAAGAATAGTACATAGGATGACGCGTAAATCGATAAATGCCTGTAGTAACAAGATTGCTATTGTTTATAGGTCTTGGGAAAGGGGATAAATTTCTACCTAAGTCTTTAATTGAAACTAACATTATTATGAAAGCAATTATGATAATTAAAATACCCAGGAAATAAGAAAAAGGACTTGCTTGAATTATTTGTTTTTGTGGAAGAAATTCCCATTGAAAAAAATGAAGACTAATAATAAAGAACTGTAAAAAAACAAGGATTAAATCATAAGCAGCTTTAAAAAAAATTTTTAAATGAAATTTAGACATTTTTTATTTCTTTAATGCTTTAATTAAAGGACCATATAATCTGTATGATAATTGATCAAAATTATTATTTCCAAGAAAGAAATCTGGTTCTTTTTCATTACCAAAACATATTTTCATCTCGATATTATCTCTTTCTCCTTTAGAAAAATTTTTATTACCAATCCATTTATCTGTAAAAGCTTTTTTTTCATTTTTTGATTTTATTTTTGCTTCTACATATTTATAAGCACTTTCTGGAGGAAGAGGTAAACATTTATCAGAATAATTTTTAAAAATATTTATGTACTCCTCCAAAATTAGATTTGATTCAGTTTCTCCGGGTGATTGAATAATTTGCGATTTATAATTATTTTCTGTTCTAAAAATTACTTTAGTCCTTTTTATATTACTATTTAAAGAAGAAATAAAGAGTAATTTTATCCAAGCCTCAGTCAAACGACTTAGACTTAAATTCGCATTAATTAATTCAATTACGGTGTCATCATCGATTAAATATTCTTCTTTATTCGCCTTCAACTTAACATATATTTTATTAATCTTATTATGTTGACTCAAACTTTCACATAAACTGCTTAATAAGTCTTTGATTTCTTTTTCTTTCGTAAAAATACTATTTTTGGGCATAATAATACCATTTTCAGCTAATTGATCATTAATATTTAATTTATTTAAATCATCAATAATATTATGATTATCAATCTCTACTTGCTGGATTATTTTTGTAATTATTTGCGACTTTTGCAGATTGCTTACATACTCCTCGTCAGGATGATGAATAAATATTTCCTTAGGAGAAATATTATTTTTATTAAGCCAATATTTTTGTGGAGTCTTGAACCAATAAATCAATTCTGATAATTTGTAATTTTTAATATCAGATTTTTTTTCATTCCAATTTATATCTTCTATTAAAGAATAATTACTTTTAACAATCTTAGATTTATCAAGATCAGTGATTTCATTTTTATTAAAATCAGAATCTTTAATTATTAGTTCTCTTTGGCTTGGGTTTAAGAAACTATCAAAAAAAGAAATCAACTCTTTTATAGGAAAAGAAACATCTAAGTTTTTATTGTCTTTATCATTTTTTACCCAAGTAACTATAAATTTTTCTCTGCAAGCAATTAACAACTCCAGAAATGCATATTTCTCTCTTTCAAAAACAGATGGATCACCCAAATGATATTTGTTTTTTAATAAATTAATGTTTTCACTCTTTGGTAATTTTGGATAATAAACACTATTCATGTCTATTAGGAAGATAACCTTATGTGGAATATGCCTTGAATTCTCAATATCACTTACTAGGATCTTGTTGACTCTTAATTTGCTTTGATATTTAACTTTATTTAAGCAAGAAATTAATATTTCCCTAAAAACTTTTAACAAGATAAGATCATCAGGTATTAAAGGTATTGCATGATTATCAAGAATTCTATTTATTTCACTTATTTCTAAATTGAAATTTGCATTAGAATCAGCAATACTTTTTAATATAAACTTTATTTTTTCAACCCAATTCGAGTAAGAAAAAGATCCCCTTATCAAATTAATATATTTTTTTAAATGAATTAATATTTTAACCCATTTATTCAAATCCAAACTTATATTTTTATAGCTAAATGGTTTTAAATTAAAAGTACTTAAATTTACTTCTTTGTCATAAATTAAGCCTAAAGTAATTCTATTTATACACCAATCTAGAGTATTTTTCTTTTCACCTAATCTTTCTTTATCATCTAATCCCCAATGAAAACCCGCTTGGGTAAGTAAGAAAATAATTTCATCCTTCTCAGTAATATTAAAATCAAAAATGTTCTGAGTTACTTTTTTCGAAAGAATATACTCTATTTTTTCAAGTGTAATTTTTTCACTTGCAATTTCAGTTATGTCAATTAGAAATTCATAAATGCCTGAAGAGTCATGATTATCCTCATCAATAAAAAAATAAGGTATCTTTTCACCATTAATTAACTCATTATTAAAGATGTACCTTAGATAAGGTTTAATTAAATTAGTTTGTGGAGATAAAACAGCAATATCACTATATTTAATATTCTCGCAAGAATTTATTATTTCTATAATTTTATTTCTTAAATATTCAAATTGACTATTCTGATTAAAATGCTCACAAAGTAATATTGAATTATCTCTTTCACTTACTATAAAATCAACGCTATTATTATCAATTAGTCTTTTTTGTATTTGATTAAGAAGAGGAATATCTTTTTTATTATGAAAATTAGTTGTTGGATCGAGATAAATAAGATTATTTTTTAAATTTATACCTTCTGTATAAATATTTTCATCAATTAATTTCTGAAAGTTTGCTCCAAATTTACCAAATATTTTCTCTATATTTGTATTATTTAAATTCAATTTACTTTCATTATCATCAAACTCTAACTCACCTTCAAGACAATTTACTCTATTCCATAAATCTTCTCCGGGAGATAATAAATACAAATTTACCTTAATAAATTTTGAAAGTTCTGAATAAAAATTAATATGTAGTTTAGATAAGTTATTATCTGAAAAAATATAAATTTGATTTGGTACTTGAAATTGAACTTTTTTAATTTTTCTTAAATTCTTTATTACTTCAATCATGTATAAACATGATGGCTTTTCAGATATCTTTTCCTCTAATAATTTATATAAAATAGGTTGCCAAAATTGATCTGAGTTTAAATTCTTAAATAGATTAGATGAATTAATTTCATATCTATTCCATTGAGCAATCATTTCAGGTCTAAAAATCAGATAATCAATAAAATTATTCGTGATTTTTTTTGTCAGATTATATATATCTCCATCAATTGTCTTTTTATTATCCAAATATTTATTAATCCAATTTCTAAGCGGAAATGACTCTTTAAAGCTATTTAATTCTTCCAAGGAATCAATAATGCCCCATTTAATTGACTCAAAATTCCATGCGCTCATATCAATTGCAGGAAAAAAATTTGTCAATAAAGATTCGGTATACGTTGATATTGTCTTTAATTCATAAAGAGCACTTATTTTGTTTTTTATAGTTATTTGTTCACGTAACCAATTGCCCAAAAAGTAATTAGGGACTACTATTTCTAATTTCTCATTTATAGAGGGTGGACATATTTTTAATTCCTCTGCTAACAGCTCACTAATTACTTCAATTTTATTTGACTTATAAAGATTGAGCAATTTACTAGTTGGTTATATTACTCAACTTTAAATGGATCAATTATTTCTGCATTAGGACATTCGAATTCCCCCACAGCAACAAACTCTAAACGAAGCTTTAAGAAAGTTATAAATTTTTTATCAGTCGATAAAACAACTGCTGGGGTAGATGGAATTTTTGCTTTTAGATCAGCAAATTGGGTGGTTTGTAAAAATGATGGATTTTTTAAGAGCCAAAAATCTATTTCTTTATTATTTTCTTTATAGTTCCTCATCCTCTCTTTCAAAATTTCATCAAGTGGTTCTTCAACAGTTAAAAACTTTTGACTTGCCGCGACGAAAAAATATGTTGTCATTTTGAAATTTAATTAGAGAAAATAAGAGACTTCATTTCACGAACAGACTTTTCTAAACCTACCGCTAAAGCCCTTGCAACAATACTATGACCTATGTTTAACTCGTTCATATTGTTAATAGATGCAATTTCTTTAACATTATTGTAGTTAAGTCCATGACCAGCATTGACAACTAATCCAAGGTCATTTGCCTCGTATGAAGATTCTATGATTCTTTGGAGCTCTTCAAGTTGTTCATAACCAGAAAGTTCAGCATACTTACCTGTATGTAATTCTATAAAGTCAAAACCTATTTCCTTAGAGGAAGTTATCTGATCGCTAAATGGATCAATAAATGCACTTACTTCTATGTTTGAATCTTTTAAATTTTTAACAAAATTCTTAAGATATTCTTTTTTATTTTTTACATCTAACCCACCTTCGGTAGTAACTTCTTCTCTTTTCTCTGGTACAAGAGTTACATAATCTGGAATAACCTTCTTAGCAATTGCTAACATTTCTTCTGTGGCGGCCATTTCTAAATTGAGTTTTGTTTTTATGGTTTCTCTCAAAAGAAAAACATCTCTGTCTTGTATGTGTCTTCTATCCTCTCTTAAATGAACTGTTATTGAATCTGCTCCACCTAATTCAGCTAAAAAAGCAAATTGAACAGGGTCTGGCTCAACAGTTTTTCTTGCCTGCCTGACATTAGCAATGTGGTCAATATTAACTCCTAAAGTGGTCATAATTTCAAAATCTTATTTTCTAGACAATCTAGTAACCGCCCAATAATAGCTAATAAAAAATAACAAGCACTTAAATTATTACTATATTGATAACTTAGTTTGAAAAAACAATCCGTTGATATTTGGTACAAAATTAATCCTCTATTAGGATTTATAGCAATGTTTGTTACTCAAGATATCGTTTTAAGATTTTTTTTTAGTAAAAAAATAATTATTAATAACAATTTATCAATACCTGTTAATTCATCAATTATTCTTGCCCCTACACACCGATCAAGATGGGATGGCCTTGTTTTGACAATGGCGATGGGGAGAAGAGTTACTAAAAAGGATTGTAGGTTTATGGTGACCAGATCTGAAATGCGAGGTATACAAGGATGGTTTCTGAAGAGACTAGGATGTTTTTCAATAAATCAATTATCACCTTCTCTTTCTGCTTTACGATATGCTGTAAAACTTATAGAAAATAAGAAACAGCTTGTTGTTTTCCCTGAAGGCAAAATCAACAAAAAGGGTAAGAAATTGGTTCTTAAAGAGGGTCTTTATAGATTAGCTCGTTTAGGAGCAAGAAAAACAAACTCAATAATCATTATCCCAATTGGAATAGCCTATAGCCGAGTATCTCCAAGATTTAGAGGAAAATTTTCTTTATGTTATGGAAAACCCTTATTTATCAATGATTATATAAAAACATCCATAAAAGAATTTAATGAGATTTTGCACTCAGAAATGACAAAAGCAGAAAAAATTGCACTAAACAAAGTAGGTCGATGAATCCATAATCAGTTAATATTAACTTTAATAATTTAAAGAATATGAAATTTCTAAAATTAATAACATTTGTTTTTATATCTTTTGGTATTTTTCCTTTAAGTAAAAGTGTTTATTCTGAAAGCAACGAATCAGCGAATTATAAAGTTCTTTCAAGTACAAATAAAAGTTTTTCAATCGCAACTGTTGAATTAAATATAATTGAGGGTGACAAATTCATAAAAAATGGTGATTTTGAAAAAGCCAAAGAATTCTTTAAAAAAGCAAGAGACTTATCTAAAAAGCTAGCAATCTTTTACTTAGATATAAATAATTCTTTTAAAGGAATTGATGCCAGGATACCAAACGAAATGCAGAAGAAAGGTTTGGAGATTTTGAAGATACAGGCAAAAACCAATGAAAGATTAGCGTCTTTATACATAAGAGAAGAACAACCTGAAGTAGCAGTACCTTTGCTTGTTGAAATTATTAGAATTATGTCACCTAACAGCCCTGAAGGTAGAAAAGCTTATGAAAATTTGATTAAACTTGGATTTATTGAAACACCCTTTCAAGGGTAGAAATATACATTAAAATTATCATGACTACAAAAACTGAAGTTATAAAATTAATCACAAAAAAAATACCAAATTCTGAAGTTACCGTTGAAAATATTAAAGGCAATGATCATTTACAAGTTAGTGTAATCTCATCTGAATTTGATGGACTATCATTAGTAAAACAACACCAGCTGGTATATTCTGCTCTAAAAGAAGAATTAGCTTCTGAAGCGATCCATGCACTGGCTTTAAAAACAAGTACACCAAACTAAATTATGGAAAACTTAATTAAAGATAAAATCGAAAAACTAATTGATGCGAATCCAGTTATGGTTTTTATGAAAGGCACCAAATTAATGCCTCAATGTGGGTTTTCCAACAATGTTGTTCAGATTCTAAATTCTTTAGGGGTTGAGTTTAGTACTTTTGATGTTCTCAGTGATTATGACGTGAGAGAGGGTATTAAAGAATATTCAGATTGGCCTACAATCCCTCAAGTTTATCTTAAAGGAGAATTTCTAGGAGGTTCAGACATCTTGATTGAGATGTACAATTCAGGAACTTTAATAGAAAAAATTGAAATTGCATTAGCGTCTTAAGATATTTTATAAGTATAAATACTGATTTAAGTTAATAAAAATTAATATTTTAAATTCTTTTTTTATCAAAAAATCCTTTATTTTCATCTCCATTAGGATCTATGAAACTTGATGGATCTAGTATCCATCTCTCTACTAATTTTTCTAATTTCTCTTGATCCTTTTGCTCTAAACCATTGCAATTCCTTAAGGCTTGCAGATAACCATCACTATATAATTTAAGATCAGAAGGCGTATGAAAACGAGTAACTAAATCTTGACAACAGTCACAAATCGATTGAAAATGACGAATTGCTTTAGGGTTTTCAAATGATGTCATAATTCGACAGATTCCGATTTTTATTGAGCATTTGTTATACCTTATTAAGGACTATATAAGTTGTCTGGTCCAACTTTAAACAAGAATGCAATCAACAGAGCAAATCTTATCTTCAACCAATGGTAGTTCTCAGTTGCCTCCAAGTTCTCAAACACCTTCGAGAGTTCTTGTAGTTGAACCTCACCCTACCTTAAGAACTGTCTTAGTTCAAAGACTTCGTCAAGATGGTCATTTAGCCGCAGCTGTTGGTTCTGCTGCAGAGGCCGTGGATTTATGCAGAGAACAATCTCCTGACTTACTAGTAAGTGCTGAAATCCTTGAACAAAATACAGCCATGAGACTTGCTCAGCAGTTGGGGTCTTCAGTTATTGTACTTACAGCAAGATCAGGGGTGGAAGCTTTAGTTAATCTATTAGATGAAGGGGCAGATGACGTTTTAAGAAAACCTTTTGGACTTGAAGAATTAGCAGCAAGATGTAGAACTCTCTTAAAAAGGGGCAGAATCGGTTTACAAGAAAAGGTTGAAGTTGGCCCTTTAGAGGTGCATCTTTTACTAAGACAAGTAACTTTAAGTGAGAAGCCTGTTGAATTAAGCCCCAGAGAGTTTGCCTTATTATGTGCCCTACTTATGCCCCCAGGGATGGTAAGAAGTCGTCAAGAGCTTTTGAGGATGGCTTGGCCGCCATTTAGTGGGGGGCCAAGGTCTGTAGATACTCAAGTATTAACTTTACGTAGGAAACTGGAACAAGCAGGATTAGGAGAAGGCGGAGGGATAACAACCGTAAGACAACAAGGATACAGATTTAGTATTGATAATATTTAAAAATAAAATGATAAAACTTCTCCTGTAATCATTAAGATAGATAAAATCGTTAGCAATTTATAAGTCCACAATGGGGATATGTAAGAAATTCCATTAACATCAAGTCCGGTTTTTTCTGATATTAAGATTAAAAATTCCTTATAATTTTCAACTCTTTGAGGCATTAAATAATTTTTACCCTCATAAGTAACGAAATAGTAAACCTTACTGCCTTGGCTTGTTGGAGAAGATTTTATTAATTTAATATCTTTCCAAAATACTTCCCAACTTTTTTTACCAATGATTTCAGAGATAAAGTTTGTTCTATAAGAAATTTTTTGATCATTAATCTCAACATAATCATTTGTAATACTAATAATTAAAAATAAACCAAACAAAAATACAATAATTGAGGGCAATACCAATTCTTGGTAAGAAATAAAAGGTATGGGAATAGTAAGGGCTAAATATAGAGAAATTAAGGAGCTTTTTACAAAAAAAAGAGTTTTAAACTTTTCTATCATTTATTAAGACCTTATTTAATCTGGTAATTGAAAACTATTTATATTTAATTTTGAACCTATTTTATGAGCACAAGCAAAACCACTAAAAGCAACCGCATTTAAACCTTGACCAGGGAAACATGAATCCCCTACGCAATAAAGATTATTTATTTTTGTAGTATTAAACGGCATAGGTAAAAGTCCCAGCAATTTTTGATTAGGAATTGGTCCATAAGTTCCATCATATCTGCCAAGAAATTTTCTATGAGTTTTAGGCGTACCAATTTCTTTGTGATAAATATTTTGTTCTAGATTAGGTAAAAGATTTGAAATCTTTTCAATAAGAAATGAAAAATATTCTTCTTTCTTTTGAAGATAATCTTTCCTTGAAAGGTTTTCCCATTCATCTATGGATGAAGGGGTAAATGCATGAATAATATGTTTGCCTTTAGGAGCCAAGGAAGGGTCGAGTAAGGTAGGAATAGAGACAAAAATCACTCCCTTTTCACTTTCTAATTCATCCCAATCTTCAACGATAATATGATGACAATTAAATGTATTGCTTATTAAATTCTTATCTACACCAAGGTGAATTGATACAAAAGAAGGGGAAGGTTTGTAGGTTTCTGACCATTTATATTCACTTTTTGGTACATTTTTACTTGCAATTAATCCTTTCTTTTTATCTTTAAGTCCAAATGTATCCCATCTAGTTGAATTGGATACAATAATGTTCGATAAAATTTCTTCACCATTCGAAAGCTTAACGCCTATAGCCTTATCATTCTCTAAAAGTATTTCCGTAACATTAGCTTTATAACGAATTTTGCTTCCTAATTTCTCGATACCAGAAACCAACTTCTCTGCTATCGTTCCAACCCCCCCCTTTGGATAATTTATACCTCCAATATGCCTGTCTGTGAAAACCATTCCCGCATTAATCATAGGAGTTTTGAGAGCTGGCATTACTGACCAACAAAAACATTCAATATCGATAAATTTCAAAAGCTCAGGATCTTTTATAAACTTTCTAGCAACATCTCCAGCATTTACAGGTAACCATCTAGCTAAACCTAGACAAGATAAGGGTGATTTGAAGAAAACTTTAAAAAGATAATTCGGGTCCTCTATTGATAGAAGAGGCATTGAATCTAAACATTTAAATACACTTGCACAAGTATCGTAAAATTTCTTTATGCCATCTTTTTCTTTAGGAAAGCTAGCTGATAATTTTTTAATAAATTTATTATAATTTTTATCTACGGAAATACTAAAATTATTTGGTAGATGATATTCAAGTTGAACAGGATCAGGAATAGTTTCGCATTTCTCATTAACATCTTTTAAAGCACGAGTTAATAAATTGGTATAACCTTTTTCTCCAAATCCAAAAATCATAGAAGCACCTACATCAAAGGTATAACCTTTTCTCTTAAATGAGCCTCCACTGCCTCCAGGAATAATATATTTCTCAAGAACTAAAACTTGAGCTCCTTTAGCTGCTAGTTGTGATGCCGTTACTAAGCCACCTATTCCTGATCCGATGATAATAGCATCGAAATTTTCCTTATTAGATTTCATTTTTGCGTCTTAAGATAATTTATTTTAGTTAATTTTGAGGAGTAATTGATCTTTTTCAAAACTAGAGTTTAAAAATTTTTTAAACCCTTTTAAAGCTTCAGTAGATCTTTGTTGATAAGCTTCATATCTTAATTTTTTATCTTTTATTTTTTTTGTTAGTTCTGGGATTAAACCAAATGAAGCAGGCATTGGCTGGAATTTATTTTTTTTCTGATTAGATAATATTTGATTTCTATTACTGATAAAATTTATTAAAGAACCAATCATGGATTCATCAGGGAAAGTTACTGGTTTTTTAGTCTTAGCTAATAAGGATGCATTTATTCCGGCGAGCAACCCTCCTGCAGCGGCGGCGGCATAGCCTTCTGTTCCTGTTATCTGACCAGCTGCCAGAAGAGTTTCTCTTTTCATGAATTGCAGGGTTGGTAAAAGTAATTTTGGGGATTCTAAAAAAGTATTTCTATGCATTACTCCAAAACGAACAAATTCAACTTTTTCTAAGCCGGGAATCATCCTGAATATCTTTTTTTGTTCGGACCATTTTAGATTAGTTTGAAAACCTACCATATTAAGCAACTTCCCTTCAAGATCTTCCATCCTTAATTGAACAATTGCATGAGGTCGATTTTTTAATCTATTTTCCCTATCGAATAAGTCTCCCCACTTTGGATTCCACAACCCTATAGATTTCAGGGGTCCGTATCTCATTGTGTCAACTCCCCTTCTAGCAATTTCTTCGATTGGCAAACAAGCTTCGAAGAAATTAGCTGATTCTTTTTCAAAGTCCTTTAAATTAGCTTGTTCTCCTGCTATTAGTTCATCCCTAAAATGAATATATTCATTTTTATTCATCGGGCAATTAAAATATGCCGGATCACCTTTGTCGTATCTACTAGCTTTAAAGACAATTTCTTTATCAATAGTATCTCCATAAATTATTGGACTAGCGGCATCAAAAAAATGACAAGAACCGATACCTGTAAAAAGTTGAACTTTTTTGGCCAATTCATCTGACGTTAATGGACCAGTTGCTAGGATAGTTATATTTTCTTTACTTGGGAGATCCAGTTGCTCAAATCTTTTAATTTCTATTAAAGGATGATTTGATAATTTTTCAGTCAAGGCATTACTAAATTTAGACCTATCTACTGCTAAAGCACCTCCAGCTGGAACAGAAAATTTATCTGCTGTTTGAACTATTAATGAATTAAAAAATCTTAGTTCCTTTTGCAACAAGCCAGCAGCTCTATCTGAACTTAAAGCCCCAAAACTATTACTACAAACCAATTCTCCAAATTCGCCCGAGTGATGAGCTGGAGTTGATTTGAAAGGTCTCATTTCAACTAATTTGACTGGAACGCCAAAATTAGCTACCTGCCATGCAGCTTCAGAACCTGCTAGACCTGCTCCAATTACTATAACTTCTTTCTTTATCAAATTAGATTAATCCTTTCCCAAGAAATCTCTATTAAACTGTTCTCTTGCTGGTTTTTGTATATTAAATATAACCCAAGCCAAAGCTGCGATAATAGGTGCGAAAACTACAATTGTTCTTAGCATTTTAGAAATCCTGATAAATATTAAATATCCTACCTTTTAACTGTAAATATAGAGAGAATTTTTAATTTTTTATTTCATAAGTTAAGAATTGTTTTTCTATTGTTCAACTTTAAATAAAAAGTTGTTTTTTTTGCCTTAAAAAGGGATAATTTCATATGTACTCAATTTTACAAAATGGGTCGCTAGCTCAGCGGTAGAGCATCCGGCTTTTAACCGGCTGGTCCTGAGTTCGAATCTCAGGCGACCCACATTCTAAAATTGAGTTTTATTTTTATAGTCTTCAAAATAAAAGTTTCTCAAAGATTCAATACCCAAAATTTGACATTTTTTTAGCAATATCAAGAAATAAAATAATTATTCAAAAAAGATTAAATAACTTTGTGCAAAAAGTATTTTATGTATGCTAACCAAATAAGAAATAATTAAAACAAAACACTTATGTACCATTTATGATACTCGCCAAAGTATTACAGTTAGTTTGATGGCTTTTTTTATAAAAAAAAATTAAAAAGCTTTACAAACCTTTATATATCCTGTTACAATAATTTACATAATTTTCTTTTTTTAACATGACTCCTGAAGCAGAACGTTTTAATGGTTGGGCAGCAATGCTTGGATTCGTTGCAGCAGTTGGCGCTTACGTTACAACTGGTCAAATCATTCCTGGTTGGTTTTAGTTCTTAATTACAGAGAATCAGTTGGTTGTTTTAAAGTTTAATTTTTAAACCATTTTATCTAAAGATTAATTCTTTGATCTAATAATTTTAAATTTTGATTTAAATGCTGCCAAGTAAATTGCTTATGCAATCATCAATCAACATTTATTTTTAAAAAACATTTTGTTTTATCACTTAAATAACAATTGTTAAACTAACTATTAGTTATTTTTATACAATAATCATAAACTATACATTGTTTATTGATTAAGTGGTAAATACTTTTTAGATGTTAATTCTTTATATAAAGCTCGTTTTTACGAGTTTTTTTTTGCAAATTTCCTTATTCCATTTTGATAGTTATCTAAATCATTTAAACAATTAGTATATAGTTATGGAATGAATTATTAGACTATATCTTTTGGGTTTTTTTCTATTTTATCAAGACAAGTTGAACATAATAAATGCCCCTTCTTAATCCAAAATGTTTTGGTAGATCTCTCTATATCTCTCCTACAAATTAAGCACTTAAATATTGGAGACATTTTAGAATACTTTAAAGAATGCAATTTATCATAATCTAGAAATCATTTAAGAATGCAATTTCAAAATTTTCCCATTTAAGTAAATAGCGTATGATTAATATAAAAAAGAATAAATCATAAAAAAGACCTGCTGTAATGCAGGTCTTTTAGTGTGTGTAAGATTTTCTAAATTAAGTAGTAATTTAGAAACTGAATGATGTTTTAACCATTAAACCGGTCTCATCTTCAGTACCAGCAACGAATTCTTTAGTGTACGCAAGTGGTGTGATTGTCATTGAATCATTAACAGGGTACTCGTAGAAGACTTCATACATTGTTAGGTCATCATTACCTTCTGTTGTTGCTTCTTTAGTACCTACAGCTGCACCAAGTGATCCTGGACCGACTTCTGCGAATTGAACACCAACAAAGTAGCTTGTTCTTCCGTCTGTAAGGCCTGTTGCAGAACCAACATCACCATATTCATAACCAGCACTGAATGTAGGGAATCCTTCTGGAGTCCAATATCCATTGATACCATTGTATGTATCGTCTACACCATTTGCATCTTCAATAACTGCAGTGTTAACAGAAACACCGAATGAATCAGCAATGTAAGCAACGTTAGCACCAAAAGCATCAGCACCTTCTTTAGTCATAAGACCATCAGCGTTGTCACCTTCTCCTTCGTAACCACCAGCAACTGACCAACCGTTACCGAAATCGTAACTAACAGCTGCAAATGCATTACCTAAACCAGCGAAAGCTGAACTTGGTGTTCCACAAGCATCAAATGTATCTGAAGGAGTACCGTATGCACAAGCAGTTGTGAATAGAGCACTACCGTCATTACCGTCACCAACGCTTACGGTTGCTCCAGCAAGTGGGAAAGTGTATGCAATACCATCAACTGTTAAAGATGTAGATCCATCGTTAAGATCAAATTCTGTGTAACCAGCTGCATCAGGAGAACCAGCGTCAAGAGATACGTCGAATGAATCTTCACCAGTGAAACTAGTGTTTAAATCGATTTGAAAACCATAACCAGCATTAACGCCATCGTTTTCAGTAGAAGTACCACCATTAACGGCACCAATTGCAAAATCAGCTGAGAATGATGCTGTTGTTGTTTCTGAGAATGAATCTGAACTAATTGAAGACGAATCATCAACTAAACCTTCTCCTCCAGAAATAAGAAGTGATTTTTCAGACGAAAATGATTTAAATGAATTTGAATCTAATTCAATCTGATCATTTGAATAGTCAGAGATGGCGTTGAGATTGACCTCAGTAGCATTGGCAGCCAACGGAGAAAGTAATCCTAAAGCGGCTGGAGCTACCAATAAACGTTGGAAAAGCTTCATAAATTGTCCTCACACAATTATAGTAATCTTAAAATAAAGTAAAAAATTGATATTATCAAGTTTCAGTAGACAAAAAGTTAGCTGTCTCAACAATAAAAAAAGACCTGCTGTAATGCAGGTCTTTTAGTGTGTGTAAGATTTTCTAAATTAAGTAGTAATTTAGAAACTGAATGATGTTTTAACCATTAAACCGGTCTCATCTTCAGTACCAGCAACGAATTCTTTAGTGTACGCAAGTGGTGTGATTGTCATTGAATCATTAACAGGGTACTCGTAGAAGACTTCATACATTGTTAGGTCATCATTACCTTCTGTTGTTGCTTCTTTAGTACCTACAGCTGCACCAAGTGATCCTGGACCGACTTCTGCGAATTGAACACCAACAAAGTAGCTTGTTCTTCCGTCTGTAAGGCCTGTTGCAGAACCAACATCACCATATTCATAACCAGCACTGAATGTAGGGAATCCTTCTGGAGTCCAATATCCATTGATACCATTGTATGTATCGTCTACACCATTTGCATCTTCAATAACTGCAGTGTTAACAGAAACACCGAATGAATCAGCAATGTAAGCAACGTTAGCACCAAAAGCATCAGCACCTTCTTTAGTCATAAGACCATCAGCGTTGTCACCTTCTCCTTCGTAACCACCAGCAACTGACCAACCGTTACCGAAATCGTAACTAACAGCTGCAAATGCATTACCTAAACCAGCGAAAGCTGAACTTGGTGTTCCACAAGCATCAAATGTATCTGAAGGAGTACCGTATGCACAAGCAGTTGTGAATAGAGCACTACCGTCATTACCGTCACCAACGCTTACGGTTGCTCCAGCAAGTGGGAAAGTGTATGCAATACCATCAACTGTTAAAGATGTAGATCCATCGTTAAGATCAAATTCTGTGTAACCAGCTGCATCAGGAGAACCAGCGTCAAGAGATACGTCGAATGAATCTTCACCAGTGAAACTAGTGTTTAAATCGATTTGAAAACCATAACCAGCATTAACGCCATCGTTTTCAGTAGAAGTACCACCATTAACGGCACCAATTGCAAAATCAGCTGAGAATGATGCTGTTGTTGTTTCTGAGAAACTACCAGCTTCAATATTGTTTAATCTTGCTTCTAAACCGTCTACACGGCTATTTGTTACAGCAAGTTCTTCTGCAGGAGCGAAATCACTAATAGTAACTTCATTTGCTGTAGCAGACATAGGTGCTAAAAGACCTAATGTTGCAGGAGCTACAAGCAAGCTTTTAAAAAGCTTCATAAATTTCCTCACACGAAATTTAAAGGACACCTCAGGATAGTGTAATCTGGTATCCAAAATCAAGTATCAAGGAATACATTACTAAAAATTTTGTGCCACTTTATAAACCTGAACAGTTAAAGTTAGGGAATAAAAAATATTTAAATTTTGGTGATATTTAAAAGAAGTTATTGGAAGATTCTGTGAAAAGATTGAATAATTCAGATAAAGAACTTGAAATTCAGTTTAACTTTCTAGCAATTTTGAAAGTTATTTCTTTTGTTTTATATTGCTTTTTTTTTCTATCTCCGGCCGTGTCAACATACCAACCTGAAGCCAATCTTGTGTCAATTTCTTCATAACTTTCATTATGGTTAAGTTTTTTCAAAGATTTTTTTTTGTAGTCCATTCTCAACTAACCATAAAGAATTTATTTACTCATAAAATATAGCACTAAAAAAATTTAATAAAAAATAAAAACATTTCTGGAAACAAAACTTTTGCTAATAAACTTTTAAAAATTTTTTCTTGAAATCTTTAGAAAAAAGAAAAATAAAGGTGTTTTCTCCTCAAGAAAAAAATTTATTAGTTATATTTTCAAAAAATTAATACCTGAGGAGCACAAGGTTAAATGACTCAAATAAATCTTATCGTCAATTCATTACCGAGAGATCTACTTGAATTTACTTTCTTTTTAATTGTTGGATTTACAGCCGGATCTATTGGCTGGATTTAAATTTAATAACTTAACTGACTAATTTACAATTTAATCACGAAAAAAATTTCATTTTTTCATACTCTAAACCAAAATCATTTTAAATTTTAATCTTATTTTTAGATCATATTCAATTAAAAATATTGAACATATTTAGAAATCTTGGATGAAATGATAGTCTAATATTTTTACGATTAAAGAAGACTAAACTTTTAAAATTTATAATTAAAAATTCAAAATATAATTATCATTTTACTCTCTATTTGATAACATTTAATAAGTTTTTTTAAAACTCAAAGGTGCCAAACAAACAGCCTACAAGTCAAAATGCACCTTTAGAGAGGGTTCTTTCTTCTTTGAGATACAAAAGGACCATTAAATATATTAAAAACAAAAAAGTAGTTGATTTTGGGTGTGGAATAAAAAAGTGGAATGCAGAATTTATAGGTAAATTACCAAAATTGATACATGGAGTAGATAGATCCATTACATCCTCTGAAGGGAACAATAGTAATGTAAAAGTCTTTAGAGGTATAAAAGATTTACCTTTAAATGACTATGAAATAGTTTTAGCAATGGCAGTTTTTGAACACATTGATCCATTTATTATGATTGATATTTTGAGTGAACTGGCAGAAAAAACATCAAAAAATGCAATTATTTTTGGCACTACCCCGACCCCTTTGGGAAAACCAGTACTAGAATTTTTATCCTATAACTTAAAGCTGATAGATGAGAGTCAAATAAGAGATCATGAAATCTACTACGATGATTTCTGGTTTAATAAGATTCTCTCAAAAACAAATTGGATTTTGAGTCACTACAAAACTTTTCAATTTGGTCTTAATTCAGAATTTATACTTTCGAAAAAATACTGAATATCATTTTTTTGTTAACAATAAGGAGGTTTAAATAAATTTGCGCTAATAATCCTAATCACTAGAATTTAGAAAAAGTATCTGAAGATCGAATAAATAAAGTGAAGTTTATCATTTTTCTAGCTATCTGATGAATATTTATTGAGTCCTATTTGTTTTGTTTGTGAAATTTAGACTGAAATACTATAAATTCAAACAAATCGTGGCGAGCAAGTACAAAGCAAAATATTAATACAGCAATCGTTTTACTAAAAGGCTGGTGATATTTTATTATTACAAAACAACGGGGCGTGGCGCAGCTTGGTAGCGCGGGTGCTTTGGGAGCACTAGGTCGCAGGTTCGAATCCTGTCGCCCCGACCATTTAAAAACCAAGTCATACTAGCGAGTCTCCCAACTCGCTTTTTTATTTCTCAGAAGTCTCAATAATTTAAATAGCGATTAAATAGCGATTATTTGTATAGCCTTGTATAACTTTGTCCAGTTAATCGCTAACCATCACTAGGTTCATTAAACCTCTAAATAAAATAATCAATAAAGTACCAATACTGAAAATTAAACTCCAACCCTGAGAATTAATTTTCAATTTAAAAATTATTTATATGTAATGAGTAAAAAACCTAAATAGGTTAAAAACCATTTATTCACAAGACCTTTTACTTGATGATGACTGAATTAAATTACCCATCCAATTTTTAATATCTGATAATACTTCCAAATCTAATTTGTAGTAAACCCATCTACCTTCTTGTCTATCAGAGATAAGACCTGAATCCTTAAGGATTTTTATATGATAGGAAATTTTAGATTGAGATAATCCAGTTACTTTAACTATGTCGCAAACACATATCTCTCCACCCATCATTAATTCAAGAATATTTATTCTAATCGGATCTGAGAGTGACTCCATTATCCCAATAAATTGATCACTATCAATCCTTTTAAGTTGTTCTAACAAAATCAAAAGATCATTAACTTTTTAAATACTAACCTAAAAAATTTAATTACACATATCAAGAATTATTGATATATCAATTATTTTTGATATATATTATATTAGGTTTTGAAATTTCTATGAAAATTGGAATTAACGGATTTGGAAGAATTGGTAGGTTAGTTTTAAGAATTTTATGGGAAAGAAAAGATATTGAAATAACTCATATAAATGAAATTAATGGGGATTCTTTAACTGCATCTCATTTACTAGAGTTTGATTCTGTTCATGGTAAATGGAATAAAAAAATAGCTTCGAATGACAACGAAATAATAATTGAAGATAAAAAAATTTCCTTTACATCAATAAAGAACTATCTTGATGTTCCATGGAATAAATCTTCGGTTGATCTTGTTTTGGAATGTACAGGTAAAAACAAAGCTCCTAAAGAATTAAATCCATACTTTGATTCTCTTGGAATAAAAAAAGTAATAGTTGCTTGTCCTGTGAAAGGAATTGTGGGAGGGGAACAAGCACTTAATATTGTTTATGGAATTAATCAAGCCCTTTATAAACCTGAAAAACATAAATTAATTACAGCAGCATCCTGTACTACAAATTGCTTGGCTCCCATCGTAAAAGTTGTTAATGAAAATTTCTCAATTAAACATGGGGTTATAACAACTATTCATGACGTTACAAATACACAATCTCCAGTAGATTTTTACAAAAGTGACTTAAGAAGAGCAAGAGGATGCATGCAAAGCTTAATACCTACTACAACTGGATCAGCTAATGCGATTGCTGAAATTTTCCCTGAATTAGAAGGAAAACTAAATGGTCATGCAGTAAGGGTTCCACTTCTAAACGCCTCATTAACCGATATAGTTTTTGAATTAAATAAGGCAGTAACTGAAGAGCAAGTAAATAATGAATTTAAAAAAGCATCTGAAACATACTTAAAAGGTATTCTTGGATACGAGGAGAGACCCTTAGTATCCGCTGATTACTTAAATGACTGTAGAAGTTCAATAATTGATGGACTTTCAACGATGGTTGTAAATTCTAATTTATTAAAGATTTATGCCTGGTATGACAATGAGTGGGGTTATAGTTGCAGGCTTGCAGATCTTACTTCTTATGTAATTGAGAAAGAAAATAAATTTTAGTTTTTATGAAGTTATCTAGCCTTCAACAATATAGTGTCGTTACCGCAAACTATTGGGCATTTACTCTTACTGACGGTGCATTGAGAATACTAGTTGTTGGTCATTTTCATGAACTTGGTTATTCAACTCTGCAAATAGCTTTACTTTTTCTTTTCTATGAATTTTTTGGAATAATTACAAATCTTTTTGGAGGATGGATAGGGGCAAGATATGGGTTGAGACTTACTTTATGGCTAGGAACGATTCTGCAAATTCTTGCTCTTTTCATGCTGATTCCAGTCAAAGAGAATTGGTCAATAATCTTTAGCGTCTCATACGTTATGTTAGCCCAAGCACTTAGTGGGGTAGCAAAAGATTTAAATAAAATGAGTTCAAAAAGTACAGTTAAATCAATAGTTCCAGATTCAGAAGAGAATAATCAAAACAGTCAAAAACAATTATTTAAGTGGGTTTCAATTTTAACAGGATCTAAAAATGCACTTAAGGGTGTTGGTTTCTTCCTAGGGGGTCTCTTATACAAGCTATTGGGCTTTAATAATGCAGTTGGAATAATGGGTTTAGGTCTATGCTTCGCATTCTTTTTAACTTTATGTCTTCCTAAAGATTCAGGGAAAATGAAAAGAAAGCCAATTTTTAAAGACCTTTATTCAAAGTCTAAAGGTATTAATATTCTTTCAAGTGCAAGGTTTTTCTTATTTGGAGCAAGAGATGTCTGGTTTGTAGTAGCTCTTCCAGTATTTTTAGACATTTCTTTTGGATGGGATTATTTAAAAATAGGGCTGTTCTTGGGTGGATGGATAATAATCTATGGTTTCTTTCAAGTATTAGCTCCATTACTTAGAAAAGTATGGGGGAAAAATAATAGCCCAACAAAAACTACCGTTCAATTTTGGGGACTTATCTTGACGGTTATTCCTTTATTTATTTCAGGAGCATTAAACGGTGATAAATCATTAGGTCCTGTAATTGTTATTGGATTAATAATATTCGGCTTTATTTTTGCAATGAATTCATCTACTCATTCCTACTTGATTTTGGCTTATTCAGATAATGAGAAAGTAAGTTTAAATGTTGGTTATTACTATATGGCTAATGCAGCGGGAAGATTATTTGGAACCCTACTATCGGGCTTATTATTTATGCTCGGTAAAAATGCCACTATTGGTATGCAGTATTGTTTATATACTTCATCTATTTTGATTTTTATTGCTTGGCTTACTAGTTCTAAATTACCTTCCTATTCTTCCAACAGCTTCAATTGATTTTTTTAAAATTTCACCTTTCAAGGGAACGAAACCCAAGGCAGGAGCTTTATCTTGGTATTCATCGCTGAGCAATTTATAAAATGTATCTTGAATTGCCTTAGTATTCCTTCCATTACCTGTTTCATAAGCAAGTATCCAAGTTAAGGTTGCTATTGGATAAGCTCCTTTAGCAGTGGGGTTTGGATTTTTACCAGCCAAGTTCTTATCAAGAGTTATTCCATTTAAAGCTATCGCGCCTGATTCAGTATTTGGAGTAACAAATTCACCAGAAAGATTTTGAAGTGCAGCAGCCTTAACCTTACCTTTAATGTATGACTGGTTTACATAACCAATTGCACCTGGAGTATTTTGAATAACACCTGCAACACCAGAATTGCCTTTTGCACCAACTCCCGAAGGCCATTTAACAGATTTACCAGTACCTAAATTCCAGGTCTTAGAGAAAGCCTCCATAGAATTTGTAAAAGCTTTAGTCGTGCCTGAGCCATCAGAACGATGGGCCCAAGTTAATTTACCTGACTTACATCCTAATTCCTTCCAATTTTTAATCATTCCCATTGCTACTTGAACAGCTTGTTCTTGTGTTAGTTTCAAGTCGCAATCATAGTTATATCCAAACGCAATTGTTCCACCCACCATCGGTATTTGCACAAGTCCTCTAGTAACTTTTTTTATATCAGCTTCTTTCATTGGATCGTCAGAGGCTCCAAAATTAACAGTTTCGTCTATGAAAGCTTTTCTTCCAGATCCAGAACCTACTGCTTGATAATTAACTCTAGGGCCTCCAGATTTAGCTAAGTCAAAAAACCACCTGGTATAAATTTTCGAAGGAAATGATGCACCAGCTCCACTCAATCTTTTTGAAGCCATCGCAGATGGAGAAAGTATTAATGAAATTGCAGAAGATAAAATGAGAGTTTTTTTGAAAATACTCATTAGTCACTTAGATTGAAGACAATTTATTTATAGCATCAAACAAAAAGCGAAATACAAAGATTAAGAAATACATCAAAATATTTTGATATAATCAATAATTATTGATATATACTACCTGTTCGCTCTTTTTAAACGCTTATTACTTTCATAAAAAAGAGGGTTTTATCCCTCTATATTGAATCGACTGTCAATCAATGATATTTTACAGCTCCTAAAGCACTAGGTCTTTGGTTAGCGATTATTTAGCGATTAATTGTATATCTAAGGATAATTTTGTATAACTTTGGCCTATTTTTAAGACTCGTAATTTTGTAGATATAGCAACTAACAAGCTATAGCCTAACTTGTTTATTTAACCCACTGTCTCAAATTGGAGGGCGGGTGCTTTGGGAGCACTAGGTCGCAGGTTCGAATCCTGTCGCCCCGACTCTCTAAAACCAAGTCATAGAAAGCATTCCCAAGCTGTCTTTTTTATTTTGTAAGTAGTCTCATGTTTAGATTTGCCCCTCCAGTAGCCCCTCCTGAGCTATAGCTTGCTATTACTTGCACCTATTAGTGCTCCTTTTGCCCAACTAGTCATATACTTTCTCCTGGTCTAATATCTCTCTCTTATAACCCTCAGCAAGCTCATCATTATATCTGCACTCTTCAATTATTTTTACTATCTCGGAGATAGCTATAGTTTTTCGATCTTGCATCATTTAATAGTTATTTTTAAGCAGCATCATATTCATCCCTATCTTCAAGCTCTCTCATAAATCTTTTATCTAATAAGTAATTGTCTATAAGCTCTGCTGCCATAACTATCTCAGCAGCATTTTTAGATAGTTCTTGTGGATCTTTGTCTAATAAGTAATTGTCTATAAGCTCTAGATTGTGCTCGTTTTCTTTGATTGGTTTATCGCTGTCTAATAGCTTTCTTATTTGTGTAAATACAAGCTCTTTATCGTATCCACTTTCTCTAATTTCTTTCAACATTTCGTCAGGAATTTCCATAATCGTCAACCCCTTAAAAACTTCTCTATATCTATAGAAACGTATTTCAAATAAAAATCAAATATTATTTATAGAATTAATTAGAAGAAAAATAATCTTTGATATTTAATGTTGCGAATTCTTCCGTTACCAATTTTTATTTGCATTTATCTATTCTCTTGGTGGAGATGTAAAAAAAATATTATCGCTAGTGATAAGCAACTAAAACCTTGCATTGATTGGGCATATATAAAAAATTTATCTCTCCCACCAAAACCTTCATTTGTCGAGTTTTATATTGTTTATGTTTCTTCTTTTTTTAAATTTCCTATTGGGATAATTATTCAACAACTACCTTTCGCAAAGAAAGTAAGATATTACGAAAGAGAAATGAAATTAATATTTGATAAATGGAATTTAGAAAAAATTAAAAAAATAATTAACTAAATATCTATCAAATCAGAAGAGCCCCTCAAAGAGCCCCTCCCGACAGATATCATGCTATTTCAAACAATATCAGTACTGTTTTTTCTGTCCCAAAAATGATTAACTACTAGATATTTAATCAGTAATATCAATAGTTCTTAGAAATGTCTTAAAAAACATCTCTAGTGCTTTGGGAGCACTAGGTCGCAGGTTCGAATCCTGTCGCCCCGCCATTTAAAAACCAAGTCATACTAGAGAGTCACCAAAAATCTCTTTTTTTATGTTTATGTCTCAAATTGAGAAAGGGACTCTCTAAGGTCACTCGTTTGAAGTACTTTGATCTAAAATGCGTCTAGTTATAACTAGAAAAAACTACTGAAGATACTTGTTTTCTTCCATCCCTCATCCAGTAGTTGTTTATATTCCTCCCTAGCTGCTTCTATAGTTTCAACTCTGCTTCCCTTCATAACTGGTTTACTACTCCTTTTATATACACATCCATAACTAATCATCATTGCATCAATACTAGGACTAGGCTTCGACACATCCTCAAATGGTTCAAATACTTTTATCCTATTTCTTTCACTATTTATAAGAATAAATCTTTCCATTACTTGCCTTTAGATAAAAGATAATTTAAAAAAATACCTCCTAAAACTAATAAACATCCCATAGCAACAAATCCAAGTAAATCTATTAATGATTTATCAGTATTTATTTTTAGAAAAGTTAAAGCAAAAGCTATTGGAGGGAATAATAATATTGCTTTTGGAATGAGCGCCTGATTCCATTTCTTTATATTCGTATCTTCTTCGTTTAGCTCTTGATACATCTTTTCTAGTTTTTTTCTTTCTTCTTCCATTAAATAAGCTATAAGCAAATAATTGCTCCCATACTAAAAATTAAGCTCCACCCTTGCGAGTTAATTTTCATTGATAAATATAAAGTAATTTTATATAAATTCCCAACAATACTAATGTTGCTAAACCCCCTCCAATAAGTATATTTGGTTGATTATTCCAAAGATTAGTTAAATATTCCATAAATAAAATTACTCATTAACATAGTAATTTATTTGAAATTTTCAATCAAATAAAATCTTTAACTAATATTGATTGATAACATCTTCAAGAATCTATTTGATAATTACTATTTAGATGACCAAATCTTCAAGGCGGCAAAGAGAACATTTGATTGACAGTCATAAAACCCCCGACCCTACTTTTTTTAGATAAAGTACCTATTTTTTGTTATTCATTTAAAGATTATTATTTTGAGCAAATAACAGGATTTAAAAAATGATGAAACTTGCAATCATTTTCTTACCAATTGTCTTTGCACTTATATGGGCTCTATTTATTGGGTTAAGAATAAATAGAGTAGAAACTAGAGATGGAAAAAGAAAATTAATTAATTATTAATAGATTGATAGTCGATCTAAAATAAGGGGCAATTAGCTCCTTTTTTAATAGCAAAGTACGCTATCCGCTTTAATTGATTCTTCAACTAGAACATCTGGCATAACAAACTCTGCAGTGTATCCATCAAGAAGCTTCTCATCGTAACCTCTTGATTTAGCAGACATTCCTGAGACATATATAGTAATTTTTGAATTCTTTAAATTTTGAAGATGTTCGTATAAATCTCCAGTACCTTGACCAACTATTTCACCCGCTTTTTTGCAATTTAATATTTGTACTCCGTCTCCTGCTAGAAAAAGTGTTACTTTATGATCGTTTTTTTCTGCAGTAAGGGCAACCAATAAACCTAAAGTTATTTTATTTTCGGATTCTAAACCGCTGTGAATATGTACTAACACTGTATTGTCGGTAATGATAGACATTTAATCCTCCCCAATTTTTTTTATCCTAAATAAAATCTATTTTCATTAGCTGTTTTTTTATGAAACGCTTACTACTTGCACTGCTAATAGTTAAAAAATGACAGCCAACTTAGAGATAATCGTATACCATTTAAAAAATCAAAATCTTTAATGAAAAACACTATTTTAACTGGTTTAATTGCTGGCATTGCTGGGCTTGCAATTGGTTATAAAGTCCCAAAAGACAAGAATGCTGGTTATGTAATGATTTCTGGCAGGATTACAAATCCAGAACAAGCAAGTAAATACTTTGAAGCAGTCAATGATGTTGTTGTTAAAGGTTGCGGAGCAAAGACAATATCAGTTGATTTCGAGACTGATGTTAGAGAGGGATATGTTGGTCCGTTTTCTGTGCTTTCAAAATTTCCAAGTTAACAAGCAGTAATTGATTGTTATGAAGGACCATATCAAGAATTAATTCCTTTAAGAAAAGGAGCTATAGATATGAATTTTAGAATAGTTGAAAGAAATAGATAAAAAAGAGCTAAGGCTACTTATCCTAAAAAGCGGTCAAAAAGTGTTCAAACGTTTCTTAAATAGTCAGGACAAACTACGCAACACCACGCAACAATCCAGATATAGCTAAAAACGCTTGTGCTTGCTATTGGGTGTTAAGTGCTTTGGGAGCACTTGGTCGCAGGTTCGAATCCTGTCGCCCCGACTCTTAGAATCCAATTCACAGAAAGGTTTCCAAGCCTGTCTTTTTTATTGCTAAGATTCTGTCCTCAATGAATGCGGACAAATTGCGGACAAAGGATGCTTAATTGAAAGGAAAAGTATTCTTAGTAGGAGATATAAAAAGCACTTCAAAAACGATTCCAGTCAAAGCGATAGGCAATACCCAAATAGCAAAAAACCTATGATCAAAAAATCTCAAATGGTCTTCTCCTTTAAAAACACCTTTTAAAGAGGTGTACAAAGTTTCTGGTCTTTTATAAGAAGGGCCATTATTAATAGGAGAATATGGTTTTATAAATGCAGAGGAAGCTACAAATTTTGCAATTTTCCCAATAAAATAAATAGGTAATACCCAAAGGGCTACATATCTTACACCTAACCATTGTCTCGCATTAGGTAGTGCAAAGTCTTTAATAGATTTATTCTCTGGCATGCCAGATTCTAAATTCTTGTAGATATTTTCTAATGATGAAAATTTTTGTGATTTATTGATCATTTGTTTTTAAGAAAAAATTAACCATAAAATAAAAATATTCCTAACTACTAAAATAACTAAAACGTAGTTAAGAATATTTTCGTTGGCTAGGTTCATAAAGACGGAATCTATACCGTTGCAGATTCGCCAAATATCTACATATTCTTTATAAAGAAAAAAATCTTTTTTAAAAAGTAAATAATATACATAATCATGAATAAAATTTAATGACTAGATTTATGTAGAAAATTAGCTTAAATATTCCTGACTATTAAAAATTATTTAAACCTCATTTTCTAAGATTGCGAAAAAGAAAATGAGGTCAAAGAGAGGTTCTCATTACGAACCGCTTTATCAAAGCTAGCGGTTAGTAGATTGCCCTAATATCTACTTATATATTTATATAATGAGTTTTAAGATACAGGAAGATTAATTTTATACAAATAAGTGTTTAATATTTTATGTAATTATTGCTTAGGAAAAACTAATTAATATACTTACTATGGTTATTGAAAGATAAAAAAATGCATAAAGAGAAACTGCAAAAAACAAATACTGTTCTATTGGAATCATGACAAGGTATTAATTTAAGGGTAAGAAAAATTTGATTAATTTTTTGTAAAAAAAGATATTCTCTAAAATATAACGTTGTTCTATTGATTCATTTTTAAGAGAAATATTTTTTTGCAAATTATTATTCTTAGAATTAAAAGCACCCCATTTTTTTAGCCAAAACAAGGTATAAAAAAATGCTATTAAAAATGGTGCTCCAACAATTAAAAATCTAATGTCCATTAAAATTTTCTATTAATAAGATTTAAACTGCATTGCCAATATTGCTCCAAGGAAGAAAACGGTTGGAATCCCTAGGGCATTAACTGCTGCTGTTCTTACGGTAAATACTGGATAACCTTCTGCTGGTCTGCCAGTATCAGGAATTAATGCTGAATCTTCCCAAACCTGATAATTTTTAAAAGGAGCTATTCCCTTCTTTGGTAAGCCTAGTGGTGTTAATCTAAATACATCCCACCTACCTAACCAAAAGACTGTAAATATCCATGAGAATATTATTGGTGTAATAACAAGTAAAATCCTGAAATCCATTTTTAAAAAGTAATAATAAATTTGATTATTATTTTGTCTTTTTTAGTTAAATAGATGATTTGATCATTAACTTATATTTAAAGAAAAACCCCTATTAACATTGTTTTTAATCATTAGTAACATCATGAAATGATTAATTGATTTATTGAAAGTATATTTTTTTGGATAACGATATTTAGATATTTTTTTTGATGTAGATTTTAGTTAATTAAAAAACAAATAATGGAAACCTTTAGATTCTTACTTTTTGGCTTTGCAGGAGTTAGTGTGGTTATTTGGGTGGCAATAATAGCTTTATGGCATGCATATATGTTTCCAAGATTCTTCAATGAAGATAAAGGTTTAAATTCGGTTATAAATCAAGAAATAAAAGTTTCTACAGATCCAATTTTAGGCGGTTTGGTTAACAGCAATAATTTCACAAATAGAGATAAATATTCAATGAAAAGTTTTGTTATTGCAGACTTTTCATCTGCAAGCAATAATTTCAAACTAAATAAACTTTACACAATAGTAATGATAGGAGTTACTTTTGCAAGTTTTATTTTTCTCACTTATGGATTAAGCAGTTCAATAGATAAGGTAAATTAAATGGAATCTATATATGTAATTGTTTTTATTACTTGCTTTGTTTATTTAATTTTTGACTCATTCAAAAATATAAATATTAAATAGATTGCTAATTTCTTTTGCCGGCTAATAAAATTTTTCTTCTTATATAAAAAAATACTAGTGTAGTAATTATCATTGCAGGTGGATGAAATGATATTGAATTTAGATATTCGAAGAAATTAAATGATTCCAAAATTTTTACTCGTAATTCCCCAAAACTATATTCCATCTCTCAAATTTTTATTGCTTTAAATAGATCAATATCTTGTATAAAATGCTATTCAAATTTTTCATAACTAATATTTTGCGGACAAATTGCGGAAAATATTGATTTATTTGACTAGACAAATCACGCAGAAACCAAAAAGAAAACAGCTATAGTTTAAAACCTAGTGCTGCACTAGCCCTGTGCGGTGCTTTGGGAGCACTAGGTCGCAGGTTCTAATCCTGTCGCCCCGAATCTTCAAAATCAAGTCATACTAGCGAGTTACCCAGACTTGATTTTTTAATAGGAAAATTGACATTACTCTCTTGACGTCAGTTTGATGTCAGTTTGTGGTTTTCTTAAAATTTAGTACTTCAAAATTTATTTTTTTGATTGACAAACGATCTAAAATTAATAGCAAACTACCTCTTTTTTTCCATGTCTTGTTCAGTCACTTCCGTGTTTACTTTTAAAATTGAAAGCACTTTCGATGAATGGGCTGCAATATTTGATAGTGCAGAAGCAGATAAAAGACATTCAGAATTTGATATTAAACCTCTTTTCAGAGGAGTAAGCAAGGAAGATCCTCAAAGAATTATTGTTATTCATCAAGCCCCAGAAGGTAATGTTCAAAAGTTTGTGGAGGCAAATGGTGACTGGATGGCAACTCATAGAGTAGACTTATCAACAATGGAAGCATCCTCTTGGACTGCATCATTAACAAAAGAAAGTTGCTGTGATTAATAAATTAAACTCCTACTATTTGCATCGCTAATAGTTATTTATTGGAAGCAGATCTATATTAGAGGGAATTAAATCCCTCTTTTTTTATGACTGACAAAGAAACAATTGAGTCAATGTTGTATGAGCTAGCTACACCAAAAAAAATGGGCTCATTTTTTATAAATAACGCTACTTCAGATTTTCTACTTATCAGGCCAAGTGGGAATCCAATAAGTGCAAAGGGATTCGAGGAAATGATGAGTTCTGGCGATGTGGTTCAGGAAAAAGCGGAAATTACAAAAATTCATAGATTTGAATTTCTCTCTTCTGATGTAGCAATGTGTGTCTTTACACTTGGGTCAAAATTCTCTTACAAAGGGACTCCTAATGATGATTTACCAACAGTCACTTCAATCTTCAAAAAGATTGATGGGATTTGGAAAATTCATTGGATGCAAAGATCAACTGGAGATTCAGATTTGTCCTTATGGGATTAGCTAAGTAGTTATTAGAAATTGATAGTCGATCGATAAAGGGGATTTAAAAGCTTCTTTTTTGGTGAAATACAAATAAAATAAACTAAAATCGCTTTTTATTTATGACAAACTTTGGAGCAGATACCCCTTTTATTCTTCTGGCGAAAATCACAGTAAAAGAAGATAAAGTTTCTGAGTATTTAGAACTTGCAGACAGAACAGATAAAGCAGTTGAGGCTGTTGAGCCAGGAATGTTACATCATACTTTTGATCAGGATCCAGAAAATCCACTTATCTTTGTATGGTCTGAGGCTTATAAAAATGATGAAGCTTTTATCGCACACTTGGCTAATCCAGCAATTGGTGAATATTTACAAGAGCATCCAAAACTTGCAGATGATTTTACTGTTGAAGTGTATGGAACAGTTGGGGATAAATGTCTCGAAGTAATGAAAGGAACTGGTGTTCCCTTTAAGGTTTTTCAGTCAAAATTAGGCTACAGCAGACTCTAATGAATATCATTGACAGTCGATCTACAATAAAAGGCAATTAGCGCCTTTCACATGGAATCATTTACTAAAAATCTTTTAAGAATTTCAATCTCAGGGGCTTTGTTGACAATTCCTATAACGGGCATATTTCTGGCTACTGAATATTTTGCATTTAAAAAAGACATGAATAATTTCGTCTCCGATTTGTATGAATCTTATCCTGAGGCGATTAAGTTTTTCCCATCAATAAAAGTAGCTAAATATTCCCCATTAACAGCTTTTTATTTGACTAAGTCCACTTCAAAAATATTTGAAGTAAATGAATATCTTGAGTTGAAAGAAAACATATCAGAATTTACTAATTTCCTTAAAGAAAAATATTCTGAATATGAGAAAAACTATTTAGGACTTTAATGGACTAAATGAAACACTTACTGCTTGCATGAAAAAAGTAGGTTGAAAATGGACTTTTTTGTATAGTTCCCAATTAATTGCATAAAGAATAAATAGCTTTTAAACCTATTTAGCCTTTTTATTTTTTAAGATATAAAAAATCAAATTTTTACAACAATGAGTAAATTTAAAGATAATTTTTCAAGCGAAAGCTTCTACCCAGATAGTAATTATTATCTTGACCAGGACAATATTGATTCTAAACAAACTCCAGTTTCAGAAGATCAAATATCTGAAAGGGGAGGGGATTTTGAATGGCCAAATAGCTATTGGTTTATTGCGGAAAGAACAAATGGAAGGCTAGCAATGATAGGTTTCATGGCTGTTATTATTAATTACACTTTATTTGGATGGATAGCATATCCAATCCTTTAAATGAGTAATTCTAATTTTGACAAAAATGGTGTAGATAAATCAGGAACTCATTGGCTTCAATATGCTGCATTCGTCTTAGCTGCATTTGCTATTTATTTCGTTTGGGCATTTTTTAATGATGCTAGTTTCCAATATTTCGCAATAAAAATATTTAAATTTTGGAATTGCAATGGATATAACCCTTTAAGTTATTGCGTAATGCGTTGGAAAGTAGACTTTTATCCTTAAAAAGTAATGGCTATATCTTACTGGTTAGTTAATTCAAATCGATCGAGGGTTAAAAGGTTTATTGAAAATACAAATAATAAAGACCAATTTTTTAAATATATGTTTATCGATTCTGGTAAGGTTACTTCTACATGGGGTAAGGAACCTCCTGTCATGACCACTAGAGAAGAATTAAAGAAAGAATTAGCTAGAAAAGAATGGAAAAAATTAATTGATCAGGGTTGGAGAAGAACTGAGGAAGTTTGGACAAAAAAAAATGGTTAGGGCTATGACATTCAATTTCTCAACATTAAAAATTTAGGATATCAAGCTGATATTAATTCTCATAATGATTGTCATTACGCATAAAATACTACTCAATTATTAGTTATTGCTAAAAAAGTGAGTGCTGCTAATGATGTGAAAAGTGCTTTGGGAGCACTAGGTCGAAGATGCGGAAGCCGGTGCCCCACTAATAAAATTAGTAAGTCTTGGAAAATTCATAATTTTTCCTAAAAAGTACAGAAAGAAAAAAGGGGGCACTAATTATTTGTGATATCGGTACAAAATTATTTTTGGAGATTCTTGTATAACTAATTATGAAAATGATTTAAAATTATTAAATTTGCATAATCTTAGAAAATATTTATTTAGATCATTTTGAGGTTTTATCTTTTATTATTTTTTATTATTTTTTTGATATTATATTTTTTTTCAAGGATATCAAATAAGAAAATTATGTAAAAAAATAACTCACAAAATTCTTCATGTATAAGAAACATTATATTTGGATCAATTGTTCTTCTTATAATAGAACTTAAAAAAACATTGCATATATAAAAGCACAAGAAATAACCATATTTCCTTTCAAGAAAAAAATATTTAATTTTTTTAAATAAGGGAAAATAAGAACCAAAACCAAGAATAAAGAGTACCCCTATTAAAATAGATTGGTACATAATTAAAGTGAATTGGAAATCAAAAGGGTGGATAGTTAGTGTAAAAAGTTGATCCCCAAAAAAAGAAGTATTGTGTATGCTGAAACTTCCTTGAACATTTTTTACATTATTAAAAAAATTTGTAATTAAAAAATTTAGTTCTTCAAATAAAATTACAATAATTAAAAATGAACGTAGATAAAATGTAAATGAATTAGAAACTTTCAAAAACATTTTTTTTAATTTGAAGGTAACGATTAAACAGTATCCCAAAATTAAATTTTGTAATGTTTGTACATAACCCAACTCACCATAGGGTTTCAAAAATCCATAATATTCTTCACCTCTTGTAAAATAAGTAAAGATCGTAAAAATTATTAGTAAAAAAGATAAAAAGAAATTAATTTTATGATTTTTTTTTAAAAGCAAAACCCGTGAAATATATTTAGATGAACTACATTTTCAATGTAGTAAGAAAGAGATAAATAAATTACCTTTTTTTATATTTTATCTCATAGCTTATCCTCTCAATTAATGTATAAATATTTTTTTAACTAAATGATAATATTTAAAAGAGCATCAAAACTAGCTGAAGATTTTTCCTTAGAAGTTTATGGAACGGTTTAGGGAAAGTGCCTCGAAGATAAATAAGGAAAAGAAATTCAATCCAAGGTTTTTCAGTAAAATTAGGTTACAGCAGGCATTTATTATTGGATCTAAATTGCTAAGTAATCGATAACAAATTGAAAAATATCAAAAACAGAACAAAACTTGATAACTATTTTTGATTGAACTAACCTAGAAAAAAATAAAAGAAAAATGAAACTCTCAAAATCCTTAATTTCTTTATCAGTTGCAGCGATCTCTTTTACTCCTGTAGTGCAAGAAATTAGGGCTGATGATTATGAGAAAGGTTTTTATGCTTCTATAGGTTTAGGAGCGGGTACTTATTCTGATCCACTTATAAATGGAACTCCCTTTTCATTATATTTCGATAGGGGTTTTAGTTACGAAGGAAGTCTTGGATATGACTTTGGAAAGTATTTTAGAGTAGATGCAAGTTATACAAATACGACCTCAGATGTTCATGGTGCAAAAGAAGCTGTTTTTGGATCATACATCTTTAATGGATATTTAGATGTTCCTCTGGGAGATACAAAATGGACACCATTTGTAGGCATTGGATATGGTTGGACAAATGTTGATGTATCGAAATTATGTACTTCTGGAGGAGATGATGATTGTAAAGATGACGTCGCGACTTTAAGTTTAAGTGGAGGATTAAGTTATGCTATCAGTCCAGACGTTGAAATAACTGGTAAATACACATATTTAGGATTTGACACTATTAACGTATGGGATGATGCTACTCATACAGTCGTTTCTGATTCCGACACACATTCCGTACATGTTGGATTAAGATTTAAATTCTAAAAATCATTCATCCTTATATTTAATACAAAAAGCAAGCAAATAATCACTAGAAAAATTTTTTGATTAATATCTAATATATTCCGCATATTATTAACAAATATTTTTAATATAAAAATTACGAGTTTTACTTAAAATTTTAAATGAACTAAAAAATTTACCCATAGCAATTATTTTTGATTATATCGAAATCATCAATTCTCAAATATTTCATTGAAATATATTCTAAATTTTAAAAATTTAATTCTTGCAATAATCAAAAAAAACTCATTTAGTATTCATCCAAATACTTATTGCCTCTTTTAATTTTTTATGTTCTTTCAAATAGTCCGCCCGCAAAAATTTGCCTTTATTAGGAAACTCTATTCTTTTTATTTCTCCATCTACTTTGTAGTTAATAAAATGGGCTGCAATAAATGGGAATTTGCTTGTTTCAAACATGTCCCAATAAGAAATAATATCTTTCTTATAGATCTTTTGCCGATCCATAATATTTATGTGATCTTTGTTTAATTGAAACCAGCACTCCTCATATAGTTTTACAATAAGCTGTTTATTATGTTTGCCCTTTTCTCTCTTTGTTGGGCATCTAAATTTAATTTTTTCTCTAAATTCAGTTAATAATTCATAATCAGATATTTTTGAAATTATTTCCGAATTGACCGTTGTCGGTAAAAAGAAGAAAGCAATGATTGGTAATAGTAAATGTTTCATTTTTGTCATTATAAAAACTAGCACTACCTTATTTTCGACGAAAATCTATGCAATTTAAACCATGTATATTTATTATGTTGCAATCTCATGCAGGCTTATACAATCCATGATCATTCATTCCCATCTTTTGAATTACTCTGCATCTCTTTCTAGGTTATAGTTTTATTTCAGCTCCATATCATAGGTTCTATCCTTTAGCCACAATAGTCATAGTTCGGGCTGTAAGTTATGAAAATTTGTAGGCCTCAAAATTTGCCAGAAAAATCCCTAAATATAACTAAGCATTTAATTAATTAAAGATGAGTTTTTTTTAAGATGTTTATTCCAATTTGCCTTTGTTAATTCAACATAATGCTATATCTTCCGATTGAATTTAGTTTTTTCATTGTTAATTTCATTTATTACAAGATCATCTAAGAAAAGAACTCTTATATTTTTTGCTTTTTGAGAACATTTCTTAAAACTTCTTAGATTTCAATTTCCTGAATATCAGTCAAATGTTTTTATTGAGTTTTCTAGTAATTTGTTTAATTCTAAGAGTTCTTCATTTGTAAATTCACGATATTTACCTATCGGCACATCTAATTTGATATTCATAATTCTCACACGCTTTAATGACTTTACCTTGTAGCCTAACGATTCACACATTCTCCTTATCTGACGGTTAAGTCCTTGGGTGAGTATGATTTTAAATTTTTTTTGCCCTAATTGCTTTACAAAACAATTCTTTGTAATGGTGTCTAATATTTCAACTCCATTACTCATCCTTTGAATAAAGTCTTTATTAATCGGACGATTAAGATCTACGATATATTCTTTTTCATGATTATTTCTTGCTCTAAGTATTTTATTAACGATATCTCCATCGTTAGTTAAAAAAATCAATCCTTGACTTAGCTTATCCAATCTTCCAATAGGAAAAATTCTCGTTGGATATTTTATATAATCAATAATATTATCAAGTTCTACTTCTTGATCTGTTGTACAAACAATCCCTATAGGTTTGTTAAAAGCTAAGTATATATTTTTTTGTTTTATTGATTTCTCAATTTTTTGACCTTCAACTTCTACTTGATCACCTTCCTCTACTTTGGAACCTATTTCTGGAATTTTACCATTAATAGTTACTTTTCCTGCTTGAATTAATTTATCTGCTACTCTTCTTGAACAGTAACCTGCCTCACTTAAATATTTATTTATTCTGGTAGCCATTTTATCAAAGTTACCGCATTTATTTTAAATTTTAGTTGGCATAGTGCAAAAAATTATTAAATTAATTAAGCAGTTCTAATATTTTGAGCTTAATTCAAAACAAACTCATTTGGCCAATAGCTTTTTTATCAACTTGCTCTAATACCCATTCATCAGGTTGCCAAACCTCGATGATTGGTAAAAGACCTTTTAATTCATCAGCATCTTTAATCTGTTCTGTCCATTGTTCTTCATATCCATTAGGAACAACAACAGGCATACGGTAATGTATAGGTTTAACTAGTTCATTTGGTTTGGTTGTTAAAATGCAGCAACTCTCCAATTCAATACCATCCTGAGAGATCCACGTGCTCCAGATTCCTCCCAGCCAAAAAGTCTCATAATTCTTTTTTCGAATGCGATATTTTTTTTCAAAAAAACCACTCGATGGTATCAAGCACCTTTTATTTTTCCAACTTCCACTAAATAATCTTTTTTCTTCTAAGGATTCTAATCTTGCATTAAATGGTCTTGGAGTTTTTTTATCGAATGGATTTTTAGCCCAAGGAGGAATAAAACCCCATGTCATAAAAGTAGTATTCATTCTCCCTTCGTTTTTAATTACAAGAACAGGATCAGTGGGTCTTAATATTATTTGAGTCTCATATTTAGAATCAAGTCTGTTTGGATAGTCTTGTTTCAGAATCTTTGGTAACTTTTCAAACTTAGTATTTAGCTCAAATTTTCCACACATTGATTCTCAAAATCTATTTAGAAATCCCTTAAAAACTAGCGAATTTTTCTTATTTTAGATCTATTTTCAGTTTTCTCAAATAAAAATAAATATTTTTTGATTGTAAAAAATTTTTCATACAAATAATTAAAAGAAAATATAGATATTAAAAAGCTTCCTCAAATTTAAATTGAATGTTTCACAATTAGTTTATGACAGATCCAATTCTTTATTTATCTATGTTTCTGGGATTTGGGGATTATGTATTAATATCTTCCTTCCATGATGATGACGATGGTGATGATGATAGAGAAAAATATATCTATAATCTCGAAAACATTAATTTAGCAAGATAGTAAATTAGTTCATAAAGCAGCAGCATCGAAATTTAAATGTGCTTTCTTTAATATAAATTTAATGAAAAAAGTTTTTATATGTATTGTGATGATGGAAATATTATCTTTTTTTATCAAAATTAATTCTCAGCATTATATTAATTTTTAAATTTAATTGTTGGTCATCTATCCGTATATATTTATGCCTTAAACCGTACATATTTCTTGGTCGGTTGAGGAATGCTTATAGTTAGAACTAAGTTACGTCCGATGTAAAAAAATGCCTTCAACTCCAATCAAATCTTGTAATAAATATGTGTTGAGTTACAAAGATTCATTCAATAATACACATGAAATTGGCTTCTATGCACGCGATGCATATGATTGCTTTATGCTTGCGAAAGAATTTAATTCTTACGTTCATGACAATCCAGGATCTGTGATTAGAATCCAACAAAAATTTTGAGGTAATAAATTATGAATTTAAAAAGATCACCATTCGCAATTCAAGATAAAAATGCAAGAGATCTTGATAATGCAAAAGATTTTTCAACTATTGCAGATTTAACGAGAGAACAAAAAGTACCTAAAGATGAGGCAAATACAGTTCACTATAGAAGAGATTTAGACTCTCTCGGTTAATCTATAAAAATAGCTATTTACTAATTCTTGATATTAACGATCATGATGAATGCCGTTTGGGTTTGATTCATAAGATAATATTTTCTTCCTCAAGTTTTTTAAGCTCGATAGGCACATAATGTAATATCTTTCTTTACAGAGTTAATATCATCTCAATACTTCTCAGGTGCAGCAAAAAGCATTTTTATTTAACTAAATTGACTTTCAAATTCTTGAGAGAAAATTTCCTCATAAAAAAAATAGGTACCATCCTTTTACTTTAGATCAACTTTCAATTACTTAAAAATTAACTATTAATTGGAGGATGCTGCAATTTCTTTATGGACGGAGAGAAATTCTTGATCTGTTAAAACTGGTGTAACTTCAATTTCTACGCCAAAATTGTCGACCCAGATACTGCTCCATTTCCAAATGTTCTGATGGTTTGAAGATTCAACTATTGCCCAACCATTTGCTCCCTCAGGATTTACTACTCGATTAAGAACTTTAAACCCATCAAATTCATCACCTTCGCATCCTCCTTCAACAAAACCCGCAAAAGCTTCGGCCCCTTGCATATGACTTTCTTGATCTGGAAATTGCCAGTGTACGATGTAAGTTTGCATGAATAAAATTATTTTTTTAATTATTAATTATCGAATTTAAAAATTAAATAAAAAATCTTTAAATACTAATTTAAAAGGGCTTAAACCTAGGAGGGAAAAATAGCAAAAAAAAAGACTCTTACGAGCCTAGGTGATGGGGATTCCTATAATGACAAATTAAACAGCAACTAACAACCCCATCAATGGGTAATTTTAAATACTTACAAACACTATATGTAGTGCTAAGATTTTAAAAAGGCTGGGTGATGGGGATTATCCCGCTTTTTGATTAGGGCGAAGCTAACGCCCTTTTTTTATGAAAAAATTTACTTTAATAAATAAAGAAAGAACGAGGGTTAAAGTATTAGAAAGAAAAAATATCGATTCCCCTTTTAAATTCTCATAAGCAAAGTTTATTGATAATTGTTATATTTTATAGATGTTATTTCCTCCTCCTCAAGTTATTTTTGGTCTATTGCTTTTATCTATAGCTGTTGTTCTCATTTGGAATATTAGATACAATCCTTTTGGAGAAGACGAAGACGGTATTTAATCTTCAACTAGGGAGCTGATTCGTAGGTGGTGCATGAAATAGCCTTTTCTTTCTTTTGAGTCTTTTGTAAGCGACTAAAGAGCCTAATAGTAGCAATATAGTAGCTATTGAGTTAATCATATCAAGCAGTTTTATATATATAAAAACAAATATGTTCTAAATATCAATGATTAAAGTTATTTTTTTCAATAAATTACTAATAATTAATGGACTAATTTTTAATATTTAGTTTTGACATTAGGTACACAAAACGACCAAGAGAAAATGCTTTTCTGACCAAAATTAATTTCTTTGCAATAAGAATAAATCACTTTTTCTTATTTCTCATTTGATATTGTAGAACAGCTTTTAGGTGTTGTAATTCTTTTTCTAAAGTCTCAATTCTTTTTTCTAGTTCTTCATTAGTTGCCATATTTTTGGGAGATAAATTCCTTGATATTTATACTATAAAAAAAGTGAATTGTTACCCTTAGCAAACGTCAAATAAGTATTAGAACCTATTGATGGGCATAATTTCTGTAGTTAAATTATGCAGAGTATAAATTTAAGGGGCATTTATGAGTGGAGATTATGAGACCCTAGAATTAAATCAACCTAAAATTACATATTTTCAGAAAAGATCCGAAAATAACACAGAATGGTTAGATGAATTAATCAACCAAATTGAAGATATGAAAAACAATATATCCAAATCTGCTTAATGACAGAAAAAGAGTTAAAGGAATTAGAGAAATTTGCAAAAGAAAATGGATACAATGACGAACTAAAAGATATATATTTAAGGGAAGTTATTGACAAAAATAAAGAATACGAATGAGATCTAATTTTCGACCAAACATTCGACTTGCAACAAACATTCTTTTAGTTATTGGTACTTTTGCAATTGCTTTAAACATTACTCCAATAGCGGAGGTATATAAGGAAAAAAATTTATGTATTAAATATTTAAAACATCAAATAGATCGAGACAAACTTATCAAAAGACTAAAAATAGTTAAACAAGCAAATCCGTCTAGTATTTGTGACTCCATCCTCAAAAGTTAAAAATGCGTATTTTTCTAAGAAATTTTAAATTTTTTATTTTTTTATTTTTCTTATCTCTAAATTTCAATAATTATTCTCTTGCACATATGAGGGGTACATTTCTTTCCGAGAAGGAAGCTGAAAAAAGGGCTTTAGAACTTGGTTGCGAAGGAATACATAAGAATCAAGATAAATGGATGCCATGCAAAAACGAAAAAGAATTACATATCTATTTGAGGAAATAGATGGAAAAATCAAAACCAAATCAAAGAAAAATTCACAGAAAAATAACTGCAATTTCAGCAATCCCTTTACTAATTACTATTGTATCTGGGACTATTTATAGTATTCTTCAACCAATAGGAGTAGATGCTTTTTGGTTAATAAAATGGCATACTGGTAATTTTGGCATTATTAATTTGCAACCTTTTTACTCGATATTTCTTGGTATAGCTTCAATAATCTCAATAATATCTGGCATTAAACTATTACAAAAAAAATCTTAGATATATATTTTAAGCCTTGCCAAAATTTAATTAATTAATACTATTTGCGCCCCCACTTACTAAGAAAATTATCGCTCCTAGTGCCATTGTTGCTACACCCATATAAGGGTATTTCTTAATTCTTGATTTAGTAATTGGAAGCCATGAAAGGTATCTATCAGATTTAATTAATTCATTTTTTTGTCTAGGTGGCAATCCTAATTCTTCTCTTCTTTTAGCTTCGCCCATAATCTTAATTTTGTTTATGTATCAATATTAAAAATTATGTTCTACACCTGCGAGTTAACTTTATTAAAAAAGAGGTCCTTTGTAGATAAACAAATTATTTAAAATTTATTTAACCTTCTTTAAATATAGATTCTTTGTATTTGCCTGATCTGATGTAAATAACAAAATTAAGATGGTTCCAACTAGAAATGAAAAAATCATTGTCAAACCAACAACTTCAACCATTTCACTAGGCAGATAATTTAGAAACATTAATGAATTGATCTCTTATCTTAAAGTTAGCAATTGTATTTTTTATGTAAAGTAAGTATTCCTCCTTAAATTTCGGTAGGAACTTTCTTAGACTTTTTAATCTTATTTATTTTTATTTGCTGGATAAATCTAATTCTAGTCCATCACAATATTCTTACTTAGCTATTCCTATTTTCTTAAGCAATTTCAGGTAAGGTAAGGCCCAATTACCAAAGGTAAAAGAGATTGTCGTATTTTTTGTAGTTGGTAATAATGTTTTAGAACGTGTAGAGGCTAATTTAGAAAATATCTTAATAGTCTCTACTTCTAGGTTATCCATATACAATTTTTTTTGAACACCTCGATCTTTCTTTTGGGGCAAATGATTTTCTATAAACCACAAAACTTGATCTAAATTCGATTTATTGGGTGCGGTTTTAATTTGTTTATTTTTCTTTTTAAACATATTTATTTACCTCTTAATTACTAAATTAAATTTGCCATTTATATAATTGAAATCAATAGTAAAAGTATCAAAATTATGTTCTTTTTAATAATCAATAATCGAAAAAATAAATTAAATATTACGTTGTTTTTTTAAAAATAAAAAAAAAGAGGGATAAATCCCCCTCTTAATTGATCAATTTCAAAAAGAATTTAATTTTTTGAGTCTTTCAATTTCATTTCTTTTTGTGTCTTTCTAATTCTTTCTTCAAAGACGGATCTTCTGTATGGAGTAACTTCTCCACTTTTAGTAGCCAAAAGTTGGGCTTCATGAAGCCTATTGGCTCTTTTAATTTTTTCTCTTATTTGTAAGAGGTTATTCATGGTCTTTTGCAGTTAATGAGAATCCCGTTCCCTACTCCCATTTCATGCGTCCAGAGATATAAACTTGGATGAACGTTATTGAACAATAACATTTTTAAAAAAATTCTGCGAGAGTTATTTTTACTAAATTTTTCTCAAAAAAATAAATATTGAATAGATAGTATAAATAAAATTTTAATATTTCCTAAATTAGGATAAGAAAATTGTTTGCGACCCATCATTATTATCCTGAATCACTATTTTTTTATTAGGGAAAATATCTGATAATATTCTTTTCAAATTTGAATTATCTGAAGGAATTATATTACTCATATTTTTTGAATTAATTTTCCAATTTTCATCTACAAATAGTTCTTCATCATTACCTTTATTAGTATCGGCTGATGTCTGATTTAGAATCTTAAGTAACAGTTCGGAATCATAATCTTTAAATTCTGCATGGCCCTCTTTTAAATTTTTAATCATTATTTAGAAATCTAATGTTTCTAAATCTTGCATAAAAAATTTGAAGAATACAAGGTATTAATTACCTAAAAATTTCTCTTAAAATAAAAAATCCAGATGCAATTAAAATAATTTTCTTTAGAAAATTCAATTCCAAAATACCTAAAGAATAATATTTAAAAAGATTAATTAATCATTTACACCATTTATTTACTTGTTAGGTTGCAATTAAGGGAATATGAAAAGATGCCAAGAGTAATTAACAAAAAAATTAGACTTTTAAGATGGTTAAACTCAGGCATGATACTACCATTTATCATTATGGCTGCATCCTCATCAATTATTCTTTATGGTGTTTTATTTATCCTAATAAAATAGTTTTTTAATTTAAGCAGCTAAGTTTTCCTCAGATTTAGACATAATTATTGCAGCTTTTTTTAATAAACTAACTACTTCTTTTCTTCCAACTGCATTATCAGCTTGATGCATTATTTCATAATATTTTTTATTTATTTTTTTCATAAATAGTTTTAATTTAATCTAAAATTACAACACCATATAATGATGTCAACTGTATATAATTCTCATATATTATTTCTTTGATTATTTTTGCACAATAAAAATTGCTCATTATTATCCTTCAAGTTTTTTTAATTGATGATGCCAAAAATTCATAAATATCAAAATTAATAATCCTTTTAATTAAGCTATATTGAAGGATTTGAAAACATATAATAAACCTCCGATTAGGATCAATATTGCAGCTCCATAAAAAAGAAAAGGAATAATTGGATATTTATACAATGTAGACCTTACTTTTTGTTGTATGGCTTTTTTATCAAGTTGAGGCAACTTTATGTCTTCAGTTTTTTCTCTAGGTGGAATACCTAAATTTTTTCTTCTCTTTGCCTCTCCCATAATTAATAATGTGGTATTCCCATACATTTTAAATAATTGTTATCAGCTAAATCTAAAATTTGATTCCATTCTTCATGAGATGTTTCCAAATTATTTTTAAAATCTTTTTCAAATTTAAGAACACATCTTTTTTCTATATTTTCTGGAGAATTATAATTTCTTAAAAAAGAAACACTCAAATACGATAATGATGAAAAAACTATAATTATTTTAGCAATCCTAAAATTATTCATACCTTAAATGATATTGCCCTATAAAAAATAAGGTACTTTTTGGTTTTATAATTAATTTAATCTATTAAAAACAATTATCAAATGATAAATTCGGTGAATTTTAACCATTTGCCCATTAAGGACTTGGTTATTGCAGGGTTAATAATCTTTATAATGTCGACTATTATTGCCAATATTTATGACCCGTTATTGGGAATAACTTATGCATTTGGGAATATACTTACTCTTACCTTTTTGAGCTGGTTATACAAAGAGACTTGGAGTGATCCAAGGAAATAAATCTAATTAAGACTAAAGATAAATAAACAACTACTTCTGTGTTTTTAATTTTGAAGAATACTTTAAATTAACAATGTAAGTTGCCACAAGAGAAAGTATCAAAAAAAATAATAAGCTTTCTAGGGTAGATTGGGGCATAACCATGAGTAGTACTAAAAATGATATATCTTTAAAGAAACGAATTCTAAAAAAAATGCAACCCTTTTATTATTTTTTATTCTCAAATTTATAAATTTAATTGTCTTATAAAAACTCTGAGATTTGAATTGATTTTAATTTGAAAAATATTTTTCTGCTCTCCTTAAGGCTTTTATTGCTCCTTTATAATCAAGACTTTTTAATTTTTCCTTACTTTTCTTTTCCAGCATTTTTACTATTTTATTTCTCTTTATTCCATCAATTTTCAGCTTATGATCAAATATAAGATCAAATTTTGAGGAATACAAACTAGATAATTCTTCTCTATATTTTTCAATAATTTTTTCATCACAAGATTTGGATTTCAATATTGCATTAGCCTTCATTTTGTCATCTATTGCCCCTTTAAAATTTCCTAGTTTAAATTTCTTTTCACTTGATCTAGTTAGCTTGATAATATTTCCCAATATTAATTCATTAGAATCTTTCATTTATTTATATGCCCTTAAGTTAATGCTATCAGAATAAAGAAAAAACAACTTATTTTTTAACACTCAAATTATTAAATAATTAACCAATAACAAGTCCTTTTTCAAGAAGTAAATCGAAAACCTCCACACTGTTCGTTTTCCCAAATTTAGGGGGCTTATGTAAATCTAATATTTCAGCAAGACACATAATCCAATAAGTGTCTTTTTTTAAATTTAGACCTTCGCAAATATGGGTGGGGGCCGATTTAAAACAGCCAAATTCGGTTGATATATTAATGTTCATGATTTGAGTTTCAAGTTCCAGACTTAAAAGTTCTATTTCTTGCTCAGAAAGGGATGTCCCAAAAGAATATGATTCAATTAAAAGTTGATAATTCATAAAAGATTTATTTTCTCAAGAAATCCATCGAGTTATTTTTGTACCCGCATAAAATATGCACTGAAGCTTCAACAATGGGTTTTGTTTCAGGATTCATAAAAATATCATATAGAACATTTTCTGGTCCTTGGAAAATTACAGTTGCCCTTTGAGGATCATCTAATAATTTACCAATATAAAAAGTTTTAACTCCCATTTCTTTAAACATCTACTGCTGTCCCTCAGCATTCATATGAGATTCATATTCATCAAAAGTATTACACAGTTGAAAATCTAAAATAGTCGTTTCAATAGTCATAGTAGTAATAAGATTTTTTTTAGATTTTAAATCTTTTTGAAAAAAAAATAATTGAATAAAGATTAGTTTTTATTAAGCAATGTATTAACTAATTTTATTTATGAGTTATAAATCAACTATAAAAAACAGATTTTAATTTTGGACTTAAAAATTTCTCAAAGAGAACAATGGACTAGTAAGCTGGGATTCATCCTTGCAGCTGCTGGAAGCGCAGTAGGTCTTGGTAACCTTTGGGGTTTCGCCTATAGAGCCTCTCAAGGTGGAGGTGCTGCTTTTGTACTTTTATACATACTCATCGTTTTAATTGTCTGCCTTCCAGTATTTGTTGCTGAAATGGCTTTAGGAAGAAACGCTACTTCCAGCACATTACTTGCACCAGTAAAGTTAGCTGGGAAAAATTGGTATCCTTTAGGAATTCTTTTCTTTTTAGCGCCTCTAGGAATAGCATCATATTATTCAGTAATAATGGGTTGGACGGCAGATACCTTGTTCCATTCATTATTTTTTGGATTACCAAAAAATTTAAATGAAGCAGAAACTTTCTTCGGCTCAATTAGTAGTGGCAGCAGTGTTTTGTTGGGCCACCTATTAAGTCTTGTTCTTACAGCCATAATAGTTTCATCAGGAATAAAAAAAGGAATCGAAAAAGTAACACGATTCTTTATGCCTATACTTTTTTTAATTCTTCTATTTTTAGCAATTTGGGCAACTTCACTTACAGGAGCATGGGAAGGATATAAAACATTTTTGTTTAAGTTTGATTTTGATGAATTAAAGAACCCTCAAACAATAAGAAATGCTTTTACACAAGCTTTCTTTTCTTTAAGTTTAGGAATTGGAGTTATGGTAACTTATGCTTCCTATCTAAACAAAAAGAGTAATCTTCCAAAACTAAGTCTTGGAGTAGCATCATTAGATACTTTGGTGGGTCTTATGGCAGGACTTATAACTTTTCCGATTGTTTTAACATTTGGTTTAAGTGATGCTATCTCTGAATCTACAGTTGGTGCATTATTTATATCAATTCCTACGGGATTAGGATCATATGGAGCGGTTGGAAGAATTGTAGCTGTTGCATTTTTTGCACTAGCTTATATTGCAGCAATAACTTCATCTGTTTCATTATTAGAGGTTCCAGTTTCCTCTTTAATGGATAAATTTGGTTTTAAAAGAGAAAAATCTGTTTGGCTGATAACTCTTTTCCTGTTTTTAGCAGGCATTCCTTCTGCATTAAACTTAAACATTCTTGGAACTATTGATTCGATTTTTGGAGGAGTATTACTAATATTTGGTGGATTCTTGGTTACTTTCTTTATGGGATGGGTAGTCCCAGGAAAGTTCAATGAAGAGCTTAGTGATTCAAAAGTTGGAGTCAAAACTACCCGTTATCTAAAATTCATGACAAGATGGATAGCGCCTCCAATTATTGGTCTTGGACTATTTATTAGCGTGTTTGATTTGCTGAAAGGCTGGGTAAGTTAAAAATAAATAAAATTATAATTTATAAAATTGAATAAATTTACTGCGATATAGTGCGGAAATAGGGGGAGGGTGCAAGTCTAAAAAAGATAAAATAGTTTAACTTTTTCGCATTATTTTTGATCAAACTCAAAAAAAATATTAGTCAATAATTAAGTATTTGCAATGGTTATTAATTAAAAAATTGATATGAAGACTAAGTGCTTTGTTTTATTACCAAAGTCTAAATATTTTTCTCAAGAAAATGTTTTACTGCGGAACCTTTTTTTTAATGAAGTATTAAAATTTAACTTATATTAAATCTCAAACGTATCGGCAAAAACCATCCCTAATAGAATCTATATAAAATGAATTTAGGTGTTTAATTTAAAGGAATTATAGCGCCTAAAAGAATAGATAACAAATTTGATGTCAACCAAATCTGATTCATTAAAAGGAAAGCTTACAGAAAATTTTTCCGAATTTTCTCAACTATCTGACTATTCTTTTATGAATTCTCTTAAAGCAGATCCTCAATCAACAAAAGATGGAAATGATCATAAGCCGCGTTCAGTATATTCAGGTCATTACGTACCAGTTGTTCCAACTGCTATTCCAGAACCAGAATATATTTCCCATAGCAACAAACTTTTTAAAGAACTAAGGCTAAGCTCAAATCTTACTAAAGACCAGAATTTTTGTCGTTTTTTCTCAGGTGATATTTCTGTTGCTAATTATCCAATGAGTCATGTTGGTTGGGCAACAGGTTATGCATTATCTATTTACGGGACTGAATATACCCAACAATGTCCCTTTGGCACTGGCAATGGTTATGGCGATGGCAGAGCAATTTCTGTTTTTGAAGGTTTATTCAATGGGAAAAGAATGGAAATGCAACTTAAAGGAGGAGGTCCAACTCCCTACTGTCGTGGAGCAGATGGTAGAGCTGTCTTAAGGTCTAGCGTTCGAGAATTTCTCGCACAGGAATTAATGGATGCCTTGGGAATCCCTACCTCAAGATCTTTAACACTTTATGTCTCACGTTCAGAAATAGTTAGAAGACCGTGGTATTCCAAAGGGTCCAGATATTTTGAACCTGATATCATGATTGATAATCAAGCAGCAATTACTACGAGAGTCGCTCCATCTTTTTTACGTATAGGCCAGATTGAACTTTTTGCAAGAAGAGTTCGCGATAATGCGCATGATGAGGCCCTCAATGAACTAAAGATGATAGTTCAACATCTAATTAACAGAAATTATAAAGATGAAATTGAATATGAGATTTCGATTCAACGTAAAGTGATAAAACTGGCTTCTTTATACAGATCAAGACTTATATCACTTATAGCCAACTGGATGAGAGTTGGTTATTGCCAGGGTAATTTCAATAGTGATAATTGTGCTGCTGGAGGTTATACCTTGGATTATGGCCCCTTTGGATTCTGTGAATTATTTGATCCAAGATTTCAACCATGGACAGGTGGAGGTGAACATTTCTCATTTTTTAACCAGCCTTCTGCAGCGGCAATCAACTTTAAAACATTCTGTTCCTCTCTTAGTCCGTTACTTTCACAAAGCAAACAAGATCAAGAAAAGTTAGATCAAATCGAAAAAGACTTTTCTGAATTAATGAATAAGGAATTGATGAAAATGTGGGCAAACAAGCTAGGTTTAGAACATTACAACGAAACTCTAATAAATGAATTTTTTAATCTCATGGTCATTTCAAAAGCAGACTATACAATTTTGTTCCGTAAAATCTCTGAAATCCCTGATAACTTAAATTCTTTAAAAGACTGTTTCTATTTGCCAATTAATGACGAGCTCAATAATAGGTGGGAAGTATGGCTTGAAAACTGGCAATCAGTGTTGAAGAAAGAGGGAAATATTAAAGCAAAATCGGCATCAATGAAATCACTTAATCCAGTCTATACTTGGCGCGAATGGATGGTCGTTCCTGCATATGAAGAAGCTGAAAAGGGAAATTACAAGAAAATAAAAGAGTTACAGGATATCTTTAGCAATCCATATGTAGAACAACCCGCAGAAATAGATCAAAAATATAATCGACTAAAGCCAAGACAGTATTTTAATTATGGAGGAGTATCTCATTACAGTTGTTCTTCGTAAAAGGTAAATCCTAAAAATGCAGATTGAATAACTTAGAGAAAATTTTATTCATTTATGGCCGTAGGCATTCCAACTACTGATACAACTCCCACATGAAGTATGGCCGGCTTCTTTCCAACATTTTTCACAAAGTGGGGGCCCCCATTATTACTCTCTATAAATGCATCACCCGCTTTGAAGAAATTAATTTCTTCACCCCTAACATGTTTTAATCTTCCTCTGGTGACATGAATCAACATTGGGGAAGGATGAGTATGAATTGGAGTTTTCAAGCCAACTGGAATCTTGACTTTTAAGAGTCTTAATTCAGGCTTACCCTCGAGATAATTAAAATTTTTACCACTAAGTCCTTTTGAACTTTGAATAATAGGTATAACTTCAATCTTTTCTTCAGCAAGAGAAGGTTGTGGTAAAGCTAAAGTCCCAATAAAAAGTAAACAAAATGGAATAAATGTTTTTATATGCATTAGATATTTAAGTTTCACTAATAATAGGTAGTTTGCAAAAATAATAAACTAATTTATTTCTTATATAACTTCTCTAATTGCTTAATTTCCTCTCTTAAATCCTTACCTCTCTTATTTAATTTATTATTTTTAATAACTATTGGGATAATCCACCAGGCTTGAAGACCTAAAAAGATAAATACTAGGATCAATAATTCAAAAGTACCAGGCTGCATTTGATAAATAACCCTTCTTTGTTAATAACATTATTCTAAAAGTTATTAAACATTCATGAGATTTGGAATTTTTCTAGGCTGCCTCTAATTCAATATTAAGTTCAATTCCCTTTGAAATGATTGCTTCTTTAAATTCAATAAGTTTAGAAATTATTCTTTGCTTCTCAGGATCAGTTTTGTGGATATCATCTACAACTTCCTGCATTGCAAGTGTTACTTTTTGTAGTTTGATTTCTAGATCTTCCCTGTAATTCATAAGCTTAAAGAAATTATCTTATTTATTAAAAAACAAAATAATTATTAGTAAATAAGTACTTAACCTTAAAAGGATTGACAGCAAAACAAGGAGGATATAATTTATAGTACAAACGTATCAATAATTAACCAGCCGATTATAAGATAAATTATGGAGCCTAAGTACTCATTTGGTTGTAGCACTAGCAAACCCAACGGATGTCTACTAAATCCCGAAGGCAGCAGAATGATCTTTTTCGAAGAATGCAAAAATTCTCCTAAACCTAATTTAAAAATTCATACTCATATTTTCTACACAAATCACCTTGGAGAACCAGGAGGGTACAAATCCTCTGAAAAACTCAACATAGATTCAGCTTGGAAAAAGTGGCACGAACTTCACCGAAAAGGATGGACAGAAGTATCGCACAATTACGGATAAGGGATCCCTCCAATAAAAAGTATTTTTGTTTATTTGAAAACTTTCAATCCTATTCATGTACAACTACAAATTAAATCAGAGTTTGAAAACAATGTAATCGTAGATACCAACAGCTTTTTTATTAATTGATTATAAATTAAAAACACGAGTTAACCCGTTCTAATTTGTTGACTCTGAGGTTTTAACCGTTGACTCTTTATTTACTTCTAGTTTTGACTCGCTAGATTCAAGATTCAAAAACGGTATTTATTTAACTTAAATCATGGAAAAAAAAATCGCAAAGAAATACGCCGATCTTATAGTCCAGGCTAATAATTCAACTGGCAGAAAAGAATCTTTGTCATTAATTAAACAAGCAACAAAATTAAAAACCAAACTTGATCAATACGAAATGATGTAGTTTCTTAATTATCGATAGGAGTTTCAAGATGAGGTAGAAACTAGCTACTTTTTTTTTATCTTGCTATACAAATACTAAGAGATGATTTAACTTCTTCTGCTTTAATAAAATATCGTGGAATTAACTGAGCTAATTAAGGATTACGTCGCTACAGAATTATTATCAAGTATTGAAATTGACTTTCTAGAAGGAGAATTATGGGAAACTACTCAACATATTGCAGAAATAAATACAGTTATCAAAGCTCCAAAAAATATATGTAAGAAATTAGGACTAGATGAAAATTCTTGTTGGCAATTATGTTGTGCAGCCGTTCTTGACTCCTCAAGACCATTAAAGAATGGACAAAAAAGAGTTGATGACTTTAAAAGATTAATTAATCGATATGAAATTAACTACATATAAACCAAAAGACTCAATGATACGTTTACTTATTGCATCAATTCTTTTTTTTATTCCACTAGGAGGTTTTGCTGATGAAAAGCAAAGAGAAATTGAGAATGAAGCTTTAAATCTTGTTATTAAAAAATATGGAAAAGGCTTAGAAAATAGTTTAAAAGGAACGGGAGTAACTCCCAGTTATCGAAGTTGGTATGAAAATGATTGTTTTGTAAGTATTGCAGCAGGTACTTACCAAGAAGATACTTGGTCGGCAATGAAGTGGTTTAGTGTTAATGTCTGTTCTGAATCAGCTGAAATAATGGAAAGTGAATGAAGGGAATAAGACGCCTATTAGTTTTGCAGCATTTAGATATAGAGGGGCCAGGTCTTTTTGAACAATTTGCTAAAGAAAGAAATTTAAAAATTGAAATAATTCGTTTAGATAATAAAAATGCTCAACCACAAACAAAAAATGGTGACTTAATTTTAATTATGGGTGGACCAATGGGAGTTAAAGATATTGGAAGTGACAGATATCCATGGCTTAAGTTAGAAAGAGATTTTATAAAAAAAGAATTAGAAAATGAGAGACCTATAATCGGCGTTTGTCTAGGTGCTCAGTTGCTTGCGAGTGCTGCTGGAGGAGATGTAGAAATTCTTAAATATGGATCACCTCCAAAAGCATTGCCAGAAATTGGATGGTATCAAATTTTTATTAATAAATCAAATAAAGACTTTAAAGCACTGTTTGAAGACCCTTTTCATGTACTACATTGGCATGGAGATAGGATTTTATTACCTGATAAAGCAGTACTAATTGCTAGTAGTGCACGTTGTAAGGAACAGTTTTTTAGGATTGGTAATTTTGCTTACGGATTGCAATTCCATATAGAGACTACGGAGGGAATGATTAATAAATGGATTAAAGAAGATAAAGATTTTGTCCTTAAAGGGTTAGGCTCAAATGGTCAGGAAATTTTAAAAGAAGAGAATAAAAAATATATTGATAAAACTTTTTTCAAAAGAAAGCTTTTAATAAGTAAATTATTTGAATTATTAGATTATTAAAAAGAGAATAATAATCCAGTAAAAAAGGGCTTAATAAAGCCCTGAAAAAAATTTTAAAAGAACTTTTACTAGAAAATTCCTGGAAGAATTTGACCAGTAAAATAATAAGCTCCAACAAGAGCAAACATACCAAGCATTGCTGCTTTACCATTAAGCTTTTCAGCTTTTTCGGTCATGATTTTTTTTGCGAATTCCATAATAAAGTGAAATAGATTATATCTAAAAACTAATTATTCAAATTCTATAATGAAGTAGTATTTCATACCTAAATCACTTTTTTTTCTAAGAATTTTTTTTTAATTTATTTTTCATTAATAATATTAGAAATTTAAGAACCTAAAAGAGCTTTGCACTCTAGCATTTCTTTAGTAGCCGCTGATTTATTTGATCTCAATGAAATAATATCTGCTAAAAAGTTTGCATCATCTTTTACTCCACAAAAACGTCCTGAGCCCCATGTATACAGCCAAGGCAAACCAAGAAAATATAGCCCAGGAGATTGTGTTACACCTCTTTCATGAACTGGGATACCAGCTCCGTCAAAAACTGAGACATCTACCCAACTAAAATCACTTTTATAGCCTGTACACCAAATCACTACTGCTAAGTTGTTGCATTCAAGTTGAGTACCTTTGAAATCTTCAGTTGGTTCCCAACATGGAACATATATTTCTTCTTTAGGAGCATCTATATTATTTTTTGAAATCCACTCATCAATACTATTTCTTATTCTGCAATAAACAGAATCTGCTCCATCAAGATTTTTTGAAAGATCATTTGAGAATTGAATATTATCAATAGTTAAATCTTTAAGTCGCCCATGAAGACTCATCCCTTCTTTTGCTCTCTTTCTAAGGTCTATTTCTCTTCCGTTATCTCTTCCAGTTAAATAATGATTAGTTTTATTCCTTACACTTTTAGGATCATCGTGTTCACCAATAGGCATTGAATAATAACCCATTCTGTCCAGCCAATCTACAACATCTCTTCCTCTATACCTTCTGGGAGATCTTGGAGCACTCCCAACACTTAGATGAACTTTTCTTTTTTCAAAAAAAAGATCTTCAGCTATTTGACAACCTGATTGACCACTACCAACGACTAGGACAGGTCCGTCCGGTAATGAATTTGCATTTTTATATTCTCTCGCATCAATTTGCAGGATATTAGTTGGTAATCTCTCAGAAAGAGGATGTCGGTTCGGTACATGATAAGCTCCAGTTGCTATTACAACTTGATCAGCTTCAAAATTTCCACGGTTAGTTGAAATAAAAAACTTTTCATTTTTTTTAAATAAGTGTTTTACTTCAATCCCTTCAAGAATATCAGCCTTTACAAATTCAGAATATTTTTTTAAATATTTAATTATATTTTCTTTATCCATAAACCCATTAGGATCTTTACCAGAATATTGATAATCAGGAAGTGTGCATTGCCAATTTGGGGTCACAAGGCAGAAAGAATCCCAACGATGTTCTTTCCATGAAAACCCAACATAATTTTTTTCTAAGATAAGAGGTTTTATTCCTTTTTTTTGTAGTGAATGAGCAATAGACAACCCTGCTTGTCCCGCACCAATAATAATGACAGAACATTTAGCAGAAATTTGATTTAAAAATTCTTCAGCCATCTTTTTATTTATTAATATAATTCTGTCATATTTATGAGATTTAATTTGTTATCAAACTCACTAAAAATTTTTTTATCTGAAATCTTAAGTTAACTAATTTGGTGATATCGGTTACATTCTTTTTGAAAATCAAGTCAGAAAATAATCAAAGTTTTTAAAAATTTAATGCCATCCGTAACTCGTCCCGCGAATCAGCCTGGAGAATTCTTAGTTGATTATGAAGAAAAAGTATTCCCAGATGTTAAAGCTGAACCAGGTGAGAAAGCCTTACTAACTTTTCATACTGTCGCTTTTGAGGGTTCGATTGGTCTTGTAAATCTTTTGCAAGCTAGTCGTCTTATAAACAAGGGTTTTGAAACTTCAATATTGCTATATGGTCCTGGAGTGACTTTAGGACTACAAAGAGGCTTTCCAAAGCTTGGAGATGCAGCATTTGATGGCCATTTAAACTTTAATGCTCGCTTAGAAAAATTTATGGGTCAAGGCGGTAAAGTTTATGCCTGTCGATTTGCATTACAAGCTTTGTACGGACATGGAGAAGGAGCTCTTACTCCAGGGATAAAACCAATAAGTCCTTTAGATGTACTCGATATCGTTTTAATGCATCGAAAAGAAGGAGCATTTATTTTAGATACTTGGACTCTGTAAAACATAAGATCCAAGAAAATGACTAAAACATTTAAAGTAGCTGCTGCTCAAGTTAGACCTGTACTTTTTGACTTAAATGGTTCATTGAATAAAGTTCTTTTGAAGATCCAAGAGGCAGCTACAAAAGATGTAAAATTGATAGTCTTTCCCGAAACTTTTCTTCCTTACTACCCATATTTTTCATTTGTAGAGCCGCCAGTTCTAATGGGTAAATCTCATATGAAGCTATACGAGCAAGCAGTAGAAATCCCGGGTCCAGTTACAGACATAGTTGGGAAATCAGCTAAAAAAAATAACATTCAAGTTCTTTTAGGAGTTAATGAACTTGATGGTGGAAGTTTGTACAATACTCAAATTCTTTTCAACGAAAAAGGTGAAATTGTTTTAAAAAGAAGAAAAATAACTCCTACTTTTCACGAAAGAATGATTTGGGGTCAAGGAGATGGTTCTGGCTTAGAAGTTGTAGATACTCAACTTGGCAAGATAGGATCTTTAGCTTGTTGGGAGCATTATAACCCTTTAGCTAGATTTGCTCTCATGGCTAAAGGTGAACAAATACATTGTGCTCAATTTCCTGGTTCATTGGTTGGTCCAATATTTACCGAGCAAACTGCAGTCACAATGAGACATCACGCCTTAGAGGCTGGCTGTTTTGTGATTTGCTCAACAGGATGGTTAGATCCAGAAGATTATGAAAAGATAACGTCCGAAACCAATCTTCACAAAGCATTTCAGGGAGGATGTCACACAGCAATTATCAGTCCAGAAGGTAAATATTTAGCAGGACCACTTGATGATGGAGAAGGATTAGCAATAGCAGAAATTAATTTATCACTTATTACTAAAAGGAAAAGAATGATGGATAGTGTTGGTCACTACAGTCGTCCAGACCTTCTTTCTCTAAAACTAAATACATCCCCTAACAAGGTATTTGAGATGACAAATAAGAAAAATTTTATACCAAAAGATCTAACTGCAAAAGACTATTTAGAGGAAATAAATCATGTCTGAGATAGGTAAAATTATTACTGAGTTGCAAGTTAATGGGATAAGTTCTACTCCTAAAAAGGGCAACAGGGGTAGGAAAGGAGGAGCTGGTCCATCGGACCATAGAGCTTTAACAATTGAAGGAAAAACTGTAATGGTACCGGTTTATAATCACGTATCTAAAAATTCTAATTATCAACTTTCAGAGGAGACTGACGGACAACTTATTCTCCAGAATAGTGAAGATTCGATCATCAAGGAATTATCCACCACAAAAGAACCAAATTTTTATTCTTTAAAAACAAAAGACGGTATACCTTATAAATCGATTGCTCTTCTTCATAGCAAGGATGTATTAGCCACAACTATTCTTCAAAAATGTATTCGTTTCAGAAATAGAGAAGAATCTTGCCAGTTTTGTGCAATAGAACAATCTTTGGAAAACGAACAAACCATCGTAAGAAAAACTCCAAATCAAATAGCTGAAGTTGCAGAAGCAGCTGTAAGACTTGATGGAATAAAGCAATTAGTAATGACAACAGGGACCCCTAACAGTAGCGATAGAGGAGCAAGAATAATGGCAGAAGCCGCTAAGGCTGTTAAGGCTAAAGTTAATATTCCAATCCAAGGTCAATGCGAACCGCCTGATGATCCTATTTGGTTTCAGAAAATGAAAGACTCAGGTGTAGATAGTTTAGGCATGCATTTAGAGGTTGTAGAGGAGGAGATAAGAAAAAAAATTCTTCCCGGCAAATCTGAAATTTCTCTTGAAAGATACTATAAATCTTTCGAAGAAAGCGTAGCAGTATTTGGAAGAGGAGAAGTTTCTACATATCTATTAGCCGGATTAGGTGATAGCAAAGAATCTCTAATAAATTGCAGTAAAAAATTAATATCTATAGGAGTTTATCCTTTTGTAGTTCCATTTGTGCCAATAGCAGGAACTCCTCTAGAACATCATCCCTCCCCAAGTACTGATTTCATGATTGATATTTATCAATCAGTTTCACATTTACTAAATGAAGGCAACATAAAATCTGATGAAATGTCAGCTGGCTGTGCCAAATGTGGTGCCTGCTCAGCTTTATCTATATTTGAGAGTTAAAAAATTATGTTTTTTATTGACCCCTCAAGTCAGGATATAGGCAGAAGCTTTAGCTCTGCGCCTTACTATTTCACACCCTCTGTAAGATCAGGTATCGGGATTGAAGAAGAAGATTTCATGCTATCTCCAAATTCAAATTCAGAAAACTTTTCATTTCATTTGCTTGAAGAGAATTCTCCCCTTATCAAAGACTACTGGGGATTACGAAAGAGAATATTTTGCGAGGAACAAAATATTTTTGCTGAATCAGATATTGATGAAATTGATCAAGTGGCGTACCCAATAGTTTCCCTGAATTATGGATATGGCACTCAAGAGAGAGTCGTTGGAGTAGTAAGAATTTACGAAACAGAAAAAAGACAATGGTACGGTGGGAGACTAGGTGTTGATTCTACTTTCCGTAAATTTAACCAAATAGGAAAAGGATTGATCTGGAAAGCAGTAACTACAGCGAATGGATGGGGATGCGATCAATTTTTAGCCACTGTTCAGATACAAAATGTAAGGTTTTTTAGACGACTCAAATGGAATTCAATTAAACAAATTGAAATCAAAGGAATAAAACATCACTTAATGGAGGCTGACTTAAATTATTACAAGCCATCAAAATTAAGCAGACCAGGCTCATATTTAGTGAAAAAGTGATCACAAAAAATGTTAGATAAACTTATCAAAAAATTGCAAACACATAGTGGTATTGAATCTAAAAAAGATATTCAAAGTGCTGCAAAAACTTTCTCACATAGCCCGTTCAATGAACTTGGCAAATCTGCAATGCTTGGAGATGATGCTGCAGTAATCCCTAAGCAATCAGGTTTGTTATTAATGGCAAGTGAAGGAATTAGTCCAAGCTTGGTAGAAAAAGAGCCGTGGTTCGCAGGCTGGAGCAGTGTATTGGTAAATATCAGTGACATCGTTGCGATGGGCGGTAAACCTTTAGCTTTAGTTAACAGTATTTGGAGTGATAAAAATGATTTAGAAAAACATAATCAAATTCTTTCTGGCATGAGTTTTGCGTGTGAAAAATTTAATGTACCAATGGTTGGTGGTCACTCAAATCAAAAAAGTCCTTATACTGCTTTATCAGTATCAATTCTTGGACTGGTAGATGGTCCCATTCTTTCTTCAAGATTCGCAGAGTCTGAAGATGAATTATGGATAATAGCAAACAAAAATGGATGCTTTTTTAAAGATTATCCCTTTTGGGATGCAGCTACGAAAGCATCTGCAACTTTACTTAGAAAACATTTTTCATTAATACCGTTTCTTGCTAAAAAAAATATCATTCATGCGGCCAAAGACATAAGCATGGGCGGCATAACAGGTACTGCAGTTATGTTTGCTGAATCTGCTGGAAAAACAATTGTAATTGATCTTGAGAAAATTCAACGCCCTAAAGGAGTAACAGAATTCGACTGGCTTACTTGTTTCCCAAGCTATGGGTTTCTTTGTGCTATAAAACCATCTAAAGCTAATTTTTTAAAGGAAGCTTTAAGAGCATATAAAGAACTAATTTGCTGTCATGTCGGCAACTTTAAAAACGGGAATAGCAGTGTTTATATCAAAAATTCAAATGGAGCAAAATTACTTTGGGAAGAAGATACTCCTCTCACTGGATTTACTCATGCAAATTAAATCAATAATGCTCCAATCAACTAAAATTTTCATATAAAACAAAGGAAACTAATTTAAAAATGCCAGAAATTAATTTTCAAATAAATTTACCTGACGGTAAAAAAGCGTCTCTATATTCACCTTCTACAGTAATTTTAGAATATTTAAAACCTGGAGATTCCTTGAAAATTTCAGATTTTAAGTCTCTAGCTATTCAAGCTTTGCATAAAGCTTCTGAAAAAGTAAGAGCAAAATATGGTTTTGCTTGTACTAGAACACTAGAAGAAGAAGAAAAAATACTAAGTTGGATTTCTAATTATGATCCTGACCAACTTATTTCAATATCAATGGAATAAGCTATTCAAAATTGTATTTACTTAAAAAAATAGAAGCCTAAATCAAGCCTTTCCTACCTAGACCTATTAATAAAACTTTTAAAAAAGTATTTTTTCTCATTTCTTAAACATGATACTTGCCCATTTATGATGCCAAGAAAATAAAAAAGGCAATCACAAAAACAACTATTTAAAGAAATATGTAACGTTTATGCTACAATAATGTAATAAATATCTTGAATATAATTTAATTTCGGCTTAATACTTTACATTTGTTAATAGTAGTGTTACATTAATTAACAATTACACAACTTTAATGGCTAATTCAAACGTTACTACTGAATCAGGCGGCAGGCAGAATATGTTTCCTACTGAGACACGTCCTTACATAGATGAGTCTGTTTCTTACGACAGCTACCCACAAAATGCAGAAAAAGTTAATGGTCGTTGGGCGATGATTGGGCTTGTTGCGTTGGTAGGTGCTTACGTTTCAACCGGACAAATTATTCCTGGCATTTTTTAATGAGTCCACTTTTAGGTTTCTTAGCCGTAATTGTATTCTTTACAGCCATCCTCGTTGCTTATCTAACCAAGCAATTTCAAAACGAAAATTTAAACTATTCATCTTTTAATCAAATGAAAAACTCAAACACAAAAGTTAAAACAATCGAAAAAGAAAAAGTTGTTGCTGAAACACTTAATGGCAGATTCGCAATGCTTGGATTAATTGCTGCAGTTGGAGCATATCTAACAACAGGTCAAATAATCCCAGGTTTCGTTTAAAACTCATTATTTAATTAACCTTCAAACCAAATAAAATGGAAAACTCAAAAACAACTTATTGGCAAAATGCTGAGCGAACTAATGGAAGAATGGCAATGATGGGCTTGTTTGCATTAGTTGTAAACTATGGCTTATTCGGCTGGATTATCCCAGGAATCTTTTAAAATGAATTTAGGCTTACTTTTTCTTAAAGTAAATACTTTAGGAGTAATAACTCTTTCAGAACTTGATTGGATAACTAACCATCAATCCGAATTTTCTAGGTTAGATATGGCTTTAGTTATTAAAATTGGACGTCTTATGGATTCTGGAGTAGTAGAAATCGATAATAGATTACCTGTTTAATTTCAAAAATGATCGTTATGAGTGTTTGTCAATAGGGATACTGACAAGCACTTTTTTATGAGGAAAAACTATATATCAAAAAAAAAGAGATTGTTTCTTAGCTTAAAACAATCTCTCAATTACCTAATTCTTACATGAAAATTTCAAGTAATCTCACAGATTTTAACTGATTTTTTTTTATAGTAAATACTTAAAAATGCTTTTGTTATTTATCTTTTTAACCCACCTCTTTTAATCCATAAAAACCATGTAACCCAAATAGGAGGGAGAAATCTTATTAAAAAAGAAATTTTATAAATATAAAATGGCGCATTTTCACTTTGAAATAAATTTATCAAAAAAGTAGATATAGTGACCCAAAGTAAAATTATTAATATATTGGCTCCCAATAAAGCGAACTTATTTTGTTTAAATATTTTTGGCATGAGGTAAATTTTTTATATTCTTAATTTTAAATAATCTCGAGAAATTATTTATACATTTTCAAAAAAACTTTAAATTTAAAATCCATATCCAAATAAAAAAAATACTAAATTTTAATCCCTCTCCAAATAATATTCCAAAGACAATAGGAGGCGTAAATATTAAAAAAATAATAGAGAATATACAAAATAAAGCAAATGATCCTCTTAGAAAAAAATTTTTTCTTTTTGTTCTTCTTAAATTTTTTAAAGTATTCCACTCCCATTCGATTAACCTATAAAACTTTTCTGATAATAAAAATAAATACTTCATTAATATTATAAATTTCTATCGGCTTTTCTTATTTATAAAATTTATTTCGCCTATTAGCAATAAACTTTATCCCCTTCTTCAGAAAGAAAGTAAATTCTATTTTCTGTACTTACAAAGAAAGTTAATCCCTTATATTGTGATCTTTTAAATTTATCTAATCTATGTTTGTGTAAATCCCAATTATCAGTACTTATGTCAGGATTAAATTCTTGTTCTTTTAAGAAAGGTGCATAAGTTGGAATAATTGTTGTTTTTTGGGCTAAAATTATATTCCGTTTTGAATAAAAAAATAATAAAATTAAAAGTACCAAAAAAAGAATTAATAATATATTTGTCATTGTCAATTTTTCTGATTTGAAAAAACTTTATTTTGGAGAATCAAGAACTTTTCACAATAAATTTCTTAGTAAGTAAAAAATCCTATTTTTATATTCTTGTATTTTTGAATACTTATCAAGGGTTTACCTAAATCAGATTATAAAGTGAGTCGCATTTTAAACATGACTCAAAATTCAATGAATACTCCTTATGCAAAAAGAGTAGCTGAAAAATTTAGAGAGGCTCAAAATTATTTAAAAACTAATGGTTTTAGTAGATCAACTAAACATTTACTGGAAGATATTGAAAATACAGTTGAAAAATAATGGGTTAAGTCAGATTACTTAAAAAGTTATAATAAACTTAATGCATGTAAATCTACCTAATATTTTAGTAAACAAAAAACGAGTATTTAATATCAGAATAAAAACATTTATATTTATGATGTTTATAGCTTCTGCTTCTGGTTGCTCTTATTTTGATAGAGGTAATAATTTTTCAAAAGAATTAAGCAATAAATTTAACAAGGAAATTATAAGTAATTACTCTAAGGCCATATCAAGAAATCCTGAGAATTTTTTATATTACATTGAGAGAGGAAGAGCAAAACATGCTTTTGGAGATTATGTTGAAGCCATACAGGATTATAAAAATTCATTTAGTCTTAATCCTGATTTAAAAGTCATTTTTTATATGGCCAATTCTAAATATGCTTATGGGGATCACAAGGGAGCAATAAAAGAATACGAAAAATTGCTCTCTGAAAATTTATTCAAGGACCAAGTATTTTTTTATATTGCGAATTCTCATTTAATACTCTTAGACTATGATGATGCAATTAAAAACTACACGAAATCTATTAAATATGATCAAGACGAGGCAAATGCTTATTTAAATAGAGGAAATGCAAAATTCAATATCAGGGATTATAAAGGCTCTTTGAAAGATTACGAGAAATCTATAAATATCAATAAAAAATCCTATATAGCTTTCAACAATATGGGTGTTATTAAATTCAAATTAGGAAATTATAGAAGCGCTTTAAAAGACTTTAAAAATTCTCTAAGATTAAATTCCCGAAATTATAATACTTTTTACAATAAATCTTTAACTCATTTTGAGTTGAATGAAACTAAAAAAGCTTGTATTGACTTAAAAAAGTCAATCAAGCTTGGTAAAGAAATTTTCAAGGGAGAATATTCAAAAATATGCACTTAAAAATTTAAATACTAAATTTATTCAATATTTAGTGGTAAATATTGTTCTAATTTGCTAGAAGTGCTTCAAGTTCAGCAACTTCAGCTGCCAACTTAGAAGTATCTTCACCTGCTGCTGCTGCTTTAGATAAAGCTCTTTTCTTAAAACTTAGTTTTGCCTTAGCTTGCTTTGCTTTTTTAGCCGCCTTTGCTGCTGGTGATGAACCACCACCACCGCCACCACCACAGGCGAGAAGATTATCGTTAAACAATTCATATTCAAATCTCTCTGTTAGATGATTTGCAAGTAGTTCATTCCCTAGGAAGAAACTTAAAGGAAACACAACAAGTGCGCCTAAAGAGAGGTTAAAAGCTTTCTTTAACTTCATTAAATAAAAAAATTTTTATAATTCTATGCTTTTACGTTTAGATAAAAATAAACAAAATAATATTTTTTAATATTTGTATAATTTTAAAGTATAAAATTTATCTGTCTATCACCTCAAATATATCATTAGCAAGTTCTGAACTTAATTTACTAGCGGCAAACTCATTGAAATGACTGTAATCTAGAAACCAACTGCTCGATTCAGCCTTAAGCGAATAATCAAAATAAATTATTTTTTTATTTTTTTCTATTTCTTTAGCTAAAGTTTCCCTATAATCTTTTTCAATCAAATACATCTCTCTCTCAAGGATTTTAGGTGGAAAAATGGGATTCCCAACTAAATGTTTTATCCCAATCAAATATTTATAATTTTGCCCATTTAATTGCTTTTTTGATAAAGAACTAAAGTAATTAGGTGCATATACATAAATATATTTGTATTGCGAGGCAATATTAGCGGTAGAACTTATATTCCTTAGTGTAGATTGCACTGCGTAACTTTTTATTTTCTCATACTCAATAAAATCTAAATTCAGTCTCTTTTCCAAGACCTCTTTAAGATTCAAATTATTTATATTGTCTTCTACGTTTATAGTTAGTTGTTTCTTTTCAAAAGTTCCAGGCTTCACTTTATTCATAGATCTTAAATGATCTATATAAGAAAGAAAATTACTGCTTGTTCTTATTGAATTTAAAAATGTAATTAATCCACTTCTTATATTGCCTTGTGAACTACTAGTTAGAAAATTTACGTACTCAATATTATTTTCATCAATCATCATGCCATTAGCAAAACTATATTCATCTCTCTTTTCAGTATTTTGAGATAAAAGCCTCATAAAATTCCAAAAATCTTGGATACCTCCAAAACTTACTATTAGATCTAAAGATGGCAAATAATCATTAAATGGCTCAGAATTTAAATATCTAAAAGTTTCAACATGTTCCTGCCATGAATTGAAACCTGAATAAGCAGCGTTTACAAGATCAATTTTTGGATTTATGTTTCTTAAATTTTTTTCTAGCTGACCAGCAAAAGTTTTCTTATTACCAAATCCATAAAGTCCCTCCCCCATCGCCACACTATTACCGAGAAGCAAAATTCCATATGTATCATTATACTTTTTGTCATATTCAAAAGGTGTTTTTATAAAACCATTGCGATCACAAATTAAAAATTTATAATTTTGGGGATTAGTAAACTTATTATCGCAATTTTCTCTCCAACCAGTTAATGAATCATATTTTGTGCCATTAAAAATTTTTGTGTTTGTTTTATTTATAAAAAAGAAGGCTATTTCTAAAATAAAAACTATTATTGGAATAAATATACTCGTATAAAAGATAAATTTTATAATTTCACTTTTACTCCTCATTGAAATAAATGTATTGGTTGCAAATATATCTTAAAAATAAATATTAAATAGAACAATTCTAAATTCTTAAGATCTTATCAACAAAGCTAAATCGCTATATAAGTAAATGGAACAATTACTTGTACTACGCTTATAACTAAGATTACAATTATAGCCAACAGAATTGCAGTTATCAAAGCAGCCTGAATAGGTGTTGCATTCTTCCAGGCAGATATAATAATGTGTCTTATAAATCGAAAAAAACTAAACATTTTAAATTTTAAGTTTTTCTAATTAGCAATCCTAAGTCAGTCAAAAGGTAACGTAAATCTGTTCTCAAACAAACCATAAGTCCATCAATCAAGTCAAAGGCGGTAGGATCTCCACTAACATTTAATGAAGAATTAGCCAAGATTTCGATTCCCATAGGTTCTAACTTAGATAATAATTTGTATAAATAAGAATTTTTTTCTACAATCTGAATACGAGCTGTTGAGTCAACATGTGTTGTTGGGAATTCTGAAGAGACATTGTCTTTAAGGCATTTGCATGTTGCACTCATAGATTTGTAGCAATCATAAATTTCGGGCCTTAATTTGTAATATTTTTCCGCAATTTCATATCTCATTGCTGGAGCAGTTGGCCTAAAAGAACTTCTATTCTTTATTACAGTATTTAAGTTTTTTACAGCATTCATATTTTTTCCATCACATATTAGAGATCTGTTGCCTAGTGCCCTTGGACCTGTTTCACTGCGAGATAGAACTGTACCAATAACTTTTCCTTCACTTATAAGTTCAGCAGCTTTTAAAAAAGCATAATCCTCATCCCTCTCTAAATAAGAAAATTCATTAGAGATAATTTGCTCAGTAAGAAATTCATCATTTCTTTTTTCTTTTTGAGAAGGGAATAAAGAAGGCTTCTCAATTTTCAAATGATGATAGGAACTCGATTTTATGTAGCAATAAAAAGCAGCCCCTATGGCACAACCAGCGTCTCCAGGGCTTGGTGGGATAATGATTTTGTCTACAAAAGGTAGTTGCGCAAGACTATCAATTGAGGCTGAATTCATGGAAACTCCTCCTGAGAAAAGAAATCTTCTTGAGTGTGTAATTTTATGGGCATGGGTAAAAATCTTTCCGAGTAAATAAATCATTAAATCTTGAGCACCCCTTGCTATATCTGCACATCTTTGAAAATCATTATTTCCCGGTATAAGTTGAACGAAAGGATTACGCGCAGGTCCTAATAATTCCTCTAATTTACTGCTGTAAGATTTAGATATTGATAAGTGATAATCAAAATAACTCATATCAGAAATTATTTTATTAGAGTTTGAATCCCAATCCATAAGCCCTCTTACTAACTTTGCTGATTTACTATTTGAATCTCCAAAAGAAGCTAATCCCATAACTTTATATTCACCTTCATTAATTGCAAACCCTAAGTAATCAGTGATACTTGAATAGAAAAGACCTAGAGAAACAGGGTATGGACATTCCCATAATTCATTAATCTCGGTTGGATCAACTATTTGACTAATTGAAGCGGTACTTCTATCTCCAAACCCATCGATAACTACAGATGAAATATCTTCTTTAGAATCCGAATATGCAAGTGCAGTTAATGTATGAGATAAATGATGATCAGAATAAATTAATTTACTCTCTAATCCTTTAAAAAATTTTGCAAAGTCAAGGTAACAAGAAACCGATGAACGATTAAAATTACGAAACTGATGAGTAAGAAGATCTAGGCTTTTTGGCATATGCATAGAAGCTTCTTTTACGATATGTAAGAATGCACTTAGAGGCCTTTCATAGAATGCTACTCTTTCGATATCTTTAACCTTAAGGTTATTAGTACATAATATTTTTCTTATAGACATCTTTGGGAAAGATTTATCACCCTTGATTCGACTTAGAGATTCTTCTCTATAGAAATCAACAAGTACTCCATTTCTATCAACTAATGCAGCCGAAGATTCATGATTATAACCAGTGACTCCGATAAACATTTCTAAAATTACAAGTATTCTAAAGAATAGATTTGGTTGAAATATTCATTAGATTTTTACCTTTCCTTTTAAATTCATTTAGATTCAATTTCTTAGAAATAGTTCCAGCCAAAAAAGCCATAATTCTATACAGAGGAGTCAAAAGTCTATCAAGGAACTTTAAATTTGCGTCATATATTTTTCTTCCTTTATTATTTAAAGTCTCTTTCGTACGGTAAATCATTAACTGCCAAGGCTGTAATGCAGGATAGTGAATCAAAAAATGTTTTTTAGCCATGCCATGATGGCGTAGTTCATCTGCCATAATGCCTGAAATTCTTTTCCCTTCCTCAGTACTGCGGCCAACCAAAGTTAATATTTTTTCAAAAGATGACTTAGCTAAAAGTTCATTTGTATAAACAAAAGCTATAAAATCTTTTAACTGCATAGTTTCTATGAGAAAGCCTTTTTGGGATATGTACCCCTTTGTTATTAATGAGGGAGGAGTGAATCTGAAATCTCTAGCCGTTTCAATTGAAGCGCTCTTCCCTCTTAAAGAAAGCATATTAAAAAAAGATTTCGCATGACTATATTCATCTTTGGCATGCATAAAATAACCGAATGCTTGCTTAGGGGAGTCAGTTTCCTTGCATACGGCGAGCATTTCCAAGGCGGAGGCAAGCTCTGCATGAGCCGTTTCAAAAAAAATAGTGAGTTCTGAATTAATCTTTTTCATCTTTGTTTAAACATTAAATAAAAACTCCATTACATCTCCTTCGTTTACTATATATTCTTTACCTTCACTTCTTAGTAAACCTTTGTTTTTGGCATTAGAAATAGAACCTGAATCAATTAAATTTTGATATGAAATAGTCTGAGCTCTAATGAATCCTTTTTCAAAATCAGTATGAATTACTCCTGCTGCCTGTGGCGCAGTCATTCCATCTTTTATGGTCCATGCTTTTGTCTCCTTTTCTCCGGTAGTGAAATAAGTTTTTAAGCCCAATAATTTATATGTTGATCTAATTAAAGAACTTAATCCCCCTTCTTCTACTCCTAAGCCCATAAGGTAGTCTTTTTTATCTTCTGGTTCTAACTCTATTAATTCAGATTCGACTTGCGCTGATATTTTTATACATTCTGTATTTTCATTGTTTGCAAAACTCTCAACTTTTGATGAGAAATGATTACCTTCAGCTAAATCATTTTCATTCAAATTTGTTGCGTAAATAATTGGTTTAGCCGTAAGGAAGCCTAGTTGCTTAATTATTAAATTTTCTTCTTCACTCAAAGATATTGCTCTAACTGAAAGGCCTTTCTCTAGCTCTTCTTCAATTTTTTCGAGTAAGATGTCTTCTTTTGCTGCCTCTTTACTAGTTCTAACCTGTTTTTTAATTCTTTCTCTTCTTTTTTGGAGTTGAGATAAATCAGCTAAATTCAATTCCAGATTAATTATCTCTATGTCATCCAAGGGATCTACCTTTCCAGAAACATGAATTACATCACTATCTTCAAAGCACCTTACAACATGAACTATTGCATCAACCTCCCTAATATTGGATAAAAATTTATTTCCCAAACCTTCACCTTTACTGGCACCTTTTACTAGTCCTGCGATATCTACAAATTCAATTTTTGTTGGAATAATATTTTGGCTAGAACTTAAATCACCTAACTCTTGCAACCTTTGATCCGGGACTGAAACGATACCTTTATTAGGTTCTATAGTACAAAAGGGGAAATTAGCCGCTTGTGCTTTAGCATTTTCTACAAGAGCATTAAATAAAGTTGACTTTCCAACATTTGGTAATCCAATAATACCTGCTTTTAACATTTGAAAAAATTTATGGAAAAATTTCAAGAAACATCTTCTAGTAATATAGTATTTACTTAACCAACCTTGGAAAAGTTAATTATAATCGTCTTGATTATTTATTCAGTTCCCAAATATTATCAATTACTTTTTTAATAAAGAAATGCTTGATTTAATAAAAAAAAATATAAATCTAAGAAGTGGAATTATATTGCTTTCTCTAGCTATATTTTTCGTTTTTATAACCAATTCCTTCAAGAAAAATAAGTCAAAAGATATTTCTGATTTTATCGTTCAAGTTGAGAAAGGAATCCTCTCAGATTCAATTAATACGAGTGGTGAAGTAAAAGCAATCAGGACAAGCAATATTGGTCCTAGGAAACAAGGCGTAATAAAAGAAATTAAAGTACAGGAAGGTGATCTTGTAAAAAAAGATCAGGTTTTGGCTTCTCTTGATAATGAAGATTTCATATATAAAATTGAAGAACTTGAATTAAATGTAGAAAAACAAAAATCTGAATTTTTAAGGAGAGAATATTTATACCAAGAAGGTGCAGTAAGTAAAGAAGACTATGAAAGTTATAAAAATAAATACAATATTAGTAGAGCGAAACTTAATGATGCAAAAGCTGAAAAAAGTTTCTATTTAATTAAAGCTCCTTATGAAGGAAAGATAAGTGCAAAATATGCGGAGATTGGATCTTATGTTGCCCCAAGTACAAATTTAAATTCAGATTCTAAAACCAAAAACTTTATTTTTGAACTATCAGAGGGTCTAGAAATTATTGCCAAAGTTCCTGAGAGTGACATTGGTAGAATAAAAATAGGACAAGAAGCCTCTGTAAGAATTGAAGCTTATCCTTCAAAAAAATATAATGCCATAGTTAAAAAAATAGCTACTAGAGCTGAGAAAGATAACAACGTAACCTCCTTTGAAGTAACTTTAGATTTTAAAGATATTTCTGAAGAAATTAAAATTGGAATGACTGCTGATCTTGAATTTAGAGTTGAAGGTAATGAAGAGAAGATTCTGGTTCCAACAGTTTCTATCGTCACGGAAAAAGGTGAAAAGGGAATTTTGAAAGTCGATAAAAACAATTCCCCAAAATTTGAAAAGATTGAAATTGGTATTAGTAGTGGAAATAAAACATCAGTAATTGATGGATTAGAAGCAGGAGAGCAAATCTTTATTGATATCCCACCTTGGGTTAAGAAGAGAAAATGAGTTTAAAATCTGAAAACTCTAAAAAACCAATTTTACTTTTAGTCGATGGCCACTCACTTGCTTTTAGAAGCTTCTATGCATTTAGCAAAGGGATTGATGGAGGTTTAACCACAAAAGAGGGATTTCCAACAAGTGTCACTTATGGATTTCTAAAAAGCCTTCTGGATAATTGCAAAAATATTAGTCCTGAGGGTGTTTGTATTACTTTTGACACCGAAAAACCTACATTCAGACATGAATTAGATCCAAATTATAAGGCTAATAGAGATATAGCACCAGATGTTTTTTTTCAGGATATTGAACAACTAGAAATTATTTTAGAAGAAAGTCTAAATTTACCAATTTTTAAATCTCCAGGATACGAAGCAGATGATCTACTTGGGACAATTGCAAATGATGCTTCTTCTAAAGGATGGTGCGTGAATATTCTTTCTGGAGATAGGGACTTATTTCAATTAGTAGATGATCAAAAAGATATTTATGTACTTTATATGGGTGGTGGTCCATATGCGAAAAGTGGTAATCCAACTCTAATGAATGAAAATGGAGTAAAAGAAAAATTAGGCGTTGCGCCAGAAAGAGTAGTTGATCTTAAAGCCCTAACTGGTGATAGTTCTGATAATATTCCGGGTATTAAAGGGGTAGGTCCAAAAACTGCAATTAATCTACTAAAAGAGAACGACACGCTTGATGGGATTTATAAGACTTTGGACAAGATTCAGCAAAATAACGATAAGAAATATAAAGGATTCATCAAAGGTTCGATTATAGAAAAGCTCAGAAAAGATAAGCATAATGCTTTTCTTTCAAGGGATTTAGCAAAAATAAATACTGAAGTGCCTTTGATATTAAGTGATGGTTATGAATTAAAAAAAATAAATCAAGAACTTCTCTCAGAGTCACTGCAAAAACTTGAATTATCAACACTACTTCGGCAAATTGATATTTTCAATTCAACTTTTAGTAAAGGTGGTTTTGACAAAAATAACGTAGCTAAAGAGGAGGAGAAAGAACCAAAGGTCTCCAGTAAAAGTGAATTTGAAAATACTGAAAATAAAATCCCTAAAATCAAAGTAACTGTTGTAAATGATTTTGAATTACTTGATAAATTAATTCAAAGATTAGAAAAGACCAATGAGATAGTTTCTTTAGATACAGAGACTAATAGTTTAAATCCAATCGATGCGGAACTTGTTGGGATAGGACTATGTCTTGGAGAAGAAACTGATGATTTATTTTATATACCTCTTGGTCATCAAACAAAAAAAGATACCCCCAATCAATTATCTATTGAAGATGTTTTCCCAAAACTAAGAACTTGGATAGAAGATCCAAAAAAAGAAAAGGCACTCCAAAATTCAAAATTTGACAGGCAAATATTTTTTAATCATGGACTTGATCTTAAAGGCGTAACCTTTGACACCTTGTTAGCAGACTATCTTCTTAATAACCAGGAGAAGCATGGGTTAAGTGAAATTAGTTTTAGATTATTTGGATTTAAACCTCCCTCATTTAAAGAAACAGTTGGGAAAAATAAAGACTTTTCATTTGTTGATATTGATGAAGCTAGTATTTACTGTGGTTATGATGTATTTCTAACTTTTAAGATTGTCAAAATTTTTAAAGAAAGATTTTCAACAGAAAAAAATGAATTAATTAAATTGTTCGAAGAAATCGAGCTGCCCTTAGAGCCGGTATTGTCCCAAATGGAAATGAATGGAATAACCATCGACATTCCTTATTTAGATAAACTCTCAAAAGAACTAAAAAGTACTTTAGAAGATATTGAAAGTAAAGTTTATGAATTAGCAGAGGAGACTTTTAATCTATCTTCACCAAAACAACTTGGTGAGATCTTGTTTGAAAGATTAAATTTGGATAAGAAAAAATCACGGAAAACAAAAACAGGATGGAGTACAGATGCAGTAGTTCTTGAAAGATTAGTCGACGAACATGAAATAATCCAACATTTGATAAAACACAGAACTCTTAGCAAATTACTTAGCACCTATATTGATGCTCTTCCAAATCTTATAAACGAAAAGACAGGAAGAGTTCATACAAACTTTAATCAAGCTGCTACAGCGACTGGGAGACTAAGTAGTAGCAATCCTAATCTTCAAAATATCCCGGTTAGGACTGAATTTAGTAGGAGGATCAGAAAAGCATTCTTGCCTGAAAAAAGTTGGAAACTTTTATCAGCTGATTATTCTCAGATCGAATTAAGAATACTTGCTCACTTAGCGGATGAAGAAATACTAATTAATGCGTTTCATAAAAATGATGACATTCATTCTTTAACTGCAAGATTAATTTTCGAGAAAGAAGAAATATCATCAGAAGAAAGGAGAGTTGGGAAAACAATAAATTTCGGAGTTATCTATGGTATGGGTATAAAAAAGTTTGCTCGTTCAACAGGAGTAAGTACTCCAGAGGCAAAAGAATTCCTAATAAAATACAAAGAAAGATATTCAAAAATTTTCAAATTTCTTGAACTCCAAGAAAGGCTAGCCTTATCAAAAGGTTATGTAAAAACAATTTTTGGTCGAAAAAGAGAATTTAAGTTTGATAAAAATGGACTTGGAAGATTAATAGGGAAAGATCCTTACGATATTGACCTGCAATCTGCAAGAAGGGCTGGCATGGAGGCACAGTCATTAAGAGCCGCAGCTAATGCACCAATTCAGGGTTCAAGTGCAGACATTATTAAAATTGCAATGGTTCAACTAAATAAAAAATTCATAGAAATGAATGTTCCAGCAAAAATGCTTTTACAAGTACATGATGAATTATTGTTTGAAGTTGAACCAGATTCTTTGGAAATTACGACGAAATTAGTAAAGAAGACTATGGAAGATTGTGTAAAATTAAATGTGCCTCTTTTAGTTGATATTGGAATTGGGGACAATTGGATGGAGACGAAATAAACCTTATGAAATACTTATTTTAAGATGATCAAACTTTTTAATACTTTAAGCAAAAAAGTTGAGGTTTTTAAGCCTATTGATGATGTAGTAAAAATTTATTGTTGTGGGGTAACTGTTTATGATTTATGTCATCTTGGTCATGCCAGAAGTTATATCGCTTGGGATGTATTGAGAAGATTTTTAATTTACAGTGATTTCAAAGTGAAGTATGTTCAAAATTTTACAGATATTGATGACAAGATCTTAAAAAGAGCGAAAGAAGAAAGCAGTTCAATGAAGGAAGTATCTGAAAAGAATATCATTGAATTTCATAAAGATATGGATTCTTTAGGGATAATGCGTCCGGATAGCATGCCAAGAGCAACGAATCATATATGCAATATCTGCTCCTTCATAACAATCCTTGAGGACAAAGGTTATGCATACTCTAGGGATGGAGACGTTTATTATTCTGTTTTCAAAAATAAAAATTATGGAAAGCTAAGTAATCAAAATTTACAAGAACAAAATATCAATCAGCAAGGAAGAATGGTTAATGAGGAAAATAGTAAAAAACTTAATCCGCAAGATTTTGCGCTATGGAAAAAAGCCAAAGATGATGAACCATTTTTTGATTCGCCATGGGGTAAAGGTAGGCCTGGATGGCATATTGAATGTTCGGCGATGGTTAAAGATGAATTAGGAGATACTATCGATATCCATTTAGGTGGTTCTGATTTGATTTTTCCACATCATGAGAATGAAATCGCCCAATCAGAAGCAGCCAATGGCAAAAAGCTAGCGAACTATTGGTTACACAATGGGATGGTCAATGTAAATGGACAAAAGATGAGTAAATCCCTTAAAAATTTTAAAACTATCAGAGAGCTAATTAAGTCAGGTATAAGCCCTATGACTTTGCGATATTTTGTTATGACTGTCAATTATAGAAAACCACTTGATTTTACTGAAGAAGCTTTAAGGAGTGCTTCAGAAGCTTGGAAAAATATTAATGTAGCCCTTTCTTTTATGGATCTTACAAAGGATGTTTTTAGATCTATTGATAAAGATGAATCTATCGAAGAAGAATATAAAGAGAAAATAAGTTTTGAATTATCTCAAAAAACGCTTAAATTTTCTGAGGCTCTGGGAAATGATCTCAATACAGCAGGTGCTATTGCAATTATTTACGATTTAGCGAAACCATTAAAAAACTTTTTAAACCAATTTCAAAGGGTTGAAGGTTTTAAAATAGACCTAAATCAAAAATTCTTTCTACTTGAAAATTTTAAAACTCTTGCAAAGTTGACTGAGGTACTTGGTCTTAAAAAAGAAGTTTTAGTAAAAGAAAATAAAATAACAGAAGAAGAAATATCATTTCTAATTAATGAAAGATTGAAAGCAAAAATGGAAAAGAATTATGCGAAGGCCGATGAAATAAGAAATTTTTTAAAAGAAAAAGGTATTGAACTTATTGATCAATCAAAGGAAATAACAAGATGGATAAGGGTCTAAATTTTAAGAAAAAAACCAATTTGAAATTTTTGTTTTTTAAATACACCTTTAAATGGGAAGATATTAGAAATATAACAGAAAATTGAAATACATTACTGTGCTCGGTTCTACTGGTTCAATAGGGACTCAAACTCTCGAAATAGCTAGTGAGCAGCCTGATAAGTTTAAAGCCGTAGCTCTTTCTGCAGGAAGAAATATTAATTTATTAACTGAACAAGTTAAAACACATAAACCAGAGGTAGTTGCAATTGAGGATGAAAGTCTTATAGAAGATTTAAAAGATAATATTAATAACTTAGATTTGGATGATGCTCCCTTGGTTTTAGGTGGAAAGCAGGGAATTAACGCAGTTGCAGCATGGGATAAGGCAGATACTGTGGTAACGGGGATAGTAGGCTGTGCAGGCTTAATTCCAACAATGTCAGCAATTAATGCTGGGAAAAATATTGCACTTGCTAACAAAGAAACTTTAATTGCGGCAGGACCAATTGTTATTCCTGCATTAAAGAAAAATAATAGTAGGCTATTACCTGCTGATTCAGAACACTCTGCTATCTTTCAATGCTTACAAGGATTACCTAATTATGAAAATGCAGATTTTTCAACAGGAGTAATGCCTAAAGGTTTAAAAGCCATACACTTAACAGCTTCTGGTGGTGCTTTCAGAGATTGGGCCGTTGAGGATTTAAAGCATGTCAAAGTGGAAGATGCGACTTCACATCCTAATTGGGATATGGGTAAAAAAATAACTGTAGATTCTGCAACTCTTATGAATAAAGGATTAGAAGTTATAGAAGCTCATTATTTATTTGGGACCTCTTACGAAAATATCGAAATAGTTATCCACCCTCAAAGTATTATTCATTCAATGATTGAGATGGAAGATTCTTCAGTATTAGCTCAATTAGGTTGGCCAGATATGAAGCTACCCATTTTATATGCGATGAGTTGGCCTGAAAGATTTAAAACAAATTGGAAAAGATTAAACCTAAGTGAAATTGGAAAATTAACTTTTAAAGAGCCAGACGAGTTTAAATATCCATGCATGGGGCTTGCCTATGCTGCAGGAAAGTCTTCTGGGACTATGCCTGCAGTCTTAAATGCTGCTAATGAAATTGCTGTTGAACAATTCCTCAAAGAAAAAATTTCTTTTCAAGAAATTCCAACATTTATAAGTAAAGCTTGTGAATCACATATGGAGAATTTGAATTTGAGTCCCGAATTGGAGGATATTCTTGAGGTAGACAATTGGGCCAGACTTTTTGTTAAGCAAGAAATTAAAAAAGGGAAAAAATACGTAAGTATTGGATAAAAGTGAATATAAAAAAACATCTTCTACTATGCGCAACACCCACAAAACAGAAATGCTTTAAAGGCAATGAAGGTCAAAAAGCATGGGAATGTCTGAAAAAGACTTTAAAAAAATTTGAGAATGATCCCTCTACAAAAAACGTTCATATATTGAGATCAAAAGCTGACTGTTTAAGAGTATGTAAGAACGGCCCAATTCTTCTTGTCTGGCCTGATGGTATTTGGTATGAGAAAGTTTCTCCAGAAAAAATTTCTGAAATTTTTACCTCACATATTATTAACGGTAAGCCAATTGAAAAATGGATTTTTAAAAAAACACCATTTTTAAATATTCCTAGATACTAATAAACCAGTTCTTTACGACTTCGTCTGACCAGCAGCCATTAATCGAATGAAAACCATTATGACCTCCTTTTTCGGTTATGAAAACAGTGAATATATCATTAGATTCTTTTCTTAAAGTCAAAGTATCATTATATGGAACCCAAGGATCATCCTTGGCATGAATAAAAAGCATTGGAGGTAATTTTTTTATTGAGTTTTGGATTCTAAATATTGGAGAAGCTTTAATATAATAATCCTCTAGAGAATTAAATCCCCAACTAGGAGCTGTAAATTTCTGATCAAATTCTCTTATACTTTTTAAATTTCTAATTTTTATTCTTAATTTCTCGTTATCAAGGAGTTTGCCTTCATCATTAAATCCCTCCCATAACTGATTTTTTAAGCGGTGAAGTAACCATTTTTGGTAGATATAATTTCTAGGTTTTTCAATACAGAGACTGCATGAAGATAAATCTAAAGGGGTACTCACGCAGGCAAGTCCATCTAAAAGTTTTTCTTTGTCTTCATCATAATCTAGGCAGGCATTTAAAAGAATTGTTCCGCCTAAAGATAATCCAACTCCGTAAATTGGAAGATTATTCATCTTAATGAGATCTTTAAACTCTAAATTAATGAATTTCTTAAAATAATTAATTGCTGAAATAACATCACTAGAGCATCTAGCACAATAATTTCCTTTAGCTAAATATCTCGCAGATCCAGATCCTCTCAGATTTAATTTAAGAACTCCAAAACCATTATTTGCTAATTTCCTAGAGATTCTTCTTAAACCAAACCGTTTAGTTGAGCCACCTAAACCATGTGTAACGATTACAAAACCCCTAAGTAAGTCTAAGTTTTCAGGTAATTCTAAAAAACCTAGAAGATAATCACATTCAAATTTTTTAGAAAGAATTTTATTAATCGGAAAGAATATTTTTTTATTTTTTTTTGATTTACTAAAATCAATAACAAAAGTATCTCTCATAGTTTGTAAGTCGCCACCTATCCAAGGTAAAACTTCTCGAAATGGCTTATTTTTTACGTAATCTGAAAACCTAAAAGATATACTATTATTTCTCTCCAACCCCAAGATCCTTTAATTCTCCAATCAAATCATTCAGTACCTTTTTTGCATCACCAAAGACCATTGAAGTATTTGGTAAATCAAATAAATCATTTTTTATTCCGGAGTAACCTGCACTCATACCACGTTTAATCACAAATACCGTTCTTGCTTCCTGCACATCAAGAACTGGCATGCCATATAAAGGAGAAGAGCTATCATTTTTAGCTTGAGGATTAACAACATCATTTGCTCCTAAAACTAAAACAACATCTGTTGCTGGAAAATCAGGATTTACAACGTCCATCTCTTTAAGTTGTTCGTAAGGAACATCTGCTTCTGCTAAAAGGACATTCATATGTCCAGGCATCCTACCTGCTACAGGATGAATTGCGTAAACAACTTCAATACCGGTTTGCTCTAGTTTTTTTGTCACTTCCCTTAAAGTATGTTGAGCTTGAGCTACAGCCAAACCATAACCAGGAACAATAATTACCTTGTTGGCTGCCTCTAAAGTCAATGCACATTCTTCAACACTGCAAGAAGTTATATTTGTGTATTCTCCAGAACCAGAAGAAGCTGTACTTTGTGCAGATAAAGATCCTCCAAAAAGAACTGAGACCAATGATCTATTCATACCCTTGCACATTACTTGAGTAAGTATTAGACCTGCGGCTCCAACCATTGCGCCTGCTACTATCAAAAGCTGACTATCTACAACGAAACCTGCTGCTGCTGCTGCAATCCCTGAATAACTATTTAATAAAGATATAACGACTGGCATATCAGCTCCACCAATTGGTAAAGTAACTCCAATACCTAATAAAGAAGAAACAATAACTAATAGCCAAATAGAACTTGTATTGCCGTTTATCAAATCAAAAAAGGCTATCAAGGAAGCAACTGCAAAAACAATATTTACAAAATGTCTAACTTTGCTCTGAGTCCATCCTGGAGTTGACAACCAACCCTGTAACTTTGCCATCGCCACAATTGAACCTGTGAAAGTTATGGCACCAACAAATATAGAAACAGATATTGAAACTTCGTTAATCAGTGTCCTAAAAAAATCTAAATTTTCTTGGCCACCAGATATAGGAAAAATAGCTACTCCTAAGGCCACCAAAAGTGATGACATTCCTCCACAACCATTGAACAATGCCACTGTTTCAGGCATGGAGGTCATAGGTACTTTTTTTGCAAGAATTGCTCCGAATAAACTTCCTAAGATTGATCCAATTATTATCCAAATCCAAGACTGAATAGCAATTCCAGAAGTGCCTAAGTAATAAGAAAGTAATCCTACTACTGATAGCGACATTGCAAATGCAGCTAATCTATTGGCATCCCTTGCTGATTTTACTTTTGACAATCCTTTTATTCCCAAAGCCAGTAAAAGTACTGCTAGAAGGTCAATAACGAATTTAATGATTACAGGTAGATTCATGTTAAAAATTACTTCTTATTTGATGGTTTTCGACTAAACATCGCGAGCATTCGATCAGTTACAAAGAAACCGCCTACAACGTTGAAAAGAGCAAATCCAAGAGAAACTGAACCAATTATTAAAAGTGGTACGTTACCTTCTGCTTTTACAATTAAAGTCAAGGCTGCAAGCATCGTTATTCCTGAAATTGCATTTGCTCCACTCATTAGAGGTGTGTGAAGAGTAGGAGGAACTTTTCCAATTAACTCGAGACCTAATAAACTACCTAGTAAAAGAACCCAAAGAAGACTTATAAAAGACATAATTTTAAAACCTCAATTTTCAAAAACTTTATTTTGAAGAACAACTCCTTGATCGCTTAATAAACATCCAGAAATGAGTTCATCCTTTTTATCTAATTTAATTAGACCATCTTTTATAAATGGTGTAATCAAAGATGTTAAGTTCTTAGCATAAAGTGTACTTGCATCATAAGGAACTGAAGAGGGTAATTCGCCCGCCCCTATAAGTTTTACCCCATCTTTGATAATAGTTTCATTTGATTTTGTTCCTTCGCAGTTCCCTCCCTGAGAAACTGCTAAATCAATAACTACTGCTCCAGGCCTCATTTTTTCAATCATGGGTGAGTCTATTAAAACAGGGGCCTTTTTACCTAGAACTTGCGCAGTACATATAGCAACATCAGCTTCAGATAAATATTTAGTTAAAGTCGCCTTCTGTTTTGAGAGGAATTCGGGTGTTACAGCTTTTGCATAACCTCCTGCCTCTCCAGGCTTTTCCTCAACTTCAGGAAGTTCTATAAATCTTGCTCCGAGGGACTCTACTTGTTCTTTAACAGCAGGTCTAATATCAGATACAAAAACTATTGCTCCAAGTCTTTTCGCCGTCGCAACTGCCTGTAAGCCTGCAACACCTCCACCAAGAACCACTACTTTTGCAGGTTGGACTGTCCCTGCTGCAGTCATAAGCATTGGGAAATATCTATCTAACTCACTTGCAGCCAAAAGAACTGCTTTATATCCAGCAATATTGGCCTGTGAAGAAAGTACATCAGAAGATTGAGCTCTACTAATCCTCGGAAGCAACTCTAGTGATAAAGCTGAAATCTTATTACTATTTATAATCCTAAGAAGCTCCTTGTTACCATATGGATTAAGAAGACCAAGAAGAACAGCTCCTTTCTTTAACTTAATTAAATTATCCTCTGATGGAGTTTGAACACAAAATATTAAGTCAGCTTCACCCCAAATTTTTTGATCTACGTTGTTTATTATTGTTCCGCCCGATTCTTCATATGATAAGTCACTAAATCCTGATAATTTTCCTGCTGAACTTTCAATATAAACATCACATCCAAGGCTTTTTAATTTCTTTACCGCTTCTGGTGTAGCTGAAACTCTCCTTTCACCAGAGCTTGTTTCGGAAGGAATAAGTATCTTTGTCAATTTATTTATTTTTTTAACATACTAAATATAAATTGAAGAAAGTCAAAAGTCTTGGATTTTTGTTAAAAATATATTTTCTTTTCTATAAAAAATAGCTATCTAGAATATATAAGTACTAAAAAATCAAATGAGTATAAAAGCAATCGAATGTCCTGATGGAGTGTGCCACAGTCATCATGGTGGTCATGCTGTTCCGAGGCAAGCTATGCAGAAAAATTTAGAAAAGCATGGTAAAGACTGGTGCGAGAAATTAGCAGAGAGAATTTATGAAATGTCAGTTGATACTTATTCACAGACAGTCATGCCTAGTCTCCACTCGGCAGGTTGGCAAAGAAGACATTTAGATTGGGAATTTAAGCTGGCAGAAAATGATTCTGAACCAGATGAAGCTCTTGTTGAAGGAATTATTAATGCCACAGAAAGCTTTCTAAGGAGTAGTGAGGTTCATCGATTATTTATTCAAGAATTAGTTCAGGGCACATTCGAGGAGGCAAATGATAAAAAAATAATTTCTAAAGCAATAAAATCTATCATTGAAGAAGAAATTGTTAGTTCACTAAGAGAAAAGAAAGAAACTCTTTTAAAGAAAATATCCGCAAAATTAATATCAGAAGAAAAAGTTAGCGAGGAACTTGCAATAAATTCCGCTAAAGAGGGTTTTGATGAAGTTGAAAGGCTACTTGCAAATCACAGCGAAGCAGTTTAACTCTATTTCTTTATATTTTCTTTATATTTTCTCTATAATTTCCCCAAAAATTGACTCAAATATTAATTAAAGATTAAATTATTGTTTGGAAGTACAAAGTTGTAACTTATTAGACAATACATAAGTTCTCTGATGTGTTTATCTATATACAGCTTAAATCTTTCAATGGACAATTTCATTAGAAAAAGGATCGACATAGCGACCTGTTGGGCAACCAATAGAATTTCAACAATGGACACTTTAGAAAGGTATGAAGACAGTTATGCAATCGCAGAAGAATTTAGAGAGTGGATATTACATATTGGAGAAAAGAACGAAAATTTAAAAGATTCTATTCTTAATTTCCCAACAGAATTAAAAAAGTTATTAGACCAAAAAGTCAACGATTGAGTAATAAATCTATCGAGTGAAATCCGCCCTACATTATTTGGGTTTGTTTATTAATATTAGTAGTGAAATTAAAAAATAAATGGAAAATAAAGAAAATGCTTCAAACGTAGAAAACGTTGTAATTATAGGTTCTGGACCTGCTGGTTATACAGCGGCAATATATGCAGCAAGAGCAAATCTTCAACCTTTGCTCGTAACTGGATTTAATTCTGGTGGAATTCCTGGTGGCCAATTAATGACTACAACATTTGTTGAAAATTATCCAGGCTTCCCAGATGGTGTACTAGGTCCTGAGTTAATGGATCTAATGAAAGCTCAAGCAGAAAGATGGGGAACTAATTTATACGAAAGTGATGTTGTCTCAATAAATATTGATTCACATCCTTTTGAATTAAAGACTTTAGAAGGAACTATAAAATCTAACTCAATTATTATTGCAACTGGAGCAAGTGCAAATAGATTAGGCGTGATAAATGAAGATAAATTTTGGAGTAAAGGAATAAGTGCTTGTGCAATATGTGATGGAGCGACGCCGCAATTTAGAGATGAAGAATTAGCTGTTATTGGAGGTGGAGACTCTGCATGTGAAGAAGCAGCATATCTCACAAAGTATGGAAGCAAAGTGCATTTGATTGTTAGGTCAGAAAAATTAAGGGCCAGCGCAGCAATGGTAGATAGAGTAAAAGCTAATCCAAAGATAGAAATTCATTGGAACACAAAAGTTGATAAAGCGGATGGTTCTGAATGGCTTGAGAGAATAGAAACTATTCACTCTCAAGAAGGTAAAGGGCAAATCAATATAAAAGGTCTTTTTTACGCGATAGGGCACACACCAAATACGAAGTTCTTAGACAACAAAATTGATTTAGATAATAAAGGATATATTGCTTGTAAATCAGGAAGACCAGAAACATCTATTGAAGGCATCTTCGCAGCAGGCGATGTTGTTGATTCTGAGTGGAGACAAGGAGTTACCGCTGCAGGAACTGGATGCATGGCAGCATTAGCTACCGAAAGGTGGCTAGCCGAGAAAAACTTGGCAAAAACTATAGTCAGAGAAACACCCGAACCAGAAAAAAAACTTAATTCATCAGATTTTAATGAAGAAGAAGTCAATGAAGATACTTTCGATTCAAATTCTGAATGGCAAAAAGGCAGTTATGCACTAAGGAAACTTTATCACGAGAGTAAAAAACCTATCTTAGTAATTTTTAGTTCCCCAAGCTGCGGCCCATGTCATGTTTTAAAACCTCAGTTAAAAAGGGTAATCAAAGAACTTGATGGTGCAGTTCTTGGCGTTGAAATAGATATTGATAAAGATCAAGATATTGCAAAACAAGCTGGTATCAACGGCACACCAACTGTTCAACTTTTTAAAGAAAAATTATTAAAAAAACAATGGCAAGGTGTTAAACAAAGAAGTGAGTTTAAAGAAGCGATAAAAAATATTATCTAAGTTAACTGTTTACTTATTATTTCTCTTTGGATTGTTTTTATTGGTTGTAGGTTTAGCACCACCTGCATTTCTTTCTCTATAAGTTATCCTCCCTCTAGAAAGATCATAAGGACTTATTTCAACTAAGACTTTGTCTCCAGCTAATAATTTAATTCTAAATTTAGTCAATTTACCTGCAGCTCTACATAAACATTGATGCCCTTCAGGTTGCTCTAAGGTAACCAAATAAAATCCATTTCCCTGCTCTTTTTCTATTACACCTGAAGTTTCAATCATTAATTAATCTTTTACTAAATACATATTATCAGAAAAAGATTGGCCAAAATTGGTTTAAAAAAAATTACATACGTAAAAATATGCAATTCAATTCAAATTGAAAATTTAATTTCATTAATTATTTGAAGTTGTCCATAGTAAAAATTTGCTTTCGCAATTTTTTCAGAATCTTCTAATTGATCAAAAAAAACAAACCCAAGGCTTTCCCATAATGAAGATCCGCAAACATTATTCAATTCATTTCTTGCTTCTTTTGCAAAATTATCTAGTTTTCGTTCAAGGTTTTTAGACTTAGAAACAGACATAGGTTAATAATATTAAATATAGTACAAATATACTATCTAATTCTAAAATTGCAATATTAAAAAGGTAATCTCTTTTTTTCTTCAATATTAAGATCTGCTTCCATTTCCCTTAATCTTTTAAGTATTTGTTGATAGTACTCCTTTATATAACTCTCTAGTGAGGTCATATCCTCTTTTTTAAGTTCCAATATTTCGTAAGTTTTGCTCATGTCAGCATCTAATGATTCACCGCTACTTGTTACTTCAGCAAAAGCCAATCTCTCAGCAACATTAAGAGAATCTTGGAAAAAGGAAACCACTTTTTGAGTGACATTAATAAGGAAGGGGGAAACTCTAAAAATTTTAGCCTTTTTTTCACTAAATTTTTCACATAAAGATATAACTTCATTTGAATCCCATGCTTTGGGACCTACTAATGGCAATGATGTTCTATGAGTTTTTGGATTATTTACTGCTGCTACAAGAACTTTCGCCATATCTTGAGTATTCATATAAGCAATTTTAGTTGGGGTCCCACTCATCCACACTGCTTGACTATCCAAGATTGGGATTGCGAATTGACCAATAACTCCTTGCATAAAAGCTGCACATTTGAAGATTGTATAGTCTAAATCAGATTTTTCAAGAAGTTTTTCAGTGCAAAATTTAATGTCCATTAAAGGAACATTTCTAAACTTTTCTGTTAGGAGGATAGAAAGGAATATTACCCGTTTTACTTTTAAAGATTCGCAAGCATTGAATAAGTTAAGTTTTCCATCCCAATCAATTTCATAAATACTTTTAGGATCATCTGGCCTACTAGTCGCTGCATCAATAACTACTTCAATATCTTGCAATGCATATTCGATATCAGAAGAATTTAATAAATTACCTTTTGTTAGCTCACAACCCCATTCTTGTAGAAAGGAAGCTTTTCTTGGATTTCTTACAAAGCATCTTACTTCATGTCCATCTTCTATAGCTTGCTTTGCTATTTGTCTACCAAGTGTCCCTGTTGCTCCTACTAAAAGAATCTTCATATTTAAGATTTACTTAACTTTAAGACCATAACTCAAATTGTGATGTATCTGTGAGAATCAGTCTCCCTGAAACTTTAATAACAAAACACCACCAACTAATCCTATTGGTATTAGTATCCAAAAAACTGCTGCAATACTAAAAATTTCTTTAGCCATAGTAAAATTTAATGATTACTATAATTTACATTCAAAATACATTTATTTGTTAAAAATGTAGATAATTCAAATATCTTGAAAATTTTTAAGTATATGAATAATAATTTAAAAAAAAATATAAACATTCCTAATTACTGGAATTGGAATGGTTTTAAAATTTGTTGGAGTGTTACAGGCGAAGAAAATGAGATCCCAATTATCTTTCTCCATGGATTTGGAGCAAGTCGAAAACATTGGAGAAATAATTTAGAATATTTTGCGAAAAGGAATTACGCCTCATATTCTTTAGATTTAATTGGATTTGGAGATTCAGATCAACCTGGGATTAGACAAATTGGAAAACTAGATAATGAGATTTGGTCTAATCAAGTGAAAGACTTTATTGAACAGGTAATAAGACCAAAGAATTCTGGGAAAGTTATTCTTATTGGCAATTCCCTTGGATCACTAGTTGCCTTAACATGTGCCGTTACATTAGAAGATCAGATTGCAAAAGTTATTGCATCGCCTTTGCCAGATCAAATTCAAGAAAATAAAAAGTCGAAAACAAAAAAATCCTTATTGAAAAAATTTAAAGATAAATGCATAAGAATATTTTTTATGTTTTTTCCTTTGGAGATTATTTTATTTTTAATAAACAAATTTTGTGTTATAAAACTGGGACTAAATTCTGCCTATTTCAAAAAAGATAATATCGATAACGAATTAATAGATTTGGTAACAAAACCAGTTCTAAGGAGAACTTCAGCTAGATCATTAAGAGCGATGTGTATAGGAATGTCTTCAAGAGATGAAAAATTTAAGGCTTCTTACCTTTTAAGAAAACTTAACGCCTCAAGAAAAGTTCCTTTTTTATTAATTTGGGGAGAAAAAGATAATTTCATACCTTTGTTTGTTGGTAAAAAGATTGCAAAATTCCATAGATGGGTAAAATTAAAAATAGTATCCAATTCAGGGCATTGTATCCATGATGAAGATCCTCCAATATTCAATAGAATCTCTTATGAATGGATTAGAGATTTAAAAACCTTTTAAAATAAATATGAAACATACATTATCAGTCCTTGTAGAAGACGAATCTGGAGCCTTGAGCAGAATCTCAGGTCTCTTCGCTAGAAGGGGTTTCAACATAGATAGCCTTGCAGTAGGACCTGCGGAATCTAAAGGGATTTCAAGGTTAACAATGGTAGTGGAGGGTGATGATGAAACTCTTCAACAAATGACTAAGCAACTTAATAAATTATTTAATGTTCTGGGAGTTGTAGATTTTACTAATCTCGCGGCCGTAGAGAGGGAATTGATGTTACTAAAAGTTTCATCTAAAGAAGATACAAGGAGTAACATCCTTGATATAGTACAGATTTTCCGTGCAAAAGTTGTTGATGTATCAGATATAGCATTAACTCTCGAGGTAGTTGGAGATCCTGGGAAGTTAGTTGCTCTAGAGAAATTACTCGAGCCATATGGCATCCTTGAAATAGCGAGGACTGGTAAGGTAGCTCTTAAACGCTCTTCGGGAGTTAATACAGAAATGTTGAAAATAAACAAATATTCTCTAGAAATTTAATTAGAAATCTGGATTGCTTTGATGTAATCTTCTTTATTTATTTTTTTAAGTACATCTAGTCCTTTAATAATCTTTCCAAAAATCGAATATCTTCCATCGAGTTCAGGGATCTTACTAGTTACAAAAAAAAATTCAGTAGATGAAGACTTATTCTTACCACTCTTAACCATAGCGATTGAACCGCTCTCAAAAGTATTAACTAAATTTCTAGTTTCATTAGGATTTTTTATTTGATAATGATATCTTGGGTTGATTTCTTCTTTAAATTTTATTTCTAAAGGTATGGATGGACTTGCCTTATGCAAGTTTTGTTTTGGTTCAATATAAAGTTTATTTTCTCGTTTAACACCACCATGTATAAACCTTATTTGGGCAAAATTGATTATTTTATAAAATTTTTGATTTACGTAAATATTATTTTCTATGTTTTCTATAAAGTTTGATACTGTTACTGGGTTATCTTTACCAAATAATTTAACCTCAAAATCACCTTTTGTAGTTTTGAAATGCACCACTTTATTACTTTGAATACAATCAAATTTAAGTTTTTGGCAGTAATAATTTGAATCAATCTTATTTTTATAACTACAAGCTTGCACCAAAAACAAAACCTGTATTAAAGATAATGTTTTTAAAAAATATTTTTTTTTTATTTTAAACCCTCCAAATTAACATCCAAAAATTTAGCCAGACGAGCTCCTTCTTCTTCAACTTGAAGCAGTGGTTTAAGTTCACCTGCTCCGCTTAAAGGGAGGGGTTTTTTTCTACCTTTTAGTACTAGAGCAATTCTTCTTCTAGGATTAAATCCCTCACTAATGTCTAATTTAACCGATTTAATTTCATCAAAATTTAATTTAACTTCAATATCTTTAAATAATCCTTTTCTTTTTATTTCTACAGATTTTGATGATTTATCAAAATAATTACTCCCTGAACCAAAATTTATATAAACCAAATACCATAAGTAAAAATTTAATAAATTAGCTATTACCCCGTATGCTCCCATTATGATTCCTTGAGGGATAAACAATAAAGTTGAGGGATTTCCTAAAGGTAATAAATCCCTTCCTGTGTAGCTAGATATAGAGGCCAAAAGAAAACCAATACCTCCTATAGTCAACATTCCTCCAATAATATAATTTGAAATTTTTCTTGATCCACCAATTTTTTGTTCGATTTTATCGAATGACGTGAGGTCTGAATTCATTTTTATCTTTTTTTAGAGCCTAATTCAGATAATTTAACAAACTAAGGGAGTATTCTTACCTAATTTTTAATAAAAAAGTCAGGAAAGCTTTACAAGGCATTTCAGATATACAAATATTTCCCCACATTACTATCAATCTTTGTTACAGTCACTGCGTATCCCGAAGCTAAAAACGATTTCTCATGACGATCGCAGTTGGTAGCGCCCCACAAAGAGGATGGTTTGATGTCCTCGATGATTGGTTGAAGCGCGACCGCTTTGTATTTATTGGTTGGTCCGGACTACTTCTACTTCCTTGCGCATATCTTGCTATTGGTGGTTGGTTCGTCGGAACAACATTTGTTACCTCTTGGTACACACATGGAGTTGCAAGCTCATACCTTGAAGGTTGTAACTTTTTAACAGCAGCTGTAAGTACCCCTGGTGATGCCATGGGACACAGTCTTCTATTTTTATGGGGTCCTGAAGCCCAAGGTAGCTTCGTAAGATGGCTACAGCTTGGTGGACTTTGGAACTTCGTTGCATTACATGGAGTATTTGGCCTGATTGGTTTTATGCTTCGTCAGTTTGAAATTGCTGGCCTTGTTGGAATTAGACCATACAACGCTTTAGCATTCTCAGCGGTAATTGCAGTATTCACAAGTATTTTCCTAATTTATCCTTTAGGACAGCATAGTTGGTTCTTCGCACCCTCATTCGGTGTTGCAGCCATCTTCCGTTACATTCTGTTCATTCAAGGTTTTCACAATATTACTTTAAATCCATTCCACATGATGGGTGTTGCTGGAATTCTTGGTGGTGCTCTACTTTGTGCAATCCATGGAGCTACAGTACAAAATACTTTGTATGAAGATACAAGTATTTATACAGATGGTAAGGTTCAAAGTTCAACATTTAGAGCTTTTGACCCAACACAAGAAGAAGAAACTTATTCAATGATTACAGCGAATAGATTCTGGAGTCAAATCTTCGGTATTGCCTTCTCAAACAAGCGTTTCTTACATTTCTTGATGCTATTTGTACCTGTTATGGGTATGTGGACATCTTCAATTGGTATTGTCGGCTTAGCACTAAACTTAAGAGCTTATGATTTCGTAAGCCAAGAAATCCGTGCAGCAGAAGATCCAGAATTTGAAACTTTCTATACAAAAAATATACTTTTGAACGAAGGTATGCGAGCATGGATGTCTTCTGTGGATCAACCACACGAAAACTTTGTATTCCCTGAGGAGGTTCTTCCACGTGGAAACGCCCTTTAATAATTTATTAAGAGCTCCAAACCAAAGTATTGAGGAAACTGGTTATGCCTGGTATGTAGGTAACGCTAGATTAATCAATTTATCTGGACGTTTATTAGGAGCTCACATTGCTCACTCTGGACTAATAGTCTTTTGGGCGGGAGCAATGATGCTCTTTGAGGTTAATCATTTTACTTTTGATAAACCAATGTGGGAGCAAGGTTTAATCTGTATGCCACACGTTGCAATGTTTGGCTATGGAATAGGCCCAGGTGGTGAAGTTACTGATATCATGCCTTTTTTCCAAGCAGGCGTGGTTCACTTGATAGCTTCTGCTGTACTTGGTTTTGGTGGTATTTACCATTCATTAGCTGGTCCAGAAAAACTTGAAGAAGATTTTCCATTTTTCTCAACTGATTGGAGAGATAAAAATCAAATGACAAATATCCTCGGATATCATTTGATTGTTCTAGGTGTAGGTGCACTAGCATGGTCAGTAAACTGGTGTTTTATTGGCGGTGCATATGACACATGGGCACCAGGCGGTGGTGAAGTCAGACTTGTAAACCCAACTTTAGATCCAAGAGTTATTCTTGGCTATCTATTCAGATCTCCATGGGGAGGAGCTGGTTCAATAATCGGTGTTAACTCCATTGAAGATATTGTTGGTGGACATGTTTACGTGGGTATTACTGCAATTATTGGAGGAATATTCCACATCTTTACCAAACCTTTTGGATGGGCAAGAAGAGCTTTTATCTGGAATGGTGAAGGTCTATTAAGTTACGCTCTTGGTGGAATTTGTGTAGCAAGTTTTATTGCTTCAACTTTCATCTGGTTCAACAACACAGCTTACCCTTCAGAGTTTTATGGTCCAACAAATGCTGAAGCTTCACAGGCTCAAAGCTTTACTTTCCTAGTGAGAGATCAAAGAATTGGAGCTAACGTAGGTTCAACAATGGGACCAACAGGCCTAGGTAAGTATCTCATGAGATCTCCTACTGGTGAAATTATATTTGGTGGTGAAACAATGAGATTTTGGGATTTTAGAGGGCCATGGTTAGAGCCTTTAAGAGGACCTAATGGATTGAGCCTTGAGAAAATCCAAAATGATATTCAGCCTTGGCAGGTAAGAAGAGCAGCTGAGTATATGACTCATGCTCCAAACGCTTCTATCAACTCTGTTGGTGGAATTATTACTGAGCCTAATGCTGTTAACTTTGTTAACTTAAGACAATGGTTAGCTGCAGCTCAATTCTTCCTAGGATGGTTTACATTCATTGGTCATCTTTGGCATGCTGGACGTGCTAGAGCAGCCGCTGCTGGTTTCGAAAAAGGAATCGACAGAAAGAGTGAACCAGCTCTAGAAATGCCTGATCTAGATTAATTTCTATCTCAACCGAAAAAGCCCTATCTTCGGATAGGGTTTTTTTTGCTCAATTTTATTATCTATATAAATTTTCTCTAAGCCATGGCAAACTTAATCCCATTACATTACTGAAGCAACCCTCAATTTTTTCTATATATTTACCGCCTATACCTTCCAAAGCAAATCCTCCGGCGCAATATAAAGGTTCATTTGTATCTACATAACTCTTGATTTCCCAATCTTCCAACTTAGAAAAATAAACTCTTGAACTTACTATTTTTTTTATTATTTCAGTGATTTTAAAAATTTTGGAAGTTGAATCAAAATTCCCGATAATTAGAGTATGACCAGTATGTAAAAATCCAGATTCTCCAGACATTTTTTTCCATCTATTAAATGCTTCTTCTTTATTAGATGGTTTTCCATAAGCTTCTCCTTTAAATTCAAAAATTGAATCGCACCCAAGTATTTCCAAAGAACCATAATTAAATTTTTCGGGCAATGATAAGTTTTGAATATTTTCAGATAAACTAGTAGCCTTTTGAAAAGATAATTCTAAAGCTAAATTAAATATATTATTTTCTTCAATAGTAGTTTCATCAAAGTCACTTGATATTTGGATAAATTCAATCTTACAGTTTTCAAGTAATTTCTTTCGAGATTGTGAAGCAGAGGCTAGAATTAACACAAATTTTTTATCGAATTATAATTCAATTTACAAATTAATAAATTCCAAAATTAATATAAATTACTAATGGTATTTAAAGAGAAATTGCATGTTAACAAGAAACCAATAATGGTCTTGGGGACTTCCAGTGGAGCAGGGAAATCATTAACTGTTACTGCCATCTGCAGGATTCTTAAAAATTTAGGAGAAGAGCCAATCCCTTTTAAAGGACAAAATATGAGTAACAACGCTTGGGTTGATTGGGATGGAGGAGAGATGGCATATTCACAAGCACTTCAAGCTTTTGCTTGTGGCATTAATCCTTCTTCAGAGATGAATCCTATTTTATTAAAACCACAAGGAAACTCAACAAGCGAGGTCATTCACCTTGGTAAAAGTATAGGAACCACAACCGCAGTAAATTACTATAAAGATTGGTTTGTACCTGGCTGGGAAGTAATTAAAAAAAGTTTAAAGTCTATTTATAAACGAAATTCGAATTGTCGATTAATTATCGAAGGTGCTGGCAGTCCGGTAGAGATGAATTTAATGCACAGAGACCTTACTAATTTAAGAGTTGCGAAATATTTAAATGCAAATTGCATATTAGTTAGTGATATTGAAAGAGGAGGTGTATTTGCACAAATCGTTGGAACTCTTGAATTAATGAAGCTTGAAGAAAAGAAACTTATTAAGGGAATTATTATAAATAGATTCAGAGGAGACCTTTCATTATTTGCAGAAGGAAAAAAATGGATAGAAAGTAAAACTAAAATACCTGTTATTGGGATTATTCCATGGTTAAATGATTCATTCCCTCCAGAAGATTCTTTAGATTTGCTTGAAAGAAAATCCCATTTGAATAATCCTGAGATCAAAGTTGGAATTATAAAATTACCTTCCATAAGCAACTTTTCAGATTTTGATCCATTGGAAAATGAAGAATCATTATTTATTGAGTGGATAAAAGGATCGCAAAACTTAAAAAATTATGACTTTATAATTCTTCCTGGGAGTAAACAAACTATTAAAGATCAAATATTTCTTGAGAAGTCAGGTCTATCTCAAGACATAAGAGAATATTCAAATAATATGGGAAATATTATTGGGATATGTGGAGGTTTACAAATGTTAGGAACATTCCTTGAGGACCCTTTTTTAAAAGAGGGATCGAAAACTTTCTCTGAAAAAAAAATTGGAGGTATTGGTTTATTGCCATTAAAAACAACTTTTTTTGAGGAAAAATTAACCCGTCAAATATCTTCCGAATCTTTATGGCCATGCCAATCTAAAGTAAATGGTTTTGAAATTCATAATGGCCAAACTGAATTAGATAACACTCAAAACTTGCCAAAGATTAACCCTATCTTCAAAGACGTAAATCTTGGTTGGTACATAGAGAAAAAAAAAGGAGGAACTATTGCCGGTACATACATTCATGGGATTTTTGAAAATGATATTTGGAGAGACCAATATATAAATTTAATAAGAAAGAGCAAGAATTTGCCAATATTAAATAAGAGATCAATATCTTATAAAGAAAAAAGAGAGTCAATAATTGATAATCTTGCAAGGGAATTTGATAAACATTTAAATATCACATCATTTTTAAATTGAAAAAAACAAACATTAAAATTGAATGGCCAAATAATACTGAGACATATGCCTCAGAAGGAGATAATTGGTTCTCAACTGCAAAAAAAGCAGGTGTAGTGATCCCAACTGGCTGTTTAACGGGAAGTTGTGGAGCATGTGAAATAGACGTGAATGGTGAGACTGTGCGGGCTTGTATAAGTGATATTAAAAATTGCAAAAAATGTTTATTAAAAGTTTCATTAACTTCAGATCCATTTTGGGAAAACTAAATGTCTTATTTTCAATATTTTCAGCCCTTTTAGTTATTTTTTGCCTTTATTAAAATCCTTTCAATTTAGTTTCCCTATTATTAAAAACTTAATATTGACTTAGCTGATGGCTTAAAAATTGAACCTTAGAGAGCATCCTAAAAGATATTTTAGCTGGATTTCGTATCACAAATCTAATTCTCCAACAAAAACCGACAACTAGAAAAAATTTAAAAGTACAATTATCTTCTTTTTTTGAAATGAGTAAGGTAAAGATTAGAGTAATTAGCTAGCACTAAAAGTAATAGTAAAAAAGTATTTAAATAGTTCAAATTAATTTTAAAAATTTGATTACTCTTTAAACTATCGTAAAAAAAACAGAGAGTTAACCCTGAACCTTAGAATTTATTATTAACTTGCGAATAGATTTTAAATAGTCTTAACGAACCCGCAAAAGCACGTTCCCTTTTAGGCTGAATTTAAGAATAATATTTAAATTTAATAAGGCAAAAACAGCTTATAGCTTTTAAAACATATATGTATTAAAAATTTAATCCTCCTAGAAATTGCACGATTTGAAATATCACGGAGAGGGTGGGATTCGAACCCACGAATAGTTACACCTATTAAATGATTTCGAATCATTCGCTTTCGACCACTCAGCCACCTCTCCACCTATTCTTAGTATTTACATAATTTAAAGTGAAATGTAAACTCACCTATTATGTTAATTTTCAATTCCAACCTGCTTCTTTCATTAATTTTATTGCAACAGAATTATATCTCCCAAGATCCTCAATAGTGACTTTATCAGGAATAAATTCTCCAAAATCTTTAACGATAGGGTTTTGGTTAACTTCTTTCAATGGATGCTCAAAAGTTGGAGCAGCGAGACCTTTACTACCTTTCGGAGAAGCTAAAAACTCTAGAAGCTTAACTGCTTCAGCTCTATTTTTAGCGTATTTGGCTACACCACCAGCGCTAATATTAACATGTGCGGGATTTGGAGTTATTACAGTTGTTCGTTTTGAGTATAAAGCATCTCTTCTTCCATTAATACCAGCTAGCATTCTTGCAACATAATAATGATTAACTATCCCTACTCCACATTTCTTCTTAGCAACTGCTCTTATTATTGAAATATCCCCAGGAAAGAAAGGTTGGGAAATATTAGAAATCATTCCGTTCAACCAAGATTTAGTTTCTGATTCCCCTTTGTTAACTATTTGATTAGCGACTAAGGATTGATTATAGGGACTTTTCCTGTTTCTAAGACATACTTTTCCTTTTAAAGAAGGATCAGCTAAATCAGTGTAGTCATTAATTTTAGTCACATCTACAACTTTTGGATTAGCCACCATAACCCTTACTCTTCTAGTCAATGCATACCATTCCTTACTTTTATCCTTCAGCCCAATCGGAACATCATTTTCTAAAGATTTTGATTCTACACTTTGAAGCAATCCTGCTTTTGCCGCATTTGTAATTCTTGCTGCATCGACTAGCAAAATTAAATCTGCTTGTGAATTCTTACCTTCTCTTTTAAGTCTTTCAATTAAAGATATTCCTGCGGCTTCAATAAGCCTAACTTTGATTCCTGTCTCTTCTGCAAACTTTTTGTAGACACTCCTATCAGTGTTGTAATGTCTACCCGAAAAAACTTTTACTTCTTTTTCTGTTGAATTAGCTGGTAAACCAACATTCAATAACAATGTACATGTTAGTGCTGAATAAAGTATTTTTTTTAGTTTTTGCACTTTTACAAAATAGTATCTATGGTTACTTTATAACCATCTTCATGACAAGGCCTCATCAAGGGAATTTCTATACACCAATTTGTATCATTTTTTATAAAAAATGAATTATTTAACGCATCATCTATTGAATAATGAAGAACTAGAAATCCTTAGAAAAAATCTAAACAAAAATGGTTCATTATGGGAAAATGGCAAACATACCGCTGGGAAGCATGCCGCCAAAGTAAAAAATAATTTACAACTTAAAAGAGATTCAGATTTATCAAAAAAGTTTTCAGCATTGATTACAAAAAAGATACTTAGCAATGAAATAATCAAAAGCTTCGCTTTACCCAAAAAGGTGCATGGAACAATATTCTCTAAATCTAAAAATGGCATGAAATATGGCCGTCATGTTGATAATGCTTACATGTCTTCTGGGAGAGCAGACTTATCTTTTACTATTTTCTTAAGCTGTAAAGACAGTTACGGTGGCGGTGCATTATCCATTGAAAGCTTTAACTCAGAAGAAAAGTTTAAGCTGAATGCAGGAGAAATAATAATTTATCCAAGTACATTTCTACATTCTGTAGAAGAGGTTATTGATGGTGAGAGATTAGCATTTATTGGTTGGATTGAGAGTTATGTAAAAAGCATTGAAGATAGAGAATATTTGTTTGATTTAGACGCTGCAGCAAGATCATTACTTACTAAATATGGGAGATCAGATGAAGTCGATCTTATTTTTAAATCATATACAAATTTCTTGAGAAGATTAGGCAGTTAATTTTGAATCATTTTATACACCAATTAGAAAAATAATTTTAAAGTTATTAATATGAGTGAAGAAAATTATTTTTGAATGAATAAAAAAAGTTCAATTTCTTTATTTCTTGCAGCAACAAGTGCAATTGCTCTATCAACCGCTGGCAACGCAAACTTAAAAGCAGAAGAAAGTGACCTAGGGGGATTAAAAGAATGGAACACAGATATGCCCTTGGACGCTGATTTTATTCTCGATGCAGAGGCTCAAAGGTTAGCCGATGAAGCAGCGAAGACAAGCATATGTGTTCCAATTGGAGAAGGGGAAAATTGTTGGTAAGTGTTTAATTAATTTTTAAACAAAAAAAGGGAATTACTGCCCTTTTTTTTGTTTTAAGTAAAAATTATTTAAAATTTAAACTTAGTTGTTAATGCCATTCCGAAGATATCTTGATCTGTTGCGCTTTGGATGTCATTTGCTCCAAATACCGCAGGGATCATTGTTAATGAATCATTTACTTTAAATTGGTAACTTGCTTCCCACATAAAAGGTGCAAGACCTTCATCATCAGCAGCTGTACCATCATTTGTAGCTGTAACTTTTAAAGGCTGACCAAAACCTACTCCAAAGTAATCCGAATCCCTTATGACATCTTGCCATCCTAAACCGACGAAATAGCTAGTTGCCTGTTTAACATGGTTATCTGATTGTCCAGTAAGATCTATGATATCCCATCCAACAGATATTTCTGGAACTTTTGTACCTGATTCTTCAGGTCTCCAGTATGCTCTTGCAGCATACGCTGTTGCATTAGCATCTTCGTCAACTGTTGCGGCTGCATCGGTAGCATAATAAGAGAATGAGCTCCAATCTTCATGTTGCTGTGACAACGTCAAAGAAACATGATATTGATCCTGTGTGTAAGCAAGCATAGTGTCCCACTTACTTTCATCCTCATTTGTTAGGAAACCTCCTGTTGAGCTATTTGCTCCTTTTGAAACAATATTAGTACTAGCGCCAAAGCCATTGTCCCCTGCATATTTGATACCAACACCAGTAGCCGTACTAGCTCCAAATGCACCACTAAGACTGCCTAACTTGAAAGCTTTATGAAAACCTGGTCTATAGATTGAGACAGGAGCTGCATACATATAGTAGTTTTCAATTTTCCCTCCAAATGTTGCTGACCAATTCTCGCTCTCTCCAATTGGTGTTGTATACCACAACTTATCAACTGCAAGATCATCCACATTACCTGAGTAAGTATCAGTATGGTAGAAAGCAGTCTTTTCATAAAAACTACCAATAGATCTACCGTTTCCATCTCTGACCTTACCGTTACCAGTTCTTAGGCGAACATACAAATTATCATCACCAGTAAAACTGGTATTCAAATTCATTGTGTATGTATACATTGTTTGAAGGGTATCAGTTGCGCCTGCCGTATTTACTTTGTGAGCACCGTCAATTCTTGTTGCAGCAAAAACTGCTGTAGTATCAAGAGTTGTTGTATCAGAGAAGGTACCAGCCTCAAATTTATAATCATTTACTTCAGGGCCATCAATAGGTCCTTGAAGGTTTGCTATATCTTCATCAACTTTGTTAATGAATGATTTACTGTCAATTCTTTTAGATTTTTTTGGGCTACGAGTGTAGCTGTTCATTTCCTCAAGATTAACTACGTCGGAAGCTTGAGCAGCTATTGGAGCTATTAAGCTCAAAGATGCACCAGCAACCAACATTTGTTGGAAGAGTTTCATTTTACCTCACACTAAAATAACCCAATAAGAATGGGTAACTATACTGTATCGAGCGTAACTAAAGAAGAAAGAATTATAAGTTTCAAAGCAATGTATCTTTTGTTACTATCTAATTTTTTATAAAGTTATGATCTTAATTATTTCTTTGTTAATGGGTGTTTAAGAAGTTCTCTTTCTTCTATCCAAGAAGATGCAACTTCTCTTGCTAGCTTTCGAATCTTTTCAATATATTGAGCACGATCTGTAACTGAAATAACTCCCCTCGCATCAAGCAAGTTAAAAGTGTGGCTGCATTTCAGAACAAAATCAAGAGAAGGGTAAGTTAATTTCTTTTTAATTAAACTGTTAGCCTCGTCCTGATAAATTTCAAATAATTTCCTGAGATTATCAGGATTTGATTCATTAAAATTATATGAACATTGACTTTTTTCAAACTGGAGCCAAATATCACTATATTTCAGATTTTTATTCCAACTTAAATCCCAAATATTTTGTTTATCCTGCAAGAACATTGCAATCCTCTCTAATCCATATGTGATTTCAATTGGGATTGGATTGCAATCTATTCCACCGCATTGCTGGAAATAAGTGAATTGAGTAACTTCCATTCCATCCAACCAAACTTCCCATCCAACTCCCCAAGCCCCAAGAGTTGGCGACTCCCAATTATCCTCAACAAATCTTATATCATGATTCTTGGGATTAATACCTAGAGATTCTAAAGATGTTAAATATTTTTCCTGTATACCGTCCGGCGAAGGTTTAATTATTACTTGATATTGATAGTAATGTTGTGCCCTATTCGGATTATCACCAAACCTTCCATCAGTAGGTCTTCTGCATGGTTCTGAATAAGCAACACTCCAAGGTTCTGGTCCTATAGCCCTTAAAAAAGTATGCGGATTCATAGTTCCAGCGCCCTTTTCAGTATCGTACGGTTGCATTATTAAACATCCTTCTGCAGACCAAAATTTATTTAATTTTTGAATTATATCCTGAAAAAACATCTATATTAAAAATTTAAAAATTTGGAGCAATTCTATATCTCATAATAACAAAGCGTATTTAAAAGAAGAATATTTAAGTAAAAGAATCTAGTGGTAATGGTCCATAAGTACCACATTCTTGAGAATCTTCATCATAATGACAAGTTATTAAAATTCCCTCTCCAAGTCCATTTTCAGATCTTATAAAAACATTTCCAGTTTTTTGATTTGCTTTTAAAAAAACATTCCCATTAGCATTGAGGTAATCTAGATCTCTAAATTTAATTGAAGAATATTTTTTTGAAATTGATTTTAATACACTAATAGCATCAAAATCAGAAGGTGCCATTATTCCTATTGTTATCCAATCAGCATGAAAGATCTTTGCCTCAAGCTCTTCCAGTAGATTTTTCAATTGTTTTTTACTCAATTGAGGAGATGATCTAAAATTGTTTAGATCAAATAAGTTATTTATTTCCATATCAATAATTAAAAGCCTGATTTTTAACCAAATGTTTTTCCATTCCATGCCCACATTGAAGCAGGAACATCCTCAAAAGAAATATAAATCTTATCTATTGGTATTCCAAGTTTTTCAAATAGAAAGTCAGATATTGGCTTAGCCATTTCTGAAGGATTTAAAGAACCTATTGACTTAATTTCTAAGAAGCAAGAAGGTGACTTATCCTCAAAATACATTTCAGAATTATCATTTAATTTAGTCATTACGAATCTTTTTGATTTATTAGTTAACGATGAAATTAGAATTGAAATTTCTTCAAGAAATTTTTTCTTATCATTTACCTTTGTTGAAATCGAAATGTTAACAAAAGGCATTTTTATGCAGCTAAATAATCTTTTTTAGAATCAACCTTTAGATGAAGAGTTTTGTTTTTTAAAGCTCCTTTTGATGAAAGATATGCCATATCGTATGTACTTATTCCGTTTTTGTAGGGATTGAAAAGAGCATTTTTAGATCTACTTTTTTTGCTTCTTTTGTATTCAATCATTATTCATTAGATTGTTAATTATTAATTTAACTTTTTTTAAATAGATGTCTAGTTTTTTTAATTTCTAATTTAATAAACTGAAAATAGTTTTCAAAACACAATAATGTTTTCTATTTACTAAATTCGATATACATCAATTAATTGCTTATTTTGGAAGTTTTAAATAATTATCAAAGGAAAAAACTTGATGAGAGGAATGATGAAGAATTTTATTCTGATCCAAAATTTGTTTATCATTTAGATAAAAACTTCAGGCAAAACCTTTCAGATTTATATGAAAGAGAAATTGAAAATCATTCAACTGTCCTTGATTTAATGTCCAGTTGGGATAGTTATTTACCTAAAGTGAAAAAATATAAAAAAGTTATCGGACATGGTTTAAACAAACAAGAGCTTGAAAAAAACAAAATGTTTGATTCTTATTGGATACAAAATTTTAATTTAAGTCAACAAATTCCGTTAGATAAAGAAAGCGTGGATTATTGCTTGATGGTTGCCGCATGGCAATATTTACAATATCCAGAGAATTTAACCAAAGAAATTTCAAGAATATTGAGTAGAAAGGGCAAGTTTATTATTGCCTTTTCAAACAGAGCATTTTGGCATAAAGCACCTAACATATGGACTTCATCAACTGAAGAAGAGAGGGTCAAATATGTAAGAAAAGTATTAATCTCAAATGGATTTAATGAGCCAAAAATTATCAAAAAGTTTACTGAATCATCACTAAATATTTTTAATTTTTTAAATAAAGACCCATTTTATTGTTTAATCGCGACCAAAGGGTAAATTTTTAATTGCAAAGAATTTACGACAACTTTATGAAAAGTTATCAACTATTTTTCATAGCCATTCTTTTAAATTTTTACTAATATTGGGTAGTCAAATTAATCATATGGGTTCCAAAAGAGAAAAATATCCTGAAAAATGTCCCTGGGATCTTGGGCCTAATCAACATTTAGCCAAAGAAGAGAACTGGACTTTAAGATTAGGAGAAGCAAACGTATGCTTTAGCAAAAATAAATTAGATAATAATTATTTTCATGTAATTAGTAATGAAAATGAAGAGCAAATTTTAGCTTTTAGAGCAAGACTTTTATATCAAAAACTACTTGATAAAGGGTTTAGATTGGTTGAATAAATAAACTAATTTAATAATTCTAAATCCTCGAAAACAAACTTTTGTGTTTCTTCTTCTTGATTTTGGTTTAAGTATTTTATTGTCCTCGAATTTAATATCCAATAATCGTCTTTACCCATATTTAGAAATTCATCCTCGTATTCCAATTTTTGAGAATTTGTCTCAAGTGTATCTGGATCAATTTGTTGACTACTATATTTTTTACTAAGAGAACCAGTTCCTGTATTTAAAAATTCTTCCACAAAAATTTCAATTATAGTTCCATGAATTTTTCTGTAGACCATATTAATACAGTTATTTTTAACTCTATATTTATCACCTTGATTCTTACCTGAAACATTCATTTCAATCCCACTTTCAGAATTTTTAAGTAGATTAAAATTATTTTCCGAGTGCACTGATTCAAATTCTCTCTTTACCCTATGTATGCAAACTTCAAATAATTGAGAAGCAATACTTTTAGCAACTTTTTCATCTTTTATTTTTTGAATATTTGGTTTAAAGTCTTTACCTAATACGAAGTCACCTTTGTAAGTATTATTATTAGTCAAAAAAATACATTTGCCTTTGTAACCATGAAAATCGTTCTTCCAGGTGTAACGATTTTCATAAGCCTTTTTGAAAATCTCTTTACAGTTAATTTCTCGTAGATTATCCATTAATTTTTTGAATATATGAAATAATTCTATAAAAAAAACCTCCCTCTTAGGAGAGAGGTTTTTTAATTAGATCAAACTAGTTTTGAGTAATTTTTGTATTTTCAATATTGTCAAAAGCTTGACCAATTTTCTTAAAGTCAAATCCCATTGCTCTTAGTGCGTGCCAAAGATGACCTTGTAAGAAAAAGAAACCCAAATAAAAATGAGTATTAGCGAGCCAAGCTCTTGAACTGTACGTTCCTGAACCTAAATCTACTGTATCAGTAAAATAAGGGGCAAATTCAAATTGAAGCTTTAAGGGTTCTCCATATAGATCAACTGGATATATGGTTGTATTTGATGCACACCAAAAAGCAGCCACGAAAGCCATATAAGAAACACCCACAACTGAGTATGACAAAATTGCCTCAGCACCTAGTAATCCTTTTCCTTTAAACTCTGTGTATTCTCCAAATTGTTTAGTACAAATATGGAAAACACCTCCAATTATCTCCAGGAAAGCTAAAAAAGCATGTCCCCCCATAACGTCTTCCAGACTATCTATTTTTAAAAAATCAAATTGATGATTCCAAATAGCAGCGATATCTAAATTGTAAACAACTTGTCTTGTAGATCCTATTGCTGGGTCGTAAATTCCATGAATACGAGCCCATTCAACGAACATTATTGCTCCAAGCCCAAGAAAGATTAGATGATGACCAAGAATAAAAGTTAATTTATCTGGATCATCCCATTCAAAATCAAATTTTTGTGGCTTACTATTTTCTGGGTAGTCTCCAAGATCTCCTGCAAATTTATTGGAATGTAATAATCCCCCAGCACCCAATACTGCTGAAAAAATTAGATGTAATGTGCAAATTACAACAATTCCATATGGTTCTGTAATAACACCATTTTCAATACCACCAATTCCAATACCCGCTAGATGAGGCAAAACAATTGCTTTCTGTGCACCCATCGGAATACTGGCGTCGTAACGAGCCAATTCGAATAATCCAAAAGCTCCTGCCCAGAACATCATTAAGCCTGCATGGGCAGCATGAGCTGCTATGAATTTACCTGAACGGCCAACTACGCCAGAATTCCCTGCGTACCAGTCATAGGTGACATCAGATTTTCCGTAAGTTTGTAACACTTGATTTAAATAAACAGCAAGTTGAGCATATTGCTAATCACTATTGTTTTTTACATGTTCTTTACAGATTTAATTACTTATGTAAATAAAACATATTGATAAAGAACAAATGTTACAAATAGAAGATTAATATCTTTGAAAGCTTACGCCAATGAGGGGATTTCGCCTTTAAGTTGAGAAGCCCATGTTTCAAGCCGTGAATCAGTTAAATCAGATTCACTATCTTCGTCAAGAGGTAATCCACAAAAACTTTCTCCAATGACGCTTTTAGACTCATCAAATGTGTAAGATGACTTATCTACGTAACCGACCATTTCGGCGCCTGCTTTAGTGAAGTAGCTATGAAGTTCTTCCATGGCATCACAATAATTTTCTGTATAGGTAGAAGAATCTCCTAATCCAAAAATTGCAACCTTTTTCCCTGATAAACTTAGTTCACCAATATCCTCTAAGATTGAATCCCATGCAGTTCCAGATCTTTCTTCGTCTGCTCCTGTGTTCCAAGTAGGTATCCCACAGATAATCCCATCAAGGCCTTCAAATTCAGAAAGATCATCAACATCAGATACATCTTTAGGTGCCTCTGCTGAAGAAATAAAGTTGTGAAGACGATCAGCTACGTCCTCTGTTTTTCCAGTTGTAGTTGCGTAATAAATTCCTACAGTCATAACTTCAAAATGTTTACCTTAAAATAATAAAATCTTAAAACATTAAATTAATTTCTTTAAAAACCTTTTCATGTAAAATTTTATACTACTTAAAGTAAGAAAATTTTTTCAGAATAATTTATAAAAGAAATATTGAAACTATTGTGACTGACAAACTTCAAAATGATCTTAATAATCTTGTAGAGGAATATAACTTTATAGGTAGTAAAAATTTTAAATTAGTTGTTTTATTTGGTTTATTGGGAGACTTTGACAGCTTTGAATATGCAATAAATTTAAAAAATCTTATGGATAATAATCTAGATAAAAATTTAGATATTTTTGCTATGGCTATTGGCAATAAAAATGGGAAAGAAAAATTTTGCAATTTTACTGGCTTTCCTGAAAAAAATTTAATAGTTGTTTCTAATAATCAAATCCATAATAATCTAAGACTTTCAAGAGGTTTAGATATAGGTTTAGGAGGTTGGATCAATATGCTTTTAATGTTATCTGGTATAAATTCTTTTAAAACAATTAAAGAAGTCCTTAGAGGTTATATTGGCGACCGAAAAGCAAAGCAAATTTATTCAGAATTTGACAAAATTGACGTTTTAAATTTCCTTAAATTTTCAGGAAATTCTTTTAAACAAGTTTTCGGGGATGGTTATCTGAGACCATTTGAATTAGCAACATTTAGATTAAATAATATGAATGAAATAATCCATAATTGGAAGGATTATATTCTTGATGAGAAATATCTTCCTCAAAGAGGGGCATCCTTTTTATTAAATAATAAAAATCAAGTTATTTATAAGTTTTTTTCAAATGATGTTCTTGGATATTCATCAAATATGAGAGATCCAATGGCATTTTTATTTGATTTAATTAAAGAATAGTTTTTAAAACTTTTATGAATGTAGATATATTTGGATATTTTGCCGCTATTTTAACAACAGCGGCGTTTCTACCTCAATTAATTAAGACTCTAAAAACAAAAAAGGCAGATGATGTTTCTTTGACGACTTTAATAATGTTTATAATTGGAGTCTTGTCTTGGATTATTTACGGTTACAAGATTTCTTCTACACCAATATTAATTGCAAATTTTATTACCTTAATTTTAAATCTCTTGATATTAATCTCAAAAGTATATTTTTCAAAAATCTTAAGTCAGCAATAATTATCTTTATAGCTTTAAATTATAGATTTATTTTTTAAATTTAATATACTATAGGACTAAATTTTGGTCGATTTTGAAAACTTCAAAATGCTGGGTTTGGTTTAAAGGTAGCCTTAACAGTGGTGGTTCTTGGAAAGAGGGTTTTACTTGTACTTTTGACGAGAAGCCAGGAGTTTTAATAGAAAGTCCTGCTTATGTCACTTGTAGAGTTCCAAATTGGAGAGTTTTGACTAAAGAACCAGAAGATTTATATAAATCTCCTCTAATTCCTGATAAAGCAATATGGAAAATAATATAATTTATCTTTTTAAAAAAACTTTTTGAGTATGCAAAGGCGAGTTAATATTGCATTAATAAATATTTAATTAATACCATCTACTCTCTTTTTATAAATATTATTCCTTTTTTAATTTTTGGTTTTTTTATTGGAAAAAAAAATCCAAAAATTTCTAAATATATTGCAAAACCTTTAATAAAATTTGGTATTCCGTTAAGTGTAATGGGTCTTTTATTAAAAGAGGGTATAGACATAAACCTTATCAAAAGTGCATTTCTAGCATTTTTTCTAATTGGATTTTTAATAATCCTAATAAATATTTTCCCATTATTTAAAAATAGGCTTTCAAATTACACTTTGCAGTTGGCAGCCTTAATAGGTAATACTTCGTTTCTTGGAATACCAATTGCTATAGCTCTTTTACCCTCAACAACTATTAACTTTACTATTGGATTTGATTTAGGTACAACACTATTCGCTTGGATATTTGGTCCTATTTTTCTTCAAAAAAAATTCCAAAATAATAACTTTCTAAATATTGAAGGCTTATTAAACGCATTGATAAATAGTCCTGCATCAAGAGGGATCATTGGCGTACTTTTGGCATATCTTTTAAATCTAGACGAGATATTAGGCAATTACCTTTGGATACCCGCAAGAGTAGTCATTGCTTTGGCAATAATAATTGTGGGTACAAGACTAGGAATAATAACAAATCAAAAAGGTAAAATTTTTGATCTTAATGAAGAAATTAAATTCTCAATAATATTAAAATTATTTATCCTTCCTCTTATTGTTTTTTTTATAAGCAAACTTCTTAATTTTGACTTCTATCAATCATCAGCCTTAATACTACAGGCTGGAACCCCAACGGCAATATCTACAATTTTAATGGCAGAGGCTTTTGAAGTGAAACAAAAAATTGCATCAAAAATTCTTTTTACTACAACTTTAATTTCAATAGTTACAGTCCCTATCATAAAAATCCTTTTAAATGTATTAAATTAAAATGTTTCAAGCTAAATGCATGATTAATGAATATTGTAAAGAAAATGTCCTGATAAATACATAATGTCTTAAGATTTAGGTTATGAAGTCAGCAAACCCTGAAAATGAATATATTCCCTTAAATCTCAGGATTTCTGTGAGGAGAGATACTTTAAGGCTAATCTCAGAGATGGCTCAAGATATGGGAATAAGCATTAATGAAGTTTTTAGTTTTTTAGCCGAAGATTCGGTCATAGATCTCGAATTACTTGAAGATTTGAATGAAATTGAAATCCCCAGTAAGTGCAGTCTTAATGATCTTAAAAATGCTCTTCTTAAAAAGAAGCTTTGTTAAAATTTCTCTACTTTTCTATTTTCCCAGTCAGATGTATAACCTTTTTTAACTAAAAATTCTGAGTACTTATTCAAATCACTTCTCTGAATTCGCCATAAATTATAAATCCCGTATTCGCCCAATTTTTGATGATTTATATTTGACCAGTGTTCTTCGCGTGAAGAGTATTTATCAATCACTACCAATAACGATTTGTATTCATAATTAGGTTTATCCTCATAATTATTTCTTTTATCGTTATTTAGCCTATCTGAAAGATTAACTAATCCTTCTTTAGTATTAGATTCATAATAAACTATTTGTCTCGAATAATAATGCAAAGAAGGTTTTCTTATCCCAATCATTGCTAGAGTTTCGCTTCCCTCACGAGAATCTGAGATTAATCTTGAGATACTTCTCAAAGGTAATTGTCTAGAAGTATCTGCTAATTTTCTAATTGGAGACATTAAAAAAGATTGTCCAATCAAAAGTAAAATTTGAAGATAAAAAAGAATATTTTTAGATTTTAAATAAAATAAAGTTATTGCAAAAATTGTAAAAGAAGTGAAGAACAATTTGGCTTTAAATATTATCCCAGAACTTATTAGCTCAGATGCTAGATTTGGCATTTCAGGATCATTTATTGAACCTAACCAAATATTTGAGAAAAAGAATGCTATTGAGAAACCAAACAAAATTAAAATATTAAAAATCCATAAATATAAATAACTTTTTTTTGAAATTTTTACGTTTATAAAGCTTTTACTAATCAAAATTGCCGCTGCTGGAATTGCTGGCAACCAATAGCTTGGTAATTTAGTAGCAGATATACTAAAAAAGATTAAAACTGACATTAACCAACATAAAGAATATGTGTGTAAGGTTTCAGTGATATCAAAACTTTGCTTTGCACTTTTCAAGTATTCCTTAAAGGTTTTAAATATTCCGTCATACAAAAAAGGAGTAAATGGTAAAGAAGCCAATATCATAATGTAAAGGAAAAACCAGAATGGTTCTGAATGATTATTTACAACTGAGGTATATCTTTGAAAATTATGATACCCAAAAAAATTGTCCCAAAAAGGCTTTCCCTCCTTTATGAGTTCTAATACGTACCATGGAACACTTAATAATATTGTTATTAAAAAACCTTTCTTAGGATTTATCTTGTTGAGCAACTTTTTCCAATCTTTCTGACTTAATAAGAAAGATGCAATAGTAAGTGTTGCCAAAATAAATGCAACTGGTCCTTTAGTTAAAATTGCAAACCCTAAAAATACCCACGCTGAAATGCATTGATCATTATTGTTGCTTGCCATCCTTCTCCAAAACAAGAGTAGACTTATCCCTAAGGTTCCAGTTAAAAGAGAATCGCTTACTGCAGTCCTACTCCAAATAATTATTAATGGAGACAATGCAAAACTTAATGATGCAACTATTGGAGTGAGGAATTGCCTATTACCTTTCTGTGGCCAACAAAACAAGGTATCTCCAATCATCAACATCAAAAATAATGAGCCCAAAGCTGAAGGGAGTCTTGCTGAGAATGTACCTAAACTATCCCAAATCTCGTTTTTCGGTAATGAGTAAAAAAGACCCATTAGCCAATATATAAGAGGGGGCTTATCAAAACGGTACATTCCATTAACTTTTGGAGTTAACCAATCACCAGATTCACTCATTGCCCTTGCCGCAGCTGCGAATAAAGGGGGAGTTTCATCCACCAGTCCTGTATTACCTAAACCTAAGATAAATATTATGGTTCCACAAAGTAAAACTATTAATAAGGTTATAAGCCTTTTTTTTGAGTGCAGAAAAATCATTTAATATTATTTTTTTATTTATATTCTTGCCTTACCTTATTAAGCCAGTTGACAACCTTGTTCGCAAATATATCTGTGGAGGCATTTTTTTCTACCCATTCTCTACATTTCTTACGCTTTATTTTTTCAATAATATCTACATAAGAAAGCATATTTTTTTTATCATCAGGATCTGCGAGATATCCTGTTTGCCCATGCTGAATAATTTCACTAGGTCCACCTCTTTTATATGCTATGACTGGTACCCCGCAAGCTAAAGCTTCAACAACTACGTTCCCATATGCCTCATTCCATTTCGGAGTGTTTAGCAAAACCCTACATTTGCCAAGTTCTTTTTGCAATTCATGGGTTGAGGCAAAACCCATCCATTCTATAGTTCCTAAAGGAAAAGATTGTTCTATCTTTGAAGCATAGTTCTCATCTTCTCTAACTCCCCAAACTTTTAGTTTTTCGCCAAGTTCATTTGCTACGTAAACTGCATCTTCCAAACCTTTCTCTGGAGCTACTCTTCCAACCCATGCCAAGGGTCCCTTAAATGAATCTTGAAAAATATAATTATCTAAATTAAAACCATTCCCAATGATTATTGGTTTTTTTATGAATGGGTAATCATTAGCTTGTATTTTTGAATGAAAAGCAAAATTATTTGGATATTTAGCATATACCTTGGAGATTAAATTACTAATTACAGAACTTTCAGAACTCATACTAATAATATGGGCAATAGGTATCTCTAAATTTAGAGTCATCCAAATAGGCAACCAATCATAGGCCATATTCAACAATACATCTGCATGTTTAGCGATATCTAATCCCTTTTCAAGCATTTCGGCTAAAAGAGAGTTGTTTGGAATACTCACGGGAGAATTGTAATCTTGATGCTGCCAACTAATTTGATCTTCACCTTCTACGAAATGTAATTTTGCTTTTAAATTACTCTCATGTAATTTAGAATTTTTTGGAGCTATAACCTCAACGGAATGACCTAAAGAAATTAAACCCGACACTAAAGAATTTAAAGTTAATTCAACTCCACCCCCTTTGCCACTCCCCAAAAATCCTATTGGAGTACTAATCAAAACTATTCGCATTATTAGTCTTCTTACAAAATGACACTAATTAAATAGTAGTATCGGAAAATTTATTTTCCCATAAACTTTTTCTCTGGCTAACAAAAAATACTGACATAAGAACAAAAACTACTCCTATCCACTGAACTACAGTAAGCCTTTCATCTAACCAAACACCTCCACTTAGAAGAGCAAATACAGGAGTTAAAAATGCAAGAGTACTAAATCCAGTAATCTCTTTATTATTAGCAAAGTAGAAAAATAATCCATATGCAATCGCTCCTCCAAAAATACTTGCAAATGACATAAGTCCCCAATCAAATATTGACCAATCTGGGATTATTTTGAAATTTGATTGTAGACAGTGCTTAATAATTAAGGGCAAACTCCCTAAAACCATATGCCAACCTGTAACTGCGACTGGATCACTTTTAGTACAAGTGAATCTAATTAAAATTGTTCCTAATGCCATGGCAAGAGAAGCTGCAAGCATCCAAAGTTCCCCAAAGTTAAAAGCAACATCATTTATTGACTTATCAGACATCAACCACCAATTTCCTAAAAATTCTTGAGGAACTCCTAAAAATACTATTCCTCCCAAGCCAAAAAGTAGTCCTAACCATCCTATTGGATTAATTAAATTTCCAAAAATTGCCCTCGCCAAAATAGCTACCAAAAGAGGTTGAGAATCAATTAACACAGAACCTAAACCTGCTCCAGTTTTTTCGATACCATAAGTTAAAAACAACTGAAAAAAAGTTGCATCGACAATCGTAAAGACACAAAACCACTTCAAATCGCACTTATAAATTTTTAGATCTCTTTTTAACAAATATGTTGTTATTAGAACAAGAATCCCAGCAGGGAGTAATCTTAAGGAAGCCACAAACTCTGGCCCAGCACTAGATACTAAGGGAGTCATGGCCGCCATTGAAGTACCCCAAAGTGCAAAAGGGAGTATCATTAAAAACCAATTTAGGATTGAATTCATTAGGTCTGCTGATAGTCTTTTTAAAGTAGTTTTTGAATTTACCTTAAAAGAATGATTTGGCCTTTTAGACGAAAGTCGAAAAAAAGAATGGCTCGTATAGTAATAGATGAGCCTATTACAAGTTCAACAAGAGTTTCTGTCCTTAAAGCTCTTAAACAAATTGAGGATAGAGAATTTCCTGCTTTAATCGTGAGAATTGATTCTCCAGGGGGTACAGTTGGGGATAGCCAAGAAATATACTCTGCTATTAAAAGACTAAAAGATAAAGGATGTAAAGTGATTGCTAGTTTTGGAAACATCTCAGCATCAGGAGGTGTTTACATTGGTGTTGCATCTGACAAAATAGTCGCAAATCCAGGAACAATTACTGGATCTATTGGTGTGATCATAAGAGGAAATAATTTATCTGAATTGTTAGATAAAATCGGCATTAAATTTGAAACTGTTAAAAGCGGAATTTTTAAAGATATACTTTCTCCAGATAAACCTTTAAGTGATGAAGGCCGAGATCTTCTTCAGGGACTGATAGATGAAAGTTACAAACAATTTATTGAAGCAGTTGCTGAAGGAAGAAATTTACCTGTTGAAGAAGTAAGAAAATTTGCTGATGGAAGAATTTTCACTGGAACACAAGCGCTTGAACTTGGTTTAGTTGATAAAGTTGGAGATGAATTTGTTGCTAGGGAACTTGCTGCAGAAATGGTTAATATTGATCCTAAAATTCAGCCCTTAACATTTGGGAAAAAAAAGAAGAAAATACTTGGATTAATTCCTGGAAGTAGAATTATTGAAAAGATTATCAAAAATATCTTTTTTGAGTTTGACTCATCAAATAAAATACTTTGGTTATATAAACCTTAAATCGACATGTCTGGGAAAATGACAGATAATAATAAAATAACTTTTATTCGTGGAGCCACAACCGCATCTGGGAATTCTGTTAAAGAGATAGAAGTTGCCGTAGTTGAATTGGTTGATGAATTAATTTTACGCAACAATCTGATTAAAACGAACATACTATCCATTACATTCACAGTGACAAAAGATTTAGATGCATGTTTCCCCGCTTCAATTGCTAGGAAATTTAATGGACTTGATTCAGTAGCATTTCTAGACTGCCAACAAATGTACGTATCTAATGATGTTGACTTTTGTATAAGAATTATGGCCCAAGTTTTATTGCCACCCAATAATCCAATTAAGCATCCCTATTTAAGAGGTGCTGCAAACTTAAGGACAGATAGATGTTAATCTTAGAAAAACAATTTTTCCTTTTAAAATTTAAATAACGCAAATTCAAACTTTAAAATCCTATTTCATCAATGTTAAAAAACACAAAGAAACTTTTCATAAATTTTAAAATTTTAAAATTTTTTATTATTCCCACAATTTTAGTTTCAACTCCTTTTTTTAATAACATTCAAGATGTTAAAGCAGGTTTGGAATTTCAATGGAACCAAGACTCTGGATTCAGAAGATTGAAGTGGTTTCAAAAAGAAAGTAAAAAAATATCTAAAAATACAATTTATTTTTTCTTAAGACCAATTGATAGAAAAACTGAACTTATAAAAATAAATTTAGCCATCCCTAAAACCTTTAAATCAACTCTAAAAAAAGAAAAAATAAGCTTATGTAAAGTAAAAATAGGCGGATTTGAAAGTCGAACTAAATGTCTGGAAGATATTCCAGCCGATTTTGAACTTAATACTGACGAATCATCCTTGCGTTCATTAAACATTTATCCTTACAGCCCAATCCCCTCAAATAAAGAAAGCTATGCAATTGTTTTTAAAATAATTAATCCGAAAAGATCAGGCCTATATCAATTTCACTCATTTGGACAATATAAAGGTAAATCAGTATCAAGTTATTTAGGAAGCTGGACTGTTAGGATCGATTAAATGATAGATTAATTATGAATAATAAAAAAAATGACTAAAAGAACTTTTGGCGGAACATCGAGAAAAAGAAAACGTGTATCTGGTTTTAGAGTAAGAATGCGTTCTCATACTGGTAGAAGAGTTATTAAAAGCAGAAGACAAAAAGGTAGAGAACGGATAGCTGTTTAACCTTTTCTTCAATGGCCCTCCCAAGACATATGCGTTTAAAAGGTCATAGGACTTTTAACTATATTCATAAAAACTCCACTAAATATCATGGTAAATTAATGACTTTTAAAGTGGCAATAGCAAATCCAGATATACTAAGGTCACATAAAATCAAAAATATCTCAAACAATTTACTTATTGCAATTGCAATAAGTAAAAAAGTTGCAAAAAAATCTGTTGATAGAAATAAAATAAGAAGATTGATACAAGATTGGTTATTAGCAAATATTCAAAAAATTGATAACCACAAATCTTATTGGTTACTTGTTAACCTTAAATTTGGAGATTTCCATAATGATAACAATAGACTTTTGGAGGAATTTCAAAAATTAATGTTCAAGTCTCATCTAATCAAATGATTAACATAAATGAAGAAACCTTCTACGAAGGAGGTCCTGCAAAAAGCGATTTAATAATAAATCTATTCGCGGGACTAACTATTCTTGGTTTGCCATTCACCTTTGCCGCAATCGTTAGAGCTTTATGGTTGCGATATAAAATCACAAATAAGAGGATTACAATAGATGGGGGATGGTTTGGTAAAAACAAATCACAAATTTCATTAAGTAACATTGAAGAAATTAGGTCTATTCCAAGAGGATTAGGTTCTTATGGAGATATGGTGCTTATTCTTAATGACGGATCAAAGGTGGAGATGAAATCATTACCCCTTTTTAGGGAAAAGCAAAAATTTATAGAACAAAATATCACTAGAAGATCGCAAAAAATAAATCTCAAGGAGGTTGAAGGATTTGCTACTAAATCCAAAATAAATTAATTACAAAAAACTTATTATCCTGTAAAATGGTATGTCTATTAAATTTACACAATTAACATCGTGATAGGGTTCATTTCCGAAAAACTACTTATCCCGATTCTAGATTTTTTCTACGGTTTAGTACCTAGTTATGGTTTGGCAATTGTTGCATTGACAGTTGTAATCAGAATTGCTCTTTTTCCCTTAAGCGCAGGATCTATTAGAAGCGCAAGAAGGATGAAGATTGCACAACCAGTTATGCAAAAAAAGCAAGCAGAAATAAAATCTAAGTTTTCAGGTGATCCAAAAAGACAACAAGAAGAATTAGGAAAACTGATGAATGAGTTTGGCAGCCCTCTAGCAGGTTGCCTTCCACTTATTGTACAAATGCCTGTTCTATTTGCATTGTTTGCAACCTTGCGAGGTTCACCTTTTGCTGATGTTCCTTACAACATAAATCTTAAGGTTGTTCCACAAGATCAAATTGCCGCAATTGATCCAAAGCCATATAAGTCTCCAAGACACTCTATTTTTGTAACAGAAAAATCTCATTTCCCTGTTATAGCAACTATCCCAAACGGAACAAAATTAGGCACAGAAGAATCAATAAAAATAAACTTACAAACAACGAATGGTAATACCTTTTCTGAAGTTTTATCTAAATACGATAATGGATCTAAATTTCTCCCTACTTGGACTGTTTCTAAAGGTTCAGACAATATCAAAGTTTCCCAAGATGGTACAGTAACTGCTCTTAAACCTGGCGATGCAACAATAGAAGCTAAAATTCCTGGTTTAGCAGCTAAAAGTGGTTTTCTGTTTATTAAAGCACTAGGACAAGTGGGTTTTTATGTAGATGGTTCTGTCAACTGGGATATAGCTGCACTTGTAGGGGCTTTTGGCTTAACCTTGTTACTTTCTCAAGTATTGTCTAGTCAAGGGATGCCTGCCAATCCTCAACAATCAACAGCTAACAAAATCACTCCAGTCATGATTACAGGTATGTTTTTGTTTTTCCCACTTCCAGCAGGGGTACTACTATATATGGTTGTTGCAAACATTTTCCAAGCATTTCAAACCTTTCTTCTTAACAAAGAAGCTCTTCCTGAAAATCTGCAGAAAATTCTAGATCAACAATTATTGAGCAAAAATGAAGAAGTAGCAAATAATGCTTCTACTATTTCAGAAAAAAGATTACCCTTTGAACCTAATAGTAAAAAGTAGACTCAAAACGAACAAATGAATTCTTGGTCTAAAAATTTTGAGTTACTCATAAAATCAAGAACCTCATTAATTTGGATAAGAACTAAAGAAGAAGAAAGATTAGAAAAAATTCTGAATTATGCATGTGAAAGATTAAACATAAAAAGATATGTTAGCTGGGATTGTGTTAACGGTATCAAAGGATTAGCAAATGAAGTAGGTAAATTTTCTAACAATCCACTAGGGGTGCTTAATTGGCTTAAAGAACAAAGTCCTGAAGTATCAACAATATTATTAGTTAAAGATTTTCATAAATTTTATGATGATCCGTCTATAAATAGAACCATTAAAGAACTATCGTCTTCGCTTAGGGAAACCAATCATAATTTAATTATAAGTTCACATATATTTCCATCATCAGAAGAGCTTGATGAATTAATGACAATTATCAACTTGCCATTACCTGATCAAAAAGAATTAAAGAATCTGATAAAAAAAATAGCAACAAAGACTTGCTCAAATCTTGATGAACAAGACTTAAACGAACTTTCTTTAGCTTCAAGCGGATTAACCGAAATAAAAGTGAAACAAGTCACAGCAAAGGCACTTGCACAAAGAGGTAAAATAGGCAAAGAAGATATCAAAGATATTCTTGAAGAAAAAAGACAAGTTATCGCCAGAAGTGAAATATTAGAATTTTTTGAAGCCAAGTCAAGTCAAGATGATATTGGTGGTTTAAATGTCTTAAAAGTTTGGCTAAATCAGAGATATAGAGCCTTTTCTAAAGAAGCAAGAGACTATGGGCTACCTGTTCCAAAAGGGGTATTACTTGTTGGAGCGCAAGGCACAGGGAAATCACTTACTGCAAAATCAATCTCCAATAGTTGGTCAATGCCACTTCTTAAGTTAGATGTTGGGAGACTATTTTCTAGCCTTGTAGGTTCAAGCGAAGCGAGAACAAGAGAAACAATATCAAGAGCTGAAGCCATGTCCCCTTGTATCCTTTGGATTGATGAAATTGACAAGGGCTTTGGTGGTGACGCAAGAAGCGATGGAGGAACAAGTCAAAGGGTTTTGGCGAGTTTGCTAACTTGGATGGCTGAAAAAGAATCCGCAGTATTTGTAATTGCCACTGCAAACGCTATAGATAAGCTTCCTGCTGAATTATTAAGGAAAGGTAGGTTTGATGAGATATTCTTTCTTGATTTACCAAGTTCAGAAGAAAGGTTAAGTATTCTTGATTTACATTTAAAAAAAAGAAGACCAAGTTACAGTTTCCCCCTTACTACAATTATTGACAGAACTGATGGATTCTCAGGAGCTGAACTTGAACAAGCTGTAATAGAGGGAATGCATATTTCTTTTTCTGAAAATAGAGAACTAATGGAGAAGGATTTGATAAAGGCAGTTTCTGAAATGGTTCCTTTATCAAGAACAGCTAAGGAGCAAATTGATTTTTTAAAAGAATGGTCATCAACTGGGAGAGCGCGTTTAGCCTCATAACTAAAATTTAATATTTAAGAAAATTAATATAGTAAGAAATCATTAATTTAGTAAATTTTTTATCAAAAATCCATAATAATGAATTTAGATTAACTATCTTGTTAAAGTATTAAAAAAAAAGAGTGTTAGATCAAAAATTAATAAGAGAAAATCCAACATCAGTTGAGGAAAATTTATCCCTTAGGGGAAAGATTTTTAATATTTCTTCTATACACAAATTAACTGTTGATAAAAAAGAAATTGATATAGAAATATCAAATCTACAATCAGAAAGCAAAAAATTAAGTAAACTTATTGGCTTAGAAATAAGTAAATCTCAAAACAAAAACTCTCAAGAACTTAATGAATTAAAGAACAAAGGGAATAAATATAGAACCAAGATTTCCGAATTCGAAGAAAAAAAAAGATGCTTAGATAACGCAATACAAAAAGAAATTTTAAGTTTACCTAATTTCCCCAGTAAAGATGCACCGATCGGGAGAGATGAAAATAATAATATTCAAGTAAAAACTTGGGGGGATCCTTTGAGAAAACAAAATCTAAAATCTCACTTGGAAATAGGCGAAAATCTTAATCTGTTTGACTCCATAAAAACAACAAAAATATCTAAAAGTCGTTTTATCACCCTCATCGGTGATGGAGCAAGATTAGAGAGGGCATTAATTAATTTCATGCTCGATATACATTCAGCTAATGGTTACTTAGAGTTAATGCCTCCGGCCTTAGTAAATTCAGAAAGTCTTCAAGGCTCTGGACAACTACCTAAATTTTCAAGTGAGAGTTTTAATTGCTCCAATGACGATTTATGGCTTTCTCCAACAGCTGAAGTTCCACTAACTGCTTATCATAAAAATGAAATAATTGATTCCAAACTTTTGCCCATTAAATATGTTGCATATAGCCCTTGTTTCAGGAGAGAAGCGGGAAGTTATGGGAAAGATACTAAAGGATTAATTAGACTTCATCAATTTAATAAGGTTGAATTATATTGGTTTTGTGATCCAAGTAAATCTCTAGAAGCTCATAAAAATATTACTTCTGATGCCGAAAGCATTTTAAAAAAGCTTAACCTTCCTTACAGATTAGTAGATATATGTACAGGAGACTTGGGTTTCTCTGCAAGTAGGACTTTTGATCTTGAAGTTTGGCTACCAAGTAGTAAATGTTACAGAGAAATTTCAAGCTGCAGTAATTGCCTAGACTTTCAAGCACGTAGATCTTCAATAAGAACAAAAATTGATAAAAAGAATCAATATATACACACTTTAAATGGCAGTGGCTTAGCAATTGGAAGAACAATGGCTGCCATTCTTGAAAATGGCCAACAACTTGATGGAAGCGTTAAGATTCCAGATGCTCTAGTTCCATATTTTGGGTCGAATTTCATAAAAACTCCTTAATATAAAAAAATGAATGTTTTAGCCTCAATAACAGTACTAGGATTTCTCATATTTTTTCATGAAATGGGGCATTTTCTCGCCGCTATTTTACAAGGTATTTATGTTGATGGATTTTCTATTGGATTTGGACCTTCAATAATTAAAAAAAAATATAAAGATATTACATATTCATTTAGAGCCTTCCCTCTAGGCGGATTTGTTTCCTTTCCTGATGAGGAACTTAATAATATTGATCCTAAAGATCCAAATCTTTTAAAAAATAGACCAATAATTCAAAGAGTTATTGTTATCTCTGCTGGAGTTTTTGCTAATTTATTACTAGCATATTTTATTTTAATTTTAAATGTAACTACTGTTGGAATTCCCTTTGATCCAGAACCAGGCATTTTAGTTTTAGCAACCCAACCTGGCAAGGCTGCTTCTCTAGCTGGCCTAGAGGCAGGAGATAAAATCATTAAAGTTGAAACTAATAATTTAGGAATTGGCGACGAAGCTGTTACAACTTTAGTTAAAGAGATTCAAAAATCATCGAAAAAACAAATTTTAATAGAAGTTGAGAGGGAAGGAGTTTTCAAAGAAATAACCTTGACACCCCAAAATGTAGATGGGAAAGGAACAATTGGTGCTCAATTACAACCGAACATAAGGAAAGAAACAAAAAAAACTAAAAATATTTACGAACTTTTTGAATACTCTAATAATCAGTTCTTATCGCTTTTAGTTAAAACGATTCAAGGCTATAGAGGATTAATTACAAATTTCTCTTCAACTGCACAACAATTAAGTGGCCCAGTCAAAATTGTTGAAATTGGTGCACAACTTTCAGAACAAGGTGGTACTGGGATATTATTATTTGCAGCTTTAATTTCTATTAATTTAGCAGTCCTTAATTCTTTACCTTTACCATTATTAGATGGAGGACAACTTGTTTTCACTTTAATTGAGGGATTGAGGGGTAAACCTGTCCCAGTAAAAGTACAAATGGCAGTTACTCAATCAAGTTTTTTTCTTTTAGTTGGACTTAGTGTTCTTCTCATTATTAGGGACACAAGTCAACTGTTAATCGTACAAAGGTTATTAAATCAGTAACTTTATTTCGAGATTTGCTAGTCAAGCTGTTAAAATAAGTAAAGTTTACAAAATATTTTTCGATGGCGAAAAAGTCCATGATTGCTAGAGAAGTAAAACGCAAAAAACTAGTAAAAAAATATGCTGCAAAAAGAAAATCTTTATTAGACGAATTTAATGCTGCAAAAGACCCGATGGAAAGATTAGAGATTCATAGAAAAATTCAAAGTCTTCCAAGAAACTCAGCCCCCAATAGAGTTAGAAACAGATGTTGGGCAACTGGAAAACCAAGAGGTGTATACAGAGATTTTGGCTTATGTAGAAATCAATTAAGGCAAAGGGCTCATAATGGTGAACTTCCTGGGGTTGTAAAATCTAGTTGGTAATAAAATTTATTTTGATATAAACCATTAAATTTTTCAATCTTCACAAAAACAATAATTATCTAAGAATTAGACTCTATTTTTAAATTTGTTTTTATTAATTTTACAGCTTATTTAAAAAAATTACTCAATATGTCCCTATAAAATGTAAGAATAAATTATGTATAGATTTATAATTTAAAAAGTGGAAGGACAAAATAAGTCGATCACGTTTGACGGACGAGAGATACGACTAACTACAGGACTATATGCTCCTCAAGCAAGTGGATCAGTAATGATTGAGTGTGGAGACACCTCTTTATTAGTTACAGCAACTAAAACTACTAAAAAAGAAGTTGCAGACTTTTTGCCTCTTATATGTGATTACGAGGAAAAACTATATGCTGCAGGAAGAATTCCTGGCGGTTTCATGAGAAGGGAAGGTCGTCCTCCAGAAAGAGCAACTTTAATCTCAAGATTGATTGACAGACCAATGCGGCCTCTTTTCCCTTCTTGGATGAGAGATGAAATTCAGATAGTTGCTTCTTGCCTTTCTCTTGATGAGAGAGTACCTGCAGATGTTCTTGCTGTTACAGGAGCTTCTATAGCAACTTTACTTGGTGAAATCCCATTTTATGGACCAATGGCCGCCGTAAGAGTCGGGCTAATAGGGGATGATTTCATCCTAAACCCAAGCTATAGAGAGATAGAAAAAGGGGATCTTGATATTGTTGTAGCAGGATCACCAGATGGTATTGTGATGATTGAAGCAGGGGCTAATCAATTATCAGAGCAAGATACTATCGAAGCAATAGATTTTGGATATGAAGCTGTAACTGAACTTATTAAGTCTCAAGAAGATTTATTAAAAGAGTTAGGCATAAAGCAGATCAAGCCATCAGAACCTGAAGAAGATAAAACATTATCATCTTATTTAGAAAAAAATTGCACGAAAGCAATTGACCTGGTTTTAAAGAAATTCACCCTTTCAAAAGAAGAGAGGGATCTTGAACTCGAAAAAATAAAAGTTGAGACTCAAGATAAAATTGAATCTTTGAAAGATGACAACCAAGTAAAAGTTATTGCGTCAGAAAATGATAAGTTATTAAGTTCTGATTTTAAAAAACTTACGAAGAAATTAATGCGGTCCCAAATAATTAATGATGGTAAAAGAGTTGATGGCCGTGAATTAGATGAAGTTAGGAAGATTTCAGCAACTGCAGGAATCTTACCTAAAAGAGTTCATGGTTCAGCTTTATTTCAAAGAGGTCTAACTCAGGTCCTATCAACTACCACACTTGGGACACCAAGTGATGCTCAAGAAATGGATGACCTTAACCCAAGCACTGAAAAAACTTATTTACATCATTATAATTTCCCACCTTATTCTGTTGGAGAAACTAGACCAATGAGAACTCCTGGCAGAAGAGAGATAGGTCATGGAGCTTTAGCTGAAAGAGCTATAATACCAGTCCTTCCAGGTAAGGAGACTTTTCCCTATGTATTAAGAGTTGTTAGTGAGGTCTTGAGTTCAAATGGTTCAACATCAATGGGATCAGTTTGTGGTAGTACTCTTTCATTACTAGACGCAGGTGTGCCTTTAAAAGCTCTCGTTAGTGGAACTGCTATGGGTTTAATTAAAGAGGATAAGGAAATCCGAATCTTAACAGATATACAGGGCATAGAAGATTTTCTTGGTGATATGGACTTTAAAGTTGCGGGTACTGAAAAAGGCATAACTGCATTGCAAATGGATATGAAAATTACAGGTTTACCTGTTAACGTAATTTCTGATGCGATCAAAAAAGCAAGACCAGCTAGATTACACATACTTGAGAAAATGCAGGAAGCAATTGATAAACCTCAAGAGTCTTTATCACCTCATGCCCCTAGACTACTAAGCTTCAGAATTGATCCTGAACTTATAGGAACTGTTATCGGACCTGGAGGAAGGACCATAAAAGGTATTACAGAAAGGACTAATACAAAAATAGATATAGAAGATGGAGGGATTGTAACTATTGCATCTCATGATGGAGCGGCCGCTGAAGAAGCTCAAAAAATAATAGAGGGATTAACAAGAAAAGTTCATGAAGGAGAAATCTTTTCAGGAGTCGTCACAAGAATCATACCAATAGGAGCTTTTGTTGAAATCTTGCCTGGTAAAGAGGGCATGGTTCACATATCACAATTGTCAGAGGCAAGAGTTGAGAGAGTTGAAGATGTTGTTCGACAAGGTGATGAAGTAACAGTTAGAGTTCGAGAAATTGATAGTAGGGGAAGAATTAATCTAACCTTAAGAGGGGTTTCTCAAAATAACGGAATGTCTTACCCTGATCCTACTCCCACTCCGGTAGCTCCTTTAAATTAAAAAATTTCAAACAAATTAAATTCTTGAATGATTTCTTTTATTTGAGAACAGATTGATTGATGAAATAATTTGTTGCCGGTAGCTATTATTATTCCTTCATGACTAAAATTAGAACTATTATATGAAAGTTCTACATTATTTAAGTTAGTTATAGAACCTCCTGCTGTTCTCAAGATAGCTTCCGGAGCAGCAAAATCCCAGTCTTTAGGAGAACTCTTTCCTGGCAAGCTTAAAGAAATATAAATATCGCTTTCTCCTCTAACTATAGAGGCTACTTTACAGCCGATACTCCCCATAGTGATAGTTTTCCTAAATTGTATTTTTTTTATTAAAAGTTTTAAAGTCTCGTTACTATGATTTTTACTGGAAACTAAAGTCAAATCACTAACTTTTTTGCTCTTAGATATACAGCTTTTTTTTAATGAGCCATCTCTTTTTTCGCACCAAGATTTCATTCCATTTGAAAACCACAATTCATTCTTTTCGGGTATCAAGACAATTCCAAGATAAGGTCTGTCTCTATAATTCAAAGCCAAATGCATTGCGTAATCGCCAGTTCCCTGTATAAAATCCTTTGTACCGTCAAGAGGATCAAGAACCCAAAGCCAATCTGATTTTTCGGATTTTGTAATTAATTTATCTTTTATACCTTCCTCACTTAAGAAATTCCAATTTACAGCAGGATACCGCTCATTTATTCTCTTAATTATCCATTCGTTTACTTTTAAATCAGCTAATGTTACAGGATCATTATTGGCCTTATATTTTATAAATTTATCTTCATTAATTTTTTGATAATAGTATTTCAAAATATCTGCAGCTTCCCAGCTGAATTCCCTCAAATCCCCTATAAGATTATTAATATTTACTCCACTAGGTAACTTGATCACTAAATGAATAATAATTCTTCATTATCGCATAGAAATATAGAACCAGAAGAAGGGGTGTTATATATAGTTGGAACTCCCATAGGGAACCTTAATGATTTATCTTCAAGAGCTATTAATATTCTTGAAAATGTTAGTTTGATTGCTTGTGAAGATACAAGACAAACTAAAAAAATTATGAGTAAATTCAAAATTAAAAATAATATGATAAGTTTCAACAAATTTAATTCCTTTAAAAAGATACCTAACATCTTGGAGAATTTAAGTAAAGGCTATTCTATTGCATTAGTAAGTGATGCTGGAATGCCAAACATTTGCGATCCAGGAGAGGAACTTGTAAATAAAGCTAGAACAAACAATATAGAGACAGTTTGTATCCCCGGCCCTTGTGCAGCTATAGTTGCTCTTGTGGCAAGCGGATATCCTGCATCAAAATTCGTATTTGAAGGTTTTCTTCCCAAAAAAAAATCTGATAGAGAAAAAATCTTAACTGAAATTAGCGAAAATCAAAAGACGACAATCCTATACGAATCTCCACATCGTATTAATAGGCTTTTAGAAGAACTTAAAGAGTTTTGCGGGGGGTCAAGAGAAATCCAAATAGCTAGGGAATTAACAAAAAAATTTGAAGAAATGATAGGTCCAGATATTGACAGTGTTATTAATCTTTTCAAAACTAAAGAAATAATTGGAGAATTTACAATAATTGTTAAAGGAAATGCTAAATCTCAAAATGAAGAATTTAATAAAATTAAAGTCAAAAAAGATCTTCAAGAACTAATTGAAGCAGGACTAAGTTTATCAGCAGCATCAAAATATTTAGCAAAAAAATCAAATTTATCGAAAAATGAAATTTATGATTTATATTAAATTAAAATAAGGTTTGGTTGATGCGCGTTTCAATTAAAAAAATAATTTTTTCTTTTTCTTTAAATTTTTGTTTTTTAACAATACTTATACTGGGCATTCAGAATAGTGGTATCAAAAATAGAGTTAAATTTTTAGGAAATGAATCAGTAAATTTACCACTTAGTTTTATTATTGGACTTTCTTTTATTGGAGGATCTATTACTGGAACTTTTCTACCGTTAAACCTTGCACTTAGAAATGAAGATTAATTTTAAAGAGCAATAAGTTGTTCATTATTTATAATCCTAGAAATTCCTTTGGAAATTAATATTGGTCTAACAATTTGGAATACTTTTGTATTCGGAACTTTAATGACTCTTTGATCTTTATTGCATTTAACTTTAGCTGATTTTGATTCAAAAAATATTTCTATAGTTTTTCTACTAAGATCGCTTTCAGAAAGATATTGCCACTCAGGATAATCTCTAAGTGACTTTATATTTAATTCAATATTTTTATCAACTATCATATAAACAACATCAGGAAATTTTACTGAATCAAGAGAGATCGAAGTATAGTCTTTTTGGGGTACATTATCAACATCTAACAACAAAGGTTTTAGCTCTGTAAACGAGGACGGCTGAAGAAAATCATTTTCAGAATAATGATCAAAAGAAGATTCAGGAACACCTTCAATAAAGTCGTCACTTGAGGCTTTTGATTCGTTATCAAATTTTTTTATATTTTGTATATTTTTAATATTTAATTTATTTTTTTGGATTATAGATTTAAATTTAGCTTCACCAAAGTTTTTTCTCAAATTTCGGGAAATTGTTGATTTTGTGCAGCTATACTCATTTGCTAGTTCATCAATAGTTTTTCCATTTAGGAAGAGATCCAGAATTTTTTTCTTTTGTTCATCTGTAAGATGCTTAGCCAAAATAAATGCTTTTTCGTTTATTCTATGAAAGAAACTTAAAAACAGCAATTTTCTTATTTTAAAATAAAAATTTCTTATTAGGATTTATATCCATTGTTTACTATAGGATGGTTAGATATAATAACAAAATGCTTCCTTAGCTCAGCTGGATAGAGCAACTGCCTTCTAAGCAGTGGGCCGCAGGTTCGAATCCTGCAGGAAGCGTAAATATTTTTACTATAAGAAGTTTTTCAAATCCTAAAAAATATTTTTGCAAATAATATGCCTTCTATAAAGAAAATATATTCTAAAAATAAAATCAATCATCTATTCAATTTCTTTAAGTCAAAAGATCTTATCTTTATAGGTCAAATTTGTTTTTTAATAGGAATTTGTTTATTACCATCAGCATTACCTATAAGCGTTTTTTTTCTATTAATTTCGATTTTTTTATCGTTAGTTAAAAATTGCAATAAATTTTTTGAAGATAAGTGGAATATTTATCTTTTAATTCTTTCGTTACTTATGGTAATAAGTTACGTATATAAAGTTTTTACTGTTGATAACGAAGATATTGTTCATTTGATTAGGGGGTCTTGGATAGATCTATTTAATTGGCTGCCCTTATTTCTGGCTTTTTACTCTTTTCAAGCTTATCTAGCAAATTCTAAACAAAGGATATTATTTTGTAAGGCGTTATTGATTGGATCAATTCCTGTAATTTTTAGTTGCATAACTCAAAAATGGTTTAATTGGTATGGTCCCTACTCAACCTTCTTTGGTTTGATCACATGGTTTCAAAAACCTTTTGAAAATCCAGAGTCTGGTATTACAGGATTATTCAATAATCCAAACTATACATCTTATTGGTTATCGACAATATTACCTTTTGCGTTTTTTGTGTTGATTAAAAATAAGTCTAAAAAATATAAGAACTTAATTTATTTGATAAATTCATTTTTAATTTTCTATCTTTTAATCCTAACAAGTTCGAGAAACGGGCTTTTTAGCATATCAATATCAACCTTATTAGTTTTTAGTTCAAAAATTATATTTTCAATAATTTCTTTAGCTTTCGCAGCTCTCATATTTATTAGCTTATTTAAATCTTTACTACCTATTTATGTCATAGAAATAATCGATAGTGTAATTCCTACAAAATTGCTTAACAAGTTTTTCTCTATTGCTGAATTTAATTTAAATTATTTACATAGATACGATACCTACAAAAATACAATTTTATTTATTATTCAGAAACCTTTTTTTGGTTGGGGAGCCTTTACTTTTACTATTCTCTATTTTTCAAAAAGTCAAATTGCATTAACCACTCATACGCATAATATATTTCTTGAAGTTACATATAACTATGGAATTTTTGCTTCATTACTTTTTACAATTTTCATTCTAAAACTTCTTTATGAAAGCTACAAAATTATTAAAATTAAGAATATAATAGGCACCGATAACATCAACAAATTTTGGCTAACATCTTCTGTTTGCTCAATAATTTTTCATCTTAATGACATGCCTTATTACGATGGTAAAATAAATCTACTTTTTTGGATATTACTTTCAGGTCTTAAATGCATAATAAACGAAAATAGAAAGTTAAATATCAAAAAAGTATCTGCTGGTTAATAACTTATTCTAATATGAAAAAATTAATCTCTTCAGATGATCATATTTTTATCGCTGGTGGAAGTGGCATGGTAGGCAGTTCACTACATAGAACATTAACAAATGCAGGATATGGTGACAAAACAAAAGGAGGGGCATTACTAGCACCAAGCAGAAAAGAATTAAATTTACTAAACTTCAATGATGTTTTGAATTGGTATGAAACATTTAAACCAAATGTTGTAATTATTGCTGCTGGTAAAGTAGGGGGAATTAATGCCAATGCAACTTTCCCAGCAGATTTTATCCTAGAGAATCTTAAGATTCAAACAAATCTTATTGAACTTGCATGGAAAACTGATGTAAAAAGATTATTATTTTTAGGTAGCAGCTGTATATATCCCAAGTTCTCGAAACAACCAATAAAAGAAGATTATTTATTAGAAAATTCATTAGAACCAACCAACGAATATTATGCAATTTCCAAAATAGCAGGTATAAAGTTATGTGAATCCTTAAGAAGGCAATATAATTTTGATGCTATATCTCTAATGCCTACAAATCTTTATGGGCCAAGAGACAACTATATCAAATCAGAAAGTCATGTTCTCCCAGCACTAATAAGAAAATTTGAGGAGGCAAAAAGAGATAATCTAAAATCAGTATCTTGCTGGGGTTCAGGGTTACCCAAAAGAGAATTTTTACATGTTGATGATCTTTCTAAAGCATGTCTATATGTTCTTGAGAACTGGGACCCTTCCTCTAAAAATTCTCCGCATAATAAAAATAAAGAAAAATTATCTTTTTTAAATGTAGGAAGCGGAGAAGAAATTACTATTAAAGGCTTAGCAGAATTAATCTCAAGAGAGATAGGATTTAAAGGGAATATTAATTGGGATTTAACAAAACCTGACGGCACTCCAAGAAAGCTTCTTGATACAAGTAAGATTAGAAGTATAGGATGGGAACCCTCAATTAATTTAGTGCAAGGGATTAGGGATACAATAAAAAGTTACAGATCTGAGCTGAAAAATAAAAAGATTAGGATATAGATTTAATAGATTCAAATTTAGACGCCCTAACACCCTAATAACAAATTCCCAAAAATGACTCTTATTTTATATAGAGAG
>QCCS01000004.1 GCA_003281185.1 Prochlorococcus sp. AG-347-M15
TGAAAATTTTTTTTATTGGAAATAGACTTAAATTTTGTTTTTTTGCCTCTTGAATTAGTGCATCTGCGATTGGATGTCTGCTTTCCTTTTCTAAACTGGCAGCTATTCTTAATAAAAATGAATGATCATCATTATTTTTATAATCAACAATGAAAGGTTTACCTTTTGTTAAAGTACCTGTCTTGTCAAAAATAATGTGATTAATTTTTGAAGCCATTTCAATTTTGTCCCCGCCTTTAAATAAAATTCCCTTTTTTGCTGCTTTACCTGATGCGACAGTTATTACAGTTGGGGTGGCTAAACCTAATGCACAAGGACAAGCTATTACTAAAACAGCAATTGACAATTGAATGGCTAAACTGAGGAAATTCTCAGCATTGCTACCAAGCGAACTATGGAGTGTATGACTTGAGTTAGTGATGAATTGATGATTATGACTTAATAAATCTGGCCAAATGTTTCTTGCCCCTTTCCACCAAAAGAAGAAGGTTAAAGTAGCAAAAATAAGTACAAAGTAAGTAAATTTGCCTGCAATTTCATCAGCAATTCTTTGAATGCGAGGTTTTCTAGCGTTTACAGACTCAATAAGATTTACTAGTTTTGCAAGAGAAGAATCTCCACCTACCTTTTGTACTTTAAGTCTAAGAGTTGAATTAAGATTTAAAGACCCACTAGATAGATTTTCGCCTTCTTTTACCTCGATAGGTTTGGATTCTCCTGTAATATGCGAAACATCAACATATGAATTACCTTGAGCAACAATGCAGTCAGCAGGAACTCTGTCACCTGCTAAAACTTGAATCTCTTGATCTGGTCTTAAAGAATTTACTCTTATTGACTTTATTTGATTATCTTTTGTATAGATATTTGCCATTTCGGGTTGAAGATCTAATAATTCTCCAATAGATGAACCAGTTTGATATCTTGCTCTTTCTTCTAAGAAACGCCCAATTAATATGAAACCTAACAGCATAACTGGTTCATTAAAAAAGCAAGGAAAACCAGTTGCAGGAAATATAAGCGACAGAAGACTTGTTGTATATGCGCTAATTACTCCAAGAGCCACTAAAGAATCCATATCCGGATGGTTCTTAATAAATGATTTAAATCCATTAATAATTATTACTCTGCCAGGAAATAATAGAGCTAAAGTTGCTAATGAAGCGTGAAAAAATATATTACCTAATATTGGAAAATTTATATATCTTCCTTCTGCCAGATGACCTAAACCTGAAAATAATAAAAGTAATAGGGCAAAAGTTAGTTTTTTCCATTGATTATTCCACTTCTTTTTTTTTTCTAATTCTGCTTTATTTATTTTTTTTGAAAAATCATTTATGTAAATTTTTGATGGGAATCCATTCTCTTTTAGATTTTCAAGAACTGTCTCTATTTCTATATGTTTCTGGGTAATTTCAAAATATGCACTTTCAGTAAGCAAGTTAACAGAAACATTTTCAATACCATCAGAATTATTCAATATTTTTTCCACAGTACTAACACAACCCCCGCACTTCATTCCTGTAATGTTTAATTGAATGCTCTTCATATTTTTCACAATAAAGGCAAATTAATGCCTGTCCTTATTTTTAACTATAATAATAAATGTAATAGACTTTTTAAATAGTTATTTTTTAAATTACTATATTAATCTTATTAGATTTAGAGCGGTGCCTAGTAATCAAAACAGAGACAATTTTATTGATAAAGCTTTTACTGTAATTGCAGAATCTATTGTGAAAATAATGCCTATTGCAGAGAAAGAAAAAAAAGCATATATCTATTATAGAGATGGCTTAGCTGCACAAAATAATGGTGATTATTCGGAAGCATTAGAGTATTACAAAGAGAGTTTACTACTTGAAGAAAATAAAATTGATAGGGGTGAGACTTTAAAAAACATGGCAATAATATATATGAGTAATGGTGAAGAGGATTTGTCTATTGAAACTTATGAAAAAGCATTAGCAGAAAATCCCAAACAACCATCTTGCCTTAAAAATATAGGTTTAATTTACGAAAAAAGAGGAAGATACGCTGAGCAAAATGGTGATTTAGACCAGAGAGATATTTGGTACGATAAAGCTGCTGAAGTCTGGTCTAAAGCAGTGAGATTATATCCAGGTGGGTATTTAGATATTGAGAACTGGTTGAAAAACTCAGGAAGAAGTTCAATAGATATGTATCTCTAGTATATTTTACTCTGATAAAGAGTAATCAACTGCTTCTTTAATGTTCGAAATCTCTTTAATATTTATTAAATTTTGAAAATTATTATTTAGTTCTTCCTCTAATTTAGGCACTACAATATTTTTAATCCCTAGTCTTATCGCCTCTTCTATCTTTGTTCGAAGGTTATTCGATTTTCTAACTTGACCGCTCAAACCCAATTCCCCAATAAATGAGCTATTTGCCAAAGGAGGAATATTTTTCAGACTTGATAAAATTGATATTGCTACAGCTAAGTCAGATGACGGATCATTAATCTCAAAACCCCCACCAGTAGCTATATAACAATCAAATTCAGATAATTTTATACCTACGTGTTTTTCAATAACAGCTAGAATTTGATGCAATCTATTTATGCTAATTCCAGTTGTAGTCCGTCTTGGGTTACTGTAGAAAGATTTGTTTACCAGTGCTTGTATATCAACTGCTAATGGTCGAGTGCCTTCATTTGTAATCGTAGTTGTTACACCTGAAATATTTTCTTTATTTGTAAAAATTGAACTTGGATTTTTTATTTCTCTTAAGCCATCTTCAATCATTTCAAAAATTCCAATTTCAAAGGTTGATCCAAATCGATTTTTTATACTTCTTAATAATCTATGAGAGGAAATATTATCTCCTTCAAAGTTTATTACTGTATCAACTAAATGCTCTAGAGTTTTAGGGCCAGCAAAAGCACCATCTTTGGTTACATGACCAATTATCAGAAGCGCAATATTATTTTCTTTTGCGAGATTTTGCAATTCAGATGAACATGCTCTAACTTGAGAAACCGATCCTGGCGAACTTTCCATTTCATGATTATGGATGGCTTGAATACTATCAATAATTGCGAAACTTGGATTTACATTCTTTATTTCTTCAATAATTAGGGATAAATTGGTTTCTGCAAAAATTTTCAAATCAATACTGCTTTGATTTAATCTTTCCCATCTAATTTTTACTTGTTCTAAAGATTCTTCCGCAGTAATATATAAAACTTTCTGATTGAGAGATATTTTTCCTGCTGATTGAAGAACTATTGTGCTTTTACCTATACCGGGTTCTCCTCCAAGTAAAACAACAGACCCAGGGACTATTCCACCTCCAAGAACTCGATCAAATTCGCTGAAACCACTTGTAAATCTTGATATTTCTTTTGAAGATATCTCATTAAAATGTATAGATTTTTTACTATTTTTTATATCTTGATGTTTAGATCTCTTATTTTTAATTTCTTCTACAATGGAATTCCATGAGTTGCAATTAAGGCATTTCCCAAAGTATTGAGAAGTTTCAGATCCGCAATTCTGACAAATAAAAGTTGATAATTTGCTAGACATTTAGTTTCTCAATGAAGTAATGGAACTAGAATGTTTGGGATATTGCCCCTCTACAAGTTAGATTAGGTAAATAATAAATTCTCTTACTGATTAGCTAATAGAAACAAATGGCTCTATCTAGTCAAACTAAAGAAACTATACTGGTCGCAGATGACGAGGCAAGTATTAGAAGAATTCTGGAGACACGTCTCTCCATGATTGGCTACAAAGTTGTAACTGCAAGTGATGGCAAAGAAGCATTAAAGTTGTTTAAAGATTATGAACCCGATTTAGTGGTGCTTGACGTTATGATGCCAAAATTAGATGGCTATGGAGTTTGTCAAGAATTAAGGAAAGATTCTGATGTTCCTATTGTTATGTTAACTGCATTAGGGGATGTTGCAGATAGGATTACTGGTTTAGAATTAGGGGCTGATGATTACGTAGTAAAACCATTTAGCCCCAAGGAGTTAGAAGCAAGAATCAGGTGCGTTCTTAGAAGAATTGACAAAGAACAAATTCCTGGAATGCCTAATTCAGGATTAATTTTGGTCACAGATATAAAAATAGATACAAATCGAAGACAAGTTTTTAAAAGTGATGAGAGAATTAGATTAACTGGGATGGAATTTAGTCTTCTAGAGCTTTTGGTTAGTAGGTCAGGAGAGCCTTTCAGTAGAGGAGAGATTTTAAAAGAGGTTTGGGGGTACACTCCCGAGAGACATGTAGATACAAGGGTAGTTGATGTGCACATATCTAGATTAAGAGCAAAACTGGAGGCTGATCCAGCAAATCCTGAATTGATATTAACTGCAAGAGGTACTGGATATCTTTTTCAGCGTATTGTAGATATTGCACCTTTTGATGGAAAATAAATGGTGAGAGAAACTGCACATAAACTTAATAAATCAAGAGCTATAAGAAGATTAGTTATATGGTACAAAAAAAATTCAGCTGTAACTTCATTAGTAGATACTGCTGCTAGTTCTGCAGCAACGGCTAGTAATGTAGCTGGAAACGTAGTTTCAGGTGCTGGATCTGTCGTAAGTACAGCTAGTAATGTTGCTAGTAATGTTGCAGGTAATGTTGCAGGTAATGTAGTCTCGAGCGCTGAATCTGTTGTGAATACTGCTAGCAGTGTAGTCTCAAATGCTAGTTCATTGGCAAAAAATACATTACAGCCATTAGTTTTTGACCCGTTAAAAAGATTACAAAACAGCGATTATATTTTAGGTAAGGTTGAAGACTCTCAATCTAAAAGAATTTGGATCGCAGTTGATGGTATGGGTGGAGATTATGCTCCTGGGCCAATTCTTGAGGGTTGCCTTGAAGCGATAAGCAGATTTCCGATAAATATTAAGTTTGTTGGCAAAATTGAAAAAGTTAAAAATGCAGCTGAAAAAAACGGTTTACTAGAATCACTTGACAAAGAAATAGAAAATAATCGACTTCAATTAATTGATAGTGGAGATCCTATAGGAATGAATGAAGAAGCTACTGCAGTTAGAAAAAGGAAGAATTCAAGTATTAATGTTGCAATGGATTTAGTAAGAAACAATAAAGCACAAGCTGTTTACTCAGCTGGTAATTCAGGAGCTATGATGGCTTCTGCCATATTTAGAATTGGTAGATTGAAGGGTATTGATAGACCTGCTATAGGTGCATTATTTCCTACAAGGGATCAAACTCGTCCTGTATTGGTTCTAGATGTTGGAGCGAATACCGACTGTAAACCCACTTATCTGCATCAGTTTGCTCTTTTAGGTAATATTTATGCAAAAGATGTCTTGCAAGTAAAAAAACCAAGAATTGGCCTTTTAAATATCGGAGAAGAAGAATGCAAAGGCAACGATTTGTCATTGAAAACATTTGAACTGCTTTCTTCTGAAAAGAATTTTGACTTTGCAGGTAATTGTGAAGGACGAGATGTATTGTCAGGTAGCTTTGATGTAGTTGTCTGTGATGGGTTTACCGGGAATATATTATTAAAATTTCTTGAGTCTGTGGGAGGAGTTTTATTAGATATTTTGAGATCTGAGTTACCAAGAGGAAGGAGAGGAAAAGTTGGTTCAGCTTTTTTGAAAAGTAATCTTCTCAGAATAAAGAAAAGGTTAGATCATGCTGAACATGGTGGGGCCTTATTACTTGGGGTAAACGGTATTTGTGTGATCGGCCATGGCAGCAGTAAGTCTTTATCAGTCGTTAGCGCGCTCCGATTAGCTCACTCGGCAGTTAATCACAACGTTATGGAAAATTTAAATCAACTTCAAAAGCTTCAAGTTTTAAATTCATAAAACATATTGCGTCAAATTTATGTTTGACTTATATAAGTAATTAAAAATTCTTTTGGAAGGAATAAAGTTAAATCAAATTGGAGTCTCATTTAAAGGTAGTGGAAGTTATGTACCTGATCAAATATTGACCAATCAAAAAATTAGTCAAAAGGTAGATACGAGTGATGAATGGATAAAATCTAGAACAGGTATTTCTGAGAGAAGAATTTCTAGCTTTAGAGATAATGTTACTGAGATGGGTTATGAGGCCGCACTTACTGCAATTGAAATGGCTAATTGGGATGTTAAATCTATTGATTTGATTGTTTTAGCTACTTCTACCCCTCATGATTTATTTGGTTCAGCGCCATCTATTCAATCTAAATTGGGAGCTTGTAATGCTGTAGCTTTTGATTTAACTGCAGCATGTAGTGGTTTTTTATTCGCCTTAATAACAGCTTCACAGTTTTTAAAAGGTGGTAGTTTTAAAAGGGCTATTGTTGTAGGAGCAGATCAATTATCAAGCTTTGTTGATTGGAATGATAGAAGAAGTTGTATTCTTTTTGGAGATGGTGCGGGTGCATTGGCAATTGAAGCCTCAAATGAATTTGATAATTTTATTGGTTTTGATATGAGAACTGATGGGACAAGGGGTTCTTTTCTAAATCTTCCATCTAACAATAATAAGGATTCAATTATTGATAACATAGATTTTTCAAGCGGAGGTTTTTCTCCAATTCAGATGAACGGTCAGGAAGTTTATAAATTTGCAGTTAGAGAAGTTCCGATAATTATTGAAAAGTTGTTAAAAAAAACAAACTATAGTTCTGATGAAGTTGATTGGCTTGTATTGCATCAAGCTAATCAAAGAATATTAGATTCTGTAGGAGATAGGTTGAAAATTCCTAGAAAAAAAATACTTAGTAATTTAGAAAAATATGGCAATACTTCAGCAGCAACAATTCCACTAATGATGGATGAGGCTATTAGAAACAATAGTATTAGACAAAATGATATTATTGCTACAAGTGGTTTTGGTGCTGGGCTAAGTTGGGGTGCAGCCCTTATCAAATGGGGCTGAAAACAAAATTAAGAACATTATGACAGTTGCATGGGTATTTCCCGGACAGGGTTCGCAGAAAATTGGAATGGTAAAACAAATTGAAGATTTGCCATATACAAAAGAGAGGTTTAATTATGCTTCTGAGATATTTGAGAGAAATTTATTTGAAATTTGTGAGTTTAATTCTGAACCAACTAATCCTATTAGTGATTTGAATAACACAAGCAATACACAAATTTGTCTTTTTTTAGTTGAATCGATTTTACTAGATGCCTTAAAGGAAAATGGCTTTAAACCAACTTATGTTGCTGGTCATAGTCTTGGAGAAATTACAGCACTATATTCTGCGGATGTTTTTTCATTTGAAGATTGTGTATCACTAATAAAAGTAAGATCTCAATTAATGGCAAATGCTGGGCAAGGATCTATGGCAGCTTTAATTGGTTTTGATAGAAATCAACTTGATTTATTAGTTGAAAAAATTGATGATATTGTAGTTGCCAATGACAACAGCTCTTCACAAGTTGTCTTATCAGGATCTGATGCAGCGTTAGATAATTTATCAAGAGAAATTACGTGTAAAAGATTTCTGAAGTTAAATGTTTCGGGTGCATTTCATTCACCATTTATGAAGGAGCCTTCAGAAAAATTCTCTGAATATTTAAAACAGATTAAATTTCAAAATCCTTCATTTCCAGTTATTAGTAATTATGATCCCACACTTTGTAGTGATCCGATTGAGCTTAAAACTAGATTAAGAAATCAAATGTGTAATGGAGTTAGATGGCGAGAAACTATGGATTTGATGGGAAAAGATAGTAACCTTCATATTGTTGAAATTGGCCCCTCAAATGTACTTAGCGGTTTAGGAAAAAGACATCTGAAGAATGTAAAAATCTCTCAAGTTTCATCTTTAGATCAGTTAACTTATTAGTTCGGATGAAAAATGATATTTTTCAAAAATTAATCTATCAATTAGTTAGTAAACTTTTTGTATTACCTATTTATAAATTTGTATTTAAAGGTCATTTAATTGGTAGAGATAATATTCCACAAAAAGATTCTTTTATTATGGTTTCTAATCATGGTTCTCTCCTTGATCCCCCTTTGTTAGGTCACGCTCTTGAACGCAACATATCATTTATGGCTAAGGCAGAGCTTTTTAGGATCCCCGTTCTTGGCTTTATTATTAAGGCTTGTGGAGCATATCCTGTAAAGAGGGGTATTGCTGATAAAAATACTATTAAAACAGCATGTAAAAAACTATCAAATAACAATTGTATTGGGATTTTTATTGATGGTACTCGTCAAAAAAATGGGAGAGTTAATAAGCCAAAACAAGGCGCAGCATTATTGGCTTTCAAAAATCAAAAAACATTGTTACCTGTTGCAATAGTTAATTCACATAAACTGATAAGATTTAAATTTTGTATTCCTTTCTTTTCAAAAATAGTTATCAAAGTCGGAAAACCAATTCAACCCCCACAAAGTTCGTCAAGAGATGATCTAAATTCTGTGACAATGGATCTTCAAGATAATATTAATAATTTAATTGGTTAAATACTTAGTTAATTGGAGAAATAGGATAAAGTGGCAAAACTTTTTTCCATGAATTTCCATTTGGATTTATTAAATTTCTATTTGATAAATCTAATAATTCTATTAGATCCTCTTTGTCCTCATAATTTGCCTCAAAAAAAAGTTCCTTCCCCTCCAATTCATTGATAAGCGTTGGTAAAACTGTTTCTTTAATTACTAAATCTCTATTATTTTGTTTGTTATTACAAATCTCATATTTACCGGCAATGAATCCCTTTCGTTTTAATTTTTTGTAAATCCAGTATGACTTTTTTTTTGTAAAAATATTATTTTTTAATGCAATTCTTTTTGCCATTATTTCAAAAGCACTAAAACTGTCTAGAGGACAATTTATTTGTTGTGAAATAGTTCTTGCTAAAACTACAATAAGTCTCGAAGCATTGAAATTTGCTGGCCCTATGCTAACTGATATCTTATTTACTTTTTGTAAATTTTCTTTTGAAATGAAGTTTTTAAAATCATTTACTAAGTTGTTGCATAAGTTATTATCAAATTTTTTTATAAATAATTCATCAGATTCATTGTTATTGTTTCTTCTATATCCAAAGCCAAAAGTATTGTCTGTGCTATGAATCACTAACGTAGAATAGTTTTCTGTTTGTTTAAAATTATTTTTCATCTATTACCTTTAAACAGGTAATTCTTTACCTGGATTACATTTAGACCATTTACCAAATTCATTCTCAAAACTCTCACAAAATTGAACATCCCAATCAGTTTTGTAATCACCATTCTTGTCTTTAATAATTCTTACATGAATGAACGGTCTTTTTGCTTTAAAATCAGGTACATCGCAAATATTATCAACACCATGATTATTCTCAACATCATGATAAGTAATACATCTATCAACCCATTTACAGTTGATGCAAATGCACATAATTAATAAAAAAAATGGAAAGTATTATTATCACTGATCATACACTAATAATTGATGAATTAGAAAAAAGAATAAAACTTCATAATTGGAATTCAATTTTACCTTTTTTGCCTAAAGGATCATATTTGGTTGGTGGGTATATAAGGGATATTATTTTGGGAAGAGTAACTGAAAACGTTGATGTTGATATTGTAGTACCTTTTAATGCAATTGAAATTGGGAAGAAAATTGCAGAAAATATTAAATCTAAATTTATAATCTTAGATGCAAAGAGGGAAGTGGTGAGAATTATTCTTAATCAAATTTATATTGATATTGCTAATCAGGTTTCATCGACTATTGAGGAAGATTTAGGTTCTAGAGATTTTTCAATTAATTCAATTGCTTTTTTATTGGACAAAAAGTGTTTATTTGATCCATTTAATGGCCTGAAGGATCTAGAGCTTTCCTTACTTAGAACGCATTCAGAAATTAATTTACTGAGTGATCCTTTACGAATATTGAGATGTTTTCGATTTGTTTCAGAACTCAATTTTAAAATTGAAATAAATTTAATAAATTTTATAAAAAAAAATAAAGGAAAATTATATTTTGTTGCTAAAGAAAGGATTAACTATGAAATTCAGAGAATAGTAAATGGCTCAAATGCGCTTGATGCGGTATTGTTGTTAAAAAAATTTAATATTTTTGGGACTGATAATTTATATAAAAATTCTTGTTTTTTGGATTTAAAGAAAATTAATTACGCAGAACTTAATCTGATAGAAAAAGAAAAATTTTTGCCATTATTTTTCATAGCCCAAATATTTGATATTGTATCTCTAGAGAAATTTCAATTTAGTAAAGCTGAAATTTCGAAAACTAAGTTATTGCGAAAATGGCACTTTTTTTTGAAGAACAAAGATATCGATCAGTTAACTGAATTAGATAGATTTAAATTACATAAAGAATTGGAGATGTTTCTTCCATCTTTTATTTTTTATTTGCCTCGAAATTTGCGCTTAGAATGGCTAAATAGGTGGCGTGACAAGGAAGACAAATTATTTCATCCCTCAAATTTAGTTAATGGTGATGTAATAAAAAAAATTTTGAAAATTAAGGATGGTCCCATCTTAGGAGAGCTTTTACAGTACCTTTCAAAAGAGCTTGCATATAAAAGATTGAATAATTTTGATGAAGCAATTTATAAAGCAAAGCAATGGATTAAACAAAATGCGCCAAAATGTGATTAAATACACATAGCTTAGTTTTGTTTAGAAGTTCGGACTTCAAAATTATTTTCAAAAATTTATGAGTATTCGTATTTACATTGGCAATTTACCACAAGGATTTAATCCAAAAGAATTTGATACGCTATTAAAATCTATTTCTAATTCAATTAGATTTAAAGCAGTTTTAGATAAGGAAACTAAGGAATGCAGAGGGTTTGGATTCGCTACAACAAACAATGAAGAGAATGCTAATTTATTAATTCAAAAATTAAACGGGTTTGAATTTAATGGCTCCAAATTAAGAGTAGAGTTATCTGAAAAGAAAGATTCTGCTTCAAATAAAAGAAATAGCGGAAGCTTAAACAGGAACAAGAAAAAGAAAGATTTCAAGAAAATTGTTCATAGTGACGCTCCTAACCTTGAGGCACCCGATCCTAGATGGGCTGGTGAACTATCTAAATTAAAAGATTTGTTAGCCAATCAGAAGACGCCTGCTTAATTATTTAATTCGAGATATTAAAAAAGATACGGGAATCTCAAAAGCTTTTACTGAATTCTTTACGAAAGCTCTGTTATTAAAAACATCATAGTCTAACCTTTCAATAGAATTTAATATTCCTCTATATAGCCGTAAAGATGTCCAGACTGGCCACCTTGCATCGGATGATAACCACTTAATCCCATCTTCTGACTTTTGGAACCAATCGCGAGCCCTCGTTAATTGAAAGTTCATCAACGCCTTCCATTGATTATTAATTTCTCCTTTTAAAAGTTGTTCTTCAGAATAATTAAATTTTTTAATATCCGCTTGTGGGAGGTAAATTCTTCCTCTATGTCTATCTTCTCCGACATCCCTTAATATGTTTGTTAATTGATTTGCAATTCCAAGAGCTACAGCTGCCTCAGAAGGATCAGGCTTAGTACTCCATGGGGCTGATGTATAAGCGCTATCAATCCCCATGACATTCTGAGTCATTAAACCAACAGTACCTGCAACTCGATAGCAGTAGAGTTTTAATTCATCAAAATCTTTGTATCTAAATTTATTAAGATCCATTCTCTGACCATCTATCATATCAAGGTAAGGTTTAATACTTTGAGGATATTTTTCGATGGTATCTAAAAGAACTGAATCTAATTCAGATTTAATATTTCCTTTAAAAACATTCTTGGTATTTTCCTCCCATTGATCAAGTCTATCTGAAAGTTCATCTTGGGATTTAGTTGAAGCTTCTTCGCTATCCATTATTTCATCTGTTCTTCTACACCATACATAAATAGCCCAAATAGCTTTTCTCTTTTCTAGTGGTAGTAAAAGAGTTCCCAAATAAAAGGTTTTAGCCCATTTTTGAGTTTCTTTACGGCATATCTCATATGCTTGATCCAGTTGAGAAATTGAATTTTTCAAAAAGTTTTAGCTGTATTTAGGAATTTTTAATGTTCTGAGGAAACATTTTGAGGGGTTTTGGAAAACTCCTTGTTAATTGATTCCGCGCATAATTTACCACTTAAAACAGCTCCTTCCATAGATGCTAAATATTTTTGCATTGTGTAATCACCTGCTAAGAAGAAGTTTTTTATAGGAGATTTTTGATTAGGTCTGAACTCTTGGCATCCAGGAACTGCCTTATAAACTGATCTTGGCGTTTTTACTACTTTGTATTTTCTTAATTTTGTCTTATCATCACCCATAAAATGTGCTGGGAATAATTTTTTTAGTTCTTCCATAGTTGCATCAACAATGTCTTGGTCACTTCTATTAATCCAATCTTTTGCTGGAGCGAAAACCAATTCAAGCATTGATCTATTTGGATCTTCGTATTCTTTGCAAGTGATACTCATATCTGCATAAACGCTGAGGAGAGGCGATCGGCTAAAAAGTAGATGGTCAATATCTGTTAATTTTTTGTCAAACCATAAGTGAATATTAATAACCGGGACACCATTTAATCCATTTAATTTAGAAAAAGCATCTAAACCTTTCCATTGTTTGGGGATCATTAATTTCAGAAGGTCTACAGGCATTGCACTAACATAAGCATCGGCGGTGAGCTCTTTCTTTTCATTTTCATTAAGAGAGGCAACAGTAAAACTTTTAACAGTGCTGTCTTCATTGAGGTTAATTTGCCTTAATGGACTATTAATGTGGACTTCTCCGCCTCGAGCAGTAATATAATCAACCATTGGTTGACAAAGCCTTTCCGGAGGAGCTCCGTCAAGAAATGCCATTTTTGAACCATTTTTTTCTTGTAAAAATCTGTTTAGTGCTGTTAATAAAACTGTAGATGATATTTCATCTGGCCCAATGAAATTTAAAGCTTTACTCATGGCTATAAAAACTTCATCATTTACTCTTTCAGGAATATTGTGCTCTTTGAGCCACTCTGTCCATGATTTGGTGTCACATTTATCCAAGTACGTTTGGCCTCTCAACATTGCAGGTACTAAACCTAATCCGAAAAGGATCTTTTCATTCCATGAAAGCATGTCATTATTGCTAAGTATGGCTGAAACCCCATTGACGGGAGCTGGTATATCTGGAAAGTCGAATCTACTGTAAGTTCCTGGCTCGGATGGCTGATTGAAAATCATTGAGTGACTTTTCCATTGAAGTCTATCTTCAATATCTAGTTCTTTGAAAAGTTGCAACATATTGGGGTAGGCTCCAAAAAATATGTGTAAACCAGTTTCATACCAATCGCCATCCTCATCTTTCCATGCCGCAACTTTTCCTCCTAGAACATCTCTAGCTTCAAGTACTATTGGAATGTGACCATTATCAACTAAATATTTAGCGCAAGATAAACCTGCTAAACCTGCACCAGCAATTACAACACGCATTATTAAATCAAGAAATAAATTAACACTTACTAATAAGCTACATTAAAGTTAGAACATATTAGTTTTTTTCGTTGATTATTTCGCAAAATTATGGAAAAATTGCTTTTAAAATCAACTACTCGACATGTAAGGATTTTTACAGCTGAAGTAGTAGACAAAGAATTAAAATTTCATCCCAACAAACTTACCCTTGATTTAGATCCTGATAATGAGTTTATTTGGAATAAAGATTCTTTGAACAAAATAAATCAGAAATTTAATGAATTAATTAAAGAGAGAGCAGGAAAGGATTTAGATGATTATGAACTCAGAAAAATAGGATCAGAAATTGAGTGTTTAATAAAATTCATGCTTCAAAATGGGAATTTAAGCTATAACCCTGAATGTAGAGTAATGAATTATTCAATGGGTCTTCCAAAAACAAACGAAATGCTGTGAATAGACCACCTTCAAATAGACGTCCAGGAAGAGGTTCAAACAGAAATTTTTACTCTTCAAACCCGAGAGACATTGATTCCTATGGACAAAGAAATAGAGGATTGCCTGCTTCTTCTGAACAAAAGATTAACTTTAGTACAGGAACCATCGCTGTTCTAGCAGGTGTATTAATTTTAGGAGTAGGTATTGGTAGTGCTATTACCAGTACAACAGATGGTGGTCAGGGAAATATAGCTAGTCAGCAACAACTAGATATGGCTGTTCCTGATCCTGAATTTTGTAGACAATGGGGTGCAAGTGCTTTTGTAATTGATGTTGAAATGTATACAACTTTGAATCCTTCCACTAGTTTTGTAACGCAACCAGCTCTCCAGCCAGGTTGCGTAATAAGAAGAGAAAATTGGACAGTTTTACAAAAACAAGGAGCTATAAGTAATGAAGATGTAAGAGAATGTAAACAAAGAATGAATACTTTTGCCTATATCGGATCTATAAGAGACAAACCAATTGTTAAGTGTGTTTATCAGACTGATGTAAATGAAAATAAATTTATAATCAAGGGAGATGGCCAAGCTGAAGATGGAGGAGTAGGGATTAATAAAGAAGCAATTCAGTTTTAATTTAGTTTATTGCTGCTTTAAAGGGCTATTTGGACTAGCGAATTGAGGCAAAATGTTTTTCTTAAATTCTTCTGATGCTCTTGAAGTGTACCTTGATGGATTAGTAATTAATTTTAGTTCTCTTTTAACCTCTAAGTCAGAAATGAATGCCTTATGGATCGTCCCTGCGGCTAATTCTCTTTCAATTGAAACAACTGGTAAAAATGAAGCTCCTAAACCTGATTGAACTGCATTCTTAATTGCTTCAAGAGAATTAAGTTCCATTTCAATTTTTAATCTTTGAATTTCAAGTCCAGAATCTTGAAGAAGTTTGTCTACAACTTTTCTTGTTGTAGATTGAGAATCTAATGTTACAAAGTTTAATTTGTATAAGTCCTCTTTTAAAAGCTCTTTTTTGTTGGAAAATGGGTGTTTTGAAGGCAGAACTAGTGCTAATTCATCAGTTGCATATGGAATCACTTGTAGCAAATTTTCTAAATCGCTAGGCAATTGTCCTCCAATAATGGCTAAATCAATTTGTCCATTTGCAACGCTCCAACCAGTTCTTCTAGTACTATGAACTTGAAGTTGAACAGATACATCGGGATATTTTTGCCTAAATAGACCTATCATTCTTGGCATTAAATAAGTACCAGTTGTTTGGCTTGCTCCAATCACAAGGGTTCCACCTTTTAAACTATTTAAATCTTCAATAGCTTTACAAGCTTCATCGCATTGATTCAAAATTCTTTCGCAATAATCCAGCAGTAGTCTTCCCGCTTCAGTTAAAAGAGCTTTTCTGCCACCTCTATCAAAAATTGTGATTTCAAGTTGTTTTTCTAGGTTCTGAATTTGTAAACTAACGGCAGGTTGGGTTACGTACAAAAGATCTGCAGCTTTTTTAAAACTTCCTTGAGCTGCTATAGCCTTTAATATTCTTAATTGGTCGAGAGTAAATGGTAATTCGGGCATCTATTGTGCCTACAATTATTTATAATTCTAGTACTTAGAAGTATTCTTGTTAACAGCCAAATTATTTAAATAATTTAAATGTATGGAGACCCATCAAACTTCTCTAATAATATTGATATTAATTTTTATTTTTGCAGTAATTCATAGTGGTGGAGCTGCTTTAAGAATTAAAGCAGAATCTATAATGGGGCCAAGATTATGGCGGTTATGTTTCGTTTTTTTAAGTTTGCCATCCGCAATCATCCTTATTAGTTATTTTCTCGCTCACAGATATGACGGAATTAGATTATGGAATTTTCAAGGTAATAGTTTAGTCTTTGTCATAGTTTGGTTTTTAACTGCAATAAGCTTTTTATTTTTATATCCAGCTACCTACAATTTGTTGGAAATTCCCTCAGTATTAAAACCTAAAGTACGAATTTACGGAACAGGGATCATGAGAATTACAAGACATCCACAAGCATTTGGTCAGATAATTTGGTGTTTTGCACATACATTATGGATTGGCACTTCATTCACATTAGTAACATCTTTCGGATTAATTTTGCATCATCTTTTTGCTATTTGGCATGGGGATAAGAGATTAGCCAAAAGATTTGGAGAAGATTTTAAAAAATTTAAAAAAAATACTTCAATTATTCCCTTTGTTGCAATACTTCAAGGAAGGCAAGAATTTAAGATTAAAGAATTTTTTAAGTTATCTCAACTTGGAATATTAATTGCAATAGGAGTACTTTGGTGGTCTCATCAGTATATAAATATTGCTGTTAAAACATTTAATTCATCATTTTTGTCTGAATTTTTCAATTGACAGTTTAAAATTAAACTATAAATCTTTCATAAAATGCCTCAAGCTTCAGAAATTGCCTGGTTAATTCCTGTTTTCCCATTAATTGGAGCAGTTCTTTCTGGCTTGGGATTAATAAGCATCAACAAGAAAATTAATAATTCAAGAGAAATTGTTTCTGTAGGTTTAATTTCTTTCGTAGGTATTTCTGCGGTAATTAGCTATAAAGCTCTAATTGAACAAATTAACGGCTACCAATCAGTAGAAAAATTATTTGTATGGGCAAATGCCGGGGATTTCACAATTCCAATGGGATTTGTCCTTGATCCTTTGGGGAGCGTAATGCTTGCATTAGTAACTACAATAACTTTGCTAGTAATGATTTACTCTCATGGTTATATGGCCCATGATAAGGGCTATGTCAGGTTTTTTACATATTTAGCATTATTTAGTAGTTCAATGATGGGATTAATAGTTAGTCCGAATTTATTAGAGATTTACGTTTTTTGGGAATTAGTTGGAATGTGTTCCTACTTATTGGTTGGTTTTTGGTACGACAGAGATGGCGCTGCTCACGCTGCACAAAAAGCATTTGTTGTTAATAGAGTAGGAGACTTTGGCTTGTTACTAGGTATTCTGGGCCTATTTTGGGCAACAAATAGTTTTGATTTTAATGAAATAGCTACTGGAATTTCTCAATCAATATCTGACAATTCATTACCTATTTGGGCTGCTTTACTACTTTGTTTTTTAGTTTTTTTAGGGCCAATGGCAAAATCTGCTCAGTTTCCACTTCATGTATGGTTGCCTGATGCGATGGAAGGCCCGACACCTATTTCTGCACTTATTCATGCTGCAACAATGGTTGCTGCAGGAATATTTCTTGTAGCAAGACTTCAACCTTTGTATTCAATATTCCCTTCTATTCAGTTCATTATTGCTTTGGTTGGCACTATTACTTGTTTTTTAGGCGCCTCCATAGCTTTGACCCAAATGGATTTAAAAAAAGGTTTAGCGTATAGTACAGTTTCTCAGCTTGGCTACATGATGCTCGCAATGGGTTGTGGAGCACCAGTAGCTGGTATTTTTCATTTAGTTACTCATGCTTGCTTTAAAGCAATGCTATTTTTGGGATCTGGTTCAGTAATACATGCCATGGAAGAAGTAGTTGGCCACCAGCCTGCACTAGCTCAAGATATGAGATTAATGGGCGGTTTAAGAAAAAAAATGCCTTATACATCAACAACTTTTTTGATCGGTTGTATAGCAATTAGTGGAATTCCACCTCTTGCAGGTTTTTGGAGTAAAGACGAGATACTCGGAAATGCATTTATATCATTTCCAGCTTTTTGGTTTGTAGGACTGTTAACAGCTGGGATGACTGCTTTTTATATGTTTAGGCTTTATTTCTTGACATTTGAAGGAGAATTCAGAGGAGAAAATAAAGAATTGCAAAAAGAGCTTTTATTAGCTTCTAAATCAAATTTAGATGAAGAAAATGAAGAAGAGTATGAAGAACATAGCTCTATTCATGAGTCGCCTTGGTCAATGACATTCCCCTTGGTTTTTCTGGCTGTACCATCTTTAATTATCGGTTTTATGGGACTTCCATGGGATAGTAAAATTGCAAATTTATTAGATCCTGAAGAAGCAGAGACTGCCGCAAAAGCATTCGAGTTGAAAGAATTTTTGCCTTTAGCTATAGCTTCAGTTCTTATTGCATCAGCAGGAATTATTATTGCTTATCAAGCATATTTTGCGAAAAAAATTAATTTGTCAATATTATTTGCAGAAAGGTTCCCTTCTGTTAATCAATTTTTATCAAATAAATGGTATTTAGATGACATTAATGAAAAACTTTTTGTTCAAGGAAGTAGAAAGCTAGCTAAAGAAGTTTTGGAAGTTGATTCCAAGGTTGTTGATGGTGTTGTCAATCTAACAGGACTTGTAACATTAGGAAGTGGAGAAGGTTTAAAATATTTTGAGACCGGAAGAGCTCAATTTTACGCACTTATTGTTTTTGGGGGAGTAATATTATTGGTTGCTGTATTTGGCTTTCAATCTCCTCAAGTAACTTAATTACAATTGTGTGTCTTCACTGTTCATAGGGGTGAAAAAATACAGATAATTTATAGACTTTATTTAAGATAAATTTCTAATTAAATTGAGTTCTTTCTTTTTTACAGATTTTGCGACACAAATGTTAGGAACCTTAGGCGCTGGATTATCTACTTTTCCTTGGCTATCTGCTTCAATTTTGTTCCCAATTGCTAGCGCATTTGTGATACCTTTTTTCCCAGATAAAGGAGATGGTAAAGAAGTTAGATGGTTTGCTTTATCTATTGCACTGATAACTTTTTTAGTAACTGTAGGTTCTTATATAAATGGCTTTGATATTAATAATGAAAATCTTCAACTGAAAGAAAATATTAGTTGGCTCCCTAATTTAGGTCTTACATGGTCTGTGGGTGCTGATGGTATTTCAATGCCTTTAATATTATTAACTAGTTTTATAACTGCCTTAGCCGTACTTGCTGCATGGCCAGTAAAGTTTAAACCAAAATTATTTTTCTTTTTAATATTGGTGATGGATGGAGGGCAAATCGCTGTTTTTGCTGTTCAAGATATGCTTTTGTTCTTTCTAACGTGGGAACTTGAACTAATTCCCGTATATTTACTATTGGCTATATGGGGTGGCAAAAATAGACAATATGCAGCAACAAAATTCATTATTTATACAGCTGGCAGTTCTATATTTATTCTTCTTGCAGCATTGGCGATGGGTTTTTACGGTACAGAAATTCCGAACTTTGAATTTTCTCACTTGGCAGCTCAAGATTACAGTCAAAAATTCCAGATACTCTGTTATGTGGGGCTCTTAATAGCATTTGGAGTAAAACTCCCAATAGTTCCTCTTCACACTTGGCTCCCGGACGCACATGGAGAGGCTACAGCACCTGTTCATATGCTTCTTGCTGGAATTTTATTGAAGATGGGAGGATATGCTCTTTTGAGGTTTAATGCACAATTATTACCCGTTGCTCATGCTCAATTTGCCCCTTTATTAATAGTTTTGGGAGTAGTAAATATAATTTATGCTGCATTAACTTCTTTTGCGCAAAGAAATCTCAAAAGAAAAATCGCATACAGCTCTATAAGTCATATGGGTTTTGTTCTTATTGGAATAGGAAGTTTTAGTAGCTTAGGAACAAGCGGAGCAATGTTGCAAATGGTTAGTCATGGATTAATTGGAGCTAGCTTATTTTTTCTTGTTGGAGCAACCTATGACAGAACAAAGACTCTTAAACTTGATGAAATGAGTGGTGTAGGGCAAAAAATGAGAATCATGTTTGCTTTATGGACTGCATGCTCCCTTGCTTCACTTGCTTTGCCAGGAATGAGTGGATTTGTTTCCGAATTGATGGTGTTCACAGGATTTGTTACTGATGAAGTTTATACGCTTCCGTTTAGGATAGTCATGGCATCTTTAGCTGCTATCGGTGTAATACTCACTCCTATCTATCTTCTTTCAATGTTAAGAGAAATTTTCTTTGGTAAAGAAAATCCTAAATTAGCCCAAGAAAGAAAACTTATCGATGCAGAGCCTAGAGAAATTTATATTATTGCTTGCTTACTTTTGCCAATAATTGGAATTGGTTTATATCCAAGATTAGTTACTGAAAGTTATTTAGCATCTATTAATAATTTAGTAGATAGAGATTTAGCCGCAGTTAAAAGTTCTGTGAAAACGAACCTATTTTCAGGAACTAAAAAAATTGAGATTTTAAAGGCTCCAACAATATAGTTTTTTTAAAATTAATGCAATATTGTTTGGCGTCTAACAAATAAAAAGATATCTTATGATTAGTTATTGGCTAATCTAAAATATCATATTTAAATTCTCTTGATAAGCAACAATTAGGTCCTAGATTGTTGATTAAATTTCTTCAAGACGCCGCTGGTAAAGGTGATCTTGATCCATGGGATATTGATGTAATAAGTGTAATTGATAGTTTTTTAGAGCAATACTCACACAATTACGAAAATACTTTGGATAGTAGAAGTTCATATCATAAGGATTTATCCGAGACAAGTGAGGCATTTTTTGCCGCTTCCGTGCTAGTGAATTTAAAAGCTCAAGTTTTGGAATCTGATGTTTTCAAAGAAAATTCTACAGATTTTGAAGATGGTTTTGATATGGATGATCAAGATTGGATTGATCAAGAATTTGATATTCCAAAATACCCTGAAAAATATCTAAGGCGAAGATCAATAGCACAGCCAATTCTTAAACGTACTACTACATTGGGTGAACTGGTAAGTCAATTAGAGTCTATTGCTGAAGTTATAGAAACTCAAGATCTTCTGCTCATGAAGAGAAAAAGAAATAGAAAATATTCCGATAGAGCTTTAATCTCTCAAGTGAAATCATTGGCACATCGTGAGAAGCTACCAGAAACAACAAAGGCATTAGGTCAATTTATTGATGGGTGGGAAAAAGCATTACAGTGGACAGATTTTGAATGTTTAGTTGAAAAATGGCAAAAAGTTGTAAAAAATGATTTAGATAAAGATCGTCTTGGAGTTTTTTGGGCTTTGTTATTTTTAACATCAGAAAATAAAATTGAAATTAAACAAATTAATTCTTTATATGGTCCAATTCAAATTAAAAGAATAATTCCAGAAGGAGGTTTAGCTCAATTGCCTATAGAAAATCTTGAGGATACAAGTACCTCTTCGTCTGTTGCGTAGTAGCTTAATTGTAATAACGTATAATCTTTAAAAAAGAGGTTTTGAATTCATGAAGGCAATGATACTTGCGGCAGGTAAAGGTACACGTGTTCAGCCCATAACTCATATTATACCTAAACCAATGATACCTATATTACAAAAACCTGTAATGGAGTTTCTTTTAGAACTCTTAAAAGAACATGGCTTTAAAGAAATAATGGTTAATGTCTCTCACCTTGCTGAAGAAATAGAAAATTACTTCAGAGATGGTCAAAGATTCGGCGTGGAGATAGCATATAGTTTCGAAGGTAGAATTGAAGATGGGGAATTGATAGGAGATGCTTTGGGTTCCGCAGGAGGATTAAAAAAAATTCAGGATTTTCAACGATTTTTTGATGAAACTTTTGTTGTACTTTGTGGGGATGCTCTAGTTGATTTGGATTTGACTGAAGCAGTTAACAAACATAAGGAAAAAGGCGCAATTGCAAGCTTAATAACTAAAAAAGTTACCAGAGATCAAGTATCAAGTTATGGGGTAGTAGTTTCAGATGATAATGGTCGAATAAAGGCGTTTCAAGAAAAGCCTTCTGTAGAGAAAGCTTTAGGTGACTCAATTAATACAGGTATTTATCTTTTTGAACCTGAAATTTTTAATTACATTCCATCAGGAGAAAAATTTGATATTGGAGCTGATCTATTTCCTAAACTTGTTGAAATGGATTTACCATTTTTTGCATTGCCAATGGATTTCGAATGGGTAGATATTGGAAAAGTTCCTGATTACTGGAGTGCTATACGTAGTGTATTGCAAGGTAAGGTAAGACAAGTAGAAATTCCTGGTAAAGAGATTAAACCTGGAGTTTTCACAGGTTTAAATGTTGCTGCTAACTGGGACAAAGTTAATATAACTGGTCCAGTTTATATTGGTGGAATGACAAGAATAGAAGATGGTGCGACAATTATTGGACCTACAATGATTGGCCCAAGTTGTTGTATTTGCGAAGGTGCAACAATTGATAATTCAATTATTTTTGATTATTCCAAAATTGGTAAAGGTGTTCGACTAGTAGATAAATTAGTTTTTGGTCGTTACTGTGTGGGCAAAAATGGTGATCATTTTGATTTGCAAGATGCTTCATTAGATTGGTTGATTACAGATTCAAGGAGGTCTGATATGACTGAGCCATCTCCACAGCAGAAGGCAATGGCTGAATTGTTGGGCACAGATTTGATTAATATTCCAGATTAATATCAGCTTTTTTTAGAATCTCGGGAATTAAATGTTCTGCTTTAACAGCCATCAGATGAACACCATTTGCGATATTAATAAAATCTTGAGCTTGTTCAGCCGCAATTTGCATCCCCTCTTCTAAAGGTTCTTTGGCATCTTTGAGACGATTTAAAATACTGTCAGGGATGTTTGCTCCTGGGACGAATTTATTTATAAAGAGAGCATTTTTGTAAGACTTTAATAGAAATACCCCTGCAATTACAGGAATTTCAAGCGGTTTGCTAATTTTTTCACAAAATTCTATTAAATTTTCTCTTTCCATAACCATTTGAGTTTGTATGAATCGAGCCCCTGCTTCTTTTTTCTTTATTATTCTATTTTTTAAACTTTTGTAATTTTTGCAACTCGGATCTGCTGCGGCCCCTGAAAAAATAAATGTTTTTTCATCGGAGAGTTGGCCAAAAGTTGGATCAATTCCATTATTGAAGGCCTGAATTTGTTTCAGCAATCTAACTGACTCGAACTCATGAACCGCTTTTGAATTTTGCTGATCCCCGGCTTTCACTGAATCACCTGTGATGCATAAAATGTTTTTAATTCCTAAGGCGTTTGCTCCTAGAATGTCAGATTGTAAAGCAATTTTATTACGATCTCTGCATGATATCTGCATTATTGGTTCTATCCCATTTTCCAGTAATAGTTTGGACATTGCTAAGCTACACATTCTCATTACAGCTCTGCTCCCGTCAGTAATGTTAACAGCATGTACCTTATCTTTCAAAAGTTGTGCTATCTTAAGAGATCTTATGGGGCTTCCACCTCTAGGCGGCATTAACTCTGCTGTAATCACTTTGGATTTTTTTTCTAAAGTCTGTTGAAGTTTTGATTTCAATTGCTTTTGTTTCCTACTTAGTTAACAAGGGTAGTGAGATTGCTAAACTTAATTAATATAAAAAAGGAACTGTTTAAATGCAAATGGTTGAAGAAGAAGTAAACAACATTGATATGATGGGTCTCTCCTCAAGAGAGATGGAAATCATTGATCTCGTAGCTGATGGGCTTACCAATCAAGAAATTGCAGTAAAACTTACTATTAGTAAAAGAACTGTTGATAATCATGTAAGTAATATGTTTACTAAAACAGGCTCTAAAAATAGAGTGGCACTTTTAAATTGGGCAATGGATAATGGCAAAATTTGTAGAGATGGTTTTAATTGTTGTACCCTTCCAGATTCTGATCAAGATTAATATCATTTACTTCTTTTGTTTCGTTAGCTAGATCCATTAAACAATAGTTTGTAATACCTAATTCGAAAAGTTCAGCATATGCAATACATGCATCTTTGTCTGAATCAACGAATCTCAATATTCCTTCTTTGTCGTAAAGGCCGTACATCTGAAGAAAATAAAAATTACTTTGCTGAAATATAAAAAAATATAAAGGATAAGTGGTACTTTTGACTAGTTACTTTTGAAAGTTTTCAAATAGTCTTCTCTCCAATGTGAAAAAGGATTGTTAGCGAGATTGAAATTGGAGTAATGGGTCAACCCAGTAATCTCTTTTGAAATAAAAGATGGTAGCAATAAATCCTCATCTTCATTGGAAAGTTCAATTTCTGCAATTTCAAGTGGATAATTTTTTTCTTTAAAGCAATCTATAATCCAGGATTTTTTTTCAACTTTTAAAAAGAATCTTTCTTTTTTTATTGTATTTGAAAGGTTTGACATTATTGTTTCACCATCTTTTTGCGGAATGGAGTATTCAAACTCAAAGTTCGTAAAGCCCTCGATATGTTTTTTGAGAGCAATTTTAAAGTCTTTTCCGTTAAATCTTATCCTTATAATCCAACCATCTAAGCTTTTTGATAAGTATCCTTGTTCAATAAAAATTTTTTTGGTGATGAATTCTTTCCACTTATCATTTTTTATAAGAAATCTTCTTTCTATCTCTAAGGCCATTTAATTTTTGAAGTTTTTTTGAGATAAATCACCTTTCCAATCTAGTTTTTTTATTAGGGTACTATAGTAACTTTTGCTTTTTTTAAACTTTATTATTTTGCAAGGCGATTGCCCTTGTTTGATCTCACAATAATAAGTTTCCTTAATAGTCATACATTTTGAACCGTCCCTCCATAATTTAATTTCCCCTTTACTTTTTTTTACAGGTTTAATAATTACCTTACTTGTATTAGGTACAACTATTGGTCTACTAGCCAAACTCATCGGGCATATAGGATTTATTATCATTGCATCAATACTAGGGTGTACTATTGGACCTCCTGCAGCCATTGAATAGGCTGTTGAGCCAGTAGATGTAGATATGATTAATCCATCACCTTTATATTCATTTACCTTCTCGTTATCTATTTCAATTTGTATTTGGTTGGTAGGAGAAATGTCTTCTTCAACAGATTTAAAATAAAAATCATTTAAGGCGTCGTAGCTTTTTAGAATCTTTTTCTCAGAACTTGTCCCCTCAATACAAACATTGCAATTTAATCTATTACGAAAGTCAATTAAATATTCTTCGTTTTCAAGGATTTCAATAAAAGATTTGTCAAATAAAAATTCTTTCTCTTGAGTAAGAAACCCCAAATTGCCTCCAATATTAATACTCAATAAAGGAATATCATAATCGGCTAATGCATTTGCACATTTAAGGAAGGTTCCATCTCCACCAAGAACTATGCCAATATTTGGTTGTGATTCTGAATTAGAAAGATATTTTTCAATTTCATCTTTATGAAAATCACTTTCAATCCTTTTTGATTTAATATTTTTTGCTTTAAGAACTTCTTCACAGAATTTTGAAGCCTCAAGAGCTATAGAACTATCTGAACGATATACAATGAGCACTAATGAAAGTTTCATTTAATGCTTTTACCATTTTAATAAATTAAAACTTTCCATATCTACAGTTACCCTATTCCTATAAAGAGATAATAATATAGCTAATCCAACGGCTGCTTCTGCGGCAGCAACAGTAATCACAAAAATTGTAAAAACTTGTCCTTGAATTAAATTATTATCAATATAGGAAGAAAACGCCATCAAGTTTATATTTACTGCATTGAGCATTAATTCAATGCTCATAAGAACTCTGACTGCATTTCTGCTATTTAATAATCCCCAAATACCAATGCAAAATAGTGCTGAAGAAACTATTAAAAAAGCTTGAAGAGGAATTGATTCTAAATTCATAATAAGAAACTCAAAAGGTTAATTTTTATTTGTAAGTAATGGTTCTGATGATTTTTCAATTAACTCTTGATCAACAGGCAGTCCTGTCGAAATATCTTTGCTCATTACATCTCTTCTAGCTAAAACGATAGCTCCAATCATTGCCATTAAAAGTAAGACTGAAGCTACTTCAAATGGGAGTAAATAATCACTAAAAAGATGTTCACCAATCCTAATAGTTGATTCTTCTCCAATAGAGTTTTGAGGACTTGATAGGCTCCATACCTTTGTCAAGTCAACTCTTATTAAAAGGCTTAGAAGGGTTAAACATATCGATGTTGATATAACTCTTCTCGATTTAATGTCATTGATAGGCTTTAAATCTTCTTTTTTATTGACTAGCATTATTGCAAAAATTATTAATACATTCACTGCACCCACATAAACTAAAACTTGTGCTGCAGCAACAAAACTTGCATTTAAGAGAAGATATAATCCTGCAACACTCATGAAAACTCCACCAAGTAGAAAGGCTGAATAAACAATACTTTCGAGCAACACAACACCAAGTGCTCCAATAAGGACAACTAAAGATAAAACTGTAAAACAAATAAATTGTGTTGTTATTGCAATGGACATAAATTATGGAAAATTAATTAGTTGGATTAGAAACTTTATCTTTATTTTCATTGGATTCAGGCCTCATCCAATCATAAACTTCTTCCGGTAATTTACCAACTCTTGCATCTGAAGCTGGGATTTCATGAGGGTCCATGACATCTTTAGGAAGATAGGCAAGTTCTCTTAGAGGTTTAACTGATGGATCAGTAGTAACGTTTGTAGGTAGTCTACCAAGTGCGACATTATCGAAATTTAAATTGTGCCTGTCAAAAGTAGCTAATTCATATTCTTCGGTCATTGACAGACAATTAGTTGGACAATATTCAACACAATTTCCGCAAAAAATACAAACTCCAAAATCTATTGAATAATTTCTAAGTTCCTTTTTTTTTGTTTCTTTATTCATTACCCAATCAACCACTGGTAGATTTATGGGACATACTCTCACGCAAACTTCACAAGCAATACATTTATCAAATTCATAATGTATCCTTCCTCTATATCTTTCAGAAGGTATTAATTTTTCATATGGATATTGAACAGTAACAGGTCTTCTTCGAAGATGGTCAAAAGTTACCGATATACCATTGTATAAATATTTGCCAGCATTAAATGCTTCTTTGATATAGCTATTTATTTGTTGAAGGAAATTGTTCATTTCGAAAAATTTACTTAGTTATTTTATTTTAGTGGAATAATTTTGGATTTAAGTATTTTTACTTAAATTTAACCACCAAAGAATTGCGGAAAAGCAAGTTTTAATCCTGCTGTTATCAAAAGATTAGCAAGAGAAATTGGCAGAAGAAACTTCCATCCTAGATCTAAGAGTTGATCTATTCTTACTCTAGGAGTTGTCCAACGTAGTAATATTGCAATAAAAACTAAAAGATATGCTTTCAATACAGTCATTACAATTCCTATTGATGCAGTGAAAACCTGAATAAAGGGTGCATTAATAGGTAAATTAAGCAACTTAGCTATTAATTCAACTGGAATAGGAAAACCCCATCCTCCCAAATAAAGTATTGATACTAATAAAGCGGAAAGAATTAAATTAATGTAACTACCCAGGTAGAACAATGCGAATTTCATTCCCGCATATTCGGTTTGATATCCTGCAACTAATTCTTCTTCAGCTTCGGGTAAGTCAAATGGAAGTCTCTCACATTCTGCAAGAGCACAAATCCAAAATACTATAAAGCCAACTGGTTGTCTCCATATATTCCAACTTAGGATTCCAGCACTACTTTGTTGGTTAACAATGTCTACCGTGCTTAGCGAATTTGTCATTAGTACGATAGCCAGTACTGATAAAGCTAAAGGTATCTCGTAACTTATTGATTGAGCTGCTGCTCTTAATCCTCCTAACAATGAATATTTATTGTTTGATGCATATCCGCTCATAAGAAGCCCAATTGGCTGGATACTGCTTAAAGCGATCCACAGGAAAATTCCAATACCAACGTTACTTATTAGAAGATTTTGTCCAAAAGGAACAATTAGCCAGGAGAGAATTACTGGGACAAGAACTAATATAGGTCCTGCTGTAAAGAGAATTCCATCTGCTTTAGCAGGAATAATATCCTCTTTGACAAGTAGCTTAAGACCATCTGCAATTGGTTGAAGTACGCCAAGCGCTCCAGCATATTCTGGACCTATTCTTTGTTGTGCAGCAGCAGATATTTTTCTTTCAAGCCAAACTGTTACTAAAACACCAACAACTGCCGCTACTAAAACTAATAGCATGGGTAGGGGAAGCCAAATTATATGAGCAATTTCGCTGGAGAGGCCAAAACCTTTTAAGAATTCATTAAAACTATATTCGAGATCTAATCCGTATTCCAAAATTTTTTTGTTATTTACTTAATAGATTAACTCTTCAAATACAATATGTGTGTTTTTTATGAAAAGCTGCAAATATTATTCTCTGTTTTCTAGGCTGATCCAATCTCTTGGTGCTGAACCTGTGTATATTTGCGATGGTCTGAAAATTCTATTTGCTCCAAGTTGTTCTCTCCAATGAGCTAACCAACCAGCCACTCTAGATATGGCAAAAATTGGAGTAAATAAATCACGAGGAATACCAAGTTTTCTATAAACAAGACCAGAATAAAAGTCTACGTTAGGGAATATACCCTTAGGGCCAAGTCTTGGTATTGCCTCTGCCTCAAGTGATTTAGCAACTTCATACATTTCATCTGCTCCAAATCTAATAAAAAGCTCTTCTGCCAGTTTTTGAAGAATTATTGCTCTTGGATCTTTGACTTTATATTCTCTGTGGCCGAAGCCCATTATCTTACTTTTATTTTTTATCGCGTTATCTAAAAAAGCTCCAGCATTTTCTGGGTTTTTAATCTCTTCTAACATTGCAATAACATCCTCATTTGCCCCTCCATGCAGTGGACCTGCAAGGGTTCCTACTGCAGAGGCGATCACAGCATATGGGTCTGTAAGGGTGCTTGCAGTCACTCTAGCGCTAAATGTACTTGCGTTTAAACTATGTTCGGCATGTAGAATTAAGCACCTATCAAAAACTTTTGCGGCTATAGGATCTTGTTCTTTTTCAGTCAACATGTAAAGAAAATTTGATGAGTAAGTTAGATCATCTCTAGGTTGAATTGGGTCTTGTCCTTTTCTAATAAGTTGAAACGCTGCAATCATTGTTGGTATTTTTGCTATTAGCCTTATGACTGCGTTGTAGATATAATTAGGATCATCTATTGCTCTACGCGAATAGAAGAGCCCCAGAGAAGCCGCACTAGATTGAAGAGCATCCATAGGATGACCGGTTGCAGGGAAACATTTCATCATGTCTCTGACTCTAAAACTTAATCTTCGATGCATCTGAACTTCTTGTTCGAAATCTCTTAGTTGAATAGCTGTGGGTAATTCACCCCAAATCAATAGGTAAGCAGTTTCTAAAAAACTGCTTTTTTTCGATAGTTCCTCAATGGAATAGCCTCTGTACAATAATTTACCTTTGTTGCCGTCAATATCACATATAGATGAATTAGTAACTGGGACACCCTCTAATCCTGGTTTTAAAATTAGTTTGTTACTATCCAATTGCTTAATTCAATATCAAATACTTATAGATTAAAGATAGTCAAATAATTTTTAATTAACCACAAGATATTAACTTCGCAAAAAATTAAAATGATTGTTTTTGAAGCTTGTTTGAATAAATTAATTTAAAGAATGTTTAATATTGTTTCTCTGTAAATAAATGGATTTTTTTCAGGAATAGAATGACTTATGATTTCTAGCGATTCTTCATTTGATATTTTTAAAATATTTTTAATGAGAAAATTAAGGTCCTGGAAATTAGAAAAATTTTCAATTTTATTATAATTACCATCTTTGATATCAACTTTTGAATAAAGAAAAGCAGATTTATCTTTATTACTTTTTAGGTTAAAAAAATTTTTTGATATTTTCTCAAATTCTTTACCATCAATTAAATGATTACTTATGATTTGTAAATCCCCAGATTCTATTGAATAGATATTTTCAAAAGATAATTGTTTTATAACATCGTCTTTTTCTTCAAGAATATCTTTGGAATATATCGAATAAATATCTTCATTTTGTTTCAAAGTATATTTGTTGAAATCTTTTAGCTTTTTCAAAGTACTTAAATCAAATTGATCTTCATTATTTTTTTCAAACGTAATAAGCCAATCTTTATTTGAATTGAGAATTAAAATGTTTCGATTATTATTTTGATTAAACTCTTCAAAAAAACTGAGTTGAAAATCATTTATTAAGGGATTAAGATATTTGTCAAAATTTTTTATATCACAAAAAATTAAATTTTCAGGATTATCTTGATTCGTATTTTCTGCATTAATCAGCTTATCGTAAGAAAGAATATCAATATTTTTTTTATTATTTAATAAATATGATTTTAAAATTAGTTGCTTATTTTTTAAGTCAAAAGTTGTAGCAATATTATCCCCATTATTCCCAGTAAAAATTTCTTTATTAAAAAATTTACTTTCCAAAAATTGATTTGTGAATAATATATTTTTTTCATTTTTCAGTCCATTAAGTTCTCCCTCATATTGGAATTTTTTTTTCTTAAAATTTTCACTAGAGATAATACTTTTTTTGATTAATTTTTTATCTGTTGAAGCAATTATATAATTATCTTCGGTTCGGTATATATAGTTAAGGAAATTTATTTTGTTTTCTCTATTAATAGGAATTATCTCATCAATCTGATCTATTTTATTAGGCAAATTTAATAAATCATCTATTGTTTTTTCTGGCTTAATTTTAAAAACAATCAAAACATCATCTTTAAGCTTTTTATTATTTTCAAAAGTTGAGATTATCAGTTCATTATTATAAATATCTTCTAATTTATTTTTGCCTAGATCTATTCCTAAGTAATCTAATATAGAGTCTTTTATTAAAACAAAGTTATCTTCATTTGTTGGATTTTTATCCTTTTCATCTTCATTAAAAATATTAAAACCATTTAAATTTGAAATAAATAATAATTTATTGTTTTCAGGTATATATTTTATGATACTTAGTTGCTCAATATTTGTACTTTGCTCCTTATTTTTATTAGGAGATACTTTTTTAAAACCAAAAAAAAGTAATAAAGATAATAATATTATTATTGCTACTACTCTAAGTTTCATTATCAATGTTTATTTTTATTTTTAACAATAAAATTCCTACGGCAACTTAATTTATTAAATTGTAAATAACACATCATTTATCCTACAAATTGGGAAGTTATCCAAAATCTATAAATGCTTCTAGTCTCAATGATTGGTTTAATTCTGAGAAAGAAGATCCAGTCTTGATTGATGTAAGAGAGCAGTCAGAGCTTGAACTGGCTCGTTTCTCAAAAGAATTTTTACACATACCAATTAGTAAAGTCACCTGTGAATATGTTGAAGAAATATTTGCTGGTTTATTAGATAGAGAAATTGTAGTTACCTGTCATGCAGGAATAAGAAGTTATAACTTTTCTCAATGGTGCTTAGATAATAATATTGTGAGCGAAATATGGAATTTGGAGGAGGGTATTGATGGATGGAGTAGATATATTGACCCATCAATACCAAGGTATTGATTAAATATCTAATGAAGACGCAACAGTATTAACATCTTTGTCGCCTCTACCAGAGCAATTGATAACTATATGAGTATCTTTTTCAAGGGTAGGGCATAATTTATCTAACCAAGCAAAGGCATGAGAAGTTTCAAGTGCAGGTATAATTCCTTCTAGCTCACTAACAAGTTTTAAAGCTTCTAAAGCTTCTTGATCTGTGACTGATCCATATTCTGCTCTACCTATATCTTTTAAATGGCTATGTTCAGGTCCTACTCCAGGGTAATCTAAACCTGCACTTATTGAGTGAGCTTCTTGTACTTGACCATTATCATCTTGCAAGAGAAGACTCATTGATCCATGCAAAATTCCAACTGACCCTTTAGTGATAGTGGCAGCATGTTTGTCAGTTTCAACTCCGCTTCCTGCGGCTTCAACTCCAATAAGACGCACAGAAGTTTCTTTAACAAAAGGATGAAAAAGCCCCATTGCATTTGATCCCCCACCAACGCAAGCAAGCAAAATATCAGGAAAAGATCCAAATGATTCCAAACATTGTTTTTTAGTTTCTTCACCTATAACTGCATGAAAATCTCGCACAATCTTTGGGAAAGGGTGTGGACCTGCAACAGATCCTAAAATGTAGTGTGTGGTTTCGACATTAGAGACCCAATCTCTAATGGCTTCACTAGTGGCATCCTTAAGTGTTGCAGTGCCAGAATTTACAACTTTAACTTCAGCTCCAAGAAGTTTCATTCTGAAAACGTTAAGGGATTGCCTTTTTATGTCTTCAGCACCCATGTAAATAATACATTTTAAGCCAAATCTCGCACAAACAGTAGCAGTAGCAACTCCATGCTGACCTGCTCCAGTTTCTGCAATTATTCTTTTTTTGCCCATTCTTATTGCCAGCAAAGCTTGTCCAAGGGCATTATTAATTTTGTGAGCTCCAGTATGATTTAAATCTTCTCTCTTAAGCCATATTCTAGGAGTTGCTTGTTTGGTTTTGTAATGTTCAGAAAGTCTTTTGGCTTCATAAAGTGGTGTTTCTCTTCCTACATAAGTCTTGAGTAGATGATTTAATTCTTCTACAAAAAGTTTATCTTTCCATGCATTAGATGCAGCTTTTTCAAGCTCAAAAAGAGCAGGCATTAGCGTTTCAGGAACATATTGACCACCATATTTTCCAAATCTTCCCTCTTTGGAAGGTTGATTTAAATCGTCATTTTTATAGTTTTGGTCTTTGCGAGAAAATGTACTTACCACTTTTTCTATAGAATAAGTATTAACTAACTATAGATTATTTTGAAAATAATGGGAAAAAAGAATTGGATCGAATTTGATAATCAAGAAAAACAATCTGAAGAAGCAGCTAAGGTAGATAATGTTACTAAAAGATCAAAAATAAATATTTCAAAGCAAAAAAAAGGTAAAAAGGGAAAAACTGTAACTTTAATTAGAGGCTTAGGCACTGAGGATGAAATCTTATTAAAAGAATTACTAAAAAAAATTAAAGTTTTTTGTGGAACTGGAGGAACATTGATTGATAGAAATATCCAGTTACAAGGTGATATGGTATCGAAATCAGTTGAGTTTCTTCGTAAAGAGGGATTTCATAATTTATGAAGCAAGGGTTAGGATAGGTTTTTAATTTTGATGATGCAAAAAATGAAAGAACAAGATCAAACAAAGTCAACAAATATAAAGTGGCACAACTTAACTATTGACAGAGAAAAGTTAGAGAAAATGAGAGGTCATAAAGGTATGGTTATCTGGTTTACAGGTTTATCTGGTTCTGGTAAGAGTACTTTGGCCAACGCTTTAAATGAAGTTTTACACTTAGATGGTTTTTCGACTTATGTGTTGGATGGAGATAATATTAGACACGGTTTATGTAAAGATCTTGGTTTTTCGGATGAAGATAGAGAAGAAAATATAAGAAGAATTGGCGAAGTTGCGAATTTATTTATGAATGCTGGGATAATAACTATTACAGCATTCGTTTCGCCATTTATTAGTGATAGAGATAAGGTGAGAAAAATTATTGGATCTAAGGATTTTATTGAAGTTTATTGTTCTGCTGATATCAAAGTTTGCGAAAATAGAGATACTAAAGGTCTTTATAAGAAAGCTCGTTTGGGTGAAATTAAGGAATTTACAGGGATTTCTAGTCCATATGAAGCTCCTCATAATCCTGAAATTGTTGTTGATACAGGTTCGTTAGATTTAAATGATTCCGTTGAAAAAGTTATTAACTACCTTAAAAAAGAAAACTTTCTTAACAAGGCCTAATAGAAAAATATTAGTTCATTTATTTTGAAGATAATTGTCAGGTCCAATAGTTGATAATTTATTATTTTTATTTCTTACCTGTGTATGTAGATTTTCTCTGAATTCTTTTAAATTTTTCTTTATGGATTCATCAAATAAACTTATCATCTCTATTGCCAATAATCCAGCATTCTGTCCTCCATTAATTGCAACTGTTGCAACTGGAATTCCAGCGGGCATTTGAACGATTGATAAAAGAGAATCAATTCCCTTCAGTGTCTTACTCTCTACTGGTACTCCAATTACAGGAATGCAAGTTATTGATGCCAGCATTCCTGGAAGATGAGCAGCACCCCCAGCACCGGCAATTATTACTTTTATGTTTTCTGATTCTGCATTTTTTGCATATTCCATCATTTCAATAGGTGTTCGATGGGCAGAAAGTATACAAACTTCAGTTTTTATTCCAAATTCTCTTAAAATATCTACAGCAGGTTTCAATGTTTTTAGATCTGAATCACTACCCATTACGACAGCGATTTTATAAATATCTTTAGAATTCAATTCTGACAAAATAACAAATCAATTCTTTCCTATAATGGCGTGCAATTAATTTGGTGCCAGTTAGTTAATATGAAAAGAATAAATTTTCATAGAATATTATGAAGTCTAATAAGATTATCGAAAAAAGTGAAGTCAGGGAATATTTTAATGGCACTGGCTTTGAAAGATGGAATAAAATTTACAGCAAATCTGATGAAATTAATACAGTTCAGAAAAATATTAGGAAAGGACATCAAAAAACTGTAGATGATGTAGTCACATTCATCAAAAATTATCCTGAACTAACAAAAAAAAGTTATTGTGATGCAGGATGCGGTGTTGGAAGTCTTTCCATACCACTTCTTAGACTAGGTATCAAAGAACTGCAGATGAGCGATATTTCTTCTGAAATGATTAAAGAAACAAAAAAACGCATTCATGAATTAGGTTTGAATCAAGGTAAGATAAAATATGAAGTCTGTGATCTGGAAAAATTAAAAGGATTATTTGATGTTGTAGTTTGTTTGGATGTATTTATTCATTATCCTCAACCTGTCGCAGAAGAAATGGTTCAACATCTTTGTGATTTAAGTAAAGAAAAACTTATCGTAAGCTTTGCTCCATATACTCCAGTACTTGCTGTTCTAAAAAATATTGGGAAATTATTTCCTGGCTCAAGTAAAACTACAAGAGCCTATACATTGAAAGAAAAGGGCATTATTAATGCTGCTAAAGAAAAAGGATTTACGGTGATTAAAAAGAAATTAAATCAAGCTCCTTTTTATTTTTCAAAGCTAATTGAATTCGAAAAAATCAAATAATTCATTTCACTAAATGATTTTCAAGTGCATAACGGACCAATTCGGTTCGGCTAGATGTACCTGTCTTTATAAAAAGTCTACTTACATATTTTTCAACATTTCTAATAGAGGTTTCAAGCTGTCTTGCAATTTCCTTGTTCATCAGCCCCTCTGCTACAAGTTGAAGTACACTTGCTTCTCTTGGAGTAAAACTAGGAAGATTTATTTTATTTTCTGAATTAGTCGGATTTTGGTCTGTGAGCATAGATTTTATTTCAGTAATTTGCTTAGCCATTTTGCTGACATCAATATCTGCGAATCGTGCTGCTTCTTTTAATAATCGTTCTTGTCTGTTGATTACATTTTTAACTCTTGCAGCTAATTCATCGGGATCGAAAGGTTTGGAAATATAATCATCAACGCCTGCAAGATAACCTTCTGTTCTGTCTAATGTCATTCCTTTTGCAGTTAAAAAAATAACCGGAGTTCCTCCTAATTTTTCATCTTCTCTAATTTTTTCTAATAAAGCATAACCGTTAGATCGGGGCATCATAATATCGCTAATTATCAAATCGGGAAAAACTGTTTGAGCTTTTTCCCAGCCATCTTCTCCGTCAACTGCAATAAATATTTCAAAGCCCTCATCTTCTAGAAATGTTTTAACAGCTGTTCTTAAACCAGGCTCATCATCAACTAGTAAAATTCTTGATTTTCTTACCGGTTCATTATTTATTTGATTAATTTCATTCATTTTTTTAATTCATAAATTTGATTTTCTAGTAATAAACAGAATTTTATATACTAAACATAATGCTATCAACTCCCATACTACTAGACTATCAATCTTCGACTCCTTGCTCTAAAGATGTCGTTGATTCTATGCAACCTTTTTGGAGTGAGATATTTTCTAACCCTGCAAACAAATCTAATTTGGCGGGGATTAATGCGAGCGCTATATTGGAAGCCTCAAGAGAAAAAATAGAACAAAGTTTGTTTCTTAAGAATAAAAAAGTTATTTTTACAAGTGGAGCAACTGAATCTAATAACTTAGCCTTATTAGGTTTTGCAAGAAATTTCTATAAAAAAACAGGAAATTATGGACATATTATTACCTTAAAAACGGAGCATAAAGCTGTTTTGGAGCCCTTATACCAATTAAAAAAAGAGGGATTTATGGTTACAGAAATTAATCCTGAGAAAGATGGCTTAATTTCAGAAGAACAATTCAAAAAAAATATAAGAGAAGATACATTTCTAGTTAGTGTCATGTTGGCAAATAACGAAATAGGAGTTATTCAGCCCATAGAAAATATTTCAAAAATATGTAAATCGAGAGGAATAATATTTCACTCTGATTTTGCACAATGTTTAGGTTATATGGCGTTAGACAATCTTTTATCAGATGTAAACATGATAACGATGAGTTCTCATAAAATATATGGTCCTAAAGGAATAGGACTTCTTTTGATTGATGAAGAAATTAATCTTGAGCCTTTAATTGTTGGAGGAGGTCAGGAATATGGTCTTAGGTCTGGCACATTACCTCTTCCTTTAGTAGTTGGCTTTGCTAAAGCGATAGAGATAGCAGTTTTTAATCAAAAAAATAATGCTGAGAAATTACTTTTTTATAGAAATAACCTTTTAGAAGGATTGTTAAAAAATAATTCTGGTTTATTAATTAATGGCTCCATAGAAAAAAGATTACCTCACAATTTAAATTTGACCGTATTGGATTTAAACGGAGCAAAGTTTCATAAAATTTTAAAATCTAAAATAATTTGTTCCACTGGATCTGCATGTAGTAATGGTGAACCATCTCATGTTTTACTAGCCTTAGGTAGATCTATTAAAGAAGCAGAATCTTCAATAAGGTTAAGTATTGGATTAAATACTAATTCAAAAGATATAAAACAAGCAATTCATATTCTTACAGATACGATCGCATCATTACGATAGAAATTATCGGCTTTTAATTTAATTGAGCAATTCTTAATTTTCCACTTCTAGCTCTTTTATTTAGTTCGACTTCTTGTATGGAAGGAGTTATTGGCTTTTTTGTCAGGTTTTTTAGTCTTTGATCATTCTTAAAACAACTTTTAACTAACCTATCTTCAAGGGAATGAAAACTAATAATAGAAATAATGCCCCCTGGCAAAAGCCATTCGGGTACAGCTTGCAAAAATTTTTCTAATACTTCAATTTCTTTATTAACAGCAATTCTTAGTGCTTGAAATGTTCTTGTTGCTGGATGAATTTTTTTATATCTTTGTTTTGGTGGGAAGCAGCCTGCAATAGAATAAGCTAATTCTTTTGTCCCTGAATATTTCCCATTTTCCTTCAAATCCAATTTTATTTTCCTAGCAATCTTTCTTGATAATCTCTCATCTCCATATTTATAGATTAGGTTAGCTAGATCTTTTTCATTTAAATCCTCAATTAATTTCTCTGCATCAACATCAAGAAAAGGATTCATGCGCATATCAAGTGGACCATCTTTTTGAAAACTAAATCCTCTTTTAGGGTCATCAATTTGGTTACTATTTACTCCAAGATCTGCAATCACAAAAGAAACTTTTTCTTTTGGTACAAAATCCGCAAAATTTGAAGCCCTTATATCAATCCTACCTTTAAACTCATTAAGCTTTTTTGATGCTGATTTTCTTGCGAATGGATCTTGATCAAGTCCAATTATATTTAAATCCGAATATTTACTCAATAAATGATAAGAGTGCCCGCCTCCGCCTAAAGTTGCGTCTATTCCCTTAAGTTGATTGTTATGTATAAGTGGGTAATGCTCTAATGAGGCCATAATCTCATCTTTCATAACTGATTGATGGTTGAAAAAAGATGAATCAGATAGGTCAGTTTGCATAACTTTCGAGTAAGATTTATTTAGAAGTTAAATTTCGAATGGCTCAGCTAGAGACTAGAACAGAACCAATGGTGGTCAATTTTGGCCCTCACCATCCTTCAATGCATGGGGTTTTAAGGTTAGTTGTAACTCTTGATGGTGAGAATGTCATTGATTGTGAGCCAGTAATTGGATATTTACATAGAGGAATGGAAAAGATAGCTGAAAATAGGACAAATGTAATGTATGTCCCTTATGTAAGCAGAATGGATTATGCAGCAGGAATGTTTTATGAAGCCATTGTAGTAAATGCTCCTGAAAGATTAGCTAATATTCCAGTCCCCAAAAGAGCTAGTTACATCAGAGTTCTTATGCTCGAACTTAATCGTATCGCTAATCATCTTTTATGGCTTGGTCCCTTTTTAGCAGATGTAGGAGCTCAAACTCCATTTTTCTATATTTTTAGAGAAAGAGAGATGATCTATGATCTTTGGGAAGCTGCTACTGGGCAAAGGCTAATAAATAATAATTTCTTTAGGATAGGTGGTGTTGCATGTGATCTACCATACGGATGGATAGAAAAATGCATAGACTTTTGCAATTGGTTCGGTCCTAAAATAGATGAATACGAAAAATTAATCACAAATAATCCAATTTTTAGAAAAAGAATTGAAGGTCTTGGAACAATACAAAGGGACCAAGCAATTAATTGGTCTTTGTCTGGGCCAATGCTTAGAGCTTCTGGAGTTTCCTGGGATTTAAGGAAAGTCGATAGTTATGAATGTTATGACGATTTTGATTGGCAGATTGCTTCAGAAAAAGAAGGAGATTGTTATGCGAGATATCGAGTAAGAGTTGAAGAAATGAGACAATCACTAAGTATCATTCGCCAAGCATGCAAAATGATTCCAGGAGGTCCAACAGAAAATTTAGAAGCTCAAAGAATGGCGACTGAAGATAAGAAAAGTGAAATATTTGGTATTGACTATCAATATGTAGCTAAGAAGGTTGCTCCAACTTTTAAAATTCCTAACGGAGAATTATATACAAGATTAGAGTCCGGCAAAGGAGAAATAGGTGTATTTATTCAAGGAAATAATGAAGTTACCCCATGGAGATTTAAAATTAGAGCAGCTGATTTAAATAATCTGCAAATATTGCCTCATATTCTTAAAGGTGCCAAAATCGCTGATATTATGGCAATCCTTGGTTCAATAGATGTCATTATGGGATCTGTTGATAGATAATTTTTTTTAAATGAAACCCGCTGACTGGTTAATATTGCAGAAGAAGGTAAGATTTGGTGATTGTGATTCTGCAGGTGTAATTCATTTTTATAACTTATTAAAATGGTCCCATGAAGCTTGGGAAGAAAGTATTGAAATTTATGGGATCCCTTATCAAGATATTTTTCCAGATTTTTCTATACGTAAAAGTCAAATTATTTTTCCAATAGTAAATTGTGAAGCAAACTTTCTTGCGCCTATAAAAATTGGAGATTTATTAAAAGTAAAAATTGCCCCTTATAAAATTAATACTCATTTGTTCCAAGTAAATAGCTTTTTTATAAAAAATGGAAATAAAGTAGCCGAAGGGAAAATTATACATTGTTCTTTAGATGTTGATTCAAGAAATAAAATAGAACTTCCCGATCATTTAGAAAGATGGATAGAGGCTTCTAATGTGAGTGCAAATTTAAAAGAATGCTAATTATTATTTTTTAAATTTATAGTTTATTTTTTCTGTAATGCTATTTTTGTTTTTAACAATCCACTTTTCAGGCTTTTCATGTTTAGGCCAACTTTGAGAAAATTTTTTTAATAAATTTAAAGAAATTTCAATATTTTTATTATTTGTAAATTCTCTAAATTCAACTATTACTTTAATTTTATTTTCCCATAATTTGTTAGATACTTTTGAAATGTTGAATTTATTAATTGGGATATTTTCTTTCATAATGAAATTATTTAATCTAGATTCAATTACTTCAGGAAAAACGATTTCTCCTCCTGAATTAAAGGCATTATCCCTTCTTCCAATAAAGTTTAAATAGAAAGAATTATTGATTTGCGTAATTTCACCTAAATCACCTGTTTGCCACCATCCATTTTTATTTTTGAAATTTTCAGTTTTTAAAGAGTCTATTATTTCAATTCCAATTCTGGCTGATTTTATCTCGATTAATCCTTGTGCGTTAATTCTAATTTTTGTATCAGGTAGTATTTCTCCAACATTTTTAAAACCCATTAAGAATTCTTTTGGTTTTAAACTCGTAACCATTGCTGCTGTCTCAGTTGAGCCGTAACAAGGTGCTAATTTTATTTTTTCTTTTATACATTGTTCTGCAGTTTCGTCTGAAATTGAAGCTCCACCTACCCAAATTAGATCAAAAATTTTTAGCCAACTAATTCCATCTTTTTGAGCTAAAAGTCTTTGTAATTGGGTAGGTACTAATGACGTAATCAAGTGTTTTTTGTTTTTTTTAAATTTAATTGTGAAAAGTAAAAGTTCTCGAGTTTTTTTTATCAAATTCGGAGAAATATTAATACAATCACATCCCCAAGTTTGACTTCTAAAAATTGGCATTAATCCACTTATATGGTTCAGGGGTAAAGTATTTAAAATTAGGCAGTTTTGTAATTCAAATCCTTGATCTATTAGCCATTGACCTGATGTAGTTGCAGATAATTTAAGATTATTTAAATGGTGAAAACATTGTCTCGGTTTTCCAGAACTCCCACTACTGTTTAAGATAATTGCTGGTCCATTTTCAGTAATTGAATCTAATATATCTTTGTCTTCATAAAATTTGTTTTTTACATAAATAATTTTATTCTCTCTAATTTTTTCAATAATTTTTTCGACAGATTGAGTTTCGTTATTTTCAACTTCAATAGTATGAATTTTATTTTTCATAGTTGATCCCATATCTTTTTTGGTTCATTTAAAAATAGAAATGAATTAGGGAATCTATTCATTGCTAAACCAGGAACTTTTGGAGTTGGTCCTTGTAATTGTAGAGAAGATAAATGATAAAGCCATCTCTTCCCTATACCAGTTTCAAATGATGTACTTATAGATATTAAAGCTTTTTTATTTTCTAATTCTCTTAAAAGCTTTACTGGATTATTTTCTTGAGAGGGCCTTCTAATTTGCCAACCTTTCCACTCATCAATCAAATTTGGAAATTTTAAAAGTGATTCGTCTAAGGCTATAGGGATTTTTTTGTTGAGTTCTGTCAGTCCTTCAATATCATCAACACAGAGAGGTTGTTCTAACCAATCTACATTTTTGTTATCCTTCAAAATATCAGCCCATCTATTAGCTGTCTCTCTTCCCCAAGAACCATTAGCATCTATTCTTAACTTAATATTATTGCCTATTTGGCTTAAAATTTCTTCTAAAGTTGCTTCTTCCTCATGATTATTTTTTAATGCTACTTTCCATTTTATGGTTAATGATTTTCTAATATCAGATTGTCTTTTTTTAATTTGATTTAGATCTGAAACTACATTTTCATGATTTAACAATATGGCTGTTTTATCAATTTCATCAAAGTAGTAGTTTTCTTTAAAAATTATTTTTCCATTTATTTCGGCTAATGCAGAATTTATTGCAGATTGAATGCATGGGTGAAAAATATTTATTTGCTCAGATAAATTAAATAATTCTTCATAAGAAGAGATCATATTTAGTTGTTTCGCACACTTTTTTAAGTCTTCTTTATGAAGCGGGGAAACTTCTCCAAACCCAATTTTTTCATTACTTGTTAATTTAATTATCCAACCCGATTTTGTATGGTGAGAGTTTTTAGAATTTTCTAGTTTGGCGGATAACTTAAAGCAATAAGATTTTTTTTGAAATATTAAGTTCATTTATTAAGTAGGTAATTAAATATTAATCCTGTTATTAAGCCAACTCCATTAAGAGTTTGAAATTTTATTGCGATGAATTTACAATTTTTTATTGCACTAGGTTTTTTATATGAAGAACTTAATAAATTTATAAGTCTTATTGCTTGAGGAAAACTCATCAAATAAAGGATACAAAAAACTGGAATAAATCCATTAAATATAGTTAAAAATTGAAAAATATATATTGTAAAAATTATCCAAGGCACAAATTGAGAACCTTTTTTTGCTCCTAACCGAACTAAAGGTGAATTTTTCCCATGCTTTTTATCTTCAGAAATTTGATGAAAATGAGAACAAAATAATACAAGAGTTGTTGCCAAGGAAGGTCCTGAACTAAGTAATAAAGAAACTTTCCATGGAATATCTTCGAAGTAAATATTAGACGGATTTAACGCAATTAAAACTGCAGAGTACGCAAAAGGTCCAAATGCAAGCCAGCATAATGGTTCTCCTAAACCTTGATAGCCCAATCTAAAAGGAGGACCTTGATATAAATATCCTAAGAAGCAGCAAGCTGCCACCAAAATAAAAATGTTTATACTTGTTGATACTGAAATAATTAAAATTATTAATAAACCAATAACTAAAGATGTATATGCAATAAATGTAATTATTTTTTTATTTTTTACAAGATTTACAATTGAATGGAATTTAAATTCATCGATTCCTGTTTCTGCGTCGTATAAATCATTAGTTAGATTTTCCCAAAGTAATATCAAAATTGCAGCTAAAGTAAATGAAATCAAATTATAAATTTTTACCTCTTCATATTTATTGAGCAAGTAAGCCCCTGTTATTAAAACTGGAAGTATGGCAACAGAATAAAGAGGCCATTTTATTGCTTTTTTCCATAATTTTTTTTTATCTTCGTTCATTTTTAATTAACACGCAAAATTAGATAATTATTGAATGTAGTTTATAAATTGAGTTACATTTTTTACTTTATTGCATCATTTTTAGTTATTTTCAATAAGTAATGAAAAATGATTTAAACTTAACAGATTTTTTAAAAGATGTATTTTCCTCTTTCGATAAGAAAGTTGAAAATTCTGGATTAGTAAGTATTTGTGTTGAGATTCCTTGTATTGATTTATTTCAAGTTTATGAATTGTTAATAAATCAATATCCGTTTTCTTCATTTTGGGAGGAATCTGATGGCATTTCATATATAGCTTTCGAGAAGTGTAAATATGTTACTCTGGATGGCCCAAAAAGATTTGAGGTAGCAAAAGAGTTTAATTCTGAGAATTTTAAAAATTTAATTAACTTAACTAATGAATCGCATAATTCTGCACTTTCAAAAATAATTTATTTATTTTCTTTCTCAGAAAATTTTACTAATAAGAATTTACCTTCAGATATCCCTAGTCTGGAAGCCATTTTGCCAAAAATATTAATTACTAAAAGTGGCAAGAATTGCTGGTTAAGAATCAATGGTCATGTTGAAGGTAAATCATCATTAAGAACATTAATTGAAGAAATATGGACAATTAGAAATCAAGTTATTAATTCTTGCTCAGAATTAATAAAATCATCTAGCTTAAAAACTAGTTTTGATTCCCCTTTTATTGATGATTTCTCACGCTCCTTAGAAACTTCTAAAACAAATATGAAAAAAGTAGTATATAAAGGAATTCAATTAGTAGAGAAAGATATCCTCGAAAAGATAGTTTTAGCGAATAGGATTAAAATAAAACTTAAAAATAAATTAGATTTAGTAGAAATTCTAAAAAGATTTAAAAAGAATCAACCAAATACATGTAGATACGTTTGGAAAAGGAATAGTAAGGATATTTTGTTTGGAGCATCTCCAGAAAAATTATTTTCTTTCTCTAAACCTAATTTAACTTTAGAGGCTCTTGCTGGAACTATCTCTACTAATTCAAATTTTAAGAAACTCCTAAAAAGTACTAAAGACTTAAAGGAACATAATTATGTAATACAACATTTGATTAAATCTTTAGAAGTTTCAAAAATAACAAACTTTAAAAAAAGTGATATCAAGGTAAGTTCATTTGGAGATATTTCTCACTTGCAAACACTCATTTTCTCTAAAGTTGAAAATATTTGTCCTTTTGAATTGCTTAAAAACTTACATCCATCACCAGCTGTTTGTGGATACCCAAAAAATGCAGCATTTGATTGGATAAACACTCTTGAGTCTTTTCCTAGAGGAAATTATGCTTCTCCAATGGGTTGGGTTGATTCATCAGGCAATGCTTCATTTCTTTTGGCAATAAGAGGCGCAAGATGTATTGAAGAAAATATTGAATTTACTGCAGGTTCAGGTATAGTTTATGGATCCGTTTTAGAGAAAGAAATAGATGAGATTAAATTAAAATTTGAATCTATAGTAAAACAGATATTTTTCGCTAAAAATCCTAGATAATTTCTACTAATTTTTCAATAACTTCCTCTGAAACATTTTTATTGGATAAATTTTCTATCTCTCTTAAACCTGTTGGACTGGTTACATTAATCTCGCTAAGCATTCCATTTATCACATCAATACCTACAAAAAATAAACCCTCATCTTTGAAGTGTTGAGATAATTCTGAGCAGATACTTTTTTCTTTTTCTGTTAATAATGTGGGTTCAGCCTTGCCTCCCATCGCTAAATTACTCCTAAAATCGCCTCCTTGAGGAATCCTATTTATTGATCCAATTGCTTCTCCGTTTACGATAATTATTCTTTTATCACCCTCTATAACTTCAGGAATAAATTTTTGCATCATAACCGGTAATTCTTCTTGAGAAGTGATTAATTCAATGATTGATTTAATTCCTGGAGAATTTTTATTTATCCTTATAACACCTTGACCACCTTTTCCTCCAAGAGGTTTTATGACTACTTCATTATTTATATTTGCAAAATTAATAAGATCTTTTACCTTACTCGCAACTATTGTAGGTGCCATTAAGTGGCTGTATCTTAAAGCACCTAGCTTTTCATTCCACGCTCTTAACGATGAGGGTTTGTTAATTACTTTTACTCCTTTTCTTTCGGCAACTTCTAAAAGATGGGTTGCATATAAATAAGCTTCATTTACAGGAGGATCTTTTCTCATCCAAATGCAATTAAATTCGGCGAGAGGTATGCAATCATTCTCTTTGAAAGAAATCCACGGAATTACTTCAACTTTTAAGGAAGATGCCCATACTTCATCACCTCTAGCTTCCAGGTCTTGAGGAGTACAACTCCAGATTTCAATATTTTTTTTTGATGATGCTTGCATTAAAGCAGCAGTTGAATCTTTTAAGGGATTTATATTTTTAATTGGATCTATTACGAATAGAAATTTCATAAGATCTAGTTTAATAATGCTTCTAATTTATTGTCATTTTCTAATGCGTAGAGATCATCGCAGCCTCCGATACCCTCATTATCTATAAATATTTGTGGTAATGTTCTTCTACCATCAGCTCTTTCAATCATCAATGCTCTGGCATCTTCGTCGCCATCTATTTTATATTCTGTAAAATTTACATTTTTTTTCTTGAGTAGTGATTTTGCTCGAATACAGAATGGGCAATATTGCCAAGTATAAATTTCAACTTTGGACATTTTTTTAAAATAATACTTAGTTTATACTATTAAACAAAAGTGCTTGTTAGATTATAAATAACGATTAAATTCTATTTTGATAGATATTACAGATTTTAAAAAAGATCTTTCGGAACTAACAGAGCGCCTGGGTAATGCTCAGGATTGTCTTTGACGTTCCAAGATTAAAAGCGAAAAGGAAAGAGTTAGAGCAAATTTCTGCTCAGCCTGAATTTTGGGAAAATCAAGAAGAAGCTAAAAAGCAAATGTTAATCCTTGATGATGTCAAAGCACAACTCGAATTGTTAGATAAATGGAAAACTTTTATTTCTGATGCTAATGCCTCTCTTGAGCTTTATTCTCTAGAACCCGAAGAGGAAATGATTTTAGAATCGCAGCTGGGATTAAAGAAATTAAGAGAGAATTTGGATAAATGGGAATTTGAAAGATTGTTATGTGGTGAATACGATAAGGAAGGAGCAATAGTTTCTATTAACGCAGGTGCGGGTGGAACAGATGCGCAGGATTGGGTAGAGATATTATTAAGAATGTACTCAAGATGGGCCGATAATAATCAAATGAGCCTTGTCATTAATGAATTATCTCAAGGAGAAGAAGCAGGTATTAAAAGTGTAACTTTCGAAATTGATGGAAAATATGCATATGGCTATCTGCAACATGAAAAAGGAACTCATAGATTAGTAAGAATTTCTCCTTTTAATGCCAATGGCAAAAGACAAACCAGCTTTGCTGGGGTAGAGGTTATGCCAAAATTAGATGATAATATTTCACTTGATATACCTGACAAAGATTTAGAAATTACAACGAGTAGATCCGGTGGAGCTGGAGGACAAAATGTTAATAAAGTAGAAACAGCAGTGAGAATTGTTCATTTGCCTTCAGGGATTTCAGTAAGATGTACTCAAGAAAGATCTCAATTACAAAATAAAGAAAAAGCTATGTTACTTCTAAAGTCTAAACTATTAGTGATTGCTAAAGAACAACGAGCTGCTGAAGTCGCTGATATTAAAGGTGATATTGTGGAAGCTGCATGGGGCAATCAAATAAGAAATTATGTTTTCCATCCCTATCAAATGGTAAAAGATCTTAGGACTATGCAGGAGACTAACGAGTTAGATAGTGTTTTAGATGGTGGACTTGAACCATTTATTCATGAATTATTACGTATGAATATTTCTTCTAATGAATCTATTGAATAACTAATGGAAAATAAAAACGAAATTTTAGAAAAAAAAGTTTCTCCTCCAAGCTTTATAAAGCTTGCTATGAGAAATATGGTAAGGAAAGGCTCAAAAAGTATTTCTCATTTTTCAATAACCTTTCTAGTTTTAATTGGGATATTAATACTTGTGGCCACAATAGGTAAGCCCAATATTCCAGTTTAAGAATGTATGAAAGAAAAAATTATTTCTGAAATAAATTTAGATTTGGTTTTTCAATGTAATGATTTCTCGCAATTTTCAAATAAGTTAGAAGATACTAAAACTCATCTTATTTTTGAAACTATTTTTTGGGAGAAAGTTTTTTTATCTTGGATAAATACAATATTAAAAAAAGAGGATTATGAATTACCAAATTATATTTTTGAAAAAAAATCTTTTTCATTAGGCTTACAGATAATATCTAATCAAGAAATTGCTTCTTTAAATAAGAAATGGATGCAAAAAAATGGTCCAACTGATGTTCTATCTTTTCCAATTATCTCTGATGAATATCTAAATAATTTAGATCATATAGAGTTGGGAGATATTTTTATATCATTAGAGATGGCACTTGAACAATCTTATGAATATAAACATTCAATCTATAAAGAGATGATCTGGTTGGCTAGTCATGGATTTTTACATCTTTTGGGATGGGAACATAATAATGAGCATGATTTAGAAAATATGTTAAATTTCCAAGAATATTTAATTACTCGATTAGATTAAAAATCAATGGAAAAAAAAATAAACTATTTAGAAAATAGAAAAGAATCATACAAAACTTCTAGTAATGTATTTATAAGTTTTAAGTATGCTTTCAGTGGAATTAGTTATGTATTTAAAACTTCAAGAAATTTTAAAATTCAATTAATTTTTGCAGTTACAAGTTTAATAATTGGTTTTTTACTCAAAATTAGTTTAAGTAATTATGTTATTTTGATTGCCACAATAATGTCTGTTTTAATATTAGAAATATTGAACACATCTATAGAATCAATCGTTGATTTAGTAGTGAAAAAAGAATTTAGTATTTTGGCTAAAATTTCAAAAGATACTTCTGCAGGAGCAGTATTATTAGCTTCCATTAATTCTGTTATTATTGCTGTATATATCTTTGTTCCTAAAATAAAGTTGTTATTTTAAATCCATATAAATATGTTTCTTGTTATTGATAATTACGATAGTTTTACTTATAACCTTGTTCAATATTTAGGAGAACTTTCAGTTGAGCATGAAATAACTAAAGAATTAATAGTTAAAAGAAATGATGAAATTACTCTAGAGGAAATTATCAAACTAAATCCTGGTGGAATTCTCTTATCTCCAGGTCCAGGAAATCCAGATCAATCTGGAATTTGTCTGCCAATTCTAAAAAAATTATCTAAAAATATTCCGACCTTGGGAGTTTGTTTAGGTCATCAAGCTTTGGCCCAAGCTTTTGGAGGAAAGGTTATAGTTGGGGAAGAACTTATGCATGGTAAGACATCTAAAATATTTCATAATCAAAAAGGATTGTTTAAAGATATCGAGACTCCATTTGTGGCTACTAGATACCATAGTCTTATAGTTGATTCAAGTTCCTTACCATCTTGTTTCGACATAACTGCGACTTTAGAAGACTCAACAATTATGGCTATCTCTCATAAAGAATATAAACATTTACATGGGGTACAGTTCCATCCTGAAAGTGTGTTGACGCAATTTGGTCATAAATTAATTAGTAATTTTCTAAAAATGGCTGAACAAAAGTAAAATAAAAAAAAATTAATATTATGATTTCTCAAATTAAAAACTTTTTATTTTTGATATTAGTTAGCTTTTTTTTACCTACCTCATTATTGGCAAGGAACTTAGGAATAAAAAGTTTGGGACATAGTAGTTTTTTAATTACTAGTGCAGATAAATCTATTCTTATAAATCCCTTTAAAGCAATAGGTTGTGCAAGTAATTTAAAGGAGCCAAAAGAAGTTAACGTAGATTTTATTTTGGCTAGTTCTAGGCTTCCAGATGAAGGATATAACCCTAATGATCAATTAATGTTCGTCGAGCCAGGAATCTATCAATTTGAGGATATTTTATTAAATGGAATTTCTGTGCCACATGACAGAGTAGATGGAAGAAGATTTGGCATGGCAACTGTTTGGAGTTGGGAGCAGAATGATCTTAAAATTGTTCATATGGGAGGAGCTGCTGGTGATATTGATATAAACAGTCAAATTATTTTGTCTAGTCCAGATATATTGTTTATTTCAATTGGAGGAGGAATAAAATCTTACAATGGTAAAGAAGCCTCAAAAATAGTTAAGCTTCTAAAACCTAATGTAGTTATTCCTGTTCACTTTGAACGCGGCAAAAAAATTAATAAAGAATGTGATTTCTCAAATGCTGATTTATTTATCGAAAATATGAAAGATTTTAAAGTAAAATATGTTGGAAAAGATTTTCAAATAAAACCTAAAAGAATCGATCAAAATACAATTTATATTTTCAGTAATTAATTTATTAAATCTAATATCTTGTAATTGTCCCAGAAAAAAATCATCTGTTCTTTAGTTCCAATACTAACCCTTATAGAATTACCGATATCTTTTTTGTTTTCCATACTTCTAATAAGAATACCTTTTTCTCTCATCTGTTGTATTAAGATTTTAGGATCTTTTTTTGGCCAAATTAAGAAATAATTACCTCCACTAAAGTGAGTTCTGATTTTTGTTGATTTAAATTTATTTAAAATCCATTCCCTCGCCTTTTTTACTTCTAAAACATAATTATCAATATATGATTTGTCTTTAAGTGCTGCTAGTGCAGCTGTTATAGCAAAGCTGTTTACATCATATGGTCCTGTAACTTTATTAATGTACTGAATTAAACTTTTATTGCCAAAAGTAAAACCTATTCTTAAACCAGCTAGACCTGCAGTTTTTGAAAGAGATTGGATTATTAGTATATTTTTATTCTTTTCAAAATCTATCGATTCAAGAAGACTATCTCCATTAAATTTTTCATATAGTTCATCAACAACTATTAATGAATCGTTATTGATATTGGCTAAATTAATTATTTCATGAGAGCTTAGAACAGTTCCTGTTGGATTATTTGGATTGCAAATAAATATTAACTTTGGATTATGCTTTATTATTTTTTCCCTAAATTCTTCAATGGGGAATAGAAAATTTTCTCCAATGTAAGAACAACTTATTTTTTTCATTCCTCGGATTTCTGCACAAGGAGAATAGTAACCAAAAGTTGGATTTGTGGTTAGAAATATCTGATCTTTTTCTGCAAAGCAATTGAAAATTGCATTTATTGCTGCATCTGCTCCATTGAAAATTCCGATTTCATCATTACTAAATTTTCTTGAATCAAGATATTTATCACATAAAAATTTTTTTAAAAAATTATATTCTGGATAAATTGAAATCTCATCTAATTTTATCGCTTGTAATGCCTCTAAAACCTTAGGACTTGGACCTAAAGTGTTTTCATTAAAGTCTAAGCGGAGTAAATTTCTTCTATTTTCTAAAGGTGCAGAGTAAGACTGCATATTTATTATTTCTTCTCTTGGTTTTGGGAAAAGATTATTTAATGGATCAAAATCATTCATTACATTCTTTCTAAAGTTTCAATTCCTAAAAGCTCTAAGCTTAATTTTAGTGTTTTTGCAGTTAGTTCACATAAATTAAGCCTAGAGATTTTTATATTTTTTTCTTCTTTCAGGATTGGAACTTGATCATAGAATCTATTAAAAGTCTGACATAGCTCGAACAGATAATTGCATAATCTATTTGGCATTAAGTCTTTTTCAATAGAAATTATGACTTCATCGAACCTAAGTAATTTTCTGATAAGTTTCCACTCAGATTGATGTTCATAATTTACGTACTGAAAATCTTTAGATTCATAAACAAAATCATTTTTTCTTTTAATTCCTAAAATTCTTACAAGTGTATATAACAAATAAGGAGCAGTATTTCCATTAAGGGAAAGCATTTTATCAAAACTAAATTGATAATTAGTAATCCTATTTTGACTTAAATCTGCATACTTAACAGCTCCTAATCCAATAATTCTTGAAGTATTTGCTATAAACTCTTCGGTCTCATAACGATCTTCATCTTCTAATCTTTTCAATAAATCTTCTTTAGCTCTTCTAACTGCTTCATTTAATAAATCTTTTAGGCGTATTGTTTCACCTTCTCTTGTCTTTAGTTTTTTGCCATCAATTCCTTGAATTAACCCAAAAGGGACATGGTCTACTTGACAATTTTCTGGGATCCATTTTGCTTTTTTTGCAACTTGAAAAACTCCAGCAAAATGATTTGCTTGCCCATGATCAGTTACATAAATAATTCTTGAAGCATCATCGCCATTAGGAGGTTTATTGAATCTGTATCTTATAGCAGCAAGATCTGTAGTGGCATAATTAAAACCTCCATCTTTTTTTTGAATAATTAGCGGTAAAGGTTTGCCTTCTTTATTAGTCATCCCATCTAAAAATACACATTTTGCTCCTTGATCTTCTACTAATATTTTTTCTAAATTCAAATCATCAATAACTGATTTTAAGAAGGGATTATAAAAAGATTCACCTCTTTCTTTTATTTTTATTTTTAAATTTTTATAGATTTCATCAAATTCTTTCCTTGATTGATCACATAACAATTTCCAAGCTTTAATCGATTTAGTATCTCCACTTTGTAACTTAACTACTTCCTCTCTGGATCTTTTTTGGAATTCAGATTCGTTATCAAATCTTTTTTTTGATTCTTTATAAAATTCAACTAAATCACTTATCTTGATCTTTCCTATTTCTTCTAGATCATTTGAATATAAATCTTTGAGCTGAGTAATAAGCATGCCAAATTGTGTTCCCCAATCACCAACATGATTGAGTCTTAATACTTCATAACCTCTTAACTCGAAAATTCTAGATATTGAGTCACCTATTATTGTTGATCTTAAATGCCCTACATGCATTTCTTTAGCAATATTAGGGCTAGAAAAATCTACAATAACTTTATTGGACAAACCACTATCTAAATCTTTTCTAATTAGAGGTATGCCAGCCCTATTGCATTGAATATTTGACTTAATTTCATTTATTAGAACCTCATCTTTTAATTTTATATTTATAAATCCAGGTCCAGCTATTTCTAGACTCTTACATAATTTTGCTATGCTTTTATTTTTATTTAAAAGGTTAATAAAATCATTAGAAATATCTCTTGGGTTCTTTTTATATATTTTAGATAAACTTAAACAAACATTACATTGATAATCACCAAATTCCTCTTTTGATGATTGTGTAATTAAATTCTTGCTAAGAATTTCGAATTCTCCTTTTTTATCATTTTTTTCAAGACTATCTAAAAGAGATTGTTCAAATTGTTTTGTTAATTCTTTAAAAATGATTAGCATTAATTATTCAATTATTTATCTATATGATTAATTAATATAACGCATACTCAAATCAATCCAATTACTTTTGGTGATTGAAGAACTTGTTGAAATCAAATCAATACCTTTTATTAGATATTTATTAATTTCTTGAGGGTTTATTCCAGAAACTTCTATTATCAAATTTTTATTGACTTCTTTTTGTAGACTATTAATTGATAATTCTCTTAATTCTTGAACGTTTTTTTTGATTATTTCAGGACTAAGTTCATCTAATAAGACACTATCCGCTCCTGCTAATACTGCTTCTTTTGCCTGGTCGATGTTCTCAGCTTCAATTATGATATGAGTTGTAAAAGGCGAATTTAGGCGAATATTTTGTACTGCATTCTTAAGATTATCTGTCCATGCAATATGATTTTCTTTGATCATAGCAGCATCGTATAATCCCATTCTATGATTCACCCCACCTCCGCATTTGAATGCATATTTTTCAAATATTCTTAAGCCAGGAGTCGTTTTCCTAGTATCTGCTAATTTTATATTTGTTCCTTCTAATTTATTTGTAAGATTCTTTGTATATGTTGATATTCCAGATAAATGCATTGCTATATTTAAGCTGATCCTTTCACTAGCGAGTAAACTTTTTGAAGGCCCATATATTTCTAAGAGTTTTTGATCTTTAACAAACTTTTCTCCATCAGAGATATTAAATTTTGGACTGATTTTTAAATCAATTTTTCTAAAAATTTCTTTTATAATTTCAACCCCGCAAAATATACCCTCTTCTTTTGCAATCCAATATGCATTACCATTCTCTTCTGTAATACAGGAACTTGTAAGATCTCCCCTACCTATATCTTCATCGATCCAATTATCAATGATTTTACTTATTATTGGAGTATTTAAATCCACTAAACTAAGAAATAATTAATTAATAAAAATTAAACTGAAGTTAAAGAATCAACTATATATCACTATGTAATTTAACTCAAATTTATTTACCAATACAAAACTTAGAAAAAATATTATCTAGAAGTTCCTCTGTTAATTCTTGACCAGTTATTTTAGATAAGTTTTGAATTCCATCTCTCAGTTCAATTGATAACAAATCAAATGGCAATTTATTTTCAATTATTTCATCAGTATCATTTAAATTAGATAAGCAAGCAGACAAATTTGTTAGATGTCTTTCGTTTAAAAATATATTGATATTTTCTACTTGTTTTAATCCGCATTTTTTTATAATTGCGTCTATTAATAATCTTTCACCAATATTATTCTTAATACTCATAAGAATTGTGTCTTTTAACTCATTTGAATTAATATTTTTGCAATCAATTAAATCTTTTTTATTGCCCAAAATAGTAATTAATTTTTCTTTGGGAATTTCTTGTATTATTTTTTTGTCTTCTTCATTAAATCCCTCTTCAAGACTATAAATATAAATTATAAAATCTGACTCTTTTATTTTCCCAAAACTTTTTTTAATTCCAATACTTTCAATTTGTTCATGAGTTTCTCTTATGCCAGCAGTATCAATTATTTTCATTGGAATATCATTAATATTTAAATTAACTTCAATAACATCTCTAGTTGTTCCAGGAATATTAGTTACGATTGCTTTCTCTTTTTTTGCAAGCAAATTTAATAAAGAGCTTTTACCAACATTTGTTTTACCAATAAGCGCAATGGATATTCCATTGTGAATATATGAATTTCTTTTTGCATTTTCTATTAGTAATTCTATTTTTTCTTTGACTTTTTTAATGTTTTTTAGATATTTGGTGTAATCAAAATCTGTTAAGTCTTCTTCAAAATCAACTCTCGCTTCTATTTCGCAAAGTTGATTTATAAGATCATTTTTAATATCATCAATTTTTTTCTTTATTTCTCCTTGAACCCCGCTAAAGGCTAACTCTGCTGATCTGTTATTGCTTGCATTAATTAATTGATTAATCGACTCGGCTTGGGTAAGGTCTATTTTTCCATTAAGAAAAGCTCTTTGACTAAATTCTCCTGGGTTTGCAAGTCTAACTCTAGAATTACTAGATAATAATCTCTTTAAAACTTTATTCACTATGATAATTCCGCCATGGCAATGAAGTTCAACTACATCCTCTCCTGTGAAGCTGTTTGGTGATTTCATCACTAAAATTAAAACTTCATCTATAAATTTATTTTGTTTATTTTCCTGAATAAAGCCATGAAAAACTCTATGTGAATCCCATGCATATTTAGATTTAGTTTGAACAATTTTTTTGCAAGAATTTATTGAGTCTTTCCCTGATACTCTTATTATCGCAACTCCTCCTTTCCCTATACTTATAGCTGAAGCAATTGCCGCTATCGTATCTTCTGTAGTAACTATCGAATCCATCTCTCGCTTTGTTATGGATAATTAAGTAAGATTATCAAGAATTTTGAAATTTTCTTTCTGAATGAGATTTAAAAAAGATATTAACTATAAGAAAATTCTATCATTATTTAGGAATCAGAATGGAAGTCCTTTCTTTAATGCTAAAGGTTTTGCTATAGGGGTATTTAGTGGCTGCTTTCCTTTTTTTGGGTTTCAGACTTTAATAGGGGTATTTTTTGCGAAAATAGCCAAGGGAAATATTGTTCTAGCTGCAATTGGCACTTGGATCAGTAATCCTTTTACTTATATTCCTCTTTATTATTTTAACTATAAAGTTGGTTCGATTTTTTTAAATACTTCTTCTAACAAAATTCTTGAAAAAAGTTTAGTGATAGATGACTTATGGAAACAAGGTAGACTTTTTTCCCTAAAATTACTCTTGGGTTCAACTTGTGTAGGCTTTTTATTAGCTTTGATTTGCGGCAGTATTGCTTTCTTTATCTACAGGATAAAAAGTAAAAGATAGATTGATCTGATTTTAAAATTAACTTTGTCCAACTCTGGCAATATCTAAAACATCTGCCATAGATTTAATTTGTTCAATTGTTTTGTGAAGTTGATTATAACTTTCTAGACCCACACAAAGATTGATAATAGCTGGTTTACCATAAGCAGTTTTAACATTTGCATCGCTAACATTTATACCTTTATCAGATAACCGCATAAGAATATCTTTAAGAACTCCAACTCTATCAATTACTTCTATTCGGAGCTGAATTGGAAACTTATTATCTCCAGTTTTATTATCTTGATTCCAACCAACAGGTAATCTTCTCTCAATTGGTATTGGCATTACATTTTCACAATCTGCCCTATGTATGGTTATACCGTGGTTGCCGAGTGATACAGTTCCGATAATATCCTCTCCTGGAAGTGGGGTACAGCATTTACCTATTCTGTAATCAAGACCTTCTATCCCGGAAATTGGTGATTTAGTTGCCGTATTAGATTTATTAGTGGATAAATTACTATTACTTTTAAGAGATTTTGCTATTTCAGAGTCAGAATCATTTTTTACATCTTCTGTCTGTAATTTTATTTCTTCTCTTAGTCTGTTTAATACTTGATGCAAAGTTAAGCCACCAAAACCAAGAGATGCAAGAAGGTCTTCTGTAGTTTTTAAATTGCATCGATTTGCAACTTTTTTCATGGCTTCACTAGAAAGTAATGCTTCAAAACCATTTCTACCTACTTCTTTTTCAAGTAAATCTCTACCTCTTTTAATTGTTTCATCACGATGGCTTTTCTTGTACCATTGGCGGATTCTATTTTTAGCAGTTGGAGTAACAACAAAGTTCAGCCAATCCAAGCTTGGAGTAGCGTTATTACTCGTCAAAATTTCTATGAAGTCACCATTTTGAAGTGCTGTAGATAATGGAGAAAGCTTTTCATTAATTCTTATTCCATTACAGTGATTTCCAACTTCAGAATGAATTCTGTAGGCGAAATCTATTGCGGTAGATCCTTTCCTTAAACCAACAACATCTCCTTTTGGAGTGATCACAAATACTTCTTCATCAAATAAATCTTCTTTAATTGAAGCTAAATAATCATTATGATCCCCTTCATTACCATCTTGTTGCCATTCTACTAATTGTCTAAGCCAATTAAATCTCTCGGCATTACTTTTAGCAGGAGAACCACCCTCTTTGTATTGCCAATGAGCGGCAATACCATATTCAGCAATTTGATGCATGGAAGTAGTTCTAATTTGAACTTCTATAGGTCGATGTCTTCCAATCACAGAAGTGTGTAAGGACTGGTATCCATTGGGTTTTGGTAATCCTATATAGTCTTTAAATCTGCCAGGAATTGGTTTGAAAGTGTCATGAACAACTGCTAAAGCTCGATAACAACTATCTGAATTGTCCACGATAATTCTTAGGGCAGCAACATCATAAATCTCGTGAAAATGCTTTTGTTGTCTTTCCATTTTGCTCCAAATGCCATAAAGATGTTTTGGTCTTCCAGTTATTTCAAAATTTTTCAAACCTGCTGAAACCAAGTTTTCCTTCATAAGATTCAAAGTTACTTTTAATCTTTTTTCTCTATCACTTCTTTTAACAGCGATTTGATCTTTAAGATCTTGAAATTCTTTAGGCTCTAGTAATTTAAAAGCTAAATCTTCTAATTCCCATTTAAATCTGTTTATTCCTAGTCGATTAGCTAATGGTGCATAAATCTCTCTTGTTTCTCTCGCTATTCTTAGTTTTTTCTCATCATTTAGCCATTCAATTGTTCTCATATTATGAAGTCGATCTGCAAGTTTTACTAAGACAACTCTGATATCGCTGGCCATAGCCAAAAACATTTTCCTAAGATTTTCAGCTTGTGCTTCAGTCCTATTGTTAAAGTGAATGCCTCCTAATTTTGTTACACCTTCTACAAGTATTTTTACTTCTAATCCAAAATTTGTTTCTATTTCGGATAAATCAATTCCAGTATCTTCAACAACATCATGTAAAAGGCCTGCAGCAATAACAGATGAACTAGCACCAATTTCTTTGAGGAGATTTGCAACAGCAACCGGGTGGATAATGTATGGCTCGCCACTCGCGCGGAATTGTCCATCATGAGCTTTATAAGCAAGTTTAAAAGCCTTTACTATAAGTTTTTGATTCTCATCATTTTCTTTATTTGATTTTTCAAAATCATGAATATCTTTAAGAAGCCAATCGGGAATTTTTATTTGATAATTCAAAGATTCACTTTCATATTTTTTATTTTCAGGCAAAATAGTTTTGGAAACTTCAATTTCGTTTTGTTCTTTTGAATTTGCAGCTGCCTCAGACATTTTATACCGCTTTAGATGTATTTTATTTAGGTCTAGAAAAATTTGCTATAAATCATGGAAATAAATAAAGAAAAAATTTTTGTAGTTAAAAATCTTACTGTTAAATATGGTTTAAAACAGCAACCTATTATCAAAAATTTTAATTTGGAAATAGATAGTGGAGATCATTTGGCCATAATAGGACCTTCTGGATGTGGAAAGACCACTTTTGCAAAAACATTAGTAAATATATTGCCTGAAAAGGCTACTTCTGAAGGGTATTTATCGATTTCTAGTGTAGATCCTAGGAAAATAAATAACAGAGACGCACAATTATTTAGAAGAAAGAATTTTGGATTTATTTATCAAGACTCTATAAAAAAACTCAATCCGCTAATGAGAGTTGGGGATCATTTATATGAATTATTTAAAACGCATGATCAAACTAAATCATCTTTACTGATAAAAAAATTAGTAAAAGAAGTTTTTCAAAAAGTGGGAATTGAAGAAAGTAGACTTGATTCTTTTCCACATCAATTTAGCGGTGGAATGAGACAGAGAGTTTCTATAGCAATGGCACTTGCTTTGAAACCTAAATTATTGATAGCTGATGAACCTACTACAAGCTTAGATACCAAAACAAGTTTTGAAATTATGCAAGAAATAATTCATCTATGTAATGAATTTGATACTACTTTAATTTTAATTAGTCACGATATAAATCTTGCAGCAAAGTGGTGTAAAAAAGTTGCAATAATTGAAAAGGGATCGATTGTTGAAAAAGGGAATATATTAGATATTTTTCAATCACCAAAATCAGATATCGGGAAAAAGTTAGTAAATGCCTCAAAGATAGTATTAGAACCAAATATTAAAAAAAATGCTCGAGATGAGGTCGTCCTAGAGGTAAATAACCTAAGACATTGGTATAAATTAAATTCTTCAATTTTCATTAATAAATGGAATAAGGCTTTAAATGAAGTTAGTTTCAAGTTATATGAGAATGAGACTCTTGGAATAGTTGGTTCTTCAGGGAGCGGTAAAAGTACATTATGTAGGGCTTTAATTGGACTTCTTAAAGTAAGAGGTGGTGAAATCAAAATTTATGATAAAAATCATGCATCGAAAAAAAATAAATCTTTTAAAAAGAACAATAATTTACAAATTATTTTTCAAGATCCTTTTTCAAGTTTGAATCCGAAAATGACAATAAAAAATATTTTGGAAGATATATTTTTTATTCAAAAAATTTCAGATAAAAGAAAAATCGAAAAAGAAATAAAATTAATGTTAAGAAATTTAAATCTTCCCTTAAATAATGATTTTTTTAATTCTTATCCTAGCCAATTATCTGGTGGTCAATTGCAAAGAATTTCATTAGCCAGAGCACTATTATTGAAACCAAGAATTTTGATTTGTGATGAGAGCGTAAATATGTTGGATGCTTCAGTAAAAATAGAGATTCTTGAATTACTTAGAGCCTTGCAAGAAAAAATGAATTTAACGATTATCTTTATTACTCATGATTTAGGCATTGCTAAAAGATTTTGTGATAGGTTGCTAGTTATGAATCACGGAAAGATAGTTGATGAAGGAGAAAGTTCAACAATATTCACTCAAACTCAAAACACGTATACAAAATCGCTTCTAAATGCCTCTTTAAATCTTATTTAACTTTAAGAATACTTAGTAATTTTTGAAAATCTGATGGTAATTCTGATTCAAATATCATTTCTTTACCATTTATTGGATGTATAAGTCCAAGTTTAATGGCGTGTAAAGCTTGGCCATCTAATTTACATGGTAGTTTTTTACATCTTCCATATAACGGATCACCTACAATTGGATGATTAATGTGAGCGCAATGAACTCTTATTTGATGCGTTCGCCCCGTATCAAGTTTGAAACTCATTAATGAGTAATTGCCAAATCTTTCTTTTAATTTCCAATAGGTACAGGCATACCTTCCTGAAGTTTCTTCAACTACTTTGTATTTCAATCTATTTAATTTATCTCTGCCAATGTTTCCCACTATTTGGCCTTCTTCAGAATTAGGTGCTCCATTAATTACTGCAATATATTCGCGTGATGCTATTTTTTCTTTAATTTGTTTCTGGAGATTTACTAATGCCTCTTGGCTTTTTGCGACCACCATACATCCGGATGTATCTTTATCTAATCTGTGAACAATCCCAGGTCTTAGTTTCCCATTAATTCCAGGTAGATCTTTACAGTGAAAAAGTAATCCATTCACTAAAGTTCCAGATTTGTGTCCAGGGGCTGGATGAACAATTAGTCCTGATGGTTTATTAATTACTATGATGTGCTCGTCTTCAAAAAGGATATTTAAATCCATTTTTTCAGGTTTCAAATAAATAAGAGGTTCTGGAGGAGGCATCCATATTTGAACATTGTCGCCATTTTTTAATGGGGTCTTTGCTTTCGCGGTCTTATAGTTTACAAGTACTAAACCTGAATTTATAAAATGTTGAATTCTTGCTCTACTTTGTTCTGGCCTTTTACTTACCAACCATCTGTCTAGCCTCATAGGAAGAGGTAGCTCATAAATAATTTCTATAAGCTCACCTTCTCCAATGCCGAAAGAATTTTGATTATTTAATTCCATAGTGGGACTTCTAAAGCAATTTTACCCAGCATTTGATTTCTATAATCTTCCAATAACTTATGAGACATTCTTCTTTTATCTCCTGAGGTATGTTTTGAAGCTGCTTCTTCGATCCAAGCAGAAGGACTCTTAAATCCTTTTGCAATATCAACTCCATATCTATTAGATATTTGTTTAACTGAGATATTCGCATTCTTATCTTTATTGAGAGTGGATATAATTTTGATAAATCCAATTGCGACACTCTCTATTTCATAAGCAGCTTCACCAATATCGTCACACAGTGCAAGATTAAGTGCTGATTTTTGATCTTCTAAATTTGGTGGTATAACACCAGGAGCATCTAGCAGATCTATACCACTTTCTAATTTTATCCATCTTAAATTACGAGTCACGCCTGCTTTCCTAGCGCTATCTACAACTCTTTTTTTTGCAATTCTATTAATTAATGCTGACTTTCCTACGTTTGGAAAACCAAGTGTAAGAGCTCTAATTGGCCTAATTCGCATTCCTCTAGAGAGTCTTCTATCGTCGATTGAAGACCTAGAATCTTTGGCTGACTTACAAATTTCTTTTATACCTATTCCTCTTTTGGCATCACACCAAAGAGGATATTGATCTTTTGCATTAAACCATTTATTCCAACTATTGATTGTATTAGGGGAGATCATGTCTGATCTGTTAATGACAAGAATATGTTTTTTATTATTTATCCATTTATTTAAATGTGGATGTCCTGTTGACAAAGGGATTCGCGCATCTCTAACTTCTATAACTAAATCTACTTTATTGATAACTTCAGATAATTTCTTTTCTGCTTTTGCTATATGGCCTGGGTACCATTGAATTTTGGGTATGTCCACTTCAATAAATCAAATAAAATTTTGTATTCCTTTTAGTTTTTATAAGTTTCAAAAGTATTTACTTCTAAAGTTTAGTATAAATTTAATAACTAAAAAATTTTTATAATCGTTAATTCTTAAAAATTATTAAGGCATAGGTAACAGTAACTACTTTTTAACCCAATAAGCCCAAATTAACGTTAGGGTCTTGAGATTATAAATATAACTTGTTAAATGTCAAAATTATCTCTTTCCAATCTTGATAAGACACATTTAGAAGGAAAAAAAGTTCTTGTAAGAGTAGATTTTAATGTTCCATTAAATGAAGATGGTCAAATAACCGACGATACGCGTATTCGTGCAGCGATCCCAACTATTGAATATCTGATTAATCATTCTGCAAAAGTAATTTTAGCTGCTCATTTTGGTAGACCAAAGGGTCAGGTAAATGAAAAAATGAGATTAACTCCAGTAGCAGCAAGATTAAGTGAATTGTTGGGGCAAAATGTTGCTCTCACTAACAGTTGTATTGGTGATGAAGCAGTTGCAAAATCAAATAACTTATCTAATGGAGATGTTCTTTTACTTGAAAATGTTCGTTTTTTTGGTGAAGAGGAAAAGAACGACCTAGAGTTTGCAAAAAAATTAGCATCACATGCAGATATTTATGTAAATGATGCTTTCGGTGCTGCTCATAGAGCGCATGCTTCAACTCAGGGTGTTACAAATTATTTAAGTCCCTCAGTAGCTGGATTCCTTTTAGAAAAAGAATTGAAATACCTACAAGGAGCTGTAGATTCTCCAAAGCGTCCATTGGCAGCAATAGTTGGAGGATCAAAGGTTAGTAGCAAAATAGGAGTCCTTGATTCTTTACTTGATAAGTGTGACAAAATCATGATTGGTGGAGGTATGATTTTCACTTTTTACAAAGCTAGAGGTTTAGATGTCGGAAAGAGCCTTGTAGAAGAAGATAAACTTGAGCTTGCTAAAGATTTAGAAGCAAAAGCAAAAGCAAAAGGAGTTGAATTATTATTACCCACTGATGTTGTATTGGCTGATGAATTTTCTCCTGACGCCAATAGTAAAATATCTCAAATTGATGTAATTAGTGGTAATTGGATGGGTCTAGATATTGGTCCAGATTCCATTAAAGTTTTTCAGAATGCTCTTGCAGAATGTAAGACAATTATTTGGAATGGTCCTATGGGAGTTTTTGAATTTGATAAATTTGCAGACGGTACTAATGCAATAGCTACGACACTTGCGGACTTAAGTGCTTTTTCTGAAGTTTGTACAATAATTGGTGGTGGAGATTCAGTCGCTGCAGTCGAGAAAGCAGGATTAGCTGAGAAAATGTCTCATATATCTACTGGAGGTGGCGCAAGTTTGGAACTTTTAGAAGGTAAAACCTTACCAGGTGTAGCTGCGTTAAACGACGCTTAGGCTATATCTCATCAACAATATCAATGCTCTTTGTGAATGTAATCATTCCCTCAGGGTGAGCTATGATTCCTGACCAAATTTGAATCCCTGGTTTTGATGGAGCTCTTGTTATTTTAAAAATCCCTCCTGACGCCAATGGCTCCAATAATATTTCTTGTTCAAAAAATGAATTAACTTGATGAGGTTTTATAGCTCCAGCAATAATAACTTCTTCAAGAGGCTTATTAAGGATTATATCTATATCATATTTTGAACCAGTAAGAACTCTATCAGGAATTTTAAAACTAATATCTATCTTTTTATTATCGTTTCTTATAGTTGTGAATAAATTTTTGGTAATCCCTACATCTATTTTCCCATTTACGATTGAAAATAAATAATCAAAATTTGATTCGAGTATATATCTTTCTCCATTAACTATTTTTTCCCCATAAACTTTTACTCGCAAAATATCTTCATTTGGAATGTTAGATTTTAATCTTTTGATCTTCCATTTGCTGTTAGGGAAATCATTAATAATCTTTGAAAATTGTTTTGGTATATTTTGGCTTTCTTCATTTTTAAAATTTTTTCTAATGAATTCTAAATCTCTTGCATTTAAAGAGTTTTCTAGATTTCTTATAAAATCAACTTTTAAAGTTTGCGTTATTGCTGAATAGGGAATAATAAGATAAATAAATAAGTAGAGAAGAAATCCTATATTTTTGAATAATTTTAAATTAAACATATTAATCATTGGTTATTTTTATTCTACTAATTAAAGTTTTTATGTCTAAAAAAAATAATTTATTAGTCGCAGCAAGTGGTACAGGGGGTCATATTTTCCCAGCCTTAGCAGTTTCTAGAGAGGTAGAAGATGAATGGAATATTCATTGGTTGGGTGTTCGTCAAAGACTTGATGCAAATTTTATTCCCAAAAAATATAATTTGAGGACTTTGAATATAAAGACACCAAGAAAAAATATTTTTTTGTTTTACCAATATATAGAAATTTTAATGTCAACTTTCCAAATAATTAGGATCTTAAAAGAAAAAAAAATTAATTTAGTTTTTACGACTGGTGGTTATATATCAGCACCTACTATTGTTGCTTCAAAACTTCTCAGTATACCTATCATTATTCATGAATCAAATGTAATTCCAGGAATGGTCACGAAATATTTTGGTTTTTTATGTAACTATGTTCTTTTAGGATTTAAGGAAACAAATTCTTATTTAAAAAATTGTAAAACTATTTTTACTGGAACACCTTTAAGAGAGCAATTCTATAAATTTAATTTTTTGCCAGAATGGGTTCCAAAAGGAAATGGACCTCTTTTGATTGTTATGGGAGGTAGTCAAGGAGCAAAAGCTATAAATCAAATTCTTTATGAATCTTTAGAATTTTTAATAAAAAAACAGTTTCGGATAGTTCATATTATTGGCGAATCTAATCAACAACCTTTTCATTTAAAAAACTCTAAAAATTATATTCAAAAGAAATTTACTAATAAAATAGCAGCTTTAATTCAAAACTGTGATCTTGTAATATCGAGATCTGGTGCAGGAACAATCAATGAATTAATGGAGACTGAAAAACCTTCAATTTTAATTCCATATCCAGATTCTAAAAATAATCATCAGGAGAAAAATGCAATGATTCTTGCTGAAAGTGGAGGCTCAGTTTTAATCAATCAGAATAAAATTTCTAAAGAAGTTTTTGAAGAAACTCTAGAAAGAATTTTTAAAATAAAATCAAAAAAGGGAAAAAATCATTATGAAATATTAGATCTCATGAAGAAGAATATGGAAAATAATAATAAAATTAAATCTAAAAAGGAGATTAAAAAATTTATTAATTATTTTTTAAAGGAATTCTGAATTTCTTTACATAAAAGAGTGTTATTTTTCCTATTCTGCAAACTTATTCTTGCCCACTTTTCACCAAGAAATCTAAATGAAGTGCATTCTCTAAGCAATATTCCCTTATTTTCTAAATATTTTATATTTGACAATAAAGATGTTTTACTTTCTATTAAAAAAAAGTTGGTTGAAGAGTTATGAACTTTAAGGTTCTCTATTTTTGATAATTTTTCAAATACTCTCTTTTTTTCAATATTTATCCAGTTGTGAATCTGGTTTGTCCACTGTTCATAGAATTTCTTATTACTTAGTAGATCAATTCCGGCTTTAATAGCAAATGAATTTAAAGGCCAAGGATCTCTATTTATTTCCCATTGTTTAAGTTTTTTTGATGACCCAATAACGTAACCTAATCTTAGACCAGGAATATTGAAGATTTTGGTCAAGCTTCTCAAGACTAATAAATTATCAAATCTTTGGGTTAATGGTATTAAAGATTCTTTGTCTCCATTTGGTGTTATCGATAAGAAAGCTTCATCACAGATAACTAATTTATATTTTTTCACAACTTTCTCTAATGAATTTTTTCCCCATAATTGTCCTGTAGGGTTATGTGGATTTGTTATCCAAATAACATCACCTTTTGGATAAAGTGGAAATGATTGAGGAAAAATATTATTCCAGTTTTTTGGTAATTCGCAATGTATAAAATTACTATTCCAACAATTCAAAGATCTTTCATAATCAACAAATGATGGAGAAGGAATACAACTTATTCCAAATTTGGATGCTTCATAACCTGCCCAAGTTATTAGTTCAGAAGCTCCATTTCCAGGCAATATATTGTCTGGATTTATCCCATGAAATTTGCCGATTATTTCTTTCAGATCACGCAAGTTTCTCTCTGGGTAATATCTAAATCCAAGATTCTTAATTCCCGAATTTAATGAATCTATAAGTAGTTGAGGTGGATCAAAGGGTACTAACGAGGCACTTGCGTCGATAATTTCAGAGGGTAATAAATTTAATTTCTTTGCATTTGCTAATACATTTCCTCCATGCTTTAAGTTTGATATTTGCATGTCTAATGTTGATTTATCATGAGTTTCCGATTTGTTCATTATTAATTTTCTAATTTTTATTTAACCCATTTTAAATCTGATCCAATGGCCTCTTTAATATTGGACAATTGATGGATATTGAGTTGCTTTAAAATCCCTTGAAGTATGTTGGGGACTAATTGTGGCCCCTTATATATCCATCCTGTATAAAGTTGAATTAATGATGCTCCAGAAGAAATTCTCTCCCAAGCTGACTCAGGACTATCGATTCCACCAACGCCAATTAAAATAATCTTTTTATCAATATTATGAATATGTTTTATTATTTGATTTGCTTTTTTTTGCAGTGGCTTTCCACTTAATCCTCCATTTTCTTCAGAAAGTAATAATCCTGTTTGTCTGATCTTCCTATTTTCAAGACCTAATCTATCTATGCTGGTGTTAGTAGCAATTATCCCATCGATATTTTCCTCGATTATTAACTGGCAAATATCTTCAATATCTTTAAGGCTTAAATCTGGCGCAATTTTTACGAACAATGGTGGACAATTAGGTAAGTTTTTAATTTCCCTAAGAAGTTCTTTTAAAAGTATTGGATCTTGCAACTTTCTTAGTCCTTCAGTATTTGGAGAACTTACGTTTATTGCTGCGTAATCACAATATGGAATTAATAATTTTAGAGAAGTTAAATAATCATCTTTTGCTTGAGATAAGCTTGTGATTTTAGACTTACCGAAGTTTATCCCTAAACAAATATTCTTCCTGTTTTTTTTGAACTCAATACCCTGGTCAAGAAAATTTTTAACCAGATTTTCTGCGCCATTATTATTGAAACCCATCCTATTTAATGCTGCTTCTTCTTCAGCTAATCTAAATAACCTTGGTTTTGGATTACCATTTTGAGCAAATTTAGTTACTGTACCAAGTTCTGCAAATCCAAAACCAAAATCTTTCCATATATTTGCAGCACTTCCATTTTTGTCAAAACCTGCAGCTAAACCAATTGGATTGCAAAAATTTATTCCACATATGTTTTGACTCAACCTTTTATCAATTACAGAAAATTCCTCATTTAGATTTTTTAGGATTGATGATACTAAAGGCCAATTATATTTTCTTGAACTAAACGATAGAAGGCTAAGAGATAAATTAGTTAAATATTCTGCATCTATTCCAGAATCATTTTTTAGTATAGGGGTCATCAAATTTTTATAAAGATTTTTAAATACCCCTTTCTGTTCATTCATAAAAAATTAGGAATCTTTTTTTTCTATTATCCAATATTTTTTATCTTTAGGAATCAATCTCCAATTACGCCATTCAAAAAGTAAATATTGTTTTATCTTAATGTGGTTTTCTTTACCTAATAAATTACTTAGTTCTAGTGAATTTAATAAGTACTTTTTATCAGCAAATTTTTGAATTAATTCATTTCTTGAAAATAATTCCTGAATTTCTGCAGGTGCATTTTTTTCAAAAAATTCTACTGAAGATTCAGACTTTTTTAAGTTACTTTCTAGAGATATACCTTTGCTATAATTAGTCGCGATTTTATCTACTCTATCATTTTGTTTGTCACCGCTATGGCCTTTAACATATTCCATTACAAGACCATTAATTCTTAATTGATCAATTTTTTGCCATAAATCAAGATTTTGAACTGATTTCCCTGAGCTTGTTTTCCATCCATTTTTCTTCCAATTAATAATCCATTTTGTATAACCTTCTATTACATATTTACTATCAGTTCTTAATTTAAAGTTTTCTTTTAATTTATAAGTTTTTAATTTCTCAAGTGTTTTGATAGCCGCAGTGAGTTCCATTCTATTATTAGTAGTATTTTGCTCGGAACCACCTATTTCTAATTCACTTTTATCATCAAAAATTATTAGACCACCCCAACCACCAGGACCTGGATTACCACTGCAGGCTCCATCAGTTGCAGCTTCAATTGCAATACTATTAATATTCATGATTTTTGAAGCCGATATAAAGTCTATCGGCTTGAAAAAATATTCTCTTACTTAAGTGTAACTTTACCGCCAGCTTCTTCAATCTCTTTCTTTAAAGATTCGGCATCTGCTTTAGCAATTCCTTCTTTTACTGTTTTTGGTGCAGATTCAACGAGTGCTTTTGCATCGCCAAGACCTAGACCAGTTGCATTTCTTACAACCTTAAGTACTTTGATTTTTGCAGCTGCATCAAAGCTTTCGAGAACTACATCAAATTCAGTTTTTTCTTCAGCAGCGCCACCATCTGCATCACCGCCAGCTGCTCCTGGAGCTGCCATAACTACACCTGCAGAAGCTGCAGCAGATACACCAAAAGCCTCTTCAATTTGCTTTACAAGCTCAGATGCTTCCAAAAGTGATAAAGATTTTAATGATTCAAGAATTTCTTCAGTTTTTGCGGACATTTTCTTAAAAGTTAATTAGGTTTTGAATTTAGGATTCTGATTTTTCAGAATGTTGTTTAAGTGATCTAGCAAGTCCAGAAGGTACTTCATTAATAGAGATCGCAATTTTTGTTGCAACGCCATTTAGAGCGCCAGCAATTTTTGCCATCAATACTTCTTTAGATGGAAGACTTGCAATTTCTTTTATTTCAGAATCGCTAAGAAGTCTGCCTTCAAATAAAGCTCCTTTGGTCTCGGATTTATTGGTGTCTTTTTGAAAAGATTGGATTGCTTTTACAGCACCACCAACATCTTCTTTAATTAAGACAAAAGCATTTGTTCCGGTCAGTAAAGATTCAAGATCGTTCCAATTACTATCTCCATCAATAGCTTTGCGCATTAATGAATTTTTAGTAACTTTGCAGATGCCGTTAGTTGTTTGCAATCTAGATCGCAAATCTGACATCTCTTTGATAGTTAAACCTTTATAGTCAAGAACCAAAGCCATTTCCGAGTCGTCTAAAAGAGATTTAATCTCAGTAACGATTTTTTGCTTATTCTCTAGTGTTCGGCCCATTGATGTTTTTTGGATCGTAATTTAGGGAGAGCAGGAAATGCGGCAAAGTTCTTTAGAAGAGGCCGCTTTTATTAGATCCAAAAAGAAATAATTTAAGACGAGTCCTCGGTAGGAATTAAAAATTTAGAATAACTAAATCAACCTACTTTCTTTGGCCGTATTATTGCAATATAAATTATACTACAAAGCGTTAACCTTCAGGTTGGTAATCTTGTACAGCATTTATGTCAACTTGAACTGAAGGCCCCATTGTTGAAGTTACATAAAAAGTTTTCCAATACTTTCCTTTAGCTCCACTTGGTTTATTTTTATCAATTGATTCTTGTAAGGTTTTTAAGTTATCAAATAGGGCCTCTTTTGTGAAACTTGCTTTTCCAAAGCGGACATGAACAATTCCAGCCTTATCTGCTCTAAATTCGAGCTTACCAGCTTTGAATTCTTTTATTGCATTAGCAATGTCATTAGTTACTGTCCCAGCTTTAGGATTAGGCATTAAACCTCTAGGTCCTAAAACTCTTCCTAATTTTGCAACCTTTGGCATCATATCTGGAGTTGCAATAAGTAGATCAAACTCCATATTTCCTTTGTTGATGCTTTCTACAAGATCTTCTTCTCCAAATAAATCTGCACCAGCAGCCTTAGCTTTCGATACATTCTCACCGCTTGTAATTACTGCAATTTTGATGCTTTGGCCAGTACCATGTGGTAATGCAACAGTGGTCCTTAATTGTTGATCAGTATATTTTGGATCAATACCTAGACGTATATGTGCTTCAATAGTTTCATCAAATTTTGCATTAGCATTTTCCTTGATAATACTAAGAGCTTCAAGTGGGGCGTAAATGCGATCTTCTATCTTTGTTGATAGTGCCGCCATTCTTTTTGAAAGTTTTTTCATAATAATATTGGGTGCAAATGGTTATTAACTAACCTCCCCTAAATAGTGAGAAATTGTGTATTGAACTCAATCAGTGATAGAGACGCCCATATTACGAGCAGTACCCTCAATTACTTTCATTGCTGATTCAACACTAGAACAGTTTAGATCAGGGAGCTTAGTTTTGGCTATTTCTTCTAATTGGGCTTTACTTATATTCCCAACAGAGCCTTTTGCGGATTCACCTGAACCTTTCTCTATACCAGCTGCTTTTGTTATTAAGACGGATGCAGGAGGTGTTTTTGTGATAAAAGTAAAGCTTCTATCTTCAAAAACTGAAATCTCGACTGGAATTACAAAACCTGCTTTATCTTGTGTCCTTGCGTTGTATTCTTTGCAAAATGCCATGATATTTACACCATGTTGTCCTAAAGCTGGCCCTACAGGAGGAGCAGGATTTGCTTTGCCTGCTTGTAGAGCAAGCTTGATAACTGCAACAATTTTTTTTGCCATTAGATTAGATAATTTAAGCTGGAGTAGAAAATCATAATTTTACTCGATAAACAAGAACAATTAGAAATTAATTTTGTTTATTGATTTGGGAGAATTCTAATTCTACAGGAGTCTCGCGCCCAAATATTGAAAGTAATGCTTTTAATTTATTTCTTTCTCCGGAAACTTCTATAACTTCTCCTTGGAAATCCTTGAATGGACCGCTAGTTACAATGATTCTATCTTTTTCTTCAATATCTAACTTGATTACAGCTTTTTTCTCTGAAGCGCGCTTAAAGATTCTATTAACTTCTTGTCTTGATAATGGTCGAGGTTTTATATGACCTCGCGATCTTCCGCTGCCTCTACCGTCTTCAGCACCGACAAAGTTAATTACATTTGGAGTACTTTTAACAGCCATCATTGTATCTTCATCCAAAATCATTCTTACGAGGACATAACCTGGGAAAACTTTTTCTTCAGTAGTTTGTCTGCTTCCATCTTTTTTTAATTTAATTCCTGGAGTTTGGGGAATTTCAATTTCAATGATTCTATTATTAACACCTAGAGTTACTGATCTCTGCTCAAGAGTCGCTTTTACTTTTTTTTCACAGCTTGATGCTACTTGAACTGCATACCATCTTGCGATGCTTGTATTTGCTTTTGAAGAAGCAAGATTTGTAGTTAATTCATTACTCATTTTTCTGGAAGCTTAATAAAGATTTTTATTAATGGATATTCGGGAGATAATTCAACCAAAAATTTGCGAGGCTGCCCATCCATAGAATCTGCTAACAGAAGCAATGGCTGCAGCAGAAAAAGATACCATAATTATAACTGCTACTGATTCGCTAAAAAGTTGTTGTTTGTTAGGCCACACGACAAGTTTAAGCTCATCGTAGGTAGATCTAAAAAAATTATTCTTTTTTTTAGGCTCTTCAACTTCGGGAGAATCCTTTTTAAGAGGTTCTTTATTAGTAGTAGGACTTGTCACAAAATTTTTTTGAAATTAAGCTTTATGCTTTAGTTTTTATTTTAGCTTATTGATTTACTCCTCAGCTAGGTTTGAAAACGATCTCATCTTTTTTAGCAGGGTTAAGTTTAATTGTTATATTTTTTTTATTTTTGAAGTTATCCTCTAAAAGTTTTGCAGCCAAGGGATTTTCTATTTGTCTTCTAAGTTCCCTGCTAAGTGGCCTAGCACCATATTCAGGTTCGTAAGAATCGTTTGCAATTTTGTTGATAACTTTTTTGTCTATCGCGATATTTATTTTCTGCTCAAGTAGCAGGTTCTTTAAATCTTCTGTTTGTAGAATGATTATTTTTTGAAGCTCATCAATAGATAATGGATCAAACTTTACCACTTCGTCAATTCTATTTAAGAATTCAGGTCTAAAAATTGAAGACAATGCATTACTAATTGAATCATCTAGAGTTTGTTGATCTTTTTCTAACTTTCCCTCACTTTTAGAAATCTTTTGTGAATACTCCAGTATAGATTTACCAGCTAGGTTACTTGTCATAATGATTACCGTATTTTTGAAATCTACGGTCCTTCCTTGAGAGTCCGTTAATCTTCCTTCATCTAAGACTTGCAAAAGGACATTAAATACTTCTGAATGTGCTTTTTCTATCTCATCAAGAAGTATTACTGAATAGGGCTTACGTCTTACAGCTTCAGTTAATTGACCTCCCTCTTCATAACCAACATAACCTGGGGGAGCTCCCAAAAGTCTTGCTACGGCATTTTTCTCCATATATTCACTCATGTCTAATCTTAAAAGTGCGTCTTCTTCATCAAATAAAGCTGTTGCAAGAGATTTTGCTAATTCTGTTTTACCAACACCAGTTGGACCCATAAATAAAAAAGATCCAATAGGTCTTTTAGGACTTTTCATACCAACTCGAGCTCTTCTAATTGCGGCAGAAACAGCTTCTATGGCTTTTTCTTGTCCAATAACTTTTTCACTTAGTTCTGTTTCTAGATTGACTAATTTCTTACGTTCATTTGAAACTACTTTAGAAATTGGAATACCTGTGATTTTTGATATAACATCTGCAATATCATCAGGTTCAACTTGATATTTAAAAGGGAAATTTCTATTTTTCTTTATTTTATTAAAGTTCTCTTCAACTTTTTGTATATCATTCTCTATTTCACATAACTCTTCTTCAAGCTTTTCTAAATAATCTAGATCATTTTCAATTTTGCGATTTGATTTATCTTTAATTTGTTTGGTTAGCTTATCTTCTTCTTTCATTAAAATAGATAATTCCTCCATTTCTTCACGTAAACTGTTCCAATTTTCCAAAAGAACGTTCAATTTTGCCTCTGATTGTTGTCTATTATTCAATAGTTTTTCTTGAGCTTCGATATTTTCTCCTTGCAAATTATTCAATTTTTCATCAATAGTATTAATTTTGTTTTCTTGTTGGAGAATGATTTGAGGTATATTATTAGACTCGATTTTCAACTGTGCAGCTGCTTCATCAATTAAATCTATTGCACTATCAGGGAGACATTTATCGCTGATGTATCTATCGGCTAATTTTGCAGAATAGTTTACAGCCTCTTCAGAAATTTTTATGCCATGATGTAATTCATATTTCTTTTTTATCCCTTGTAATATTTTTGCGCTTAATTCTACTGAAGGTTCATTAACAGATATCTTTTGAAAGCAATTATTTAATGCCTGATCTTTTTCAATAGTTTCACGAAATTTCTCAGGTGTTGTTGTACCTATACATCTAAGTTCTCCTTCAGCTAGTAAAGGTTTTAAGATATTACTGATGTCAGTAGAAGATCTGTCAGAACTTAATATTGAGTGAATTTCATCAATAAATAGAATCATTCCTTGGTTTGGATTATTTAGTTCTTGCATTATTAAGCTTAGTCTTTCCTCTAGTTGACCTCTAAATTTGGTCCCAGAAACTAATGCACCCAAGTCAAGTGAAATAATTTTTAAGTCCTTTAAAGTATCAGGAACTTTTTTGTCTACAATTAATTGAGCAAGTAATTTTGCAATTGAGGTTTTACCAACTCCAGAATTGCCGATAAGTATAGGGTTATTTTTGTTTCTTCTGCAGAGTACCCTCATTAAATTATTGATCTCATTTTCTCTTCCTAAAACGGGATCCAGTATTCCTTTTTTAGCTGATTCTGTTAAATCTTTTCCATAAATTGAAAGAGCATTTTTATCTTTTCCAACTTGTTTTTTGGTTTCAATTTGAAGTTCACTTTTCGGTAATGGAACAATAGCTTTTTTCAATTTTTCTTCTTTAACTAAAGTTTCTTTCTCTGATTCAAAATTAGATTGATTATTTATTTCAATTACATTCCCATAATTAAAAGAATCTTTTGATTGATTAATATTTGGGTAAAACTTTAATTCTTCCTCTAATTTTTCCATTGAAAGGTTTCCTTCTTCAAAAACATAATTTCCAATTCTTAAATCTCTTCCAAGAGCAATTAGTAAATGAGGGATTTCTATTAATCTCGATCCCCATTGAGTTTTAATCTGATTCGCGTTATCTAATAAAATTTCTAAATCTTCTCCGATAGTAAAAATATCTGACTCACTTGTTGGTGTCTCTTCTAAAAAATCTTCTGTTATGTCTAAAACTGTATCTTGATCGATTGATAATTTTTCAATGAAAGCAAAAAATTCACTTGATGAGAAAAGTGTATGAATTATGTGTTCAATATTAAATTCGCTATGATCCCATTTTTTTGCGGTTTCTTCCCCTAATAAAAGAAGGTTCCAACTGATATCGCTAAATAGTTCAGGACTGGATGTAAGGGTTTCTCTCATAAACTATAAAACTACAGTTGATTATTAATTAATATTCTAAATAGGATCTGCATTAATAATCATCCAATAATTTTCAAATTGTAAGATGAATTTCAAAAATATTTTTATGAGATGGGTTGCAGGGACTTTGGAATTAATAAAAGTGTTAACTAATATCTAAACTGTTATAAAATAAAAAAAATTATAATTGTTTAACATATATATTTCAGATATTAGCCAAATAGTTCAGCTATTAATAGGATTTAAATAGTAATAATTAAATTGTGAAAGAAACTATTGATTTTCTTATTGATACTGTTGAAGCAAGGCAAGTCCTTGATTCAAGAGGTAATCCAACTGTAGAGGCAGAAGTATTTTTGGAATGTGGTGCAAGTGGTAGAGCAATTGTTCCCAGCGGAGCGAGCACTGGTGCTCATGAGGCACATGAATTAAGAGATGGTGGTTCGAAATATATGGGGAAAGGCGTTTTGAATGCTGTTAATAAAATTCATGAAACAATATCGCCGGCTTTATGTGGTTTGTCATCTTTAGATCAAACTGCAGTAGATAAATTAATGATTGAAATTGATGGAACTCCTAATAAGTCTAACCTTGGAGCAAATTCAATCCTTGCAGTAAGTCTTGCAAGTGCTAGAGCATCAGCAAATGCTTTAGACATTCCCCTATATAGATATCTTGGAGATCCATTATCCAATCTTCTTCCAGTCCCATTGATGAATGTAATAAATGGTGGTGCTCATGCACCAAATAGTCTTGATTTTCAGGAATTTATGCTTGTCCCACATGGAGTTAATAATTTCAGTGAATCATTAAGAATGGGTACTGAAATTTTTCACTCATTAAAATCATTACTTGATCAAAAAGGTCTATCTACTGCTGTAGGCGATGAGGGTGGATTTGCCCCGAATTTGTCATCAAGCGAAGAAGCAGGGGACTTATTATTAGAAGCAATTCAAAAAGCCGGGTTTAAGCCTGGTGAGCAGGTATCTTTAGCTTTAGATGCTGCTAGTACTGAATTTTATAGTGATGGTACTTATAAATATGAAGGGAAAAGTTTAAGTAGTTCTGAAATGATTTCATATCTTTCAAGACTAGTTTCTAATTATCCAATAGTTTCAATAGAGGACGGTTTAGCTGAGGATGATTGGGAGGGTTGGTCAGAATTAAACAAAGAATTAGGAAATAAAGTTCAGCTTGTAGGTGATGATTTATTCGTTACTAATACAGAAAGGTTAAGGAAAGGGATTATGGAAAAATCTGCCAATTCAATCCTAATAAAGGTAAATCAAATTGGAACATTAACTGAAACTTTGGAAGCTATAGAGTTAGCTAAAATGTCTGGTTTCACAAGTGTTATTAGTCATAGAAGTGGTGAGACTGAAGATACAACAATTGCAGATTTATCTGTCGCCACAAGATCTGGTCAGATCAAGACAGGTTCTTTGAGCAGAAGTGAAAGGATTGCAAAATACAATAGGCTTTTAAAAATTGAGGAGGAATTGGGAAATCAAGCAAGATTCGCTGGAGCTTTAGGTTTAGGCCCCAAAAATATATAGTTTTTTAGCGCTTAAGTTTTTCTAAACGTGAGCCTTTTCTCATACTTAATTGGCACTTTATCCAGTCAATACTTATTGGTAGTGCAAAAAAAAGTGGCAATAATGCAAAATTATTTTGTTTATTGGTTACAAGTAAGGCAGATGCAATTGATAAGCTTCCTATAAGAATTGAATGGCCTAAAGTTTTTTGAGCAGTAAACATTTTTTTGAATTGCCTATCAGACTCTCCCATTCTTATTTGCAATTGTAAATCGCCCTGCTCTAATCTTTCTAAACTTTCATCTATTCTCTTGGGAATACCAACAGCTTTTGATCCTAGTTCACCTACTTGCCTTCCAAATTGGTTAATTAAATCGTTAGGAGTTTGATTATTCGAAGTCATAAGTTCTATTAAATAAGGCTTTGTAACTGATACAAGGTTAAACCCTGGATCAAGCATTCTACCAACTCCTTCAAAAGTTGATAAAGCTCTCATCACAAATATTAAATCTACTGGCAGTTGAAATGGTGTTTCATAAACAAGTTCGTATAAATCTCCAGATAATTTTTCTATAATATTTGGACTAAATGGAGGAGTTAAGGCTTCTTTAAGCATCAATCTGACTAATCTTCTGACTGGTCCTACATCTATATCTTTTGAAATTAGCCCAGCTTGTTGTAATTGACTAACAAGTGATGAGGCGTCTCTGAGAGCAGCAGCCTTAACCATCCCCCCTAATCTTGTTTGAAGATTATTTGAGATATTGCCCATCATTCCAAAATCATAAAAAATCAATTTACCTTCATTTGAAACTGCTAGATTCCCTGGATGAGGGTCTGCATGAAAAAAACCATAATTTACTAATTGTTTTAAATAGCTGATGGCACCTATTTCTGCAATCTTAGGTAAATCAATTTCTTGTGATTGTAATTTTTTTAAATCGCTTATTTTTGTTCCTTCTAAATAACTTAAACAAAGAACTTTTTCACTGCTCATATCCCAAATCACTTCAGGGACTTCAACATTTTCATCATCGAGAAATTGCTGTCTAAATCTTGCTGCATATTGTGCTTCACAATTAAAATCAAGCTCTTTCATGAGAACTTTCCTACACTCTCTAGCAATTTCAACCCAGTTTCTACCTCGACTCCAATTCTTGTTTTTCTGTAACAATCCTGCTATTTGCTGCATTATGCCCAAATCGATAATAAACAATTCTTTTAAATTGGGTCTTTGAACTTTAAATACTACTTTCTTACCATTTTTTAAAGTCGCTCTATGAACCTGAGCTAGTGATGCTGATCCAACCGGATCACATATTATTTGATCTATTTCATTAAACTTAGACCCTAGTTCATCTCTTATAGTTTCTTCAACTTGCACAAATGAAAAATTAGGAACTTGATCCTGCAATTTAGACAATTCCTGTATCCAGGTATTAGGAATCAAATCAGGTCTCGCTGATAATAATTGTCCAATTTTAATAAATGCTGAACCAAGCTTTATTAATTGATTAGTAAACCACCTAGCTCTTTTAATTTGGACCCTACTTTTTTCATTGCTTTTAGTTTGGAAAATTGAAAATCTAATATTATCTATCCACAAAATTGTTAAAAGCGAAATCAGAGTTATCCAAATAAGAAAGGCCCTCTTAAATTTTTTTAAACGATAATGAAAAATGTGATAACTCATTAAATTTAATTATTTATAGTTTTATTAAGGAGATCAATTTGCTTATTGATACCTTCAATTTCATTTAAAGCTTTTTTTATTTTGGAATCTTGATAAGTATTTGAGGACTCATTTTCTTGAATATTTTCCGCTTTTTCCATTCTTGAGGCTTCTTCGATTATGGATTCTTTCAAACTATCAAATTCTTTTTTGAGAATTTCTGGAGCATCCTGAGCAATAGTTGTTGCTTCTTCAATTTTTTCAACTAATATCTCGTTTAATTTTTCGGTTACTTTCTTAATGGCAGCTTTTAAAAGGTAGTCAGAGTTGGTCATAAAAAATATATTGTTTCTTCGGCAATTGTTTTTTCGATATGAACTAATAATAGATCAATACAGAACATTTCACGTAACTGATCATTTTGATAATTAATTTTTTATGTTTTTCCTATGTAAGTTTGTTTCTATATTATGCTTTTTTCTCTTTTTTCTTTTAACTTATATTTATAAACATGGTTAGGTATTTACATTAAAGATTTCTTCTAACCAAGAGCTCGTCTAATTAACTACTAAAAAGGAGTTTTATTAAATTGGAAATCATTGAGTCAGATGTAGTTATTATCGGAGGTGGCCCGGCCGGATGTACTTGCGCACTTTATACATCTCGTTCAAACTTAAAGACAGTAATTTTAGATAAAAATCCATCTGTTGGAGCCTTAGCTATAACCCATCAAATAGCTAATTATCCAGGTGTTCCGGTTGATATAAGTGGGGAGAAATTACTTACTCTAATGAGAGAACAGGCTGTGCAATATGGTACAGACTATAGAAGAGCACAAGTGTTTGGAATAGACGCTAGTGGAGAATGGAAAATGGTTTATACACCTGAAGGCACTTTTAAAGCTAAAGCACTTGTACTTGCAAGTGGTGCAATGGGTAGGCCTGCGTCATTTAAGGGTGAAGCGGATTTTCTTGGCAAAGGAGTAAGTTATTGTGCTACATGCGATGGGGCTTTTTACAAAAATAGAGAAGTTGCCGTTGTTGGAGTGAACAAAGAGGCAATTGAGGAGGCAACTGTCCTTACTAAATTTGCATCAACTGTGCATTGGATTACATCAAGTGACCCTAAATCAGATAATGAAGAAGCTATGGAATTGATGGAAAATTCAAGTATAAAACATTGGAGTAGAACAAGATTATTGGAAATATTGGGTGATGAAATGGGTGTTAATGGGGTTGTCGTAAAAAATAAGCAAGAAGAAAATCCTATCAATTTAAATTTAGATGGAGTCTTTGTTTATATGAGTGGTTCAAAGCCGATTACTGATTTTTTAGGTGATCAAATTGCTTTAAAAGAAGACGGAGGAGTAATTGTGGATGACTTTATGTCTACAAACTCTGATGGAGTATGGGCTATTGGAGATATAAGAAATACACCATTTAAGCAAGCAGTCGTTGCAGCTTCTGATGGATGTATTGCTGCGATGTCAATTGATAGATATTTAAATAGTAGAAAAAATATAAGAGTAGATTGGATTCATTCTTAAAAAAATATTTCTACTTTAATTTAAAGAGGTGTTGCTTCAGAAATATAAGCTACTCCTCCGTAGTAGCTTAAATCGTCCCTGATGTTATCTCTCATTTTATCTATTAATTCTTGCTCACAAAAAACAATTACATGAGCATTTGCTCCTAATCCTGTAAATTCCATATCTTCAGTAACAACTCTCTCAGGACCTCTACCTGTGGCGTGTTTCATAACGGTATATCCAGGAACATTAGCTTTTTCTAATGTTTTAATGATTGCATCTAGTTCTCTTTCACTAAATATCAAGTCTAATCTTTTCATTTTTTATAGAGGGGAAAGTGGGATAATGGTATTTACTAAACTCATATATATGGGAATGCCAAGAACTATATTGAATGGGAAAGTTAGACCTAGTGTAGTTGAAATATAGTAACTAGATTTAGCTTCTGGGACTGTCATCCTCATCGCTGCAGGAACTGCAAGATATGAGGCGCTCGCACATAAAACCACAAATAAAAGTGCGTTGCCAGGTCCTAAAGATAAAAATCTTGCAACGAAAACACCAATAAATGCATTAAATAAAGGCATAAAAATTGCAAAGCCAATCAAAAACGAACCTGCATTCTTAAGTCTGGGTAATCTTTGAGCAGCGACTATTCCCATATCTAACAAGAAGAAACATTCTGCTCCATAGAATAATTGCCCAGTAAAAGGCTCCATTTTTGCAATCCCTGAGGGATTACTGGAAGCAGTGAGAAATCCTACAATTAAGCTTGAGAGCAATAAATAGACTGATCCATTCAAAAGTGATTCGTGTAATATTGCGCTTAGATGCATTTTTCTTGATTTTGGTCTATTTATGGGAGCCGCAAATTTCACAAGTAATAATCCAACAATTATTGCAGGAGATTCCATTAAAGCTAAGGCGCCAACCATAAACCCATCAAAAGCTATTTTTTGACTTTCCAAAAAACTTTCTGCGGAAATAAATGTAACAGCACTAATTGAACCGTATGCTGCAGCTATTGCGGCTGAATTAAAGACGTCAAACTTAAATCTTAAAATTAAAAATCCAATCAGCGGGATTAGCAGTGACATCAGTATTGCAGCACTTAAAGTAGGCAATACTTGATTTGTAAAACCACTTTTCTGTATCTCTATACCTCCTTTAAACCCTATAGCTAGGAGCAGATATAAGGAGAAGAGTTTAGGTAATGGAGCTGGTATTTCTAAATCAGATTTAAAAAGTACCGAAATTGCTCCAATCAAAAAGAAAAGAACTGGCGGGGCTAATACATTTTGCAGAATTGGATTTATTTCCATAAATTATTAGGCTATTTCATTTAAGGCAGTTTCTAAAGCTTCTTTTCTTGTTTCAATAATGCCTTCAACTCCAAACTTAGCTAATCTGTCTTTTACTTTTTCATTAGCGCCAGCAACAAATGCTTTTCTGGAATTATTTTTTGCTTCTTGCATCATATCTTCTATTGCCAAAGTCGCGGTGACTCCAAGTCGTGGTACATCGGTGATATCTAATATCAAAACTTTGTAGTTTCTTACAAGCATCATTCTCTCAGATATACCTTTAGCTGCTCCAAAACTAAGTGGACCTTTTAGTCTAAATAGCATTACCTCGCCTGAACATCTATCTAGTAGTGCTTTTTCATCAGCAGGTAATGCATTTTTTGCTTGATCATCTTTTGATAAAGGATTATCCTCATCCATACCTTCTAGTTGAGTTTCGGTTATTGAATCAATAGTGAGCATATTTGCTATGAATACACCGACTAAAACTGCCCAAATTAAATCCCAAAAAACAGTCATTAAAAGTACGCCGTACATTACTACTGATGTTTTTAAAGATAATTTGTGAGCCCTCTTCAAGAATCCCCAATCAATAATATCTAGGCCTACTTTTATAAGAATTCCTGCTAGCAATGCAGTTGGTATTTGCTCAGCTAAAGGTCCAGCACCAACTAAAACTATCAACAATACAACTGAGTGAACCATACCAGAAATGGGAGTTGATCCTCCAGATTTAACATTTATAACTGTTCTCATGGTTGCTCCTGCTCCAGGTAAACCTGAAAACAGACCTGCTACAGCATTTCCTATCCCTTGACCAATAAGTTCTCTATCTGAATTATGTTTTGTTTGAGAGATATTGTCTGCTACAAGAGATGTCAGTAAAGAGTCAATAGCACCAAGTACTGCTAGGACTAATCCTGCCTTGAAAATAATTGGAAAATATTGATTAAAACTTGGGAAATTTAAAGATGGAACTCCCCTTGGGATCTCTCCAATTCTATCAATAGCTCCATCACCAAAAATTAAAATTGATATTGGAGTTACTATCAATAAGGCTAATAGAGGAGAAGGAACCCATTGACTAATTTTTCTAGGAGTTAGAAATACTATACCTAGTGTCATTATTGCTACTCCAATAGCAGCACCATTTGGCTGGAAGTTTGAAAATACAGTTGTTAAAGATTCAACTACCCCACCACGAGTGCTAATTCCTAGTAATGGTCCAATCTGAAGCGCAATGATTATTACTCCAATACCAGACATAAATCCTGAAACAACAGAATATGGAACTAAAGTAATGTATTTACCTAGTTTTAGAATCCCAAATATTATTTGCAGTATGCCGCCAATGACTACCGCTGCCATAACTAAAGGTAAAATTTGTCCTGCAGAAAGATCTCTTGGAACACCTACTGCTGCTAAGCCTGCTACTACACCTGCAACAGTTACACTCATGGGACCTGTAGGTCCACTTACTTGAGCAGGTGTTCCGCCGAATAATGCTGCTAAAAAACCAACTACTACTGCACCATATAGTCCATAAATTGCTCCTCCAGGTCCTAATGCAGCATTACCAAAAGCAAGAGCGAGAGGTAAAGCCACTACTGCGGCTGTGATGCCTCCAAGAATATCGCCTCTTACATTTTTCAGATGAAATCCATTAATTATTTTCAAAGATGCTCTCCTTAAAATTTATACTTAACTAGAAGATATTATCTCTTTATGACGTAAATTTGTGAAAAATGAAGTTTGTGCAAAATATTTTTGTAACTTTTTTTTTCATCTTTAAAAGAATTTAAGTTAATTTTCCTGAACAAAAGTAGTCTCTGATTGATTTATGTGCGAGGCAAGCGATTAATGTATTAGATAAATATTTTTCAATTTAATAATATTCAAATGAATTCGATTATTCGTCCAAGAAGATTAAGAAGAACTGAGGCAATTAGAGAAATGGTTAGAGAAAACCATTTGGCGGCATCAGACTTTATCTATCCATTATTTATTCATGAAAAAGATTTTAAAGAGGAAATTTCTGCAATGCCAGGAACTTACAGATGGGATATTAATGGCTTATTAAAGGAGGTTACTAGGGCATGGGAATTGGGAATTAGATGTGTGGTTCTTTTCCCAAAAATTAACGATAGCTTAAAGACTGAAGATGGAGCAGAATGTTTTAATGAGGACGGTTTAATACCTAAAGCTATTCGAATATTAAAAAAAGAGATTCCAGAAATGGCAATAATGACAGATGTTGCCTTGGACCCTTACTCATGTGATGGACATGATGGCTTAGTTGATGAAACTGGAAAAATATTGAATGATGAAACTATTGAAATTTTAAAAAAACAAGCTTTAACTCAAGCTAGAGCTGGAGCAGATTTTATTGGCCCTAGTGACATGATGGATGGGAGAGTTGGAGCAATTAGGACTGTTCTTGATAGTGAAGGATTTAGTGATGTAGGTATTATTAGTTATACAGCTAAATATTCATCTGCTTATTATGGTCCGTTTAGAACTGCTTTAGATTCGGCTCCTAGAGAAAATAGTAAGAAAGTAATTCCAGACAATAAGTCTACATATCAAATGGACCCTGCCAATTCAAAAGAGGCTTTAATTGAATCTGCATTGGATCAGTATGAAGGAGCTGATATTTTGATGGTAAAACCAGGAATTTCATATTTGGATATTGTTTATAGACTAAGCACATTTTCAAATAAGCCCATAGCTGCATACAACGTTAGTGGGGAGTATTCCATGGTAAAGTCTGCTGCTATGAAGAACTGGATTAACGAAAAAGATATTGTTTTAGAGACATTGCTTAGTTTTAAAAGAGCAGGAGCAAAATTAATACTCACTTATCATGCTTGTGATGCATCTCAATGGTTGCAGGATACTTAAAAACTCATTATTAACAAAAATTTGGTTTATTCTTAAATAAGTAATAAATTAATTGCTTTGTTTTGAAGTTTTCACAAGGAGTAAATAGGATTGGTCACATTGCACTTAGAGTAGAGAATCTCGAGAGGGCGAAATCTTTTTATATCAAGTTGGGTATGAATTTGGTTTGGGATGATAAAGATTGGTCTTATTTAGAGGCAGGTAAAGGGAAAGATGGACTTGCGTTGTTAGGCCCTAGCTACAAAGCTGCAGGACCTCACTTTGCTTTTCATTTTGAAAATAAAAAAGAAGTGGAAAATATTCAAAATGATTTAAAAAATTCTGGTGTAAAAGTTGGTCCTTTACATGAGCATAGAGATGGAACAGCATCTTTTTATATGAAGGATACTGAAGGAAACTGGCTTGAGATGCTTTATGTTCCTCCTGAAGGGATTCAATCGAATGTTTGATTCTTTTTTTTTGTATGCAAGAGAAAAGTTATTCTAAAAAATCATATTCAGATAACACCTTAGAAGAAGAATCTATAAACCTTTTAGAGTGGGATTCATTAAAAACGCATTTATCTTCATTCGCCTCAACGGAAATGGGAAAAAGATCAATTTTAAGTTTTGTTATACCTTCAGAATACGAGGCATCTAAAATACTTTTGAATGAAACTGTTGAAATAAATGAGCTAGAAAATAATTTAGATAAATCAATTAGTTTTTCTGGTGTTTTTGATATTAGTAGAAATATTGAAATTTGTTCCAAAGGAGGTGTAATTTCATCTTCTGAATTGTTAGAAATAGCGAAAACAATTGCTGCAGCAAGAAATTTAAAAAAAATCTTATTAGATTTTGAACAAAGGCCTTATATTTCATCATTCACAAAAAATTTAATTGACTATCAGAATATTGAAACGATTTTTAAAAAAGGCATTGAATCAAATGGAAGGATTTCAGACAATGCTAGTAATGAACTATCTATTCTCAGAAAAGAATTTTTATCTAAGAAACTCGAAAGAAAAATATTAGTTGAGAAATTTATTCAAAAGAATTTAGGTTATTTGCAAGATACTACTATCGGAGATCGATATGGAAGGCCCGTTTTAGCAGTGAAAGTTAATTATGTAGATAAATTTAAAGGCATAATTCATGACTCTTCATCTTCAGGAAATACAGTATATTTTGAGCCTGAAAGTGCTGTAACTAAAGGTAATAAGATTGCTTCTTTAGAGGCTAGGATCACAGCAGAAGAATTTAAATTACTTAAGAAATGGTCCCAGGTTGTGAGTGATAATTCAGAAAATCTTATTGAAATGGCATCCATTTTATTGAGATTAGAAAATGCTCTAACTCGTTCAAGATATTCGAAATGGATTGGAGGCAAAACTCCTACGTTTGAGAAAAATCCTATTATATCTTTAATTGGTTTTTCTCATCCGTTATTGATTTGGGAACATAAGAAAAAAGGATCCCCTCCCCCAGTTGCTATTGATTTTTATATAAATAGAAATATTAAGGTTGTAGCTATAACAGGTCCAAATACTGGAGGTAAAACGGCAGCTTTAAAAGGTTTGGGGTTGTCTTTACTTATGGCTAGAGCAGGATTATTGATACCTTCAACTAATAATCCTATTATTCCTTTTTGTCCAAATATATATGTGGATATAGGAGATAAACAATCATTAGAAGAAAATTTATCTACCTTCAGTGGGCATATATCCCGCATAAAAGAGATATTAGATTTACTTGATTACAAGAAAGGATTATCAGTTGTTTTGTTAGATGAGATTGGATCTGGCACTGATCCCCTTGAAGGAAGTGCTCTTGCAATGGCTTTATTAAAAGAATTTGCAAATAAATCTGATATCACTTTAGCAACAACACATTATGGAGATATTAAGGCTTTAAAATATAACGACTCAAGATTTGAAAACGTATCAGTTGCCTTTGATGAAGATTCTTTGAAGCCAAAATATACACTTAACTGGGGTATCCCTGGGAGAAGTAATGCCTTGTCAATTTCAAAGAGAATTGGTCTCGATGAAAGCATACTCAATGAAGCTGCAAATTATCTAAAGCCAAAAGAAGTTGACAATATTAACAGTATTATTAAAGGACTTGAGGAAGAGAGGATTAAACAACAAAATTCTGCAGAAGCGGCTGCGGAATTGATTGCAAGAACTGAAATATTACATGATGAACTGAAGAGAAATTATGAATATCAAAAAATAAATGCCGAAAAAATCCAGGAAATTGAAAGGTCTAAATTATCAAAACATATTATATCCGCTAAAAAAGAAGTAATAGATTTGATTAAAAAATTAAGAGATAAAAATGTTAATGGAGAGGATACGCGAATTATTGGAAAAAGATTAAAGGAAATTGAGACGGAACATTTAACCCAAAAAAAATTTGAAAAGTCAATATCATGGAATCCTCAGGTAGGCGATTTTGTAAAAATTAAAAGTCTAAATAGTATGGGACAAATTGTAGATTTAGATAAAAAAAGTGGTTTTTATGAAGTTAAATGTGGTTCATTTAGAAGTACATTATCTGTAAATGACTTTGAGGGTATTAATGGAGAAAAGCCTAATTTCAAAAGTTCAAAAATTGAGATCAAGTCTTCAGGAGAAGATTTTTCTTTTTCTAAAATTAGAACGAGTAAAAATACAATTGACGTTAGAGGGTTAAGAGTTCATGAAGCCGAAATAATTATTGAGGAGAAAATTAGAAAATTTCATGGACCGCTATGGATTGTTCATGGAATTGGCACAGGGAAATTAAAAAAAGGACTAAGAAATTGGTTATCAGGTTTAAATTATGTTGATAAGATTGAAGATGCGGCCAACAACGAGGGTGGACCTGGTTGCAGTATTGCGTGGATAAAATAAAATTTAAAATACCAAGAAAACAATTTAATAAGAGTATAAAGTGCAATTTATTGATCAAGCAAACATTATTCTTAAAGCTGGAAAAGGTGGAAATGGAATAGTTTCTTTTAGAAGAGAAAAATTTGTTCCTGCTGGAGGACCTTCTGGGGGGAATGGTGGCAGAGGGGGTTCAGTTATTTTAATTGCTGATAATAATCTTCAGACATTATTAGATTTCAAATTCAAACGTGAAATAATTGCTGAAGATGGATGCAAAGGAGGTCCTAATAAGAGGTCAGGTGCTTCAGGGGAGGATAGAATCCTTAAAGTTCCCTGCGGTACAGAAATAAGGGATGTTAAAACCGGTATTATTTTAGGAGACTTAACTAAAGATAAACAAAGTTTAACTGTTGCCATTGGAGGAAAGGGTGGACATGGTAATGCTTACTATTTAAGTAATCAAAACAGAGCCCCAGAATCATTTACTGAAGGAAAAGATGGTGAGATATGGGAGGTTCAATTAGAACTAAAACTTCTTGCAGAGGTTGGGATTATTGGCCTTCCAAATGCTGGGAAAAGTACTTTGATTTCCGTTGTATCATCTGCTCGTCCAAAAATCGCAAATTATCCTTTCACGACTTTAATACCTAACTTAGGTGTAGTAAGAAAAATAGATGGGAATGGTTGTCTTTTTGCGGATATTCCTGGTTTAATATCAGGTGCAGCTGATGGAGTAGGTTTAGGGCATGATTTTTTAAGGCACATCCAAAGAACGAAAATACTTGTTCACTTAATTGATGCAATTGCAGAAAATCCTTTACATGATTTTGAGATTATTGAGCAGGAATTAAAAAAATATGGGAAAGGTCTTTTAGATAAAGAGAGGATAATAGTTTTAAATAAAATGGAGCTGGTAGATTATGATTATTTGAAAATAATTACAAAAAAGTTAGAAGACTTATCAAAAAAGAAAGTTTTAGTTATTTCTTCATCTTTAAAAAAAGGTTTATCCTCACTGCTTTCTGAAGTGTGGAAAAGGATATAACTTTAATTGAAAATTTTTTTGTAAATAAATACACTTGATTTAATAATGAAAATTAGCCATAAATAAGATAATTCTTTAAACATAATATGAATTTCTACAGTTGTTTTGATAAACAAGGAAAAATAATAGCTAGATGTCAAACCATTCAAGATATTGAGGTTCTTAAGAAAATGGGTAGACCGATTGTAGAAGTTAAGGAAATGAAAAATGAAGAGTCTGTGGTATGTTCTCTAACAGGAAGCCCATCAGATTTTAATATGGATTACTAAGAAAATTCAAGAACTAAAAAAAGGGCTTTTTGAGCCCTTTTTTTATGCATTATTTAAATAATTTAAAAAAATTAATCATCATAAACAAGACATTCTGGTTCATCTGGGTTGGCGTCACAAAATAATTCCAAAGCATTAGGGTCATGTTTATCTTCTGGATGATGATCCTTATATTCTTCGAGTTCTTTTAGCTCTTCAGTTAAATGTCTGACCTTTGGAAGATTGCCCTCTGCTTTTGCAGATTCGATTTCCGATTGATCTTTTTGGATGTGTTCGTCAATGGATTTCATTTTAAGCTTTTCGTACTTTAGTAGACATACATAACATAGTTAATTTCTAATGAAATTGCATTATCTATGAACTAACTAAGTGTTCATTACAACATCATTTTTTTTTTTTTTGAAATTGATTTTTATATTTTTTAGGACTCCATTCTCATTATTTCCTCTAGCGATGGTAAAACTGGGATTAGTTGATTTGGGTTTAAAGGGAATAAAGCTTTGTAGTAATCTTTTTTCCATTCATTGTCGAAGCATGTCCTTTTTACATTAGATAATTTATAGAATTTTAATCTCCATTCAATAATCTTTTCAAAACTAGATAGTTCTTGTTCAGTACATTTGAAAAGTTTGCTATAAATCAATTCCCATCTTATAAGCGTTGGAAAAAGGTAAATATCTGCGTAGGTCAACTCTTCTCCAAATATCCAGTCCCCTTTATTTTTATGTAGTAAATTTTCAATTTCATTTATAGCTGCGAAAAGATTTTGACTTGCTTTTTCATAAGCTGATTGATTTCTGGCGAAACCACATTTATATACGCCATCATTAATGTTGTTATTAACTAAATCTAAAAATTGTTGTTTACAGTCTTTAATAGGTAATATCTGATATTTTGATTGAATCTTTATTGAATTAAGTAGTCTTATAATCTGTGAACTTTCATTAGACAGGATATTTACTTCATCTTTTACAAAGCTAACTAAAAGAGGTAATGTCGCTCTAAAAATAATCTTTTTATTAGCTTTTTTGTAAAGGTCAGTAAGTCTAATACATCCCTTAATCTTTCTATTGAAAATCCATTCGCCATGCTCAACATTTGCTTTTAAGAAAATAACTGTAACTTTTTTATATAGATGTTTTATTTCATGGACGAGTAAAGTTCTTTGACACCATGGACAAGAATTCCCTACTAATAAATAAATTTGTCCATTCTCATTATTAATATCGTATTCACTATCAATTGTTATACCTTTAGGCCTTTTATAATTACCATGTAAATCTGATGGCGCGAAGCCATTCATTAATTGGGTCCAAAACCAAAACCAGAATTTTCTGGAGGCCTTTATAAGGTATTTATTTTGCATGCAATTTTATTTTTAAAGAAAAAATGACTGTTCAAAGAATACTTATCGTTTCAGGTACCCATGGGAATGAAATTAATCCTGTCTGGGCGGTTAAGCAATTCAATAGAAGGGAAAATAGGCTAAATTATGGTATTGAGTATGAGTTCATCATAGGTAATCCTGTTGCCTATGAAAAAGGGTGTAGATATATAGATGTAGATTTAAATAGATCTTTTAAAGAAAGTGAAAATTTTGATCAAAATAAGAATAGCTTTTATGAGACTAATAGAGCTAATTTTTTATTAGATGAATTTGGAATTAAAGGAACTAAACCCTGTCAAATTGCAATCGATTTGCATACTACTACTGCAAATATGGGAACAAGCATTGTTTTGTATGGGAGGAGATTCAAAGATTTTTGTTTAGCTGCATTACTGCAGAACAAATTTGGATTGCCTATTTATTTGCATGAAAAAGATAAAGTCCAAACAGGCTTTCTTGTAGAAGCTTGGCCATGTGGTTTAGTTATTGAAATAGGAGCTGTTGCACAAAATTTTTATGATCCAAACATCGTGAATAGATTCTCTCTAATAATTAGCTCACTAAGGGAAGAGATAGATAAATTAAAAAATAACCTTATAGAACTTCCAAAGGAATTAGTCGTTCATGTTCATCAAGGGAGTATAGATTATCCAAGAGATGAAAAAGGAGATATTGATGGCATAATTCATCCTGAGAGAATAAACCAAGATTGGAAAATGATTAAAAAAGGAGATCCATTATTCATTGATAGCCAAGGAATAATTCACAAATATGACAGAGACCAATTAATTTGGCCTGTTTTTATTGGAGAAGCCGCTTATAAGGAAAAAAAAATTGCGATGAGCTATACAAAAAAAGAAGTGATTTATTACGAAAAACAATGGGTTCAAGAGTTTGAAAGTCTTTAAATTAAGAAACAAGAACAATAAACTACTTTTATTAAATAAGGATTTTTTATTTAAAAGATAAGTTTATTTAATATTTAATACTTTGTATTTTTTTTATCAACTTTAACCTTGTTAAACCTAAATCCTTTCGCTCCAATAAATAACAGCTCCAAAACCCTCTAATTGCAGTCTTCTAAACCTAGCCTCTTTTAAGGAAACCACCTCTTTCGATCTTTTTCCATTAAGAAGCCATTCGATTATTACCAAGTTAAATCACCAATAACAAAGAAAATATTAAGACATGAAGTCACTTTTCTTACATTTCACAAAAATAACTTTACCTAAAGAAAAATAATTTACACATTTTTAGCGATTTTGGTCTAAAATCTTTGGAGCGGAATATATTTTCCGTTTTTATTTACACGTCTCACTTTAGAGACATACTTTACGAACTCATGACAACTATTCAGCAGCAGCGTTCTTCGCTGTTAAAAGGTTGGCCACAGTTTTGTGAGTGGGTAACATCAACTAACAACAGAATTTATGTTGGTTGGTTCGGCGTCTTAATGATTCCATGCCTTCTTACAGCAGCGGCTTGCTTCATCGTTGCATTCATCGCAGCACCACCAGTAGACATCGACGGAATTAGAGAGCCAGTTGCTGGTTCATTCCTATATGGAAACAACATCATCTCAGGTGCAGTTGTTCCTTCATCTAACGCTATTGGTCTACACTTCTACCCAATTTGGGAAGCAGCTACTGTAGATGAGTGGTTATACAACGGTGGTCCTTACCAGCTTGTAATTTTCCACTTCCTAATTGGTATCTCAGCATACATGGGAAGACAGTGGGAGCTTTCATACCGTTTAGGTATGCGTCCTTGGATCTGTGTTGCATACTCTGCACCAGTTTCAGCAGCTTTCGCAGTATTCCTTGTATACCCATTCGGTCAAGGTTCATTCTCTGACGGAATGCCTTTAGGTATCTCTGGAACATTCAACTTTATGTTTGTTTTCCAGGCAGAGCACAACATTCTTATGCACCCATTCCACATGGCTGGTGTTGCTGGTATGTTTGGAGGATCTCTATTCTCAGCTATGCACGGTTCACTTGTTACTTCATCTCTAATCAGAGAAACAACTGAGACAGAGTCTCAGAACTATGGTTACAAGTTCGGACAAGAAGAGGAAACATATAACATCGTTGCAGCTCATGGCTACTTCGGTCGTTTAATCTTCCAATATGCAAGTTTCAACAACAGCAGAAGTCTTCACTTCTTCCTAGCTGTATTCCCAGTTGTTTGTGTATGGTTAACTTCAATGGGTATCTGCACAATGGCATTCAACCTTAACGGTTTCAACTTCAACCAGTCAGTTGTTGATGCAAACGGTAAGATTGTTCCTACATGGGGTGACGTTCTTAACAGAGCAAACCTAGGTATGGAAGTAATGCACGAGCGTAACGCTCACAACTTCCCACTTGATCTAGCAGCAGCTGAGTCTACAACAGTAGCTCTTTCAGCTCCAGCTATCGGTTAAGCTTAAAGTTCTTAAACTTACAAGCCCCCCTTTTTGGGGGCTTTTTTTTGTTTAATTTTCAATTGGTTTCATATAATGTTTATATATAGATAAAACATTTGATATTTCTATGAGTAGTAGTTTTGGAAAAATTTTTCGTGTTAGTACTTTTGGAGAATCACATGGTGGTGCAGTAGGAGTTATCCTTGATGGTTGTCCACCTAAGTTAAAAATAGATATAAATCTGATACAAAATGAATTAGATAGGCGCAGACCTGGCCAAAGTGACATTACAACACCCAGAAATGAAGAAGATAAAATTGAAATATTAAGTGGGATAAGGGAAGGTTTAACACTTGGAACTCCAATAGCAATGTTGGTAAGAAATAAGGATCAAAGACCAGGAGATTATAATAATTTGGAGCAGGTATTTAGACCTTCTCATGCAGATGGTACATATCATCTTAAATATGGAATTCAGGCAAGTTCAGGCGGTGGGAGAGCCTCTGCTAGAGAAACAATTGGGAGAGTAGCTGCTGGTGCTGTAGCAAAACAATTATTAAAAACCTTCTGTAATACTGAAATATTATCTTGGGTAAAGCGTATACATGATATTGATTCTGATATAAATAAAGAGAAGATTTCTCTCAAAAAAATAGATTCTAATATTGTTAGATGTCCTGATGATCAGGTATCAGCAGAAATGATAGAGAGAATTAAGGAATTAAAGCGTCAAGGAGACTCTTGCGGCGGTGTTATTGAATGTCTAGTAAGAAATGTTCCCTCTGGTCTTGGAATGCCTGTTTTTGATAAATTAGAAGCGGATTTAGCGAAGGCTTTGATGTCTTTGCCTGCCACGAAAGGCTTTGAAATAGGTTCAGGTTTCTCTGGAACTTATTTAAAAGGAAGCGAACATAATGATGCCTTTATCAAGTCTGATGATATTAGTAAATTAAGAACTACATCAAACAATTCAGGAGGTATACAGGGCGGAATAAGTAATGGTGAAAATATCGAGATGAAGATAGCTTTTAAACCTACAGCAACCATCGGGAAAGAACAGAAAACAGTAAATGCTGAAGGCAAAGAAGTACTTATGAAAGCAAAAGGGAGACATGATCCATGCGTTCTACCAAGAGCAGTGCCTATGGTTGATGCTATGGTAGCTTTAGTACTTGCTGATCATTTGCTTCTAAATCATGCTCAATGTGACTTAATAAATAAGTAGTAGTTTTGTGGAATAATTTATATTTATCCTTAACTTAATTATTTTTGAGCCATTCAAAAATTTTTGGATCAAATTTTTTATTTTTGATAGCTTTACCTCCAATTACGACTGCTTTATACCCTAAAGATTTATAAGTTTTTAAATCATTGATTGATAGTCCTCCGGCAGCAATGAAATCAATATTTTTATAGTTGAGTATATCTATCGAACTATCTTTACTTTTTATTGGATAAATTTTGATAATATTGCAATTTAAATCTATCGCTTCCTTAAGATCTTTTAAATTATTAATTCCAGGAATTAATAAATAATTTTTTGATTTTGCATAATTGAAAAGATCTTTATCCCAAAATTTCATCATAGAAAAATTTAATCCAATTTTTAAAGAATCTTCTATTGATTGCTTATTAACTATGGAGGCAGAGCCTAAATTAATTCTTGGATATTTAATTTTGATATCGGATACAAAATCAAACCAATTTTCGTTGTTAGACCAACTTATTTCAATATTCTTTAATCCTAATTTTACTAAGTTTTCTAATTCTTTAAAAAATGAGTTTCTTATAGAGGTATTTGAGTAAATATTATTATCAGGTTTTATAAGTAAAAAAAAAGATTTCATTTTCAGGAACTCCGAAAAAGAATCTTTTTTATTATTCATTAAAAATTTAAATTTTGCGCTTAAATATAGTTTGCGACTTTCACTTCAGAGCGGTTAATCAAATCTTGGATATCTTCAGTATCTATAGTTTCTCTTTCAATTAGCATTTGAGCCATTTCGTCTAGAACAGTTCTATTATCAGATAAAACTTTTTTAGCTCTCTTATAGGCAACATCAACAAGTTCTGAAACCTCTACATCTATTGTTGCGGCTGTGTCTTCAGAGAAGTCTCTTGTAGAGCTCATATCTCTCCCGAGAAACATTCCTCCTTGAGATTGACCAAGAGCTACTGGACCTATTTTGTCACTCATGCCAAATTTTGTGATCATTTGTCTTGCTACATTAGCAACTTGTTGTAAATCATTTGAAGCTCCAGTTGTTACTTCTTCTTCTCCGTAAACAATTTCTTCAGCAACTCTTCCACCAAGAGCTACAGCCATTTGATTTTGAAGGTATGAACGAGAGTAAAGACCAGATTCCATTCTTTCTTCACTTGGAGTAAAGAAGGTTAACCCTCCAGCTTGACCTCTGGGAATTATTGAAACTTTTGTTACGGGATCATAATCAGGCATTAATGCTCCAACGAGTGCATGACCAGCTTCGTGATAAGCAACTAATTCTTTTTTCTTATCACTAATGACTCTATCTTTTTTTTCTGGACCTGCCATAACTCTTTCAATGGCATCACCGACTTCATCATTACTTACTTTATCTAAATCTTTTCTAGCTGCTAGTATTGCTGCTTCATTTAAAAGATTAGCTAAATCTGCACCAGTAAATCCTGGTGTTCTTCTAGCAACTTTATCTAAATCAACGTCTTTTGAAAGAGTTTTATCTTTCGCATGAACATTTAATATCTGCAATCTTCCAGCATAATCTGGTCTATCTACTGTTACCTGTCTATCAAATCTTCCAGGGCGCATTAAGGCTGAATCTAAGACATCTGGTCTGTTGGTGGCAGCAACTATTATTATTCCTGAATTACCTTCGAAACCATCCATTTCGGTTAGGAGTTGATTTAATGTTTGTTCTCTTTCATCATTTCCTCCTCCCATACCAGCACCCCTTTGTCTTCCAACTGCATCTATTTCGTCAATGAAAACAATACAAGGAGCATTCTTTTTTGCTTGTTCAAAAAGATCTCTAACTCTGCTAGCTCCAACTCCTACAAACATCTCTACAAATTCTGAACCAGATATTGAGAAAAAAGGTACACCTGCCTCTCCAGCTACTGCTTTTGCTAGCAATGTTTTTCCTGTACCTGGAGGACCTACAAGAAGAACTCCCTTTGGAATTTTTGCTCCGACTGCAGTAAATCTATCGGGGCTCTTAAGAAAATCCACAACTTCTGTGAGTTCTAATTTTGCGCCTTCAACACCAGCAACATCTGAAAAGGTTACTTGAGTAGATGGTTCCATTTGTAATCTAGCTTTGCTTTTGCCAAAACTCATGGCAGGATTACCACCTCCAGCATTTCCGCTTTGGGATCTTCTGAAAAGAAAAAATAGGCCTCCAATCAAAAGTACTGGGAAAATCAAGCTGCTTATAGCTTGTTGCCATGGATTGGCTAATTTTGTGGGAGTTACTGCTATATCTACATTGTTCTCAGTCAGTATTTTTAATAAATCTTTGTCAGGGGCTAAATTGACCTCAGATCTGCTCCCATCATTTTCAACAACTTGTGCTGTGGCATTATCTGGAGAGATTAGGACTCTACTGATTTCTTTATCTTGGACTGCCTCTATAAAATCACTATATCTCAAGGTCTTTGTAGAACTTTCAGTACTAGGTTTATCAAAAACTGAAGTACCAATGAAAATTACAGTAATCACAGCTAGAACATAGAGTCCTACGTTTCTCCAACGTTTGTTCACGATAAAAAATCTTTAATAAATCTATAATACTAATAATAAAACATTATTAAGAGCTTCTTAGAACATCTACTACACTTTTGAATGCAAACCATTCAGGAATTGGTTCGCCATTTCTCAATTTTTTTCTAAATTCAGTACCACTAAGTTTCATAATTTCATAATTAAAATCTTTAGCTTCTTCAGCTGTTATATAACCTTTTTCCTTCGTATAAACTAAATTTTTTGAAGGAACAGTTTGCATCATCAATTCATCTGCACATTGTTTCGCAAAATTTTGGGCGTCATATGGACCATAAAAATCTTCACCAGTTGATGAAGACTTACAACCAGCCATATCTCTACCAATAATAAAGTGGGTGCAGCCGTAATTTCTTCTGATTATCATATGTTGAAGAGCTTCTCTTGGCCCTGCCATATGCATTGAATAAGGTAAAAAAGCCCATTTTATTCTTTCATCAGATATTTCCTCTTCTAATTCTTTATAGGTCAAATATCTTACTTTTCCAGGAATATCATCTTGTTGAGTTGGCCCACAAGTTGGATGAACTAAAACAACTGAGTTAGAGGAGACATTATCTGAAAGTAAGGCATTAGTAAATAATTCATAATGCGCTCTGTGAATTGGATTTCTGCATTGAAATGCAACTACATCATGATTTGATGGCAGTGTAGATCTAACTTCTTCTGGGGTTTTGCAGGGGAATTCTCTAATTGGAAGTTCGAAACCATAAACTCTTCCTCCTATATAAAATCTACCTCTCTCGTTAAAAATCATCTTAACAGCAGGATGATCTAAAGAATTAGTACCATAACAAAGTTCAGCTTCTAAGGATTTGTCAGGCTCCCATTTAGAGCTAACTTTTAAAACTGCTATTTTTTGTTTTTTATAAGTAAGCAATATTGTCTCTCCAGCTTTTACTTTTTCATTATTTGAATCAAAAACAATAGGCAAGCCAAAAAGTAACCCATTTGTATTTCTATTATTTTTAATTACCGAATTGTAGTTATTTTCATCCATAAAACCTTCCAATGGAGAAAAAGCTCCAACCATCAAAAGTTCTACATCGCATGCATTTCTCTCACTACATTCAAACTCATAAGTAGCTTTAGAGATAAGATCATTTTTAAGGTTTTTATCTTTGATAATTAAATTTTTTAGTTCTCCTCCATAAGGAGGTATTAGTCCATTAGTATCTGTTTTAGATTTTTGTTGCAATTCCATTTTTTAAATTGATAAAGAAAAATTTTGAAAAAAAAAGAGGGGTTTAACCCCCTTTTTTTCTTAAGTGGGATTTATGCCTTTCTTCCGTAAAGCTCCCCAATTATTTTTACATCAAGTGGATCCTTTGAACCCATATCTGTATCTGAAGGTTGTATAGCTTCAAAAGTACCAGTAAATTCGTCTGTGTCAGAATCTACATTGTTGATTGAAAGAGTAATAACGCCAGTTCCGTTTACATCAACTTTAATATTTTCTTTTGCAAGTTCTTCGTCATCTCCTCCTAATGCCACTAAACCTTGAGCATATTCAACACCAGTATTTTTAGCTCTTGCCTTAGGATCTAGAAAGTCACCAGTTCTGTAGTTAGGTGTAAATGTTGAACCACTAACCTCAGTGCCTGGCTCAATAGATGAAGGTAAATCAGCTGTAAGGTCTTTTGCTGAGAATGCAAATGGCACTTCTAAGCCACCAGGAGTTAATACAGTAATAAGTTGAAAATCAATACCACCCTTTTCAGTGAAAGTTCCTGAATCTATATCTCCATAAACTTCTGTAACTGTAGTGTTATTTCTAGGACTAATAATTTTTGTAGAAACAAATTCTGCAGCTTTTCGTTTTGTACCTGGTACTTTTACATAAACTTCTGTTGGATGCATGCATATTCCTTTAAGGCTATCTCCATTCTCTAGAGATATTGATCCGACAAGAGATGAGTCTAATGTAGGGCAATCATTAGCTTTTCCTGTGTTAACAACATCTGTGAATTGTGCATTTCCTCTTTCAGAAAAAGCAAATGTTTTAACAGGTACGAAAGCAAAAGTTATACAAATTGAAATAACAAAAGCTAAGAAAGAACGAATTCTCATAATTAAAGTTGCAGTAAAGTTCTGTGACGATAGATTAAAGGTCATCTAATAAGTTCAGTACGGATATTACAAGGGAAAGGACCATAAAAGATAGGACTATTAAATCCTCGAAACAACCCGTAGCTTTTTAGATTTTAAAAAACTGGAATTATTTTAAGCTATTACATTATTTTTAATGATTAAGATTACAAAAAAATACAAATTAAAAAATTTTTTTTTATTTTTTTAATGAAATAATTTGAGTTAGCAATTTATTTGCTAAATCAATTTTTGATGTTTTTTTTATATGGTGCTCCATATTATTTTTATCGAATAACCAGCCTTCATTTTTTGCTAAGAACCCAAATCCTTGACCTTCAAGATCAATTGGATTTGCGAATAGATAATCACACCCTTTGTTAATAATCTTTTCTTTAATTGTTATTCTTGCTTCTTCAATAGATCCTGTAAAAGCGCAAAAGCCTACAAAAACTTGGTTATCTTTTTTTGAGCCACTTATTGTTTTTAGAACATCTGGGACTAGTTCAAAGTTTTGATTCAAATGAGCATTAATTTGATTTTTTGGAATTTTAGCTGAAGTATCAGAAGTTATCTTGAAATCAGATACCGCTGCATTCATGAAAAAATAATCGCAATTTGAAATTTCATTATTAAGTTCCCTAATTAAATCAACACTAGTTTCAATTTCATATCTTTTTATTCCATCAGTAAGATTCTTATCGATTTTAAGAGGACCATGAATATATTTTACTTGTGCTCCTCTGAACCTCGCTACTTGAGAAAGAAGTAGGCCCATAGCTCCTGAACTTTTGTTAGTAATGTGTCTTGCCGCGTCAATTTTCTCTGAGGTGCACCCTCCAGTTATTAAAATTTCTTTATTAAGTAAATCTTTGCGATATTCATTCTGTTTGTGTGAAGCTATAAATTCAAGAGCTAATTGGATTAGATCATTTGGAGGTATTTTACCGATGCCAATAGCATCACAAGCTAAGAGGCCTTCACTTGGTTGCAAAGATAAAACATTTTCGTATTTCTGTAAATTTTCATAATTTTTTTGGACAGCTTTATTTAGCCACATTTGTGTATTCATTGCAGGTGCAACAATAATTGGCTTTATATTTGCTATTAAGATGCTTGGGATCAATCCCTCTGCATTTCCAGTTACCCATTTTGCTAATGTTGTTGCTGTTAAAGGGGCGATGATTAAAATATCAGCCCAATTACTTAGTTCTATGTGAAGAGGTGTTGATTGACTATCAGACCATTGATCATTTTCTAAAATGCATGGGTTTCTACTTAAAATAGAAAGTGAGAGCGGCTTTATTAATTTTTCTGCATTTTTTGATAAAACGCATCTTATTTCATAATTTTCTTTCGCTAATTGGCTAACTAATAATGGAATTCTTACAGCTGCAATACTTCCAGTTATTAATAAAAGAACCTTTATTTTGGAGTCATTACTTTTAGTTTTCATCGAAAGGTTCTTGATCAAGGAGATGGATATAATCAGATGTTAATTCAGGTCTATTAATTGCAAGGGCCCTAAGTAAGTGCCAATCCTTTAAACCATCAAATGGAGTGGTGTAATTATCTTCTTCTAGTCTTGTTGCAAGCTCATGGGTCATATTTTCATCAAAAGAATTTACTAGTTGCTCACTTATTTTATTTTCAGAAATAAATTCCATATTTAATTCAACTAATATATCCTAATAATAAAGCCTCAAGTAATTATTTAAAATTGACGGAAGTATTAAATACATATTTTTAAAGTATATAGAAAATCAAAGACATTATATTTTTAAGTGATATTGAGCAAATTATCTTCATTCTCAATCATAAATATGCAAAATCTTCTTAATGAAAATATTATTTCTTAAGATAATAGAGCCAGGTTTTAATACATGTCACAAACAAAGAGAGAACAAGTAATTAGTCACATTCGCTATTTACGTGAAGAACTAAGAGTAATGCATTTATCTATTAAAGAGGATGACCTTTTCCCTGAACCTGGAGAACTAAGAGGAATAATGGCTCAAATGGAGGCATTACTTGAATTAGTAGATGGAAACACTAAAATTCAATCAAATAAAGAAGCAGCTTAGTTGAATTCGCAATGGTTTTCAAACCTCAAAGGACAAATTTTCAACTTAAAATTGTAGAAAATATTCAGACATTAAGTATTTGGGCTAGTAATCCATGGAGAAGGTATTCGATAGCTCTAATTATCATTTTAATTGGTTATTTTTTTGGAAGCTCTCTTGGTATGGTAAGTGCTGTTTTGGAACTTATGGATCCAGTAGCTGCGCTAGTATCGGTCGTTTTTATTGAAATCTTAATAGCTCTTAGAAGAAATTTTCGACTTGAAAAGAAAAAGAAATTTTTATTACTTTTATTAGATTCTTTCAGACTAGGATTATTCTATGGATTCTTTACTGAGAGTCTCAAGTTACTTTAGATTTATTGTATTTTTGTAATAGATAAAGTAATGCCATTCTTATAGGAATACCATTTGCAACTTGATTATTTATTAAGCAATTAGGATATTTATCTACTACTTTACTACTAATTTCGATATCTCTATTAATAGGTCCAGGATGAAGAATTGGAATTTTTTTACTATTCAAAGATAATTTCTCTGAAGTTAACCCATAATCCAAACTATATGAATCGATGCTACTTAGTAAATTCTCCATCATTCTCTCTTTCTGAAGTCTTAAAACTATTATTGCGTCCGCAATTATTATTGATTCTTCTAGTGATCTTGAAATTGTTATGGAGCCTCTAGATTTAACAGGATCCACAATTTGATTTGGTGCAGGGGTTTTTAAAAAATTGCTAAATTCATCAGGTATTAATGATTTAGGACCACATAAGATTATTTCCGCACCGAATGCACTCAAAGCCCAAAGATTTGATCTTGCAACCCTTGAATGATTTACGTCTCCAATTATTAAAATTTTTTTGGAATTTAAAACCTCTGGGCGAAATGAATTTTGGGAAAAGAATTTTACTAATGTATATATATCAAGCAACCCTTGGCTAGGGTGACTATGTAATCCATCTCCTGCATTAAGAACCGAAGTATTAGAATTTATTGCATCAAGTTTTTTAGCAATTTCAAAGGTTATGTAACTCGATGAGTGTCGAATAACTAATATATCTGCTCCCATAGCAGAATAAGTTATGGCAGTATCAATAATTGTTTCGCCTTTTGTTAAAGAGCTAGAGGATGGAGCAAACGTTTGAACATCTGCAGACAGTCTTTTTGCTGCAAGTTCAAAGCTATTTTTTGTTCTTGTACTAGCTTCAAAAAATAAAGATGTTACCAAAGTCCCTTGTAATGCTGGTATCTTTTTCGTTCCTGCATTCTTTAGTGCATCAAATCTATTAGCCAATTCAAATACTGATTTATAATCTTGTATTGAGAAATCTGCGAGTGTGTGGATATGTTTATGAGACCAAATTTGCATTACGCTTTCCAAGATAAATGATTATTTGAATTTAGGTGTTCTGTCACCCTTTAATCTTTTACTTACACTCCTACTATTTTTTAGATACCAACGCCATTTTATATTTTTTGCCTTGGATATGCCAATTCTCGTAGTTTGAATAAGATCTTTTTTCTCTAGAATTGAATTTCTTTGAGAAATCCATAAAGAATTGTTATTAAAAATTTCAAGTGCATTAAATGAGATATCAATACCGAATGCCTTAGTAACTAGACCAGGTCCAGCAGCTGATCTTTCATTATTTTGAGGGATGTAAACTGCCCTGATTAAAACACCACTCGCAAAATTATCTTTATCAGTAACTATGTTTAAACAATGATGTATGCCATAAGATTTGTATATATAAAATGTTCCAGGTTTGCCAAATAACGACTTATTTGAGGCTGTTTTTTTGCTATAACCATGACAGGCCTCTTCTTCCTGTGAATAAGCTTCAGTTTCAACGATCATCCCTTTAATATAATCTTTCTCATAATTTTTCTTTATGAGATAACAGCCTATTAAATCAGGGGCAACAAGTTTTGAGTGTCGATAAAAAAAATTTTTTGGAAATAAGTTTTCTTCTATTTTTCAACCTTTATCTAATATTATTTTTAGCTGAGAAAGATAATTGAGGCTATTAATTGAAATTGATTTTCAAAAAGTTCTTAATAAACTATCATTTAATAAATAAGAATATTACATTAAAGTTATGACAAAAATAACCAAAGATGAAGTAAAAAAAGTTGCTCATTTAGCAAGATTAGAACTTAACGAGAATGAAATTAACAGTCACGCAGAACAGTTAGAAAAAATATTGGAATATATAAAACAACTTGAAAAAATTGATACTAACGATGTGGCTTGTACAACAAGAGCAATAGAGGTTATTAATGTATTAAGAAAAGACGAAAATAATAATTCTGATTGCACTGAAGAAATTTTAGAATTGGGACCCTCTAGAGAAGATCAATACTTTAAAGTACCAAAGATAATTAATGAATAAGTTATCTTGAGCCTATAAATGTTTTATTGACTATCTTTAATAAAAATTTTTTAATTCTTATTCCTGGATATAAATTTATTATTTTTCTTATCTTCCCCCTCCTTTTTCTATGACTTCTTACACCTATTAATAAATCATAAATAAAGTTAAAAGTGTCTCCTTTACTTTCAAATATCCCAACTCTTTGAGGTGAACCTTTCAAATCCAATAGTGGCTTAGTTTTTTCATAGGCTATTTTGTATTCAAACCAGGGAATCGACGGCCAAAGATGATGAATGAGATGGTAATTTTGGCCCATTATTAATATGTTCATAAATTTACTAGGGTAAACTCGAGAATTTATCCATTTGTTTCTTGATCGAAAGGGTCTATGCGGTAAATAATCAAAAAATATTCCTAAAGTAACACCTACCATCAATGCTGGACCAAACCATAGATTATAGATTAGATTCATGAAGTCAAATTTTATCCCTGCAAGGATTATTGTTATAAAGATAGATCTTTCAATTCCCCATTGCAGTAATTCATATTTTCGCCAAAGTTTTCTTTGAAAGAAAAACACTTCATGATAAAAAAATCTTGGAGCTATTAACCATATTGGACCAAAAGTACTGACAATATGATCAGGATCATTTTTTGGATGATTTACATGAATATGATGTTGTAAATGTACTCTTGTAAAAACTGGGAAACTAAATCCTAAAAGAATTGCTGATCCATGACCCATCGCTTGATTTATCCAAGGAATAGGGTGGGCAGCTTTATGGCATGCATCATGAATAACTGTGCCTTCAATATGCAAAGCTAAAAAAGCAGTGGCTACAAGTAAAGGTAGAGGCCATACTCCTCTATACCATTGCCAAATGCTAAGAAAAGCGAGAAAATAACCGCCAAAAAATAATACTAATGTTGGATTCCAAAAACTTGGCGGATCTACGTAGTTTTTAATCTCTTTTTGCCAATTAAAAGTTCTTGAAGAATTAGTAATTTTTGTTGTATTTTTATTGGTTAAGTTTGAAATCGTTTCAATTATTCTTTAAATAATATAACTGATATTTCTAAACGATTGTATGTTTAAATGAAAAAAATTTTTTTAAAAAGAGAAATTTAGTTTAATTTTTATGTGTCAAATTGATCATTATAAGTTAAAAATATTTTTAAAATAAACCTCTTTCAATTATTATTTTACATAAGCGGTCGTGGCGGAATTGGTAGACGCGCGAGTTTTAGGTACTCGTATCTTCGGGTGTGGGAGTTCAAGTCTCCCCGACCGCATTTAAGGGGATTCTAATAGATAGTTTGTCAATCTATATCAACTTCTTATAATTTATTTGAGTAGCTAATTTAATGAATAGTTTGATATTTTATTTAGGAGCTTTTTACATCTTAATTGGGACCATTTTTTTATCTGTACCGATAATTTATCTTGAGCTTGGTAAACCTAAGGACTTAATAAAAGCTTTTTTGAATTTATTAATAGGTTTGATCTTAATAATTAAAAATAAAACAATAGATGAATCATTTTTTGTAATTTTCCTCTTATTAACAGTACTTGTTATTTTTTATCTAGTAGAGCTTTTTTTATCTAGATGGTACCAATTGACAGATAGAGAAAAGAAAAAAATAGCTACCTTTTTGGAATTTAAAAATAACTTTTCGAAAATATTCGAAGCTGTTAATCTAGGATTTGGTAATTTCATAGAAGCTTCAAATTTTTTTAAATTTGGTAGCAATAATAAAAATACAACCCAAAAAAAGTGGGTAAGAAATGATAAAAATGATAATATAAAAATCTGAAATCAAATAAATTAGCTATTTGAAACATCTTAAAAAAACTACAGTTCAATTAAGAAAGAATCTAATGAATTAGATTAGTCTAAATAATTCTTTTGATCACCAAAATTTCTTATATCTTCGTATGAAATCCCAAAATAACAAAGAACAAAAATCAGACTTTTCTTATAAAGAAACATTAAATTTACTTAAAACTGACTTCTCAATGCGTGCTAACTCAGTTGTAAGAGAACCTGAGATTCAGGATTTTTGGGCTAAAAATAATATTGATTTTGAATTAGGGTCAAAGAACTCAGGCGAAACATTCACATTACATGATGGCCCACCTTACGCAAATGGAGCGCTTCATATGGGTCATGCTCTGAATAAAGTTTTAAAAGACATAATAAATAAGTACAAAACATTGAAAGGATTTAAAGTTCACTATGTTCCTGGTTGGGACTGCCATGGATTACCTATTGAATTAAAAGTTCTCCAGAATTTAAAATCTAATGAAAGAAAGAATCTGGATACTCTAAGTCTTAGAAAAAAGGCGACAGAATATGCTCATATACAAATTAATAATCAAATGGAGGGTTTTAAAAGATGGGGCATATGGGGAGATTGGGATAATCCTTATTTAACGCTCAGGAAAAGTTATGAATCTGCTCAGATTGGAGTATTTGGGAAAATGTTTTTAAATGGTTACATATATAGAGGTCTTAAACCTGTTCATTGGAGTCCAAGTTCGAGAACTGCACTCGCAGAAGCAGAATTAGAATATCCTGATGAACATTATTCAAAAAGTATTTATGTTGCCTTAAAAATCACTAAATTATCTGACGGAATCTTACTAAAATTAAATAAAGAAAATAATAGCGATAAGAAGGATCATTTTCTTAGAAATTCTTTCATAACTATTTGGACCACCACACCATGGACCATACCTGCAAATGAAGCAGTAGCAGTAAATCCAAAAATAAACTATGTTTTTGCTATTGATGAAGAGAAACGCATATACCTTTTTGCAAAAGATTTATCTTCTGAAATTAGTAAGAAATTTAATAAAGACTTTAAACCTGTTTTAGAGGTTAAAGGATCTAACTTAGAAGAAATCGAATATCAACATCCTACTAAGAATAAAAATTGCAGAATTGTGATTGGTGGAGATTACATAACTACAGAATCAGGTACTGGTATTGTTCATACTGCACCAGGTCATGGGATAGATGATTTTAATGTTGGGCAAAAATATGATTTACCTACAACATGTGTTGTTGATGAAAGAGGTAATTTAAATGAATATTCAGATCAATTCAAAGGATCAAATGTCCTTAAAGATGCAAATGATTTAATTATCGAATATTTGAAGGTAAATAATTTGCTTCTGTTACAAGAAAAATATAAGCACAGATATCCTTATGATTGGAGAACCAAAAAACCAACCATTTTTAGAGCAACAGAACAATGGTTTGCATCTGTAAATGGTTTCAGATCATCTGCATTAAAGGCAATCGAAGATGTTGAATGGATGCCATCAACAGGTAAGAAAAGAATTTATTCTATGGTTGTGGGTAGAGGAGATTGGTGTATTTCTAGACAAAGGTCTTGGGGGGTACCAATTCCAGTTTTCTATGAAAAAAACGGTAATGAAATTCTCTTAAATAAAGAGATAATTAATCATATTCAAAAACTTTTTGGTGAACACGGAGCAGATATTTGGTGGGATTGGGATGTTAAGGATCTATTGCCAGAAAAGTATGTTAAAGAATCTGATCAATGGAAAAAAGGAACAGATACAATGGATGTTTGGTTCGATTCAGGATCTAGCTGGGCCGCAGTGTGTGAACAAAGAAGTGAATTAAAGTATCCTGCTGATCTTTACTTAGAGGGCTCAGATCAACATCGAGGATGGTTCCAGTCTTCTTTGCTCACATCTGTTGCAGTTAATAATAAACCTCCATATAAGAAAGTTTTAACTCATGGTTTTGCACTTGATGAAAATGGGAGAAAAATGAGCAAATCTTTAGGTAATGTTGTTGATCCAAATATAATTATAAATGGAGGTAATAATAAAAAATCTGATCCTGCATATGGCGCTGATGTTCTAAGGCTATGGGTAAGCTCTGTAGATTATTCAGTAGATGTTCCAATTGGTTCAAATATACTCAAACAGCTATCAGACGTTTATAGAAAAGTTCGTAATACTGCGAGATATCTTCTAGGTAACATACATGATTATGATCCTAATATTGATAGTTTTGAAATTGATCAATTGCCGCTATTAGATCAATGGATGCTAGGCAGATTAGTTGAAGTTACAGATCAAATATCAAATGCTTATGAAAATTATGAATTTTCAAAATTTTTTCAAATCTTACAAAGTTTTTGTGTTGTAGACCTTTCAAATTTCTATTTGGATATTGCAAAGGATAGATTATACGTAAGTGCGAAATCACAATTTAGGAGAAGATCTTGTCAGTTTGTTATGTCGAGAGTTGTTGAAAATTTAGCTATTCTTATTTCTCCAGTGCTGTGTCATATGGCTGAAGATATTTGGCAAAATATCCCATACTCAACTAAAGAAAAATCAGTATTTCAAAGAGGATGGCCAATTTTTTCGCAGTCATGGAAAAATAAAAATCTTAACGAACACATTGCAAATTTAAGAAATTTAAGAGTTGAGATTAATAAAGCAATTGAAGGATGTAGAAATAGGCAAGAAATTGGAGCAGCTCTAGAAACAAAAGTGAATTATTTACCTGGAGATAAAGTTGTAAAAGATTCTCTGGATTGGCTTAAAAAATTTGGAAACGAAGATGTCGATTTATTTAGGGATTGGCTTATAGTTTCAAATTTCCAAGTGGTAACCGATTTGGTTGAGAATTCTCTAATCCTTGATAATAATGAACTTGGTAAAATTCAAATTCTTAAAGCTCCTGGTCAAAAATGCGATAGATGTTGGCATTATCAGAAAGAAACTTTTATTGGTAAACAAAATACTAAATTATGCAAAAGATGTTCAAATATTATTAATCTCAAATTAACTTAAATCCAGTTTTTTTTATTTAAAAAGAAAACTGAGTCTTGATTTTCTCTTATAAATTTATCCTTGGTTTCTTTTAACGGCGCTTTATAAAGTTTAAAGTTTGTAATTGTATAACTAAATTCTATAACTTTTTTTTCCAAATCTATTTCAATTGGATGAGTGGTAGAGCTACTGAAGCCTTTGAAAATAATTATTTCTAATTGTTCTTTATGATTTGCTTTTGAAATGAAGCCCTCTAATTTAAGGATCCTATCAGGTATTTCGGAACTTATTTTTTCTAGATTATTTATTAAATTAATTTCTGCCATTTTCGGAGAAGCAAGAGTTTCTTCCATTTTTTGGTAGTTTAATTATTGACCATTGAATCAATCCTAAAGTATAGATTAATAATGAAAATAATCCCAAGAATTTTGCTATCGGCTGAGTAAAGTTAGCTCCGAAGAAAAAATTAAATAAACTTTTGATAATATTATAGAAATTTGAAGAAGGCTGAAGCCAAATTTCACATGAAGCTGAATTAATAAATGAGAAGCAGCTAAAATTTAGAAAACTATGAATTAATAAATTGAGAGTTATAAATGTTAGTGACCATCTCCATACTTTTGTTGTTGTAGTAAGGGAGTAAGAAAAATCATATTCTTTTAATTCATCATTAATATCTTTCCAAAACCAAATTGAAATTGTCATTAATACTGTTGCAATATTTGTTATTACCAGAGCATAATTATACTTTCCTATTAAAAGTAAAAGGCTTATAAAAAATGAAAGGGATATTTTCCAATAAATTGTTAGAAGTTTTTTAACAGCTTTATTTCTTTTTTTAACTGACCAAAAGAATAATGTAACAGGAATACCTATCAGGTAAATTATTGAAAGTTGAAAAGATAGCCAAATAGAAATTTGATTAAAAATGTTCAAAACTTTTTCTTTTTGCGTACATAATAATTAAACATCAAACTGTTGCTCTTTAACTTACTATTGTCATAGTTATGAATATTAGGAATATTTATATTATTGACGAGAAATAAAATAATCACATGAGACAGCATGTTAACCCGCTTAGTAAGAATTTTAATGAAATTGAAAAAATACCTTCTTTTATGGAAATGTTTGATGACTCTAAATTGAATCTTCATTTGGATATAGGTTGTGCTGCTGGCGAGTTTTTATTTGATTTAGCTTTAACTAATACCAATTGGAATTATCTAGGTATTGAAATCAGAGAAAGATTAGTTAAAACAGCAAAATTAAAAGTGCGAGAAAGAGAAATCCATAATTTATATTTTGTATTTGGTAACGCTAATAAAATTGTCGATGACTTTCATAGTAAATTTATAAACAAGAATTTAAAAAGTATATCCTTTAACTTTCCAGATCCATGGTTTAAGAAGAGACATTATAAAAGGCGTGTAATTCAACCAGAGTTAATTAATATTCTCTCAAATTCAATGCGAAAAGGATCTCTAATTTTTATTAAAACTGATGTAAGGGATTTATTTGAATATATGAACCGCACGATATCAAGTAATTTAAATTTTAAAAAAATAGATAAAAAGGATTTTAATTATTCCGAAAGTTTTAATCCAAGTAAAGTTAAAACAAGTAGGGAAAAATATGTTCTGGATAAAAAACTTGATATTTTTGAGAATATTTATATAAAAATCTGATACATAGTTAATTCATTATTTTATGTATTTCTAAAGATAGTTTACTTGTAATTTCGCTTGATAAGGAATGGACTTTCTTCTCATTTTCAGATTCTACAAGTACTCTCATTAGGGGTTCTGTTCCACTAGGCCTTATATAAACTCGACAATTGTCGGAATAAATTGCCTGGAATTTTTCTATAGTTTGACTAATTAAGCTTCTTGTTTTTTGATTTATTTTATTAATGTTAAAATCGAGATCAATATTGGTTAGTTTCTGAGGGAAAGGATCAAAACTACTTTGAAGCCAATCATTTAAAGTAATATTTTTCTTTTTACAATATTTAGAAATTTGAAGTGCAGTCAGTATCCCATCTCCGGAAAAATTATTAATTTTTGAAAGTATATGTCCTGACTGTTCACCTCCTAAAACAGCCTTTTTTTCTTTAATTGTCTCATGAACGAATTTGTCTCCCACATCAGTTCTATGTAATATCCCCCCAATTTTGTTCCAAGCCTTTTCAAATCCTAAATTTGCCATTTGTGTTGATATTAATAAATTATTTGTGAGAATCTTTTGTTCCATAAGTTCTCGACCCCAAAGAAATAGGATATGATCTCCATCTAATACATTGCCTTTAGAATCTGACCCTATTACCCTATCGGCATCCCCATCGAAGCTAAACCCCATATTTGCAGGATTGTCTCTTAATGCTTTTTTTAATGGTTGGAGGTTAGTAGAACCACAGTTCATATTAATTTTTAACCCATTTTTAGAGTTATTAATAACTCTTACATCAGCGCCTAGTCTCTGAAAAATCTTTTTTGCACAGGTTGTTGCAGATCCATAGCATGTATCTAATATTATTTTTATACCAGTTAAATCTTCCCCCTCCATTGTTTGAATTAAGCTTTGCATATAAATATCCATAAGCTCTTTATTGGAATTTAAAGGAATTTCTTTTGTGGGAAATGATTTGTATTGATTTAACTCTTCAATAAAGTTTTGTATTATATTTTCAGAACTCTTTGTTATTTTTTGACCATTATGGTCAAAGATTTTAATACCGTTATATTCGGGCGGATTATGACTGGCGGAAATCATTATCCCACAACTCATGTTCTCTTTTTTAATTAAAAAAGGGATAGCTGGGGTAGGGCAGATTCCAAGGTTTATAAAATTGTTGCCACTTTCATTTATACCTGTTGCTATTGCTCTTAACAAAATTTCTCCACTCACTCTAGTGTCTCTTCCAATTAATATTGGATTTTTATTTTTTAATGTCAAACCCAGAGCGAAACCAACTTTATATGCTAAAGAATAAGTTATTTCTTCATTAAATATTCCTCTTATTCCATCAGTTCCAAAGATTGATTGCATAATTAGATTTCAGGAACTAAAAATATTTTCGATATTGTTCACTTCCTATTTTATCAGTTGATTAAAAGGTTAAAAATTAAGCTTCTCTTTATTTATTTAAATAATTTACTATATCTTAAGAAAACAAGTTTTTATAATGCAGTCTGAGAGTAGAGAACCAAATTTGAATAAAAACTTAAAGGCAATATTTGTTTTGTTGATTGCCGTTGTTATTATCCTATTGATTTTGTTTAGAAATCTCTTTTTTCAGTCAGCTTACCTTCTTAAGAGTTTTGGAGAATTATCTGTTGACCCTCAAATAGCTTTTAAAAACAATAAGCCAACTTTTCTTGAGTTTTATGCTGAATGGTGTGAAGTCTGTAAAGAAATGGCCCCAAAAGTATCTGCTTTAAAAGAGGAATACGAAAAGGATATAAATTTTGTTTTTTTAAATGTTGATAATCAAAAATGGGATAACTATATCCGTAAATTTCAGGTGAATGGGATTCCTCAAGTTAATCTTTTTGATAGTAAAGGTAATTTGATATCTACTTTTGTTGGTAAACAAGAAGAAATAACGTTAAGACATTCTATTAATCAATTAGAAAAAGCAGAAAAATCATACGAAGAAATTCTTAATACCGAATTTTCATCAACTAAAGAAAATAATAATCATAAGTTTAACCCTCGCAGTCATGGATAATTTCTACCAATTCAAAGATTTCGATACAGTTGGGAAACTTTCTTTGAAAATCGATTTACAATTTTGAGCTATTAACTTGTGTTCTTCTTGAGTCCCATGAGCTGATCTTAAATTAATGTAATGTATCCAAGATCTACATGATCCAGACATATATATTCTGGTGGGGGTCGCTAATGGTAAAACAAATCTCGCACATTCTTTTGCTATTCCCTCGGAAAGTAAATCTTCATATAATTCTGAAGCAGCTTGAAAATGTGAAGCAATTTTTGAATTAAATCTTTCTTTTAATTCATCAGGGAGATCTGGAATAGAGTTTTGCCTATTTTTAACGTCTTGCCTCCTCAACTCTGGTAAAGGAATATTCCCCAATTGAGAACTATCTGCGTATCTCTGCGAAAATTCCTGAAAAGTAAATGATCTATGCCTTAGAATTTGAGCTGCAATTCCTCTGTTTGTTTCTATTTGTAAGGTCATAAATGACTGTTCAAATACACTCCAATGTTCATTTTTAATGCAATAACTTAATAGCTTTGAATAATCTTCATTTTTCTGATTTCTTGGATTACTCACTCTCGCAATGTAAGCCATTGTTTTTTCTGCATCAGGAGTTAATGAAATCAGTACAACTTTACTCATCTTAGATCTTTGCTAAAGTCACCTTTTCTGGTTGATTTTGATATTTACCTCTTCTATCTTCATATGTAGTAGAGCAAGGATCACCCTCAAAGAAGAGTAGTTGACAAATACCCTCATTAGCATAAATTCTGCAATCTGCACCTGAGCTATTACTAAACTCTAAAGTTAAATGGCCTTCCCATCCGGCTTCTGCAGGTGTTGTATTTACAATAATTCCGAGCCGTGCGTAAGTACTTTTACCTATACAAATTACAGTTATGTTCTCTGGCACTTTCATTTTTTCTAGAGCAACTCCCAAGCCATAGGAATGAGCAGGAAGAATAAAATAGTCTCCATCATCATCATGGTGAAGAATAGTTTTTTCTAAATTATTGGGATTAAACTTTTTTGGATTCATTACAGTTCCAGGGATATGTCTAAAAATTAGGAATTCTTTGGATGAAAGTCTTAAATCATATCCGTAAGAGGAACATCCGTAACTCAAAACTGGCTTTCTTTGATTATCAGGCTCAAGATGACGCACCAAGCTTGATTGGAAGGGATTTATCATCCCTTCAGACGCTTTTTGATTTATCCAGAGATCATTTTTAAGCATTTTTTTATGAACGAAGTTCGGTGATTTGGTTGGCCATTAATAATAAATCTTTTGGGATACCTGTACCTGTAAGGATTACATCTCCCGTTATAAATCGGTTTTCAAGTGTTGAAATCAAATCATCTTTTTCAATAATTTTCATCTCAATAGCGAGGCAAATTTCATCAAGTATGACTTGATCATTTTCACCAGAAAGCAATTGATTTTTGCAAAAATTCCATAACTCATAGATAGATTCATTAATAGATTTCTTTAAATTTTTATCACGTTCAATTTCTTCAGTATTATATTGATCAAAGGAATGGGATGATCTTACCCAAGTTAAATTACCACAAAGTTTTACAGCATTCGAAACCCCTTGTTTAACACCTCCTTTCATAAATTGAACTAAAAGTACTTTATTGCCAAGAGCAGCGTTTCTTAGTGAGTCTCTAATAATGGAAGAATAACTTCCTCTGTAAGGGGATTGATAAATTTGTATTTGTCCGTTTTGCTTAAATCTTTTTAGGTTTTTTTTGTTATCGGGATTTATTTTTAAAACATCAAGATGACTTTTGGAATAATTATTAGGTGAACTAATTACCATTATTAGAAGTTTCTTTGCTAAATGCAGTATAATTTGAATTTATTTACACTGCATATAGTGTAATTTTACTTAAAAAAGCATTGAGAAAGTTTAAAAAAACTGAAGAAGTTTATAGAGAAAATAATAAGAATTGAAAACTGTTACTGTTGATACAAGATATTTCAAGGTGCCTTCTTAAGTTTTTATTATTAAAGATATTTATGATCCCTTCTTCTCGAGGATATAGCCGCTTTAGTTCGCAACAGTCTGGACAAAGCAAAATCAACTCCGTTGGAGAACGTTTTCCAATCAATAGAACTTTAATGGAAGTAATTAAAGGTCTAGAGGGTGCAAGCACAGAAATGGTTGAGAGATCTAAAACAATTTTTTTTCCTGGTGATCCTGCTGAGAGGGTTTATCTGATAAGAAGAGGAGCAGTAAGGTTGTCAAGAGTTTATGAATCTGGTGAAGAGATAACTGTTGCTCTTCTAAGAGAAAATAGTCTCTTTGGTGTTTTATCTCTGCTAACCGGCCATAGATCTGATCGTTTTTATCATGCTATAGCTTTTACAAGAGTTGAAATGATAACAGCACCTGCTAATTCTGTATTAAGAGCCATAGAGGAAGATGCATCTGTAGGACTATTACTATTACAAGGTCTCTCAAGTAGGATCCTACAAACAGAAACAATGATAGAAACTCTTACTCATAGAGATATGTCTTCTCGTTTAGTAAGTTTTTTAATGGTTCTTTGTAGAGACTTTGGAGTCGCGAGTGAAAAAGGTATTACTATAGATTTAAGGCTTTCACATCAAGCTATTGCTGAAGCTATTGGTTCAACAAGAGTGACGATTACAAGATTATTGGGAGATTTAAAGGATTCTGGGCTTCTCACTATTGAAAGAAAAAAAATTACAGTATTTGACCCAATAGCTCTTGCAAAAAGATTTAATTGATTCATTATTAATTAATATGTACCGACTATATGAAATAGTGTGGCTTGGATCTTAATTATTTTTTTAATATTACTTGGAGGATTAATTGCACCATTTGGAGATTTGCTTGGTACAAAGATTGGTAAAGCAAGATTCAGCATCTTAAGATTAAGACCCAAAAAAACAGCTACAATCGTAACTATACTAACTGGAGGCTTTATCAGTGCAATATCTATTGGATTATTGCTTTTAGTTAGTGAAGAGTTTAGGCAAAGACTTTTTGTTGATATTCCTTTCTTACAAAAAACTTTGGATGAAAGTAAAAAGGCGCTTATTCCTTTGCAGGAAGAAAGGAAGAAGCTAGAAGATAAGATTAATAATAAAGAAAGGGAATTAAATAAACTAAAAAGTGATATTAAAGGATTTAGAAGAGGGAATGTAGTTATTAAAAGAGGACAAACTTTATTTATTGCTGAGATTAATTCTAATTCAAATATAAAACTAGCATTAGCAGAAATTTATAATGAAGCCGATAAATTTGTACAGAAAATTGTTATTCCGAATAATAAAGAAGCCAAAAATATTCTTTTGTGGCGACCAAGCGATATTACAAAAATTGAGAGTTTAGCTGCAAAAGGGGGTGATTGGATCCTCTTAATTAAAACGGCAACGAATGTCTTAAGAGGGGATAATTATGTTTTTGTATCGCCTAATTTATTAGAGAATAAATTAATAGTAAGAAAAGGAGATGTTATTAAAAGCTCTATTTTGGGTAAAAGTGATTTAAATCAGAAATCTATAAATTCAAAAATTCAATCCTTATTGAGAGAAACAAGAGATGAAATTATTTCAAAAGGTTCACAAGCTAATGAAATCAAGACTAGGGGAAATTTTGTAAAAAAAATTAGGGACTTTCTTAAAGACAATCAAAATATCAAATTTAAGTTAGAAATAGTATCTTTAAGAGATAGTAAAACTGCAGAACCCATTGCTGTTGAAATAAATATTTTAAAGATAGAATCTTAAATGGCTAGAATAATTAGTATTGATCCTGGGAAAAGTAAATGCGGTTTAGTTTTAGCTGACATAGTAGAAAAAAAAGTTTATAAAGCCATCGTGCTTAAAAGTGAATTACTGAAAGATTATGTCATAAATTTAAATGCCCTTGAAGATATATCAAAAATTATTATTGGCAATGGTACAACTAGTAGAGAGATTATAAAAAAACTGGATTTTTTAAAAAAAGAAATAATAACTTTTGAAGAAAAAAATACTACTTATCGAGCCAAAGCAAGATACTTTGAACTTTTTCCAATTAGTGGTTTGAAGTTTTTGATCCCAAGGGAAATTCTTATTATTAATAAAAATCTAGACGCAATATCAGCTTTGATAATTTTGGAGGATTATTGCAAAAATAAGTTTACTTTGAATAAAAATATAAGTTTTAAAACTTGGCTGAAATAATAAACTTATATTCATTACCAGATTCTAGTTCATAATCTTTTTGTAAAAGAAATTTTAATAAGGAATTCTCAATCAATGCTCTTCCCAAAGGAGGATTAACTAATAGTAAACCCTTATTAAAAGACCATGTAAAATCCCATTTAAATTGACTAGCTTCCACAACACCCTTAATTTCCTTTTTTGAAAAGCAATACTCTTTAACACTTAAATGAGCTATTGTTTCTGGTTTGGAACGCATTTGTTAAATTTAGTTTTTATCAAAAGAATTTAATTCATTTATTATAAATTCTTCTTTTTCTGTATTCAATTTTTCTAACGATTCTATTACCCTTTTATATACTTTATCTAATTTTGATTGTTCTTCTAGAGAAACATTTCCTAATACATAAGAAATAGTATCAAAATTACTCGTGTTTTTTAAGGATTCAGGTGAACCAATACCTATCCTTATTCTTTTAAAATTATGAGTTTGTAATTTTTCAATGATACTTTTAAGACCATTATGTCCACCTGAGCTCCCTTTTTTTCTAAATCTTATTTTTCCAAGAGGAAGATCTTTGTCATCAACTATTATAAAAATCTGATCCAAATTAATTTTGTACCAATCTACTATTGCTCTGACAGCATCACCACTATTATTCATAAACGTATTTGGCAAAAACAACCTGTAAGTGGAGTCATTGATTTTAAATTCTGAGTATAAACTTTTTAGTTTATCCTTTAATAAAAATTTTGAATTATATTTTTTTGATAGATTTTCAAGCAGCAAAAAACCTATATTATGTCTACTTTTTGAGTATTTTTTGCCAGGATTTCCTAAACCAATTAAGTATACTTCA
>QCCS01000005.1 GCA_003281185.1 Prochlorococcus sp. AG-347-M15
GAATACAAACTGTTCTAAGATTACCAACCACTCCAGAAACATACCCGTATAAATTATTCGATAAAGAATATTCTTTAATTGAATTTATCAAATCAGATTCTGGAGATAGCTTTAGGCTATGAGGCTGCATTAGATATTAGATATAAGGAATAATTTTGTAATATAAAACATCATAATTCATAAAGAGAAGTTGAGTTTATAATCTTTAGGATTCAAATTTAAATTAAATTTAGAATATAGCATCAAAAACCATTTAAAATTTTTACTAAAAATTTTACCTTGTTGAGAGTGTAATATATTTTATATACAAAAACTAATTTGTTATTAAGAAAAAATCTTAAAAATTTGGCATTGAATATTCCCAATTTATTATCAATATCTCGCCTTTTCCTTGTATTTCCATTAATACTTTTTTTAGAAATTAACAGACCTTTTTATGTCTTTATATTGATTATTATTGGAGGTTTAACTGATTATTTTGACGGGTTAATTGCAAGGAAATTTAATCTTAAAACCAGATTAGGAGCTATCCTTGATCCCTTAAGCGATAAAGTATTCTATTTAATTCCTTTGACCTTCCTTTGTAAAAATAATTTAATACCCTTTTGGTCTTTGTCATTAATTTTATTTAGAGAATTAATTATCTCGAGCTTAAGGAACTCTACAAAAGACGGTTTACCAGCATCAATGTTAGGAAAATATAAAACATTTTTCTTTTTTATTTCAGTAATTACCTTCTTTACACCATTAAAAATTAGCTTTTTAAATAATTTAGCTTTAATTTTTTATTGGTTAGGATTCATCCTAACTTTTGTGACTTTATTAGGTTATTTAAGAATTAAAAAGAATATTATCTGAATTTTCATCAAACTCCTCACTCTTTTTATTATTAAAATCATTCACAAAACTATCCTTTAGACCATTTAGTAAATCAAAAGTTGGCTCCCACTTTAAATCACGTTTTATCTTAGAGATATCAGTTTGATAATGATTTAATCTAATTGGAAATCCCTTTCGAGACTTAGGATCTAATTTTTGATAATCAAATGTTCTTAAAGAAATCTCATTTTGGTTTAATCCAAGAACATTCGCACAGAAATAAATTAAACCCTTGATTGTTACTCCTTTTTCACCTGAACAATTGTAAATATTATTTTTGGAATTTTCAAAATTTATGCACCTAATCATTACATCAGTTAGATCCGAAACATGGCCTAGCTGAGTAATTAAAGAACCGTCACCAGGGATTGGTATAGATTTTTTAGTAAATAACCTTTCAAAAAACCAATTTTCAATTTTATTATAGTTTCCTGGTCCATAAATATAAGTAGGTCTAAAACTTGTAAAAGGAATTTTTTGGTTTTTTAACCAATTTTCTGTCTCGAACTTTCCTTTGTGCCTACTTTCTGGATCAATTGGATCAACTTCGGATAAGGGTAGTTCACAATTATCTTTATAAACACCTGCAGAGCTGACATATATATATCTCTGGAAAGAGTTATCTAAATTTTCTATAAGAAGTTTGGTTTGTTTTAACTCTCGTCCAGAAATATCATAAACAACATCATACTTTTTGTTTCTTAGTATGACGATATCTTCTGAATTATTTCTATCACCTTTAATTAAATTAGTTTTTTCAGGATTACTTTTATTGCCTCTCGTGAAAATATCAATATCATAATTTTTACTTAATAACTTTCCAACCAAAGACTTACCAACAAATCTAGTACCGCCCATTACAAGAATTTTCATATTCAAAAAATATTTAACTGAAGTAGTAATCTTAAATAGTATTACATATTGAATAGTACTACTAATAAGTTATTAATGAAAAGGATGATTCTATGGACCTAATACCAGCAATTGATTTAATGAATGGAAAGTGTGTAAGGCTTTTTAAAGGAGACTTTAATAAAAGAAAAGACTTCACCAAAGAGCCACATGAGCAAGCTAAATTTTGGGAAAGCGAAGGTGCAAAATATATACATATAGTTGATTTGGATGCTGCAAAAACTGGATCCCCAACAAACGATGAATCAATAAAAAAGATTGCAAAAACAGTTAACATACCTATTCAAATAGGTGGAGGGATAAGGTCTCAAGAAAGGATAGAACAACTATTCTCTTATGGTATTGATAAAGTTATCATGGGAACCTCTGCTATAGAAAATAAAGAACTAGTTAAAGACTTATCAAATAAATTCCCTGGAAGGATAATTGTTGGGATAGATGCAAAAGATGGAAAAGTTAGTACAAGGGGTTGGCTTGAGCAATCTAATATTTTGGCAACAGATCTAGTAAAGGAGTTTTCTTCATTTAAAATTGCTAGTTTTATTGTTACCGATATAAATACAGATGGGACGTTAGAAGGGACAAATGAAGAATTCATAAAAAGCCTTCTTGAAATTACAGATATTCCAGTAATAGCCTCAGGAGGTGTTGGTTCAATTTCTGATTTATTATCGTTAGTAAAATTTGAAAACTCTGGACTCTTTGGAGTAATTGTAGGTAAAGCTCTTTATGAAAATAAATTCACGATAAACGAAGCGAATAATGTATTGTCATCAGAGAGATTAAATGACTTTGATTTAAAAAAAAATTACTACGCTTAAAAGAGTATAAAAATTAATTTAAGGCTGGTGTTTGCAGTAATTGTTAGTTAATTTTGTATAAGAGATAAGAAATCTAGTCTTGGAATTAATTTCAAAAAAATCGATATTGATTATTGCTCCAAGCTTAATAGCAGAATCTTTATCGCTTAAGTTAACATCACTAGACCAAAATTTAGACATTAATTTTAATAATGGAACAGGTAATAAAACATCGGATTTAGTTATATGGAATGTTCTTAATTTCCAATCAGAAGATCTTATAAGGTTAGAATTATTAAAATTAAGAGAAAGATATGATGAGTCAAAGTTTCTTATAATTATCTCTGGCGAACTTGTTTATGAAGCAAATACCACTCCAGCGTTAAATGCTGAAGGTTTTCTTTTAAATCCCAGTGCAGAAAAAGTTCTTGAATCTATTGAAACCATTTTAAATGGAGGAAGGGTATTTGATATTGAAAATAATTCCCGAGTTCAATTAAACAAAAATAAGCCTCTCTCTTTTAGTCAAAAAATTCTAACTTCAGGTCTTAAGCAAATAGATTCTGAAATTAATTATATATTCAAATATGTCAACTCTGATTCAACACCAGAATTTTATAAATTCATTTTAAAAGGAAGATTAAGAGAACTTATTACTGCAAAATCTTTTCTAATTTTTTTATGGGGTAATTCACTAGAACTTTATACAGAGGCAGTTTACACTGAAAATAAAATTAATCTTGAAAATAAGAACACTGTATTCATTAAAGATAAAAACACTACTGAAATATGGAATTTAATTTTAGATAGGCTAAAAGAAAGGTATAGCTCAACTAACTTACAAGTTGAATTCAATAATTCATCAATAATTCTTTCTGGGATAAAAAAAGAATTCATTTCACGACTAATTTGCAAAATGTTAGATGAGTTAGATAATTTAGTAAAAAATATTAAGGAAAACTATAAGGAGAAAGATTTTAAAGATGATTTAAATTCTCTCATAAAAGAACTTAAAGTTAATACAATTTCAAATATCACAGACAGCTATTTTAGATTAAAAAAAGGAAGCGAATCTATTTCAATAAATGATTTTATTTATAGTGAGGTAAGTTGTGAAGAGATAGATAGAGAATCACATGAATCTATAATGTTTATTGAACCAATTATTAAAAATGAAGCTCTTGACTATGATGGGAAATTACTCCCTCTATATGAAACAGAATCATTTTTGATCCTTGAAAATATCATTTCGAATTGGACAATAAGGAATTGTAATTTATTAGCTTCTGAAATCTTTAATATTTGTTCTTCTTGGCCTGAATTAAGAACTGTACTTATAAATCCCGAATTACAATCAACAAGAAATTTTGAAAGATTTAGAAATAATATTAATAACTACAATCGTTGGCATGACAATATTTACATGCCTATATACTTGTATGAGAGTAAACGAGAATATATTGATATTATCGATAAAAAATTTACCCGTTACTTTAAAAATGAAAATAGGGAGAAAGAATTAGAGAATCTAGAATGGCTACAAAAACAAGTTACATTGTTAGTTGAGATAAGAGATGCCGTAGCACCGCAGCTAGAAATTGCTGTAAAATATATCGGTAATCTTTTTGTAACTTTCCTTACAAAGGTCGTTGGTAAGGCTATCGGTTTAGTTGGGAAAGGAATCCTTCAAGGATTAGGAAGATCAAGTTCAAAGTAAGTTTTTAAACTTTAATGAAAATAATTCAATGGATCCTAGTAGCATTAATTTTCTTAAGTCCATATAAAGCAAATGCCTCTAGAGATTCTGATAGTTACGATGGCAACATCTTTCCTATATACGCAGGTAATGGGGCTATAGTTCCTCCCCAGACAACTCTTCAGGAATCATTAAAAAATAAAAGAGTCGCAGTTTTATTTTTTTATCTTGACGATAGCTCAGATAGTAAAGCTATGGCTCCGATAATATCTGGTTTAGATTTGATATGGAGAAATAATATAGATATTATTGCTCTAACTACTGATGAATTACAGGATAAAGAAAAGTCTGATCTTAGAAATGAACCTAATTATTATTGGAACGGATTAATTCCACAAACCATTATTTTAAATAGTGATGGCGAAGTTAAATATGATAAAAATGGAATGATTAAAATCGATGAATTAAACAAAGTTATAGGCGAACTTAAAGGAATTGATATAGAAGATACGACATTTTCTGTAGAAAGTTTTAATGAATACAACAGTATTATTTCTGAAAAAAAGATAAAAACAAAAATTAATTAAAAAATGATATTAATAAATATCCTCTTAGTTCTTTTAATTTTTTTAATTCTTTCAGATTTATTTATTAAAAACTCGCCTAAATCAAAGTTAAATCTGGTACCCATAAATTATAAAATCAAAAAAAAGGATGGTTTAAACGAATTAATTATTGATTTAAAAATAACTAATAAAAGTAAAACCAAAGAGTCGATGGTATCTAATATAAATTTTGAATTAGATTTTTTTAAAAGTAAAGGTAACGAATATTGCCAAGATTTTAATTATCAAGAAGATATTTATATATATGAAAATAATAAAATTAAGAATTTAAATAATTACTGGCCAACAACAATTATCAAGTCAAATGCAGAATTATTTGTAAGAGTCATATATAAATTTAGTAATAATAATCTTAGAAAAAAAATAAAATATCTATGGTTAAAAATATATATGGAGAACTATGGTCATTTTGGTATTTCAACTAATAAGGATTGTTTGTTAATTAATTTAGATGTTCAAAAACAAAGGCCGAAAGAAGTTTTTGAAATTCCAATAAATAATAAATATAAAGCTTTTGCTATTAAAACTGATTTACTTGGTTGCTTTGATAATCCAGTAAATACAGTGATCAAATACTGTAAAGGAATTGTAGAAAAAAATGATATTTTAACCATCGGTGAGAGTCCGCTAGCGATTATGCAAAATAGATATATTTCCCCTCAAAATTTAGAATATAGTTTATTTTCGAAAGCTTTATGTTATTTTTTTCACCCTACAAGCAGTCTCGCAACAGCTTGCGGCATGCAATTATTAATAAATAGAATTGGAGTCACAAGAATAACCTTTGCACTAATTGTTGGATTTCTATTCAAATTAGTTGGTATTAAAGGTATGTTTTATAGATTAACTGGTTCAGAATCATCCCTCATAGATGATATAAGCGGTACAGTTACACCTTACGATAAGAGTATAGTTATGGGTCCTCTCAATGCGGATTTATTTTGTAAGGAGGTCTCGAACTATCTAAATATAGATGTTGCTGTTGTCGATGTTAATGATCTTGGAGGTGTAAAAGTCTTAGCTAGTTCAAATAAAAAAGTAAATAAAATACTCAAAAGAAATTTAATATCTAATCCAGCTGGCAATGGAGATGAAAAAACCCCTATAGTATTAATAAGAGAAAAAAAGTAAATGAAAAAAGATACCTCTTATTCTTTTCAATCTAAAAAAGGAATAGAAGTAACTTTTGAAGAACTCCATATAAGGCACATTAATCTTTTAATAGATATTAAAAATAAGGAATTGAATAATTGGTTTTTAAAGATGGCAATTATAAATACCTTTGATGACTTAAAAATTTTTTTAAATAATCTTAAGAAAAATAAAAATAAATGCATAATTGCTATATATGGAAACGAAATTATTGGTTATTTGAATATTTTTCCTTTAAATAAAAAGGAGACTTGCTTAAAAATATCTAAGCCCAAGTTGATTAAGAACAAGTGTTCTTTAACAGATAAACAATTAACTTTAGGATTGATAAAAAAATCTATCTCAATAAAATATATCAAAACTTCAAGTTGGATAATTAATTCTGATATAAATAATGTTGACCTCATATCAATCTCAAGAGAATTAGGCTTTCAACCGTTAGGAGAGATAATGCTTTGGGATGGTACTGATCTAAATAAATCTATAAATCAAAAAACAAATGCCTATGCATTAATCAATGAATTCCAAAACATTAATAAACAAAATATATTAAAAATAGTTAATTTCATAAGATCAAATCAATCTCCTTTAATAAGAAATATTTTAGATTTTGATCAAGACGACATTCTTAAAAGAAATAACTCAAAGAGTGGTGCCTTAATATATGAAAATTCAGTTTTATGTACAATTTTAAAAGATATTAATTATCAAAATGAGGAAATTTATACTTTAACTATAAGTAGATATTGGGATAAGAGATTCAATTCTATTTTAAAAGAATTTATAAAAAGATTTTTTGAAAAATCACCTGTTTCATATTTAAAAACCTATAAAGAAAATTCTCAAATAAATCTTTTTCTCGAAGAATGTAATCTCAAAGAAAAAAATCAAGAAATAATTCTTATAAGGAACACAATAGTCAAGAACGAAGCCAAACAAGTAAATATAATAAATAAATCTTTGGAATCAATCCTTGAAAAATTAAGCCCACAAGGTAATCCATATCCATCTCCCTTTCCATTAAAAACAAAGTGAAATTTTGCAAACCCAAACCCAAATCAATTTTGAGTTTGGATATAGGTACCAAAAGAATAGGATTAGCTTATTGTGATCCACTTTGCATAACATCAAATATACTTCCAGCAGTAAAACGGTTTGAAAATAATCAAGAGATTAAAATCATTAGAAATTATATAAATGAATTAAATTTGAAAGGGTTTATTGTGGGTATTCCACTAGATGAGGAAGGTCAAATGACCCATCAAGCTATTGACTGTAAAAATTACGGTCAATTACTTTCAAATGAATTAAAACTTCCATTTTCATACGTCAACGAACATAGTTCAACTTGGGAATCTTCATATAGATTTGGAATAAAAAAAGATAAATCCGGATTGATTGATAGTTTTTCAGCAAAAATAATACTTGAACAATGGATCGCAGAGGGTCCTGAATTAGAAGAAATAGCTGGTAAACGTCAGATAAAATATTAGTATTAAAAAGGATAGATAATTTTTAAATGAAAGAAGCCAATTCAAATGATAATTATGATGCACAGACTCTTCTATTAAATGACTCGAATGGAAACGAGCTATTTTGTTATCTTGAACAATTAGTAAGTGTTGAAGGCCAAGAATATGCTTTATTAACGCCAGTTGATACTCCAGTAAGTCTTTTTAAGATAAATGAAGAAGATGAACCTGAACTAATTGAGAAAATAGATAAAAATGAACAAATACTAAAAAATGCTGAAGCAGTTCTTCAAGAACATGATTTAAGACTTATCAGATCAGCAGTTACATTAACAGTATCTGGAGAACTTGAAGAACCAATTTACGATGAATTAGAAGAAGATTACGTCGATGATGAAAGTGAGAGTTATGAATTGCTCGTTAATTTTAATCTTTTTGACCAAGAATATGGCTTATATATACCACTAGATCCTTTTTTTATTGTGGGTAAATTAAAAGACAAAGGTGCCTTATTAGTTGAAGATGATGAGTTCGATAAAATTCAACCTTTGATTGAAACTGAGCTTGAAAAAAGTAGTTCTTAAAATAAATGAGATCTATCCTAAAAGTCAATTGGGATTCAAACTTACCAATATATAATATTTCTCAATCTGAGTTGCAAAAAAAAGGAATAAATTCTTTATTGCTAGACGTGGATGGAACTCTATTAAATAGAAAATCAAATATGATCCCAAAAGCTGTAAAAAATTGGATCATAGAATCTAAAAAACTTTTCTCCTTATATCTAATTAGTAATAATCCATCAAAAAAAAGAATTGCAAAAATAGCGAAAGAATTAAATCTAAGGTATAAGTACAATGCATCAAAACCAAGAAAAAAAGTAACTTTGTCTGCTATCAAAGAAATTGGAAAAGAACCAAAAAATATAGCTATTATTGGCGATAGAATTTTTACAGATATTATTGTCGGCAATAGATGTGATATAAAAACAATATTAGTTAAGCGATTGAATAGAGATGGTTTGCCTTTAAAATTTAATTTAACTTTGACAATAGAAAAATTAATTTCTCATTTTATAAAATGAAAATTTGGGTTATAAAAATTGGTACTAGTATTTTAAGAGGAACAGAGGAAACATCTACAGAAGAAGTTATTGAAAACCTTTCACGATCTTTTACAAGTTTTCTTTCAAAAGGAAACAAAATAATTTTAGTAACTAGTGGAGCCGTTGGATTAGGTTGCCAAAAATTAAATATTAAAACGAGACCAAATGATTTAAGTACCCTTCAAGCTACTGCTGCAGTAGGTCAAGTTAATTTAATGTCCCTATACGATAAAGTATTTAATAAATTAGGTCATAATATTGCTCAAATTTTAATAACTAAAGCTGATTTCAATTCACGAGAATCCTTTAATAACGCTTCTAAAACTTTAAAAAAATTAATAGATTTGAATGTTATTCCAATAGTAAATGAAAATGATACCGTAGCAAATGAAGAGCTTAAATATGGAGATAATGATACCTTATCTGCTTTAGTTGCCTTGGCTATAAATGCTGACAAGCTTATTTTATTAACCGATATTGAAAATCTATACTCAAAAGATCCACGTAATAATAAAGATGCGCAACCTATTAAAGAAGTTCATAATAGTGAATTAAAGGAAATTAAAGATAAAAATATTCAAAACTCTAATAATGAATGGGGTACAGGAGGAATTTCTACAAAATTAGTTTCTGCAGAAATAGCAACTAAAGGAGGAGTCAAAGTCCAACTAGTTGATGGAACTAATAAAAAAAACTTAATTGAAATTTTTAATGATAAAAAAATTGGAACTTTATTTTATCCAGTAGAAAAACCTATTGGAAACAAAAAAAGTTGGCTTTCACATGCAATTCAAACAGTAGGGAAAATTACTTTAGATGATGGCGCTTCTTTTGCAATTAAGAAAAAAGGTGCCTCACTTTTAGCTGTTGGCGTCAAGAATGTAGAAGGAAACTTTACGATTAATCAGGCAGTTAAAATAGTAAATACAAATGATAAAGAAGTTGCAAAAGGTTTAGTATCAATAAGTAGCGACAAATTAAGAAGTATCTTAAATAGTAAAGAAAATAACAACACCTCGATAATTGTCGTACACAGAGATGTTCTTGCTCTCTCTTAGAAAAAATTAAAACTGAAAAATGCTTTTAAGTGATTTAGTTGATCTAATAAAAAAAGGAAATTCAAATTTTATTAGTGCCAATATTTACGAAGATTGTAATATAGATGATGCTGCCTCATTAGATGCTGCAGTTAAATATCAAATATCTTTTTTAGAAGACAATAATATCCTTAAAGAAAAATTAGATGAAACTAAAGCATCAGCAATAATAACTACTAACACCGCTGAAATCGTTAGTGCACTTAAGAAACTCAATATATCAAACATAATCGTTAAAAATCCTAGGATTGCATTTGCAGAAGTATTGGATTGTTTATATAAAACAATCAATTTCAAACCAGGAATTCACGCTTCAGCGGTTATAGATAAAACAGCAATAATTGGCGCAGATTGCCATATTGGACCTAATGTCTATATTGGAGAAAATACTATAATTGGAGACAATAATCATATTCTTCCTGGATCATCAATTTTAGGCAATGTACGAATAGGAAATAATAATATAATTCATCCAAATTGCGTTATTTACGAAAATACCACTCTAAAAAATAATTGTGTAATTAATTCAAATTCTGTCATTGGATCAGAGGGATTTGGTTTTATTCCTAAAAATGGCAAATGGGTAAAGATGCCCCAAAAAGGTGGTGTAAAAATAATGAGTTTTGTAGAAATTGGAACGAATTGTTGTATTGATAGACCCGCAGTTGGATTTACTTTTATTGATGAGGGCACAAAGTTAGATAATTTAATACAAATAGGTCATGGAGTAAAAATTGGAAAGAATTGTGCATTTGCAGCTCAAGTTGGTATCGCTGGTGGAGCAAATATTGGTGATGGTGTTATTTTGGCAGGGCAAGTAGGAATTAATAATAGAGTAAAAGTTGGTAATAATGTCATAGCGAGTTCAAAGTGCGGAATCCATTGTGACATAGAAGATGGCAAGGTAATTAGTGGTTTCCCCGCTATGGAAAATAAATCATGGCTAAGGAGTTCAAGTATTTTTAAAAAATTACCAGAATTAGCAAAAAAACTTAGACAACTAGACAAGCAATAATTTATTGTTCTATTAAACAAAAATTTAAATGAAGAAATATAAGATTGTTTTATTGTCAGGAGACGGAATTGGTCCAGAGATTTCAGAAGTTTCAAAAAAAGTTTTAAAAAAGCTTTCAAAAAAGCATAATTTCAATATTGAGATTATTGAAAAATTATTTGGAGGGATAGCTTATGAAAAATTTGGGACTCCTGCTCCAGATGAGACACTAGATCAATGCAAAAAAAGTGATGCTGTACTTTTAGCATGTGTTGGAGATATTAAATATGACTCTCTTGCAAGAGAATTAAGGCCAGAAAGTGGGTTACTAAAGTTAAGATCTGCTCTAAACCTTTTCGCAAATATCAGGCCTGTCAAAATAAGAAAATCTCTATTAGATGCAAGTACATTAAAAAGAGAAATCGTTGAGCATGTAGATCTTATTGTTGTAAGAGAATTAATAGGGGGAATTTATTTTGGAAAACCAAGAGGAAATATAACAAATACAAAAATCCCAAAAGCTTTCAATACGATGGTTTATAATTCGGCCGAAATAGAGAGAATAACTGAAATAGCAATAAAAATTGCTAAGCAAAGAAATAAAAAAATATGTTCTGTTGATAAATCAAACGTTCTTGAGGTTAGTCAATTGTGGAGAGATACAGTTTTAAATATCACCTCAAAAGATAAAAATATATCTCTAAGCAATATGTACGTTGATAATGCAGCAATGCAATTAGTTAGAGATCCTGGTCAATTTGATGTGATTTTAACCAGTAATTTATTTGGAGATATTTTAAGCGATTTAGCCGCGATGTTAACTGGTTCTATTGGTATGCTTCCATCTGCTTCATTAAATAATAATGGGCCAGGAGTTTTTGAACCTGTTCATGGTTCGGCTCCTGATATAGCTGGTAAAAACATAGCGAATCCTATTGCAATGCTTTTATCTGCTTCCATGATGTTAAAAATTGGATTAAATGAAGAAGAAGCTGCAGAAAATTTAGAAAATGCCATTGATAAAGTTTTATCAAAAGGATTTAGAACAGCAGATTTAGCTGATGGGTCTTCCGAAATATTATCTTGCAGTGAAATCGGAGATAAAATAATGGATCAAATTTAAAAAAAATTAATAAATAAAAAAATATTTTTAAGTAAAACATAAAGTTGGCATATGACCTGTCAGAATCATTAGATATAGTATTTTAAAAATGTCAAAACGTCATCCAGTAGTCGCTGTAACAGGATCTTCAGGAGCAGGAACAAGTACAGTAAAAAGAGCCTTCGAGCATATTTTTGCCAGAGAAGATATTATTCCCGCAGTTGTAGAAGGTGATAGTTACCACAGATTTGAAAGAATGCCTATGAAAAAAGCTATGGCAGACGCTCTTTCAAAAGGTGAAAATTTCTCTCATTTTGGTCCAGAGGCTAATCTTTTTGACAAGTTAGAGGAACTTTTTAAAATCTATGGTGAAACTGGAGGAGGAAAAAAAAGATACTATCTACATAGTCTTGAAGAAGCAGAAGAACATAATACAAGACTTGGGACATCCCTCGAACCCGGGCAATTTACTCCATGGGAAGATATTCCTGAGGGAACAGACGTACTTTTTTATGAAGGTTTGCATGGCGGGGTAGAAGGTGATGGATACAATGTGGCATCCTATGCTGATTTACTTGTTGGCGTTGTTCCGATAACAAATTTAGAGTGGATTCAAAAAATCCATAGAGATAACGCAGAAAGAGGTTACTCAGCGGAAACCATTGTGGATACGATATTGAGAAGAATGCCTGATTATATAAATCACATCTGCCCACAATTCAGCAAAACCGATATTAATTTCCAAAGGATTCCAACAATTGACACTTCAAATCCTTTCATATGCAGAAATATCCCAACTCCTGATGAGAGCTTTGTGATCATACACTTTAGAAAAGGGGCAAGAGAGAAATGGGGTATTGATTTTCAATACTTGCTTGGAATGATTAACGATTCATTCATGTCAAGTCCAACAAGTATCGTTGTAAATGGTGGGAAAATGGGTTTCGCAATGGAACTAATTCTTACTCCAATAATTCATAAAATGATTGAGGAGAAAAATAAATAATAATTAATTTAGATCATTTACTCAAATAATTATATTTTTAAATTTGAGTAGTTTCTAATTTAGAAAATCTCAAATATTTATATATCTTTCTTGATAAAAGTACCTTACTTAGATTTAAATAGTAAAAACAGGTAACGTTGTGTCATTAATCGACTGGTTTGCCGCAAGGCGTAAAGATCAATTTGTTGGGAAAGTTTCCCAAGATACTGACGAAGGAGATGGTTTGTGGGTTAAATGTTCAGAGTGTTCGCAAGTAGCCTATAGAAAAGACCTAATTTCAAATTTCAATGTTTGTAGTAATTGCGGTCACCATAATAGAATTAATAGTGATGAAAGGATAAATATAATTGCTGATAAAAATTCATTCAAAGAATTTGATCGCTCACTAAGTCCTACAGATCCCTTAGGTTTTAAAGATAGAAGGTCTTATGCTGATCGAATTAAAGAAAGTCAAGCAGGTACAGGTTTAAGAGATGGTGTCATTACAGGTTTTTGTTCTGTAAATTCAATGCCCTTAGCATTAGCTGTTATGGATTTTAGATTTATGGGAGGATCTATGGGTTCAGTAGTTGGTGAAAAAATTACAAGGATTATTGAGAGAGCAACTTTAGAAAAATACCCAATTCTTATTGTTTGTGCATCAGGTGGGGCAAGAATGCAAGAAGGTATGTTAAGTCTCATGCAAATGGCAAAAATTTCTGGAGCACTAAAAAAACATAAAGAGAAAAATCTTCTATATATGCCATTATTAACTCATCCAACCACTGGAGGAGTAACAGCCAGTTTTGCGATGTTAGGTGACTTAATTTTAGCGGAACCTAAAGCACTTATTGGATTTGCTGGAAGAAGGGTTATTGAACAAACATTAAGAGAAAAATTACCCGATAACTTTCAAACAGCTGAATATCTTCTTGAGCATGGTTTTGTTGATGTAATAGTGAAAAGGAAAGATCTCAAGACTACTTTGACTAAAATTTTAAAAATCCATGGAGTAAAAGAACTTGCAGAAGCAAATATATAAAATGAGAATAATTTCTAATTTATTATATTTTTCTTTAAGCCTTTTACTCTTTATTTTTAACTTTGCCTCTTATTCATATGCGATAGGAAATGTTGATTGGGTTCTCCTTAAAGAGAATGATAATGGGAAAGAATGGCTTGATAAAGGGAGTATTAAGCTGCTCCAAAATGGTGAAATAAGTGTATTAACAAAGTTCTTTAAGAATCCAACTAAAACTGATGATGATGGAGAGTTATCACTTTATGTAATGAGAATTAATTGCGATGAAAAAAAGTTCAAAGATATATCAATAAATGGAATTCCTCAGTTCAATTCAAAATGGCAAACTTCTAATAATGATGAACTTATAGATGTTGTTATTGAAAATAGCTGTTCAGAGTTTATTAATGGATAAGAATGAATACTAAAAATAAAAAATTAAAAATAGCAATCGCTGGACTGGGGTTTGGGAAAAAAGTTCATTTAGAGGCATTAAAAGAGTCTGATTACTTAACTCCTGTAGCTATTTATCATTATGAGAAAAAGCAAAAATCAATATTAGAAAAAGAAACTGGCTTAGATTTTTTTCATAATTGGGAAGACTTAGTTAAATCTCCTAAAATTGATGGAATTATTATTGCCACCCCTCCTGAATCAAGATTTAAGTTGGCAAAACAAGCTCTCGAGAATAATAAAAATTTGCTCTTAGAAAAACCCGTTTCAATATCCTCCTCAGAAATTGAAGAGCTTCAGAGAATATCTTTGATAAATAATTTAAGCGTATGTGTTGATTTTGAATATAGAGCAGTACCTCTTTTTCTTCAGACAAAAAAACTTATTGATGAAAATATCTTAGGAGATATATATTTAGTCAAATTAGATTGGTTAATGGGCAGTAGATCCGATCCCAAAAGATCCTGGAATTGGTATTCATTGGAAGAAAAAGGTGGAGGAGTTATTGGCGCCTTAGGTACTCATGCATTCGATATGTTGAATTGGTTTTTTGGAGAAACAGTAAACGTGACTGGCAAGTTAGCAACATCAATAAATAAAAGACCTTTACCTAATTCATCTGATTTAAATGATGTTACGAGTGAAGATGTATGTTTAGCCAATATAGAAATATCAAACTACAGCTCGAATCTTATTCCATGTCAGGTATCTTTATCATCGATTTCTAAAAACGGTAGAGGATTTAGTTTAGAAATATATGGAAGCGAAGGTTCACTTTTTCTTAAAAGCGAGAACCAAAAAGATTATGTTCATGGTTTTAATTTGAAATATTCAAACAACGAAAATAAAATACAAAATCTAACTGCAGATTCAAGTTTTAATTTTGAAAAAACATGGACTGATGGGAGAATAGCTCCAGTTTTGAGAATTCAAAATTTATGGGCTCAGAGTATAATTAATAGAACACCTGTAATTCCAGGCTTATGTGAAGGACTTGCTAGTCATAAAGTTTGCGAATCAATAAGAGAATCTTCGAAAAGTGGATTAAGTATCAAAATTTGAGGCTATACATTTATAAGTAGCAATTATCACCCGATAAAGTATTCGATTAATTTTATTTTTTTTTCATATTCTGGAAAAATCAATTGAACTTAATCATTAAAGAATGGCTTTAAATTATTACAAAAATGAGCTTAAAGAAAATGCTCAATTACTAGCTTCTAAAGGGAAAGGGATATTAGCGGTAGATGAATCCACTAAAACAGTAGGTAAAAGACTCGCTGGAATTGGTGTTGAGAATACTGAAGACAATAGGAAAGCATATAGAGGAATGCTTTTTACTACAGAAGGTCTTGGTAAATATATTAGTGGAGCAATCCTATTCGAAGAAACTCTTTATCAGAATCACCAAGATGGTGAGTCAATGGTTAAGAAACTAAATGATTTAGGTATTATTCCAGGTATAAAGGTCGATAAAGGCCTAAATCCACTTCCAGGAGGAGGAGATGTAGAAACTTTTTGCTCTGGCCTAGATGGGTTAGTTGAAAGAGCAGCAAAATATTATGAACAAGGTGCCAGATTTGCAAAGTGGAGAGCAGTTCTGCAAATTACAAATGATGGTTGTCCTTCAAAACTTTCAATTCAAGAGAATGCTTGGGGATTAGCAAGGTATGCAAGATCAGTTCAAGAATCTGGATTGGTACCAATTATTGAACCTGAAATCTTAATGGACGGCGACCATACTATTGAAAAAACCGCTGAAGTTCAAGAAGAGGTTATAAAGCAGGTTTATATTGCTTGTCAAGCAAATGGAGTTTTTCTAGAGGGTACTCTATTAAAACCTTCTATGACTGTTAATGGAGCAGATTGTCCAACAAAGGCTGATCCTATGAAAGTTGCTGAAATGACAATCAGAACTATGCAAAGATGCGTTCCTGCATCTGTTCCAGGAATAGTTTTCTTATCAGGAGGTTTAAGCGAAGAAGCTGCTTCTATTTATTTAAATAATATGAACACTCTTAACAGGAAAGCTTTATGGAATGTTTCATTCTCCTATGGAAGAGCATTACAGCACTCATGCTTAAAAGCCTGGAAAGGTAGCGACGTTGAAGGAGGTCAAAAAGCATTAATAGCAAGAGCCCAAGCAAACTCTGAAGCTTCAAAAGGTGCCTATGTAGCAGGATCCCAACCTTCATCTGATGAGCAATTGTTTGTAGCAGGCTACACTTATTAAAAAAAAAATTCTAAAAATATACTCTGGGTCATAAAATTAGTTTCTTTAATTTAGTATTTTGTATATCTAATGACGTGACATTTGATACCTCTTTATACTAAACTCTCGGAAACATATGCTTTATATAGCATTTAACTTATTTTAATTATGGCCCTCGTTCCACTAAGACTACTTTTAGATCACGCTGCTGAGAATGGTTACGGTATTCCAGCTTTCAATGTTAATAACCTTGAGCAAGTTCAAGCAATCATGGAAGCAGCATATGAAACTGATAGTCCTGTAATCCTCCAAGCTTCAAGAGGGGCAAGAAATTATGCAGGAGAAATTTTCCTACGTCATCTAATACTTGCCGCTACAGAAACATATCCTAATATTCCAGTAGTAATGCACCAAGACCATGGTAATGAGCCTTCAACATGCTATTCGGCAGCAATAAATGGTTTCACATCAGTAATGATGGATGGCTCTCTGGAGGCAGATGCAAAAACACCCGCTAGTTATGAATATAATGTTGCAGTTACTAAAAAAGTAGTAGATTTTGCCCATTCAGTTGGAGTTAGTGTTGAAGGAGAGTTGGGTTGCTTAGGTTCACTAGAAACAGGAAAGGGTGAGGCAGAAGATGGTCATGGATTTGAAGGTGAACTTTCTACAGATATGCTTTTGACTGATCCTGAAGAAGCGGCAGATTTTGTTGCCAAAACAAAAGTTGATGCATTAGCAATTGCTATAGGTACAAGTCATGGTGCATATAAATTCACAAGGAAGCCTACAGGAGAAGTTCTTGCAATAAGCAGAATTGCTGAGATCCATAAAGCACTTCCAAATACACATCTTGTAATGCACGGATCTAGTTCAGTGCCTCAAGAATGGTTGGATATCATTAACAAATATGGTGGTGAAATCCCTCAAACATATGGTGTTCCTGTTGAAGAGATTCAAGAGGGAATAAGAAATGGAGTTAGGAAAGTCAACATTGATACCGATAACAGACTTGCTTTCACTGCAGCGGTTAGAGAGGCAGCATTTGCTGATAAGGCAAACTTTGACCCAAGACATTTCAACAAACCTGCCAGAAAATACATGAAGCAAGTTTGTCTTGATAGATACAAGCAGTTCTGGTGCGAAGGTCAAGCAAGTAAGATCAAACAAAACAGCACAAATTACTTTGCTGATCTTTACGCAAAAGGTGATTTAGATCCAAAAGTAAAAGCTACTGTTTAATTTCTTCCAAAATCAAATAAAAAAGACCCTAAAAATTGGGGGTCTTTTTTTATTTCAATATTAATGATTTTAATGTAAAAAGACCGTCAGTCCCACCAATTGTCTCGTCACATGCTCGCTCTGGATGAGGCATTAAACCTAGAACATTACCCTTTTCATTAGTTATGCCTGCGATATCGAATGAGGATCCATTAGGATTATTTTTATATCTCAAAGCGATCAATTCATTATCTACAAGTTTTTTTAAAGTATCAGAATCACAATGATATCTTCCTTCCCCATGCGCTATGGGTAACTTAATAGTTTGTTTTTCATCTCCATCATTAAACCAACCTCCTTTTGAAGAAACAATATCAAGTTCAACATCATCACAGATGAAATTAAGATTTTTATTTGCAGTAAGGGCACCAGGCAAAAAGCCTGATTCTGTTAAAATTTGGAACCCATTACAAATTCCTAAAACTCTTCTTCCACTTTTAACAAAGTAATCCAAAGCATTTATTAATGGAGAGAATCTCGCTATTGCTCCGCATCTTAGATAATCACCATAGCTAAATCCTCCGGGTAAAACTATTGCATCTACATCGCTTAAATCTGAAGACTCATGCCACAAGTATTTTGTTCTTATATCTAAACAACCTTCCAATGCCCATGAAACATCACGATCACAATTAGAACCAGGGAAGACAACAACTCCTACAGTAAAATTATCCATCTTATAATTTTTCTAGTGAATACTCATAATCTTCAATAACAGTATTTGCGAATAACCTATCACACAATAAATCAATTTTTTCTCTTACTTCGTTTTCACCATTACCTTCTATTTTTACCTCAATCATTTTTCCTATACGTAATGATTTTATTCCCTCGGCTCCAAGTTTTATAGAAGCAGATTTAGTCGCTTCCCCTGCTGGATCTAAAACTGAGGGTCTTAGTCTTATAAAAACTTTTACAGCAAATTGTTCCAATTAAAAATTAATTTTCTACTAGAAGATTAGTTTAAATTTTCATAAAAAAAACTATTGATTAATAAACAAATATTTTTACCTTAAGATTTTCTGATTTATTAAATGTTTATGTAGCCTCTACCAAAACAAACTAAACAAGTTCTTCTTGAATTTTCAGGTGTTTTAAAATTTCCTGCCCCTCCACATTTTGAACATTTTATTTTATCAATTGATGTAACGTCGTCAGAGATTATTTGTTTTAAAGTAATTTTTGGATTTTCCATCTTGGACTGTCTACTGTAGTTAGTGTCCCGACTGCTAACTATAAAGTCAAATTGCTATTATTGGGTCACTTAAAATCTTAAATTTCTCTTTAATTTTTCTATTAAAATTTTTTATAGATTTTTCATCAAAGGAAATTATTACTAATTCAAGCCCAGCATTATCATTTGGTCTCCAACAATTATCTGGAGCTTCTTCAAACCAGGTGTTGATTTTCTTTCCAACAATTTGTATTTGTAAAGGCAATGATTTGTTTGGTATCCAAATACGTCCTTTTATTCGAAGAATGTTTAATTCGTCCAAGATTTTTGACATCTCCTTTTCAAATTCATTTTTTTCAAGGAAATAATTTAATTTAAATGAATCTGATACAAGCTCAACATGATTATGGTCATGTTCTTCCGTTAAAAATTCTTTATAAGTCTCTTTTTTAAAATTAAAGTCAAATAGATAATTTAAATCAATTTTGCCATTCTTGGATTTAAGGACTGGTGTAGATGAGTTTAGACTTACTTGAATTTTATTTTTTACAACGTCAAACTGATCATCATTTAAGATATCTGATCTTGAGACTAAAACGATATCAGAAACTTCTAGTTGCTCCTCAAAAAGTTCATCTATAGTGGCATTGTGATCAATTTTATCTGTTTCGTTATATTGTTTTGTTATTTTATTTAAATCATTAATTGGTGAACCATTAAGCATTGATTCTCCATTAACGATGCCAACAACAACATCAAGATAGATGGAAGACCTAATCTCAGGCCAGTTAAGTGCTTGAATTAAGGGAATTGGTAGTGCCAAGCCACTTGTTTCGATAATTATTGATTCGATAGGAGGATTAAATTCTAGGAGAGCTTTTATTGATGGAACAAAATCATCTTGGACAGTACAACATAAACATCCATTGTTTAATTCGATAACGCAGTCTTCTTCAGATTCATCACATTTATCACAACTTTTAATCAAATCAACGTCAATTCCAACATCACCAAATTCATTAATTATTAAACCAAATTTTTTATTACTCTCTTTTAATAAATATCTTAGAAAAGTTGTTTTACCCGAACCAAGGAATCCCGAAACAACAATAACTGGAATTTTTTTTTTCATCTTTGATGATTAACAACCTAAGCTATATTCTGTACTTTCTCCTGTAGAACTATTTGTGCCATTAGCAATAGCACATAATTGTTTTTGTTGTGTACGACTCAGAACAGCATCAGTAAAATCTGCACCATCTATTTTTGCACCTTCAAAATTACTCTCCATTAATAAAGCATTAGTAAAATTAACATCCGAAAGATCAGCATCTTTAAAGTCTGTTGCATAAGCTAGTGCATCTCTTAAATTTGCTCCAGTAAACTTTGAGTTTTGCAATTTACTATTATTGAACACCGCCCCTTCTAAATTACTTTCACTGAAATTAAACCCATTCAAATCAAACTTGACGTATTCGTTACCGCTTAAGTCTTGACCATGCATATCTGGCTCTAAATTAAGGTCTTGCTGGTTTCTAATCTCAGGAGGTCTTTTAGCCCATGCAGAATTTACAGAATTAAAAAATAAAATCCCGACGAATAACAAAGTAATTAATGCATTCTTTAGTGAGGGGAAAACAATTGATTTAATCATAATAAGACTGTATTTTAGAACTTAAGTATTTAAAGTTTGTAATAGTATCTTAAAGGAAAATATATGGCAATGTCACTAAAGGTTATTGTTCCTCCTCATCCATTAATAAAACATTGGCTTTCAATATTGCGAGAAAAAAATACTCCAAATATTTTGTACTCAACAGGATATGAGCAATTAGGGAAATGGCTTACATATGAAGCATTACGTAATTGGCTTCCATATAAAAAAGAAATAGTAAATACTGATAATGGAGACGCAGATGGATTCTTTATTAATAATGATTATCCTATAAAAGTGCTCGCAATGTTGCCCGAAGGGTTATCTCTTTGGTTTGGATCTAAAGAAGTAATTCCTAATTCAACCCTCTCATTAGGAGAACTTCCTAAAACTATTGAATCAAATGAAGGAGTTATATTTTATTCAGAACAAATAACAACAAAATCAGCAACATTAGAAACTTTAATTAAATTAAAGGAATTAGGTGTTAATTCAAATAGGATTCTTTTAATAACTGCTATTTGCTCAAATAAAGGGTTAAATGAAATTGCAAAATTACTCCCTAATCAGGTAATTTACACTTCTTGCATAGATGAGGAAGACGAAAAAACACAACTATTAGTACCGGGTATTGGGAATCCTCTGTCGCGTTTAAGTACTATATTTCAAGATAAGAACTAATATAGAATATAGGAGTAAATATTTTGCCAATGTCTGAATACAGAGATTCGTCTTCAAATAATCTTTTATCATTAATAAGCGGTGCTTTTATTGGAGCAGCAGGTCTAGCTTGGTGGCTAATATCCGAAGCAGACAAAAGAAAGGAGGAAAAAAAACAAAAAGCAATGATGTATTCCTCCAGAATTCAAGACGGTTCAGAAGCGATTGATTCAAATGAAAATATAAATGAAGTTGATGGAGAGAATCTTGAGAAGAAAGTTGAGCAACTTAATTCTGCAATTGCTGATGTGAGGAAGCAACTTGAAGAGTTGGGGCAATAAAATAAAAAAGGTTCTCTAATAATATGAATAAACTCAGATCATCTGCAATAACCCAAGGTGTGCAAAGATCCCCTAACAGATCAATGTTAAGAGCTGTTGGATTTAATGATGAAGATTTTAATAAACCTATTGTTGGGGTTGCAAATGGATACAGCACCATAACACCATGCAATATGGGTTTAAATAAGTTAGCTCTAAAAGCTGAAGAGTCAATAAAGAGATCAGGTGGGATGCCTCAGATGTTTGGGACTATAACAGTCAGTGATGGGATTTCTATGGGAACAGAGGGCATGAAGTATTCCCTAGTTTCAAGAGAAGTTATTGCTGATTCAATTGAAACAGCATGCAATGCTCAGAGTATGGATGGAGTACTTGCTATAGGTGGATGTGATAAAAATATGCCGGGTGCCATGATTGCGATAGCGAGAATGAATATTCCCTCAATTTTTATTTATGGAGGTACAATAAAACCTGGGAAATTGCATGGAGAAGATCTTACTGTTGTTAGTGCATTTGAAGCTGTTGGACAATTAACATCAGGCAAAATTAATGAAGAAAGGCTAATCCAAGTTGAGAAAAATTGTATTCCTGGGGCTGGTAGCTGTGGTGGAATGTTTACAGCTAATACAATGTCTGCGGTTATTGAAGTATTAGGGTTAAGTCTTCCTCACAGTTCCACTATGGCTGCTGAAGATCTTGAGAAAGAACTAAGTGCAGATAAAAGTGCTGAGATATTAGTCTCTGCAATAGAAAAAGATATAAGACCTCTAGACCTAATGACAAAGAAAGCATTTGAAAATGCAATATCAGTAATTATGGCAATTGGCGGATCAACAAATGCGGTATTGCACATCTTAGCTATTGCGAATACTGCAGGAATAGATATCAACATTAATGATTTTGAGAAAATCAGACAAAAAGTACCCGTTATTTGTGACCTTAAACCGAGTGGTAAATATGTGACGGTCGATCTTCATAAGGCAGGTGGGATTCCACAAGTAATGAAAATACTTTTGAATGCAGGATTAATTCATGGGGATTGCAAAAACATTGAAGGTAAAACCATCTCAGAATACTTACAGAATATTCCAGATAAGCCTCCAACAAATCAAAATGTCATAAGAGACATAGATGACCCTCTTTATAAAAAAGGACATCTAGCGATATTAAAAGGTAACTTAGCGAGCGAAGGTTCTGTAGCCAAAATTAGCGGAGTAAAAAACCCTGTATTAACAGGCCCTGCAAAGATTTTTGAAAGTGAAGAGGATTGTTTAAAGTCCATATTAAATAACGATATTAAAGCTGGGGATGTTGTTGTTATTAGAAACGAAGGTCCTGTAGGAGGTCCAGGCATGAGAGAAATGTTAGCTCCAACATCTGCGATTGTTGGTCAAGGGCTAGGAGAGAAGGTGGCTTTAATTACCGATGGCAGATTTAGCGGGGGTACCTATGGTCTTGTTGTGGGTCACATAGCTCCAGAAGCTGCTGTAGGAGGAAATATAGCTCTAATAAAACAAGGTGATTTAATTACAGTAGATGCTGTAAAACAACTAATTGAAGTTGATTTATCTGACGAAGAATTAGAAAAAAGAAAAAAAGATTGGGTAAAACCTATTCAAAAATACAAAAGAGGAATTCTTTCAAAATATTCGAGAATCGTAAGCACATCAAGTTTAGGGGCTGTCACTGATATATAAATGAGATCATATTTTATTTTCTTAATCAATAAAACTTTTTATCCTATTTGCTAAATTTTCCAATCTAGCGCTGTATTTTGGTGAGTTGCATTTTTTTCCATTATTGCTATCCATCCATAATGTTTTAACTCCACACCATAATATTGGTTCACTAGGGAAGTTAAGTTTAGAGATTACTAAAACCAACTCTTTATTTGATTTAAAAAGTTCTAATTCAAGATCATAAATTTCTAATCTTTTACCTTCTTTATCTCGACATAAGATATTAACTGTTAAATCAATATCATCATCTTCGAATTCGTATTCACCATTTTTTTTTACTACGGAATGAACAAAAGGTTTATTTGTTAAATCTGCTGATTTAGCTATTAAGCTCTCTATATTTTTAGGTGGATTTTCAAATAACACTTATTGATTTAATTAAAACTTTTATTGAACCCTGTTTAAACTCATTATTAAGTAATCCATCATCACCGAACTTAGAGTGAAGTAGTTGCAATCTTTTAATTTTAGATGGCTTGAATTTAAATGGAAAACTTACTTTATTAGCTCTTATTGAAGGTTTTAACTCACTAAAAGGAATTTGAATATTTGTTGTCCCGAATTTTTTTGTTGGGAATGATTTAATCCATCTAAGTCCACCCGGAATAAATTCGGTTAGTCCTAGTAGATCATCTTCACAAGCGACAGCAAATTTAAAAGTTCTTCCTTGTCCATCAATATTTAATTCAAAAGATGAATACTCAGATACATTTAAAGAAGGTTTATATACAGACGATCTACAACTAACAAATCCACCTGCTTTCTCGACAATATTACCCTTTAATATCAAACCGGAATTTGAAATTTCACAAAAAGCTGAACTTGATCCACCCATAACAGTATCATTTAATGTTTTCCAACCATCGAATTCCTTTTTCTGGAATAAAAACTTTTTCTTATTCATTAAATAACTTAAATTATTAATAGACTTTAACTAAATTTCTAATTCTTTTGCTGATTCCTGATCACAAAATATTGAAATTTGATTAATAGATTTTATTAATTTTGATGGTGTTCTATCTGGTGGCTCATTTTCATCTAATAACCTCTCAAGAGCAATTCTTTTAGAAGCTCCACAAACTAAAAATACTATCTTTGAAGAAGCTGAAAGAACCTTTGGAGTTAATGAAATTCTTTTTAAACCTTTACCTTCATTAAAAATAACAAAATCATCTACATTATTATTTTTTCGATAAGGGAATAGTGAGGCTGTATGACCATCGTCTCCAAGACCTAATAAAGTTAAATCAAAAGTTGGAGGATTTGATCCGCATTTTTCAAATAATTTAGAAATAAATTGATTTTTTGTAGCTTCATCATCAGCATTTAAATCATTGAAAATTTCATAAAAAAAAGCTTTAGATCCAAAATTAGTTAACAATGAATTCTTCAACATTAATGAGTTACTCAATTCTGAATTTGGATCAACACATCTTTCATCCCCTAAAAAGACATCGACCATATCCCACCTTAGATCACTTTTTGATAAAAGCTTATAGACAGATTTAGGAGTTGAGCCTCCGCTTACACAAAATTTGAACCTTTCTTTCTTTTTTAAAGTATGAATAATGTGGCTTTCAATAAACTTAAGAACCGCTGTAGATAGCTCTAACTTGTCTTTGTAAATGTTAAGTGTATATCCATTTTTAACCTTTTCAATCATTTCATCCATTCAGTATGAAAACTACCTTCCTTATCAATTCTTTCATATGTATGAGAGCCAAAACAGTCTCTCATTGCCTGAACAAGATTCTGAGGAAGTCTATTGGTTCTATAACTATTCAAATAATCTAAGGTACTGGATAGACATGGGACCGGTATACCAGCTTTTGTGGATAAAGAAACAACTTTAGCTAAGTTATCTAATCTTGTCGCAATTTCATTATTGAACCAATCATCAAAAATTAAATTCTTTAGATTAGGATCTTTGTTATAAGCATCTTGAATTTTACCTAATAATTTTGATCTAATTATGCAACCACCTTTCCATATTTGAGCAATTGACGGCATATTCAAACCATAGTTATATACTGCAGATGCTTCTCTTAAAATGTCCATACCCTGGGCATAGCTAGCAATTGTGGCAAGGACTACAGCATCAAATAAAGGTTTCATTCCATCTGATATATTTCCTAAATCAAAATCCTCTATTTCTTTAGATGGGATAGTTTTTTCAATCTCACTACGTTGCTCTTTTAAAGAACTCATTACTCTTGCATTCAAAGATGCATAAATAGTTGGGACTGATACCCCCAGTTCTAGAGCACTTACAACAGTCCATAACCCAGTACCTTTCTGGCCAGCTTTATCTAATATTTTTTCCACGACATCATCTCCAGTTATCTCATCTTTTGTATTTAGACAAATCTCTGTTATCTCAACAAGATAAGAAGCTAATTCATCAGTATTATTCCAAATACCAAATACCTCTGACATTTGCTGACCGTTCATACCTTTGACTCTCTTCATAAGGTCATAAGCTTCTGCAAGTATTTGTTCAATTCCATATTCAATTCCGTTATGAACAGTTTTTACAAAATGACCTGAGCCTCCTGGTCCAACATATGCAACACATGGTCCGTCTTCAACTTTGGCAGCCATTTTTGTTAATAGGCTTTCTATTGCATCATATGAAGCCTTTGTACCACCGGGCATCATACTTGGACCCTCTAAAGCTCCTTTGGCCCCTCCCGAGACTCCCATCCCAATGTATCCAAAACTTTTACTTTCAAGAGTATTCACCCTCCTTTCTGTATCTTTAAATTGAGAGTTGCCGCCATCTATTAATAAATCTCCTTCCTCGAGGTATCCAGAAATATTATCAATGACAGCATCTGTTGCGGGCCCAGCCTTTACCATCATTAGAATTCTTCTAGGTCTCTCTAGCTTATTAACAAATTCTTGAAGAGTTTCAGCTCCTTCTATATTCTTCCCAAGGCCACGACCTTGTAAAAATTCTTCGGTTTTTGAGTAAGTCCTATTAAAAACTACACTAGAAAATCCATTTCTCTCTGCGTTAAGAACTAAATTTTCGCCCATAACACCAAGACCTATTAAACCAAAATGTGCCTTGGACATAAAAAATTAAAAAACTCAATAAATACAGTGTGCCTGCAACTCAACAAAATTGCTCAAAAAAAATACTTATGTCAGCGAAAAATGATGGAAAAGATTTAAATAACAGTTCCGTTTGCAATAGTTGCATTTTTAACTACTACAACAATTCCATTTCTGATATAAAAGCCTAATTCTGGCTTATCTGCTTCTTCTACTCGATCTTTATTAATGATCACGACATTATCGCCAATTCTTGTATTCTTATCAAGAATTGCTCTTTTTACAGTAGTCCCTTCACCTACTCCAAGAGGCGTTCCGCCCCCTTTTCTTAGTTCAATCCTCTCCTCAGGGGATTCAAAGAAATCGGCTCCCATAACAAGAGTATCCTCAAGAACCGAGTCACTTTCAATCCTGCTTCTTACACCTAAAACACAATGTAAAATACTGCATGACTTCAAGATTGTGCCTTCACAAACAATTGAATCAGTAATTTGAGCATCTACAAGTTTAGAGGGTGGTAAAAATCTAGGTCTAGTATAAATTGGAAATTTCTCATCATAAAAACTAAATGGAGGTTTTGGTTGCTCAGTCAATGCAAGGTTTGACTCAAAGAATGCCCCAATTGTGCCGATATCTTCCCAATAATCATCGAATACATAACTTTTAAGAGTATCGCCTCTATTGAGGGCTTCTGGAATTATATCCTTACCAAAATCCGTATAATTAGGAAATTTATTTAGAAGATCGAAGAGAGTATTTCTGCTAAAAACGTAAATCCCCATAGAGGCTAGATATGGTTTTTCGGCAGCTGACTCCTTACTTAATCCAAATTTTGAAGTATCTACTGCCATAGCTTTCAACTTCTCTCCAGTAGGCTTTTCACTAAATTCTTTTATATTTCCTACATCATCGGTTCTCATTAGGCCAAAACCTTCTGCTTGAGCTTCATCAACAGGCAAAGCTGCAACAGTTAAATCAGCACCATTATCTCTATGATGTTGAACAAATAAACTGTAGTCCATTCTGTACAGTTGATCACCTGACAATATTAAATATTCATCAACATCCCATTCTTGAAACAACCATTGGTATTTTCTTACAGCATCAGCAGTACCTTCAAACCACTTTGGACTATCAGGTGTTTGTTGCGCCGCTAACACCTCCACAAATCCTTGACCAAAAGGTCCATTTAGATTATAAGTTCTTCCTATATGTCTATTGAGAGATGCACTATTGAACTGAGTCAATACGTACATTTTTTCAATCCCTGAATTTATACAATTACTAATCGGTATATCTATTAAACGATACTTACCTGCCAATGGCACAGCAGGTTTAGCCCTCATTTTTGTTAAGGGGTAAAGTCTAGAACCTTTTCCTCCTCCGAGGATTATGGCCAACACACGCTTCATTCAATCTAATGGAGATAGATATACAACTACATAAAGTAACTGATTATGGGCATATTTAGAAATACAAATGGTCAGTTTACAAAGGTATTTCGATAAATCACTGGAAAAACTTAATATAAATCGAAAAAAGTTAGTTATTTTTATCCTCTTCTACCAAAGAAAACAATTTTTCAACAATTTTTAAAGAAGCTTGTCTTTCTTCTCTGGATTGAGGACTTCTTAACTTGGTAACGGGTGTATGAAGTATTTTATTAATAATTCCTCTAGTAAGTGCTTCCACAACTTTTCTTTCTCGCGCAGAAAAATCTGGTCCCATCCTACTAAGTGCTTTTTGTAATTCTTCTTTTCTTATTAATTCCAAATCAGATCTAAGTTTATTAATTACTGGAACTGCCTCTAAACTTGCCCACCATTCTAGGAAAATGATTCTCTCTTCTTCGACTAGAGATTCTGCTTCCTTTGCAATTTTCTGCCTAAATTCTTGATTTCTTGAAACTACTTCTTGTAAGTCATCCACATCAAATGATTTTACATATTGATGTTGTTTAACATCATTAGATATATTTCGCGGTACACCAATATCTATAAATTTAAGATTACTGCTTAAATTTAATTTTTCAATTTTAGCTAGATCAATTATTGGCTCTTCAGAGGCAGTACTAGTGAAAACAAGAGAAGATATTGATATATTTTCATCTAATTCGTTCAAATCTTTGCAAACAATTTCTAAGTCGGGAAAGTCGACTGCAAGATTTATAGCTCTATTAATATTTCTATTGACAAGGATAAGTTTATGGCATCCTTTTGATTTTAAATGGGTTATTAAAAGCCGACTCATTCTTCCAGCGCCAACTACAAGAACCTTTTCTGATTCTAAACTTACAAGAGTATCAAACCCTTTTTCTTGTCCAATTTTTAATTGAGCAAGTTCTACAGCTGCTGAACTAATTGATACGGCTCCCGTCCCTAAATTTGTTTCGGATCTTACTTTTTTACCGGTACTAACAGATTGGGTTAATAATCTATTTAGGATAGGGCCAGTAGATTGATTCTCTTGACCTAATCTCATCATTTTTTTTACCTGCGAAAGGATTTGTCCTTCGCCTAAAACGAGACTATCGAGTCCAGCAGAAACTTTCATTAAATGCAAAACTGCGTCTTCTTGTCTGAAGCAGAAAAGATGTTGATTTAAATCTTCAAAAATAATTCCAGAATAATCTGAAATAAATTCTTTAATAGATGAAATACCAGTATTTTTATCCTTTACAAGAGCATATATTTCTAGCCTATTACAAGTACTTAAAATTGATACCTCTAACACATCAGAGAAAGCTTTTAATGCTCTCAATGATTCTGTTATAGATTGATCAGGAATACTTAACTTCTCACGCACTTCAACAGGTGCCGTGCGATGACTTAGTCCGACGACAACAATATGCATAAGATTAAAAGTGAATTTTTAAAGGCTGATACTCTTAGCACCATCTTTTATGTGAACAGTATTTGTGAATCTTGCAGTACTATCTAATGTACTGATTACTAGACTGCTTGTTCTTACACAATCCCTTTCAAATTTAACTCCATCAAATAATAATCCATCAGTAATTCCACTTCCAGCAAAAACAACATTTTCTCCTGAAGCCAATTCGTTAGCTTCATAGATTTTATCTATATCGGTTATCCCCATTTCATTTAGACGTTTTATGTTTCCTTCTTTTGTGTAATCAGCCCATTCAGAAGTTTGAGCAATTGCCGGATCATAAACTAATTGTCCCTGAAAGTGTCCACCAAGAGCTCTCATTGCAGCAGCTGAAATAACACCTTCTGGAGCAGCGCCTATACCCATCAAGCAATGTGTTCCAGTTCCGGCAAAACCACATGCAATAGCAGCTTGAACATCGCCATCAGAAATGGGTTGAACTTTTGCACCACATCCTCGAATCTCTTTAATTAAATCTTTATGCCTAGTTCTATCCATTACAACAACAGTTAGTTCATCAATAGAAAGATCTAAACAATCACTAAGTATTTCCAAGTTTTCAGTAGCCGAATTTCTAATATCTACTTTCCCTTTGGCTGCAGGTGGAGCGGCTAATTTATTCATATAAAAATCAGGTGCATTAAAAAGACCTCCAGTATCTGAAGCAGCTAAAACCGCCATAGAGCCTCTTTGATTATTCGCACAAAGATTAGTTCCTTCACAAGGATCTACCGCAAAGTCAACCCCTGGTCCACTTCCACTTCCTACTTCTTCACCTATATAAAGCATAGGTGCTTCATCTCTTTCACCTTCTCCAATAACAATTTTTCCTTTCATTTCAATTTTACCCATACGCAATCTCATTGCTTCGACGGCTGCAGCATCAGCTTCATCTTTTTGACCGAGTCCTGTAAGTTTTGCTGAAGCAATTGCTGCTTGCTCGACAACTTCGAGAATTTCTTGAATTAAAGTTTGATTCACAATTTAAATTTTTGAGGATTTTCTAAAAGGTTTTGAGTATGATCTCATAAAAAATGTCATTTTTTACAAGAATTATTATGCTATTAAGCTTTTTTTAACTCTTTACAGCTGTTACTTTATCAGGCCGTGACTTGAAATTAGGAATAAACAACTAAATATAGTATCTTTATTAAATATTTTAAAAATTAAATGACTGAGTCAAATCAAACAAATTTAGCTGGTGTTAATAGACCAATTCAAATAATTCCTTCAGTATTACCAGCCGATTGGGCAAATATGGGGGCATGTGTAAAAGAACTAGAGGAAGCTGGGGTAGATAGAATTCAATTTGATGTAATGGATGGTAATTTCGTTCCAAATCTTACTTTCGGTCCTGAGATGATTGCTGCATGCAGAAAATATTGCAATGTCCCTTTTGAAACTCAATTAATGGTAAGCCAATATAATTGCGAAACCATGCTTGAATCTTATATAAATGCTACAAAAGGAGCAAATGGTGAACCAGGAGTAGTAATAGCTCATGCAGAAGCAAATACTCATTTGCATAGAGTTCTCGGAAGAATAAGAGACCTAGGTGGATCTCCATCAGTAGCATTAAATCCTCATACTCCATTTGAAATGATAGAAAACATTATGGATATGGTTGATCATGTTTTGGTTATGACGGTTAATCCAGGCTTTGGAGGACAAGCTTATATCCCAACAATGCTTAATAAAATAAGAAAAATAAGAAATTTTATTATAGAAAAAAACTTAAATGTCGACATTGAAGTTGATGGTGGAATAAAAGCGAATTGGACTATTTCACAATGTGCTGATGCTGGTGCTAACTGTTTTATTGCCGGAAGTGGAATGTTTGCTTATCCAACATTAAAAGAGGGTTGTGATGACTTAAGAAAAGTTGCAGAAGAAGCGCAAAATGGGAAGTTGATTTCGGAACCTCAATAATAATTCTGTAAAATTAAAAATCACCCAAAGATCCATCCATAACTATGTAAACCTATTCCTAAAAAATTAACTCCTAAGTAACATACTAAAACCACTAGAAATCCAGTGGTAGCCAATAAAGCTGGTCTTCTTCCTTGCCAGCCTTTACTTATTCTCATATGCAGATAAGCTGCATAAAACAACCATGATATAAATGCCCATGTTTCTTTTGGATCCCAACTCCACCATGTTCCCCATGCTTCATTAGCCCAAACAGCACCAGAAATTAAACCGAGAGTCAAAAGAACGAAACCTACTAATATGGAACGATAACTTAAAGTATCTAATTCTTCTGAATGAGAAAATTCTATAGGATTAATTAAATCATTTAAAGAATAGTTATCAGATATTTTGAAACCTCCTATACCTGTAGAACTACTTCTAATTTGAAGAGGTTTGTTTTTATTAACTAATAGAACAGAAGCCGAAAGCAACGAACCCATTATTAGTGCCGCATAACTAAGCATTACAACACTTACATGCATTACTAACCAACTTGATCTTAAAGCCGGAACCAAGTTGGATGATAATTTCAAATCTTCAGGCAAAACGAAACAAGCGAAAGCAACAGTTAGCAACTCAATAGGTATCGCGATTGAGGGAATAATTGGAGATTGATATTCCCTCTCAATCAATAGTTGTCCAATTGTGATCCCCCAAGTCAGGAAATAGAGAGACTCATACAAATTACTAATCGGGAAATGTCCAGAAATTGACCACCTACAAAATAATTGAAGTGTTATGAATAGATTCGCTAGAATAGTGAGAATTTTAACAATTAAGGAAGACTTTTTTTTGAAAACTGCCCATAAAGATATAGGTAAATTAGCTAAAAGAATATAAAAAACTAAAAGACCAAATACTGAAACAGGGTCATAGATAAAATTTTTTAAAATATTAACCATTATCATTTGAAGAAGTTTATCCAGTTTTAATATTCAACGACAAATAAATAATAATTTAAATCAATCTTTTATGAGTGAATCTTTAATAATTAAGTTTAATTTGTTTTGCAAAAGCAATTCAAAGTTTGAAATTATCACCCAGATAATACTTCTTTACTATTGGATCGTCTGCTAATTCAGTTGATGATCCGTAAGCTAAAATTTTTCCTTCACTTAATACATATGACTTGTCTGTAATTAATAGAGTTTCTCTCACATTATGGTCTGTAATAAGAATACCTACCCCGACACTACTTAATTTAAGAATAAGTTTTTTTAAATCACTAACAGCTAGAGGGTCAATTCCAGCAAACGGTTCGTCTAACAAAAAATATTTAGGTCCTTTTCTTCCTACAGTGAGAGCTCTCGCTATTTCACACCTTCTCCTTTCTCCTCCTGAAAGTTGATAACCATAATTATCTACAAAATTATTTAGATTAAATTCATTAATTAATTGTTCTCTTCTATTTCTAATTGCCGCTCGACTATAAGAAGAATTCTGCAAAGCCAAATCAATATTGTCCTTTACTGTTAGATCTCTAAATATACTCGCCTCCTGAGTTAAATAACCTAACCCAAGTCTTGCTCTAATTGGGAGTGGGAAATTAGTTATATCTTTACCATTCATTAAAACTTGACCTTTATCAGGTTTTATATTCCCAACTGCAATATTAAAAGTGGTAGTTTTCCCTGCACCATTAGGTCCCATCAAACCTACCACCTCTCCGGGATTTACAGTTATGGAAACATCATTTACAATTAATCTTCCCTTAATTGAAAGAGATACATTTTGAATTTTTAAGTTCATCTTTCTTGTGAATGATTGTTTATTTTCTTAAAAAAAAATGAAATACAAAATAATAATTTAATAAAAGAGCAAGATATATTCATATTTAATAAAGTGGTTTTAAAAAAGGCTTATCGTTCTCATTTACATTCTCTTTATATTGTAATTTCCTCAATAAATCTTCCAAACATTTGCAGAAAGATTCAAGATCAATCCCTAGATTAATCTTTGTTCTAGTTTTTATTCTACCTAAACCTTCTCCAAGCAAAATGGTAGCGCCATTTAAATTACCCTTACTTAAGTGAAACTGCGAGACGGATACTTGCAAAATCCCTTGAATAACTTGTCTTTCATCGCCATCAACTGAATTCCAAATTTCTTCAAAAGCATCATGAGCCTCATACCATTCATGATTATTAAAAAGATTTAATGCATTATAAAGAGAATCTTTAAAACTTTTTTTGCTTTCTTCATTCATAAAATTAATTATTAATATTTTCTCTTCTTACTAATTTTTCTCATTCTTATTGAATCTGGTGTCACCTCAAGCATTTCATCCGGGCCAATATATTCGAGAGCTCTTTCAAGAGTAATCTCGACAGGTGACTGCAAAGTATCAAGTTCCTCTGCACCTGCTGACCGCATATTAGTCAACTGCTTAGTTTTACAAATATTTAACTCAAGATCTTGAGGTCGATTATTCTCCCCAATTATCATTCCCTTATAAACTTTAACTCCGGGTTTAATAAAATAAACTCCTCTATCTTCAGCATTCTTTAAAGCATAAAATGTGGCCACACCTTCCTCAAAAGCTATAAGAACGCCATTTCTTCTAGTTTCAAAATCTCCTGTTTTTGGTTTGTATTCATAAAAAGAATGACTCATTATACCTTCACCTCTTGTTATGCGAACAAATTCACCACGAAATCCAATAAGTCCTCTTGATGGCACAAGAAATTCTAATTGAGTTCTCCCATCTGCACTTGTCTGCATATTTTTCATCTCTGCTTTTCTCGATCCAAGTTTCTCAATACAGGAACCAACAGAGACTTCAGGTACATCTAAAACCAAAGTTTCAATAGGTTCACATTCAACATTATCAATTTCTCTGAAAATAACTTGAGGTTGAGAGATTTGAAACTCAAAACCCTCTCTTCTCATCGTTTCAATCAAAATCCCTAAATGTAATTCTCCTCTTCCTGAAACTGAAAACCTGTCAGGAGAGTCAGTTTCTTCTACCCTTAGAGCAACATTTGTTAAAAGTTCTCTTTCCAATCTATTTTTTAATTGTCTACTCGTCACAAACTTGCCTTCTTTGCCCGCGAATGGTGAATCGTTGACTACAAAAGTCATATTTAAGGTAGGTTCATCAACTTTGATTAATGGAAGAGGATGGGGAGAATCAGGACATGCTATTGTCTCTCCAATATTGACATCCTCGAAACCAGAAACAGCTACAATATCACCCGCAAATGCCTCATTTATATCAATTCTCTGTAATCCTTCGAATCCTAATAATTTGCTGACCTTACCTTTTATAGTTTTACCATTTTCTTTAATTAAACTTGCTTGTTGACCATTCTTTATAGTTCCATTATGAACTTTTCCAATAACAATTCTGCCTAAGAAATCAGAATAGTCCAAAGTAGTTATTTGTAGCTGAAGTGGCTTATTTGAGTCGCCTACTGGAGGTGGAACATGTCTGATAATAGCTTCAAAAAGAGGCATCATATTGTCACTATTAGATTCCATCTCTTCTTTTGCGAAACCAGATAGGCCGCTTCCAAAAAGATAAGGAAAATCACATTGATCATCATCTGCGCCTAATTCTAAAAACAAATCAAGAACCTTATCAATTGCTATTTCTGGTACTACTCTTGGTCTATCAATTTTGTTTACAAAAACTATAGGCCTAAGTCCTTTTTCTAATGCTTTTTTTAAAACAAATCTTGTTTGAGGCATCGGCCCTTCATTTGCATCAACAATTAGCAAACAACCATCAACCATTCCCAAAACCCTTTCGACTTCACCTCCAAAATCTGCATGCCCAGGTGTATCTATAATATTTATTCTTGTATCTTTGTAATTAACTGCTGTATTTTTTGAAAGTATAGTAATTCCTCTTTCTCTTTCAAGGTCATTTGAATCCATTACACATGTAGGGATAACCTCATTATCTCTAAATATTCCTGATTGTGATAACAATGCATCCACAAGAGTTGTCTTCCCATGATCCACGTGGGCGATAATTGCAACATTCCTAATTTCTTTTTTTGAAGATGACATCTATAAAAATTTATATAAATTTTTGATTAACTTTATTAAGGCTAACTCAAAGGATGCTTATTATGAAAATTTTCTCTTTAAGACTTTGAAAATATAATCAAATTGAAAATTAAATTAATCAATTAAATTTATAATTCTCTATTTGAAATTTCAAAAACTTTTAAAGCTTCAATTGAACCCTCATATCTCCAATGCCAAGGTTCATAATCTATAAATTTATTATCTCTGTTGAACGATAACTTGAAGTGGAATTTAGCTGCATTCTTTTTTAACCATGTAAAGGCGTTAGTATTTTCGAATTCGGTCTCAAAGTCAGTTTCTCTTTGAGTAGCATCACCAATATCGATTGCGAAACCAGTACTATGTTCAGAATATCCTGGAGGGGCTGAAACTCTAGCTCTTTCTGCAGCTTCTTGATTTCTAATAGATTTTAAAGAATAAAAGATATCGTTTTGCAAATTTATTGATCTAAAACCACTCAAGAAGACCAAATATATCCCATCCTTTCTGGCTTCTTCTCTCATCTTTAGGAGAGAATCGCGCATATCCATATGAACTTCAATATTAGGCTCAATTAAAACTAGTTTCTCTTTAGGAGTTTCTTTATAGGGAAGATGGCCTAAAATTCTGGCATCATGATTTCGTTCAAACTGAAATTTGAGATTATTATTAAGAGGTATTAATTCTACATTTCTAATAAATCGCAATGCAGCGACAGAAAAGATAAGGAAAAGAAATGGAGAAAATATTAATAATTTTTTTAATAATGATGAATTTGGGTTATTTAGATAAGTTCTTTTAGCATGTGGTATATCAAATTGATCTATATCTTTGTTTAGTTCCAATATTTAGAAGTGATTTAAGAAAAGATATTTCGATATTAACTATTATTTTAAGAAATGCACTTTTATAAGCAAAAAAGATGTAGTTTTTATATACAGTATTATTTTTTTCATATGTTGAGGGTAGCTGTTATTGGTGGAGGTCCAAGTGGTTCATGTGCAGCAGAAATACTTGCTAAAGCTGGAATAAAAACTTGGCTCTTCGAGAGAAAATTAGATAATGCAAAACCATGTGGAGGAGCAATTCCACTATGCATGGTCGAAGAATTTGATTTGCCTGAGTCAATTATTGATAGAAAAGTAAGGCATATGAGAATGATATCTCCATCGAATAGAGAGGTAGATATAAGTTTAGATAGAGTTTATGGGAAAAGTGATAATGAGTTTATAGGGATGTGTAGAAGAGAAGTTATGGATGCCTTTATGCGCAACAGAGCATCGGATCTTGGCGCTACATTAATAAATGGATTAGTTACTTCGATTGATACTGGAGAAAATAATCAAGGGCCATATAAGCTTTCCTATTCAGATTTTACGAACGGAGATAAGAAAGGAGAGCTCAAGGAACTTACTGTTGATCTTTTAATCGGGGCCGATGGAGCAAATAGTAGGGTAGCAAAGGCAATGGATGCAGGAGATTACAAAGTTGCTATTGCATTTCAGGAAAGAATTAAATTGCCTAAAGAAGAAATGAGTTACTACGAAGATCTTGCTGAAATGTATGTAGGAACTGATGTTTCTCCTGATTTTTATGGGTGGGTATTTCCTAAATATGATCATGTTGCTGTGGGCACTGGAACCATGCAAAAGAATCAGTCATTAATTAAAGGACTACAAGAGGGTGTAAGAAATAGGGCAAAGAAAAGACTTGTTAATGGTGAAGTAATAAAGGTAGAAGCTCACCCTATTCCTGAGCATCCAAGGCCAAGAAGAGTAGTTGGGAGAATGGCATTGGTTGGTGATGCAGCTGGTTATGTTACAAAAAGTTCTGGAGAGGGTATATATTTTGCTGCAAAAAGCGGAAGAATGTGTGCTGAAGAAATTGTTGAAGCATCAAAAAACGGTCAAGTAATCCCATCAGAAAAAGATTTAAAAAACTATCTTAAAAAATGGGATAAAAAATATGGCACAACTTATAAGGTGCTAGAAATCCTTCAAAATATTTTCTATAGAAATGATTCTGCTAGAGAAGCCTTTGTTGAGATGTGTGATGACATGGATGTACAAAGACTTACTTTTGATAGTTACTTATACAAAAGAGTTGTCTCCATGAAACCATTACAGCAACTTAAAATTACAATGCTTACACTTGGTTCAATTTTAAGAGGGAAAGCTCTAGCACCTCAAAAATATGAACCAGTTGATAGTGCTGTTAGGGAAAATAAAGAAGTAGAAAAAATGCTAGAAAATTACTCCATAAAGGGAGGAATTAAAGTTAAGAGTTCAAAAGTGTAAAGTCGGCTAATTTAAGAGAATAATTTCTAATTAAGCTCAACAAATTGAGTCTATTATTTCTTATTTTTAAATCCTCTGACATTATTAGTACTCCCTTTTCATTATCAAATAAATCCTCGATAGTATTTACATTAATCTCAAACAAATTTAGAAGTTCCAAATAATTGCAATAACTTTCCGAAAAAAGTTTTTCTAATTCTCCTATAAATTCAAAAACTTTCAATTCACAATCTTTTTCAAAAAGTTGTGTGTTTACAGAATCTCTTGTTGAGAGAACGTCTCTTGAAAGATCACTATTATTTGCTAATTTGCTTACCCTAGTTATTACCTTCTGAATTTGAACAAAATTACCCTTTTCGTTAAAATTCATAATAGATTTAATCCTATTTTTAAGATCAACAATATTCAATACTCTTTTTTGAGATAATTCATCAGAAGAACAAACAGCCTTTATTAATTCTTTACTTAGTGATATTTCTTCTAGATGACTAACAATTCTTTGAACTAAAAATTCATTTAAATCATTAAATACTGTTTCTCTTGAGAAGTTTAAATTCGGAAATACGATTTTCCAAAACTCAATAAGTTCGTTAAATAATTTATCTAAAGGCAAATCAAGTTCATAATCCCAAATTATTTTAATTACTCCATTCAAATTTCTTCTTAAAGCATAAGGATCAGATGATCCACTGGGACGTTTGCCAGAAATAAATATACTTATTAAAGTTTCGACCTTATCTGCTATAGAAACTATTGCGCCATATTTTGTGGAGGGCAAAGCATCTTTATAAAAAGAAGGTAAATAATGTTCAGCGACAGCCAAGCAAACATCCTCACTAAATCCTTCATATTTAAGATATTTACCACCCATTATTCCTTGCAGCTCAGGAAATTCGAAAACAATTTCGCTACATAAGTCATTTTTACAGTATTTAGCAGCTTCTATTATTTTTATTTCTTCTAAAGACTTATCATTTAAAAATTTAAGAATTTTTTTAGCAACTTCCTCTATCCTTTCTACCCTCTGAAATATATTTCCAAGTCCTTTAATATAGGAAACAGATTTAAGCTTTTCATTTCTTTCGATTGAAGCAACTTTTTTGTCACTTTCTACGAAAAACTTTGCATCTGAAAACCTTGCCCTTAATACTTTCTCATTTCCTTTGGCAATATTATAATTTGATTCTTCAAGACCATTTGAAATAACGCAAAAAGTTGTACTAATATTTTTTTCAGAGCTTAAATCTAGTTTAGAAAAACTTTTATTTTTCAATAAAAGAGGAACGTATCTCTGGTGGTTTTTCATTACTGTTGAGAGAACTTCAACCGGAAGATCAAGAAATTCATCACTAAATTTGCCAATAATTAAGACTGGCCATTCAACTAAATCAGTTAGTTCATTAAGTAATCCTTCTGAAAGGTCAGGTTTCAGATTTAAAGATTTGGATGCCTTATTTATTAAACTTTCAATTTTTTCTTTTCTTTCTTTTCGAATAGCTATTACTCTATTACGTTTCAATAATTCAAAAAAATCATCAGGATTCTGAACCTCTAAAACTTCATTGATTAGCCTGTGACTTTTTGTTTTATTACTTATTTTAATTTTTGGATCACATTCATCAAATTCAAAATGAAGAATTTCATCATTATAAATAGAGGCAATCCACCTAATAGGTCTTGAAAATTTAATGTTACCAGCCCCCCATTTCATAAATCGAGGGCCTTGAAGATTCTTTACTAATTTTGGGATAATAGAAGACAATGAATTTTTAGTTGATAGTCCTTTCTCAATTTTCTTTCCAAATACAAAATTACCCTTTTCTGTATTTTTTATTTCTAGCTCACCTACATCTATATCTAAGCTATTAGCAAATCCTAAAGCAGCATTAGTAGGACATCCATTTAAATAAGCTGAATTTGCTTTAGGCCCTTTTCTTTCTATTATCTTATCCTCTGCATAATCAACTAAACCTTCAAGAAGTAAAACTATCCTCCTTGGTGTGGAAGTAACATATATATGTTCGAATTTGATTAACTTTTTATCCAATTCAAATTCTATTAGAGATTTAAGTTGCTCTAGAACAGAATGAGAAAACTTTGCGGGCAACTCTTCTGTTCCTATCTCAAGTAAATATTTAGACAAGAAAAAAATATGACTTCACTTACTATAATTTACTACCAGTTAAATAAGCTTTTCGCTAATGTATAAAAAGAGATATTTTTTGGTCCTTTGATCAAGGTTGAGAAAGTAAAAAAGAAAAAAGATCCTACTAAGGAAGAAACTGTTTGTTTGGCAAATGGACTAGAAGTTTCTAAATTTGAAAATTTTAAAAAAAGTAGCCAATTTCTTAAAGAACCACTTGCTACGGAATTAGTTAATGAGAGTGATCATTTTACTAATGATGCAGTTCAGTTACTAAAATTTCATGGTAGTTATCAACAAGATAATAGGGAAAATAGAAGGCCGGGCAAAAGTAAAGATTGGCAAATGATGCTTAGGTTAAGAAATCCCGGTGGTGAAGTTCCTGGGAAATTATTTTTAGCATTAGATGAATTATCTGACAAACTAGGTAATGGTACACTTAGGGCCACTACAAGACAAGCCTTTCAAATGCATGGAATTAGAAAGGAGAACTTAAAAGAAGTAATTCAAACAATAGTAAATTCAATGGGCTCCACATTAGCTGCATGTGGAGACATAAATAGAAACGTTATGGCCCCTGCGGCTCCATTTGATTCGCCAGACTATAAAATTGCAAGAGCATTGGCAAAAAAAGTTGCAGATCTTCTCACCCCAATGGCTGGCCAAGGGACTTTTTTAGAGCTCTGGGCTGATGGAGATTTAGAGTACACCATAAAACCTGACAAAGATATTGAAGCAATTAGGAAGCTCCAATTCAAAGATAATGTTTTTAGTGGTATAAAAGATGAACCTCTTTATGGTTCAACTTATTTACCAAGGAAATTCAAATGTGCGGTGACAGTTCCTGGAGACAATTCTGTTGATCTTCTCACCAATGACATAGGAATAGTTGCCTTCACTTCCAAAGATGGAAACTTAGAAGGGTGCAACTTCTATGTAGGAGGTGGTATGGGACGCACACATAATAATGAAGAGACCTTTGCCAGAATTGCAGATCCACTTGGATATGTTGAAGGACCTGATGTTTATGAATTGATACAAAGCATTGTGGCCATTCAAAGAGATTATGGAGATAGAAAATCAAGAAAAAATTCGAGAATGAAATATCTTCTTCATAGAAAAGGTATTAAATGGTTTAAAAAGATACTTTTTGATAAATATTTCAAAAAAGAAATTAAAAAAATCAGAAAAGAACCTGATAAGGTACTTATTGATTACCTAGGTTGGCATAAACAAAATAAAACCTCCTATTTCGTAGGTTTACCATTATTATCAGGGAGATTATCAGGAGAGAAGAAGAATATCATCACAAGTATTGTTAAAAAATATAATTTAGATTTAAGACTTACACCAAATCAAGATATTTTACTTTGTAATATCGCCAATAAAAACAAAGGTGAAATACAAAAATCTCTATCAAAAATTGGATACGAAAATTTAGAAAACATTAATGAAATACAAAGACATGCATTAGCTTGTCCTGCTTTACCACTTTGTGGTCTTGCGATGACTGAAGCTGAAAGAATATTACCTGACGTATTAAAAAGGATTGAAAATTTACTATTAGATCTAAAAATACAAAAAACAATATTATTCAGAATGACAGGATGTCCGAATGGCTGTACAAGGCCTTATATGGCCGAATTAGCACTTGTTGGAAGTGGACAAAACAAATACCAATTATGGTTGGGGGGAAGTAAAAATCTACAAAGGCTTGCTAAACCATTTTTACAAAGAATGGAACTTAACGATTTAGAACAAACTCTTCAACCATTATTTGATAATTGGAAGAGTAATTTGGATTTAGATTTTGGAGATTTTATAAATTCTCAAGATGAAAATTATATATTGAATTTACTAACTGAAAATCAATAGATTTTAAATTTTTCCATAAAGGGCATTTGCTTTTTTATTTTTCCAAGCCCATAATTGATCACCATAACTAAAATGCCACCATTCATTAGGATGCTGAGCAAATCCGAATTTAGTCATAATTTGCCTTAATAAATTTCTTCTACTATTCCAAATAATTGCTTCTTCATTCTTTATGTTTGCATAAAAAAAAGGATTTGAGGTCTCATCCATTTGATCAACCATGCTTCCCATTTCAACAAGATTTCCGTCTTTATCTGATAAACAAACATCTAATGCTCCTCCAGTTGAATGAGGGGGAGGACACCTAGTGTCATAAGAAGGATATGCCCAAAATTTCTCCACTTTTTTTAAAATGGATGGATAAGATTTTATGTTTTCAAAAGATATATCAATATCGGATTTTTCACACTCTAATAAAATTGCTCTTTTAAACATAAATTCCTGGACTTCTAAAGGTCGCCAACTGTCATAAATTAAAAGGTTAAAACTACTCTTTGATAACAAATAATCATTTACTTTTACTAATCTGTTTACTACCTCCTCCCTTAATTTCCAAATAGAAGTTTTATCTTTGTAGGGTGCTCCTAAATGTGAGTAAGGGTGGGGATCTAAAAACTTTAGGCAGCTAGGTATAGCTATTAATTTTTCTCCATTATCTTTAATTGGTATTTTATTCCAAATTTTCAATTGAAATTTGCAATTGATTTATAGTGGCATATATATCAAAAATTACAATGATAGTTTTCAATTTAAGAAATCATGAATGAATTTATTATCAGAATTATCAATAAGTATATTCCTTAAAACTATATTTTCTTTTAAATCAGGATCATCTCTAACAATTTTATTAGCCTCTTCGCGAGCCTTATCAATAAGAAATTTATTGTTAGGTAAATTGTCCAGTACAAAATCAGGCAATCCGGATTGTCTATATCCTAAAATCTGGCCTGGTCCTCTAAGCTCCAAGTCTTTTTCTGCAATATAAAAGCCATCGTTAGATTTTTGCAAAACACAAAGTCGTTTATTTTCTAATCCATTTTTATCTGGTGTTACCAAATAACAAAAAGATTTTGTTGATCCTCTACCAACTCTTCCCCTTAATTGATGTAGCTGGGACAATCCAAATCTGTCCGAATTATAAATAATCATAATTGTGGCGTTAGGCACATCAATGCCAACCTCAATTACTGTGGTTGAAACCAATATATTAATTTCATTCTTTAAAAAAGAATTAATTACTTCATTCTTTTCTTGTGAACTTAATTTGCCATGTAATAATCCAACTTTTTTGTTAAAAAAGACCTCTTCTGATAAATATTTGAATATTTTCTTTGCGGAGCTTAAATTCATTTTTTCTGAATCTTCTATAAGTGGCAAAATCACATAAGCTTGCTTTCCCTGATTGATCTCATCTTCAACAATCTTGAACAAGTTAGTTAAATCATCTTCTGAAATTATTTTTGTTGTTATGGGGACTCTCCCAGGAGGGAGTTCAGTAATTTGACTCACATCTAAATCACCATAAATAGAAAGCGCAAGTGTTCTTGGAATTGGTGTTGCTGTCATTGATAACAGGTTAGTATTGTCTCCTTTATTTAGTAGTCTATTTCTTTGAGTAACTCCAAATCTATGCTGTTCATCAATTACGACCATCCCTAATGCATTAAAGATGACTTTATCCTCAAATAATGCATGAGTACCTACGAGGATATCAACTAATCCATTGTTCAAATTAGAGAAAATTTCTTTTCTCTTTTTTTGAGGAGTATTCCCAGTAAGTAGCTCAACAGAAACGAAAAGGGGATTCAAATATTTTAATAAATTTTTGTAATGCTGCTCTGCTAATACCTCAGTTGGGACCATAAATGCACCTTGCAAGTTTTTTTCAATGACAAGTAAAAGAGACGCTATTGCAATTATGGTTTTACCGCTTCCCACATCTCCCTGAAGCAATCTAGACATTGGTACAGGACTAGATAAATCTTTTTTAATTTCATTTAAAACATTTTCTTGAGATTTTGTTAATTCAAATGGAAAACTATTTAAAAATTCTTTTAATAAAGATTTCTTTTGAGGTAATTGTTGGTAAGTTGCATTTTTATTCGTCTTTCTTTTTCTCAGTAGGAACTTTATTTGAAGTAAGAATAACTCATCAAAAACCAAACGTTTTTTTGACTCAACAAGTGCTTGTTGAGTTGGTGGAAAATGAATATTAATCAACGACTCTCCTTTTGATAATAAAGATAATGAATCAAGTTGCTTTTTATTTAAAATTTCTGGATATTGCTTTGCATAAATTAGTACCTTTTTCATAAGTTTTATAAAACTCATATTTGATAATGCTTCACCTAATGAATACAAGGGTAATATTTTACCTGAAAAATTAAAATTATCATTGTTATCCTTAAGAATCTCAATCTGCGGATCTATAAAAGTTTTGCCATACTCTGTCAATTTAACCTTACCGGAAATTGCTAATTTGGTTCCAGGAGTATACAAAGATTTTTGAGATGTGAAGAAGGAGTAGGATCTAAATCTTCTTCCTAAAAAAAATTTTGTAACCTTTATTGAAGACGTCTCATCAAAAACGACAATATTCATTATTGATAAATTACTATTTTTTTTACTCTTATGAATATAAAATCTTTTAACGTTTGCAATGCACGTGTATAAATTATCTGGTTTTAAATTTATTATCTTGACTCTATGCGTATAGTCTAGATATGTTCGCGGGAAATAATTAATTAGATCTTTTATATGAAATATCCCTAATTCATTAAGCTTATTTTTATAAACTTTTCCTACATTTTTTATTAATGAAATATCTGAATCAAAAGACAAACTTGTATCAGCTTTATTTAGAAAAACATTATTAGAAATATTATTAGAACCTTCTATTTCAAGAGTTTTGCCTAGTTTATAAAGATTTTTTCTTGTATCTATAATTAACCTTTTTCTTTGATTTTCATCTAATTTATTGTATTCATTATATTTTTTAGAAAATTCATAAAATATCCTTAAATAATCGTCTGATAGATTAAGATAATCTAGTTTTTTTAAAGATTGATGCAAATAATCATTAAAGTATTTTTCTTTTCCTAAAGTATTAATAAATTTGTTTTCAGTTTCAATAGTAAGAGATTTTTGAAGAGGTCTTATCCAATCTTTAATTAATTTATTATTTTTATTTCCGCTAATAGTCACATTTGAAAAAGAGTTATTTTTTCAACGTATCTTATTCAAAGTTATTTCTTTTTGCCTCCAATATGTCTCTTTTTTAATCAAATGCTGAAATTGATTTTTTAGCTCATTTATTTTGTTCCTTTTAATAGAAAGATTTAAATTTTTAAACTCTAACTCAACAGTAGATATGTTGAAGAAAATAATGGTTGGGAAATTATTGCTGACTTGTTGTGATGACCGATTTAAGTTTAATTCGAAATTAATAACGAAAGGATATGGATGTTTTATCATAAAATTTTTGCCTACTAGGTAATCAAAGGAATCTTTAGATATAATCTTTTTTATTAGATTTGCATTGAATAACTCTTGGTTAATATTATATGAAAGATTCAATAGTAAATTTTCCAATGACTTGTCTATTAAATCAAAATTATTAAGAACCTGATTTTTTGATAAATTATCCATTTGATTTATATTTTCTTTTTCTTGATATCTTGGTTTTTCCACTTTTTCTTCTCCTATTAATTCAAGTAAGGAGGAAATAAATTGTTTTTCAACTCCTAAGTTTTCAACAATATTGTGTTTAGATAAATAATTATTATGCTGATTATTATCTAAATCAAGTGATACGAATTTCTCATAATTATGAGCTTGATAATATTCAGAAGTATTTGACAAGTCTCCAGTAATCTCTAACTGAGTGGGTTCTTTTAATTGAAAACCATCTTCATATTGAAATTTTTCTTTTTGATCATCCTTTTTATTTGTGGAACTATCCAACAAATTAAAATTAATTTCCTTATTTATATTTTTTTCAATTTCATTTATCTTTAATTGTTCTACTGTTAAAAATGGCAAATTCGTTAATATTAATTTACTTATTTTTTTTTCAAAAAGACTATAGAATTCATTTTCATTTAAGAAATCATTATTAATTGTTGGATAACTGTATATTTGATTAAGGCCTTTTTCTACAGAGATGAAAAGTAGATCTCTTACTAAATTAAGATAAAGTTCATATCCCCTATAGATTTTTCTAGTTAATATTCTTTTTTGTATTTCTACTCTCTCTAATTGAGAATTTATTCTATCTAAATCTATGTAATTTTTGAAATTATTCAAATCATTCAAGTGGCTATTTTGTTTGCATTGATGCGACCTCTTCAGCAAAGTCCATCTGATTTTTTTCAATACCTTCTCCCAAGGTATATCTTGTAAAGCGTCTTATTTTGATATTTTCCCCAATTTTTGCAGCTGCTTGTTTAACAAGATCCTCAACTGTTAGAGAACTATCTTTAATGTAGGGTTGTGAAAGCAAAACAAGCTCATTAAGTCTTTTTGCTATTCTCCCTTCAACTATTTTTTCTTTAATTTGTTCAGGTTTTCCAGATAGATCATCCCTACCCATTTCAATCTGCTTTTCTTTTTCCACAACATCTTCTGGTATTTCATCAATTGATACATACTCAACATTTGGGCATGCTGCTACTTGCATTGAGACATCCTTTAACAGAGATTGGAATATATCACCTCTAGCAACGAAATCTGTTTCACAATTTAACTCTAGTAAAACACCAACTCTTGATCCAGTATGAATATAACTACCAATTGACCCTTCGGCCGCTACTCTTCCCGATTTCTTTTCGGCACTAGCTATGCCTTTCTTCCTTAACCATTCCAAAGCTTTATCTAGATTCCCTTCAGTTTCGTTAAGTGCTTTTTTGCAGTCCATCATTCCTGCGCCAGTTTTGTCTCTAAGATCTTTTACAAGTTTTGCTGTAATGTTTCCCATTTGAAGTAATAAAAAATAGTGAATAGTAAGTTTTAAATTAGAATTTAATTTTTTCTTTCTGCATTGGAGCCCTTTCTACCCTCATTTATGGCATCTGCAAGTCTTCCCAAAATAAGTTGCACAGATCTAACGGCATCATCGTTACAAGGAATTGGAACTTCACACAAATCCGGATCGCAATTTGTATCCAACATTGATACTAGCGTGATATCTAATTTTCTAGCTTCTAATACTGCATTAGATTCTCTTCTCTGATCAACCAATACAACTACATCTGGTAATCTTCTCATACCCTTAAGTCCGCCTAAGTATTTTTGTAATCTTTCAAGTTCTCTCCTTAATACTGCAGCTTCTTTTTTAGGCCTCATTGCTATTGAACCACTACTTTCCATTCTTTCTAGATCCTTTAATCTTTCAATCCTAGCTTTCATTGTTGTCCAATTAGTCAACATCCCTCCAAGCCATCTTTGATTTACATATGCAGCTCCACAGCGTGTAGCTTCCTGTGCTACTACATCTGATGCTTGTTTTTTTGTACCGACAAATAGGAAACGTTTACCGCTTTTTGCAGCGTTTCGTGTCCATTTATATGCATTGTTCATACACAATGCTGTTTTTACGAGATCAATAATATGAACTCCATTTCTCGCGCAATATATGTACTTAGACATCTTGGGATTCCAACGTCTAGTTTGATGCCCAAAATGAGCACCAGCTTCCATCATTTCTGATAGTGATACAACAGCCATAATTTAAAAAGGGTTTCGGGTTAGCCTCCATCTGACGGGGAATTAATATCAATAATTCACCCGAAACTGTCAGATGTGTGAAATTTATTTTGAATATTCTAGCAAGTGATGTGTATTTCTAAAAGTTTTTTATCTTGATTTGGTTAACTCTTTAATGTATATCATATTTAGAGGTATCCTAAGTATCTCAAGTGCAAGTCTATTTCTTCTTGTATTTACTAGGAATCTTAATAAAGGAAGGATTCTATCAACACTGATTAGTCCTCCCAAGCAAAGAATTTGCCAAAGTAAATTATGGAAAGGAGTTAATTGAATCATAAATCTAACCCTTAAATTTGAGTGTTTCTTATAAAACACCAAAGCCATTTTTGCTCTCTCTTTTTCTTGAGCTATTAATGAATCTATTTGTTCGCAATTAAATGGCGGATGCCAATGAAAACCTACTGCATTTGGGCATTTAATTAATTTTGTCCCAATTTTTTTTAATCTTTCTCCAAGTTCTAAATCCTCCCAACCGTAAAGACTAAAAGAAGTATCAAATAATCCCACACTTAAAATCAATTCTTTTGATATCGCTACATTCCCAGTAGCAAAGTATGCAAAAGAAGTGTCCATTATTTTATGTTTTTCACTCTGAGGATTTAGAAAATTAGATGTATTGACTACCGAGCCATAGGTAAAACATTTTTTATCGTTTTTTCTCCAAGAGGCAAGTAATTTTTCTACGTGGCAATTTATAAAATTGTCTAAAACAATAAGATCACTATCAATGAATATAATAATTTCATATTTAGATTTAATTACTCCCAGATTTCTTCCAAGTGCAGGCCCACCATGTTCTTGCTGAAATAGAATAACGTGTGGGAGATAAGCTTTGTTTTTATTTATCCATGAGGTTGTCCCATCAGTTGATCCATCATCAACTACTATTACTTCATAATTACTAATATTTGTATTTAATTTTTGATTCTCAAGCGCAAATAGACATTTCTCTAATATAGGTAATCTATTGTAAGTCGGTATAACAATACTTACATTCATGATTATGTCTTAAATATGCATGATATATTAAACTTCAAAAGATAAAAATAAAAGATATTTACTAATCAGCTGCACCGCCATTATTTGCTGTGCCTGTAACGTTTCCACCATCAGGTCTTCCATCAGTTCTTAATTTCCTTTTTTTGAATTTTCTAGCATAGGCTCTATTACGTTCCTGCTTTTCTTTTTTTAGATTCCTTCTCTTAGACATAAAATTTTTATCTTTTAATTATATTAGCTTACTATGAGCACTATATATTTTACCATCTTCCATATTTAATATCCTATCAGCCATATCAGAAATTCTTGGATCATGCGTCACCATAAGTACAGAACAATTTTGCTCTTTTGCTAGTTTCCTTAAAAGGGTTACTATTTCTCTTCCTGTGACACTATCTAAAGCAGAAGTGGGCTCATCAGCTAATAAAAGTTTTGGGTTAGCAGATAAAGCTCGAGCAATTGCTACTCTCTGTTTCTGCCCACCAGATAAGTCATTTGGCAACTTTTTATGATGTTCTTCTAATCCTACTGCTGACAACCAATTCCGTGCTATTTCACGTCTTTGCAAATATGTTAAACCTTTTATTAAATCTGCTCCCATTTGGACATTTTGTTCTGCTGTTAAACATCTCAGAAGATTGTGACCTTGAAAAATCATTCCAATACTTCTTCTAAGAATTTGACGAGTTTTCCTTGATGCTCCATTTAACTGATTATTTAATACAGTTAAATCTCCACTTTGACAGGTTCTCAAAGCACCAATTAAAGTTAAAAGAGTCGTTTTACCGCATCCAGAAGGTCCTTTCAAAAGGACCAATTCTCCTTTGTCAATATTTAAATTAACATCATTAAGAACTCGTTTTTTATTCTCATTTTTTCCATAAAAGTGACTCAAATTATTTATTGAGACTGTTTTAAGGTTTTTAAAATTATTTTTTGATTTATTAGCTTTAACCATTTATCTTCAATTTTTAAAAAATTTCAGCAGGATCAGCATCAACTAATTTACGCATCGCAACAGCGGCGGACCCCATACACATAACTAAAACTAATACGAAAATTAAAATAGTTTTGTCTGCGTCCATTATTATTGGAAGTTTAGTAGAACTTCTTATAACTGAGTAAAGTATTTGACCAGAGAAATAAGCAGGTAAATAACCAAACAATGCCAACAAAAACCCCTCTCTAGCTACAACAAAGAAAAGGGACTTAAGTCTATACCCCATTGCCAATAAGGTGGCGTACTCTGGGAGGTGATCTGTAACGTCACTATAAAGAATTTGATAAACAACAACACACCCTACAACGAAACCCATCAATGCTCCCAAACTAAATATAAAACCTATTGCAGTACTATTTTTCCAATAATTCTTCTCAAATTCTATAAATTGATTTTTTGTAAGAACCCTAACATCATTTGGGAGTGAGTTATTTAATATCCTTGAAATCAATTCAGGATCAGATCCTTTTTTTAGCTTTACCAAACCAATTTCTATACTGCCAGGAGGATTAGCAGGAAAAAGTCTTAAGAAGGTTTCTCGACTAGTTATCAAATTACCATCTGCGCCAAAAGATGGTCCCAACTCCACAAGGCCCTCAACAATTACTCTTTTCCCAGCAACCTCAGTCTCAACTTTTTTTTCAGACAAGAACCATTCTTCAATCGGTCCAAATTCAGGTCTAGATAGTTTGTCAAAAAGAACTCTTGATGGATTTCTCAATTTATAAGCTTTCTTTGAGAATCCCTCATCTAAAAGAAGTGAATCGGATGGATTAAAACCTAATGCAAGTATTGATCTAGTTTTAAGATTTTCGGGATTTCTCCAAAGTAAATAATTTAGATTAACGGGAGCAGTTTTTTCAACATCCTCTACTGCTAGAGTTTGAATTAATCTTCTTTTTGGGAATCCACTCATGCTTATAGAACTTTTTGATCTAGGACTTATCAAAACAAGATCGGCATCTAGAAGTTTATGAATAGTTACGCTCGTGTCAAATAAACCATCTCTAAAACCTAATTGCATAAACATCAAAATCCCTGCAAAACTGATTCCAGCAATGGCAACTGCCAGCCTTAATGGTTGCCTAGTTAATAACAACCAAGCTAATGGTATTTTTCTAAATTTTAAAAAAGAAAAACTCATTAGGGAATAAATTTTGCAATGACTTTCATTCCTGCATAGTTTTGAACGATATCTATAGAATCTTGATCTAGTTTTACTAGTACCTCGATAATTCGTGAATCAGCATCCCCAGTTGGATCAGTCGATAGAACTTTTCTTTGTTTTACCTGAGGACTAATCCTAATCACCTTTCCCTTAAGATTTTTTTGGAAACCTCCATTCTCACTGCTCAATTCAACATTCTGAGAGATAAAGATCCTATCGATGTCAGATTCATAAACCTCTATCAAAGCTTCCATTTTTTGACTAGAACCAATATCCAAAATCCCTTCATTTTGTGGCCTTTCACCAACTCTCGTGTTTATTCCAAGTATAAAACCATCGATTGGACTCCTTAGTTTTGAATTAAATAGATCTATCTTGATGTTTTTTTGATCTCCGATAAGGTTTGATTTCTGTTTTTGCAATTTTAATAATTCATCTTTTCTCTGTGAAAACTCTACAAAAGAATATGCATCTTTGTTCAAAGCCAGCTCATACCTCTTAATTTGATCTTTCTTTAGAGTAATTTCTTCGTTAATTAATTTAATTAGATTTTCGTTTCTTTCAAGATCAGCGATTAATTTTTCTCCATTTTCAAAGATTGCAAGGATATCACCTTTTTTTACAAAATCTCCTTCATTTACTAAAATTTCGACAATTCGGGGGGAAGAGCCAAACTGACTTATTGGAGCTGCCAATTGTCTAATCTCTCCCGAAGGAGAAAGTTGACCAAGTGCTGCAACAGCTGTAATAGGGGGTATGAAATCTGAAGTTATTTCCTCTTTAAATTTTGAACTAGATTTATTATTTCCAGAGCAGGAAATAACACCAAGAGATATTGGTGTAAATAATAAAAAATAAATAAATAAATTTTTTAATATTTTTAGTTTCATCAATAATCGAAGAGTACTGTTTTTATGTAGTTATTGACCCATTTTTCATCAAAATATTTTAAAAGAACCATGCTAGTCTTCTCATTTTTCATTTGTTGAACACAATAATTTTTTTGAAAATCTATTCTTTCTTGGATAATTTCCTCATTAACTTCCGGTTTAGCTCTCTTACTTAATTTGATCAAAATAGTCAGGTATTGATCCACAACTCTACAAAAATCATTTTTTTCAGATTTACTTTTTAAGGAAGCAAAAAATACATTGTTAGAAAAAATCGCCCCCCATTTAGGAATCTCTCTCAAAGAGGTAAAAGTACTTTTATCAACTTCAGAAAGTAATTTTTCGTATTTCAAACCTTGGTTTTGTGATGCCGGCGATAAATCAACAATGGCAGCAGAAACAATATCATTTATTTCTACCAAATCCATCCCAAAAATTGGGATATCAAACTTTGGATCAGGGAAAAAAACGCAGTGTAATATCTTAAGATTCTTTGAAAATTCTGCTACTTCAATGTGTAACTTTCTAAAACCTTTTGCTTTATGAAATTCATTTTCAATATAAAGTTCTTTGCCAATTTCTTTAGATATTATGTTAGTTAGTTTTGGATCAATTTTAATACTCTTAAGGTTCTCAAGCATGGATCTATGCTCTCTAATATTTTGTAACAAATCCAAAATAAGAGGGTCAGTTAATTTTGTTTTAGTTAAAGATTCAGACAACAAAGCTAAAAAGTACCAAAATAGAATTTAAAGATAGAACCGAAATGAAAGTAGGAGATGTTAAGTACTACACCCATTCAAGCAAAACCAGATGTGTGTTTGTGGACAATAAAGAATTGCCGCTTGTAAGCATTGATATTTGGTGCAAAGCAGGTTCTTCATTTGAGGATTTTAATAAAAATGGCACTGCTCATTTTCTAGAACATATGATTTTTAAAGGATCTAACAAAATAATGCCGGGTGAGTTTGACCATAAAATTGAATCACTAGGCGGAGTAAGTAACGCTTCAACTGGTTATGATGATGTACATTACCATGTCTTAGTTCCACCCAATAACTTTAAAGAATCACTTGCTCTTTTGACAAATATTGTCATCGCTCCAGATTTTAATCCTGATGAATTTATAAAAGAAAAAGGGGTAGTTATTGATGAAATAAAACAACAAAATGATCAGCCTGAAGAGAGACTATTTAATTATTTTTTGAAAAGGGTTTGGTTAAGTCCGAATTATGCCAATTCGATTCTGGGAACTGAACATAGTATTAAAAACCTAGAGATAAATGACCTTGTGAAATTTCATAGCAAACATTACACTAGCGAAAAAATTTGTATTGCAATTGCGGGGAATCTCTCCGAAGAAATTTATAAAACTTTTGAAAAAAGTGATCTATCAGGCATAAAAGAAAGTCCAAATTTAATAAATCTAAATAATAAACCTTCTCTAAAGATTAGAAATGGTAGAGAGTCAGTTAAGTTTGATAATTTAGAGTTTTCAAGGATATTTATGGCTTGGTTTATCCCAAACCTAAATGATCAAAAAAACATTATTGGACTCGAGATATTAGCATCCATTCTCTCTGTTGGAAGAAACAGCAGATTAGTTAAAATATTAAAAGAAGATAGTAATCTTGTTGAATCGGTATATGTAGATGTAAATGCTGGAGAATTAGGAGGATTATTTATAATAGAAGCAAGTTGTGAGTCCAAAGATATTGATTTAGTAGAAAAGCAAATTAATAAAACAATAGATGAGGTATCAAATGGTAAAGTCTTGGCTTTGGATGAAATAAAAAAAGCAATAAATATTGTTAAAAGTAATTATATTTTTAATTTAGAGACATCTACACAACTCTCTTCATTCTTTGGAAATGAACTTCTATGGGGGAGAAAATCTTCAATAAATAATTTAGAGAGTCATTTAAAATATTGGAATGAATTGGATAACTTCAAAGAGATCACAGAATATATCCGTGGAGAGAAATTTACATTAGTTGCATCCCCAAGTAAATGTTAAAAAGATATTTTTTAAATAATAAAAAAAGAAATTTTTCAACTGCTTCAATTTGGATTAAAGGGGGTAGTGATATGGATACTAATGGCAAAAAAGGGATAAATAAGATCCTTTGTTCATTAATTACAAGAGGATGTGAAGGTTTTAACAATTTCGCTCTCTCTAATTATATTGAGTCCTATGGAGCAGAATTAAATCAAGAAATATTTGAAGATGGTATTTCAATAAGTATTAAATCCCTAAATGAACATTTCAGCAAATTATTCCCTTTACTAGAGTTAATAATTAATAAGCCAATCCTCTCGGAAACTGAATTTAAAAAAGTAAAAAAATCTTCTATTGATCACATTAAAAAAGACAAAGAGAATCCATTCAATATTTGTTTTGAAAACTGGAGAAGAATTGTTTACTCAAACCATCCTTATGCTTTTAATACAATCGGTAATGAAAATGATGTCTCAACAATTTCATATGAAGATATTTTAAATGAGTTTAAAAGTTTTAAAAGGAGAGAAAAATATATGATTTCAAATAATTTGGAAATAAATGGAGAAAATTTAGACAAAGTAGATCAAAAATTTTTCAAAGAAAAATCAATTACATTAAATGATTATGTAGATGCGATGAATAGATTTGATTTTGTTAATAATGATTCAAACCAAACGATAATAATGTTTGGCAACAAAACATGTTCACGTAGAAGTAGTGACTTCTTACCACTTAAAGTTTTGGAGTCATATTTATCTTATGGAATGAGCTCTGCTTTATTTAAATTATTTAGGGAAAAGAACGGTATAACTTATGACCTAGGTGTTTTTAATCCCATTAGGAGTGGAGATACTCCATTTCTTGTATATTTATCAGTATCAAATAATAATGCACTCTTTGCTTTTGAACTTTTATCATCGTTATGGAAAAATTTACTCTCAAAACCCTTAATTGATTCCGAGATTTATTTGGCAAAAGAAAAACTAAAAGGTTCTTTTCTTTTAGGAAATCAATCTTTAGATGAAATTTTGCAGAGAAAGATTCAACTTATCGGCTATGGTTTATCACCAATTACGGCAACTGATTTAAACTCTAAAATAGACAATATATCCTCTATTGATATTCTTAAATTGACAAGTAAATATTTTTCGAAACCTTTTTTGAGTATCTCTGGGAATAAAAAAATATGTTTAGAAATTAAAAGTGAGTGGAGGAAAAACTTCTAGTTTAGATTTTTTCAAGCTTGTTTATATCTATTAAAAATGAACCTCTTCTAAACTTTACTTCAATAGTATCTGGAGATTTTATTGAAAGTATTTCTCCGATCTCATCTATCGCTACTAAATCAGGAGGTCTTAGCATTGGCATATTATCCGAAGTTTTTAGGTAGGATACTGGAGCAATTAACTTAACCTGATCCTTTATTTTCAATTTCATCAGTAAATGTTTAATTGTTACTAATAATATAATCAAAAAGTTAGATAAAGTATCAACGAAACGAACTGATTCATTCTAGAATCAAAAAATTAACAAATAAAATTGATGAATCAGAAATTTAAAACTATATTATTATGGGCTTTACCAATACTTCTTGTAATAGCACTTTCTTACCAATTTTTATCCTCCAACAATGTTGACTCACTAAAATCAAATGGAACAACTGTCGCACCAAGAAACTCTGCAGTAGCAAGAGTAAGTTACGGTAGATTCTTGGACTACATTAATTCAGGAAGGGTTACATCAGTTGATATTTATGAAGGAGGAAGAAACGCTGTTATAGAGACAATAGATTCAGATTTAGATAATAAAGTTCAAAGACTAAGGGTAGATCTTCCAGGTTTAACCCCAGAACTTATAAACAATTTAAAAAATGAGGGAATTAGTTTTGATATACATCCTGTTAAAACGGCACCGCCTGCATTAGGAATTTTGGGTAATTTACTATTCCCAGCCATTTTAATTGGAGGTTTAATTTTATTGGCAAGACGATCTAATGGAATGCCTGGAGGTCCCGGCCAAGCAATGCAATTTGGAAAGACGAAGGCGAGATTTGCTATGGAAGCTGAGACAGGAGTTGTTTTTGATGATGTGGCAGGTGTTAATGAAGCTAAACAAGATTTACAAGAAGTCGTAACTTTTCTGAAAAAACCAGAAAAATTCACTTCTGTTGGAGCAAGAATTCCTAAAGGTGTTTTGCTAGTAGGTCCTCCAGGTACTGGTAAAACTCTTCTAGCAAAAGCAATTGCAGGAGAAGCCGGAGTTCCATTTTTTTCATTATCTGGCTCTGAATTTGTTGAAATGTTTGTTGGAGTCGGAGCTAGTAGAGTAAGAGATCTTTTTAAAAGAGCAAAAGAGAATAGTCCCTGTTTAATTTTTATTGATGAAATTGATGCTGTGGGAAGGCAAAGAGGAGCCGGTATAGGTGGAGGTAATGATGAGAGAGAACAAACTCTTAACCAACTGCTAACCGAAATGGATGGATTTGAAGGCAATAGTGGCATTATTATCATTGCAGCTACAAACAGACCTGACGTTTTAGATTCGGCGCTCATGAGACCAGGAAGATTCGACAGACAGGTTACTGTAGATGCTCCTGATATTAAGGGCAGGCTATCAATACTTAAAGTGCACTCTAGAAATAAAAAACTTAAAGAGGATTTAACACTTGAAAGTATTGCAAGAAGAACACCTGGTTTTACTGGTGCAGATCTAGCAAATCTACTTAATGAGGCAGCCATTCTAACTGCCAGAAGAAGGAAAGATTCTATTAGTATTTCAGAAATTGATGATTCCGTAGATAGGATTGTTGCTGGAATGGAAGGTTCGCCTTTAACAGACGGTAGAAGTAAAAGGTTAATCGCATACCATGAGGTTGGTCATGCCCTCATTGGTTCATTAGTAAAAGCCCATGATCCTGTTCAAAAAGTAACCGTTATTCCAAGGGGTCAAGCTAAAGGATTAACCTGGTTTACCCCTGATGATGAACAAACTTTAGTAAGTAGAGCTCAACTTAAAGCTAGAATAATGGGTGCCCTAGGAGGTAGAGCTGCAGAAGATGTTGTTTTTGGTAAAGGGGAAATTACAACTGGAGCAGGGGGAGATTTTCAACAAGTAGCTTCCATGGCACGTCAAATGGTAACAAGGTTTGGTATGAGTAATTTAGGTCCAATAGCTTTAGAAAGCGGGAATCAAGAAGTTTTTGTTGGTAGAGATTTGATGACTAGAAGTGAAGTTTCTGATTCCATTTCCAAACAAATTGATGAAAGTGTAAGGTTAATGGTCAAAGAGTGTTACAAAGAAACTTACTCTATAATTAGCGAAAATAGAGAAGCTATGGATAAGATAGTTGATTTGCTTATAGAAAAAGAAACCTTAGATGGTGAAGAATTTGTAAGTATTCTCTCAAAATACACATCTATCCCTGAAAAAGAAAGGACACCTCAATTGTTAAACTAAACCCTAACCGGCTTTTTATCGAGCACAAGATCTATTAGTCCGTATTCAACTGCTTCTTTGGGAGACATATAAAAATCTCTATCTGTATCTTCTTTAATAGTCTCATAATCCTTTCCGGTTCTTTCTGATAATTCAATATTAAGACGTTCTTTTAAAAACAAAATTTCATCTGCTTGAATTCTTATGTCACTAGCTTGGCCTCTAGCCCCTCCAAGAGGCTGATGTATCATTATTCTTGAGTGTCTGAGACTGCTTCTTTTACCTTTCGTGCCTGCAGCCAACAAAAAAGCGCCCATACTAGCAGCCAGACCTACACAAACTGTATGGACGTCAGGCTTTACATGTTGCATTGTGTCAAAAATACCTAAACCATCGTATACCGAACCACCCGGGGAATTTATGTACATATAAATATCTTTCTCTGGGTCTTCTGCTTCAAGGAATAATAATTGAGCAACGATTCTATTGGCTGTTTCGCTGGTAACTTGTTCTCCCAAAAAGATTATTCTCTCTCTTAATAATCTTGAATAAATATCAAAGACTCTTTCACTGCCGCCGGATTCTTCCAAAACTAAAGGGATCATAATAATATTTACCTGTTTATTAGATATTAACGATATTGAGCGAACATACGCTAACCTTATTAAGGTTTACATATAAAAAATTGAAAGAAAAATTGACTGTTTCAGATAGCAAAAAGTTATTTCATGAACAATTCCCATACGTCATTCCAGGTTTATATAAAAGAATAGTCGATGAAATGCTTGTCGAACTAAATCTTTTAAATCATAATAATGAATTCACAAAGGATTATCTTTTTTGTGTTGGCCTTACTGAAACATTTAAAGAATTAATGAAAGGTTATACACCTGAAAAACATTTAGAACTTCTTTTTGAATCTATATGCAGTTCTACTAATTTTGAAGCGAAAGAAATTAAAGAAATCTCACAAAAATCACAAATGGAATTTAAAGATAAATCATCAAAAGATTTATTAAAGTTATTAAAAGAAAAAAGCAACTACAATCTTTATCCTTCAAGGATATTGAACTTAGGACTATATATATTAATTTCAAAATCCCCAGATTTGAAGGGGAAAAACGAATCTGAAATGAATAATATGATCTCTGAAGTTTATGAAAAATTAAAATTATCTTCTAATAAAGCAGAAAAAGATATTGGAATTTATAAAAGCAGTATCTCAAAAATGGAACAAGCAAAAGAATTAATTGAAGAACTAAGAGTTAAGGAAAATAAAAAAAATGACAAGTAATAGTCGTTTATTTTTTTAATCTTTTTTTATCTTTCCAAGAAATATAAGATATATAAATTACAGCTACCGATACTAATATTAGTAAAACAAATGATGTAGAAATAAGAAATTTAGTTAAATAGACTTCATAAGTAGGGAATAAAATCATATGTCAATAGAGCCGTCACCATTCCTGCCCCAAACAACCATTGCGATTGAAAAAGTAAAAATTGCTGCTAAAGCAGCCCAGCCTAGTTGAAAGATCATCAGATTAAAATCACTTATATAAATATAACAGAACTTCAAAATTTTTTAATCAATTCTAAGCTAAAGTTAAATTCTCAGAAAAACACTTTTATAAATAGAATAAAGATAAAAGGATTTGGGTAGATTAGTATTAAATCATAGTTCAAATATAGAAGGTCTAATCCCAATTCTTCAAAAATTAGCCCTTAACATTAATATCAAGACAATAACTCCAGCTGCAATATCGAGAGTAAGGGGAAGATCGTCTAAATTAATCTTAAGAATATCTGTAAAAACTATAAATGGTTATAAAGCTATAGCAAGAAAGGGTAAAACAGCTCAAGAAGTTTTTATTTCAACAGACTTAAGTAAAGATGAATTAAAACAAATCATAGATATCATTAATAATAAATAAGAATATTCCTAAAAGACGATCAAATCTTTGGCATAAAATCAATGAAATTTTTATTAAACTTATTTTTATTTTTATTTGCCTTGTTCATATTTGAAGAAAAAACATTAGCATTTACTGATTACCAAATAAAAAGGATTTGCAAGAACGATAAAAAAGTATCAATATGCATAAAAAATTTGCAAAAAAAAAGGACTGACATGCAAAAAGGAAATCTTATTGAGATCCCTGTATTACCCTATGATGGCAATGAGAATTAGAATTTAAATTTCAAATTCTGATTCAAAATGATTAAAAGCATTTTTATAATTATTTAAAAGTTCTTCTGAACTTTCATTGAATCCTTGATTTTCATAATCTTGTTTTAAGTTTTCAAATAATAAAACAACTCCATTGAAGGCACTCATATATTCTTTTTGTATATCTTCATCATCGATATCATAGATTTTTGCCAAAACCAATTCGACATTTTTTTTTGATGTATATATTTTCTTCTCAAAATCTTTATTTAACTTTCTTCTTTTTTTGGTCATCTACAAATTAATTTTAAAAACAAATTTACAATACACAAATTCATAGATAAATTAAATTAAAACTTATAAAATAAAAATATAGTTACCAAATCAAAATAAAAACACTATATTCCAAACAAATTATTCAATGATATGAATAAAAAAGAATCAATTAATTACAAAGAGGTTAAGGACGAGACTTATGAAGTTAAGAAAATGAATACCTCCGAAAACTCAAAGAAAAAGAAAAGTAAAGACCTCCCATGGTGGGTGGAATTTTTGTTTGTTCAAATAGGATTGCCAGATAAACTTCTAGTAAAAATATTAAAAGCCAAAAAGAATTCTAAAGAATTTATTAAAAATAATAAAAAAACATTATTTTTATTTTTATTTGTTTTTACCACATTGGCATATTTTTACCCAATCATTAAACATTCAAAAAATAAGTTAGATTGCGAAGTAATAGCTAAGGATTATATTATTAAAAATAAAAACATAACACAACTTAACAAAAGATATTTAAAAATGCTGGCTACAAATTTTTGTTATGGAGGTGAAGAAATCTATGAAATTGAAAATTAAATTTTTAACTATTACCTATGAATTTTGGCATAACAATACACTATTAATTAAATTTAAAGTTTGATCCTATGACTGATATTAAACAAAAGAAAGAGAATGTAAAAATGCACTTAAAAGATTTAAGGAAAAACTTAAAAAAGATGCATTTAGCAGTTACAGAAGAATTAATACTACCTCAGCCTGATGATGTAAAAACATTAATGAACAAAATGGATAAACTGTTAAAATTAATAGAATCAAAATAAACTATAATTTATAATAAACCCTTACTATAAAATATAAATAAAATGCACAGGATAAAAGATCTTTCAAAAATATTTTTTGTTTTATTATTTTTAACTTCCTGCAAAACATCAATAAATAATGATGAAACCCCAATTAATTCGGAAGTAAATATTATCGAGAGCAAAAATTCAGAAAAGAAAAGAATGGAAATAAAATTTTCCTGTGGAGACGATAGGATTTCAGAATACTTAAATGATGGATGGATTATTTTAAAAGAGGATTCTCAAGAAAAAATCTGTACCTGGAAATCTGTTCCTGCAACAAAAGACTGTGATATGGAAAAAGATAAGGGATGTAAAATAACACAACCAGATAAGATTGGAGAAGAGAAAATTTATTTATTAGAGAAATAAGTTATATTATGATTCCAAAATCAGACTATTTAATAGATTCGATTTTTAGAAAATTAAAAAACTATAAGGCTAAACCAATCTTATTAGAAAAAGAAAACTTAAAGAAATTTATTTTCTCACTTTTAAAAGAAAACTGAATGTACTGAGAAAAATTACCAATACTGTTAATATGAAAATGTTATTTATATAATTTTAATGTATAATTTTTCATCTTTAACAATTATTCTCATTGTTATTTTTATTTTAAGCATTTACTTTTTATTTAAGGTTACTTCAAATGCAAATAATTAAATAAAGAAACTAAAATTAATTTAGATAATTGGATCTTCCCTAAGAAGCAAAACTGAATGTTCACTATAATCATCATTAATCCATTCTTTATATTCTTCTAAAACACATTTTTTATCAGAATTTTTTAATTGACTAATCCTTTTTTTTGCGTTATCTAAAGCTACCTTTATACAGAATTCGTAATCTTTGGAATTTTCTTTCATAAGTTTTAACTCTTAGTAAAAATAATTACTTGTTTTGTATTACAAATAACAATAACAGGCTTTGATTCAATAAGAGTATCAAGCAATACGGAACAATATTTTGTATATTTGTGATAATAAAATTTTAAAAAATTATGTCATACGAAGCTGGTAGTAAAGAATGTAGACATTTGATAGAAGCGAAAGAGAGTCTTCTTTCAGCTATGGAAGCTTTAAGCAATATTAATTCCACTGATCTACTGCAAATTCAAATAAAAGAAATCTACAATAAGTTAGAACAAATGCATGACAATAGAAAACGAATAGAATCAACAACTAATTATTAATTATCAATAATTTAAAAATTCCCAAATTGATTTTTAACCTTTTTTACTCTTTTATCAGATAATAAATCCAGCAGAGCATCCAGTTGAGCATGTACTTCTTTTGCTTCATTAAGATCAGGCAATAAATCCTCTTTAATAAGCATTTGATGCATCTCTCTAAGTTCTAATCTTATATATCTAAGGTGTGAACTTACTTCCTCTCTCTTAGTTGCAGTCATATTATCTTTTTTTTACATTATACATTATTAGGGTTTTGTGATCCCCAAAAAATTTGGCTAAATTAGAGAAATATTTAATTTTAATGGAGTATCAAAATTTCTTAAAGTTAAAATGTAGTAGTATATTTTTCATGAAAAAGAAAAAATCTAAAAAAATTCAAACTAAGTCAATTAAAAAAAATCCTGAATTAGGTCAAACAAAAAATTCGGCAAAATTAATACTTTTTGTATTTGGGATAGGTCCAATATTAGGAATAATAATATTTTTATATAGCAAGGGGTTCTTTAATTCTCCAAATATATGAACCCTACTAAAAATTAATCTTAAATAATAAATTTCAGAAAATAATTTATTGAAATTTTTTTAATGAAAAAATTCTAAATTCTGCCATTTTTCTTGCATTTTCTGGATTAGAGATTAAAAAAGGGTGTTCAGATAACACTTCCAATACTTTATCTATCTTTAATTCTAAATCCTTACAATCAATATTTTTCCATTCCTCATCAAAGGCCATGGCAAAACTGTCAGCATTGTCATAAAGTTTATCTTTCATTAGTTTAAAAACTATAATTAAAAATTTGCAAAATTTCTAATTAATCTTTAGAAGTAATTAGAAGAACAATATGAAACTTTTATAGTGAATAATTTAAGAAATAACATTCTTTATAGGTTTTTAAAAATTATACTCTCTTTCATTCCTTAAATTTTCTCTTATTACATCAGATAAAATAATAATACATTTGACAGAAGTGTTACAATAACGACATATATGAAATTTCATGGAAATTAAAGTTAAAAGAATAGGTTATCTTCCCAGAAAAAGGGTACTTGAAATTATCGATGAAATATCTAAAAGTGAATCCATAAGTAGATCTAAAGTTGTTGGAATATTAGTTGAGGAAGCATTGGATGCCAGAGGGATTGCAAATTTTGGATATAGTAATAAAAGCAAATCAGATTCATACAAATCGGGCATTTTCAAGGTGCCTCAGAATGAGAAAATGCATTTAAAAGAGGCAGAAGATGAATTTGTTGACGATACTGGTTATACAGTTTCTACCCACAAAACATTAGATCGCTCAATATCTTCTGCAGATATTGAATTAGCAAATAAAATTAATATTCTTAAAGAATCTGGATTAATATAACTCTAAATTATTATTTATTTTTTTTTAATGCATAACTTTGAATCATTGTTTAATCTTAGTCAAGAATAATATTCTTTTTAAATTATTAGAATATTAAACCTTTTAAATATTAATTTTGTAATTAAAAAATGAAAGATATTAAATGTCCTTCATGCGGCAAAACTTTCCGAATTGATCCCAGCAGTTTTGAAGAAATACTTCTTCAAATAAAAGATGAAGAATTTAATAAACAAATAAAAGATAGACTTTTATTGGCTGAAGAGGATAACAAAAAAGCTTTGGAAATTTTAAAACAAGAACTTAAAATACAATTAATTGAGCAAAACCGCGTTAAAGAAAATGAGATCAAAACTCTTGAATCCAAATTAGATATTGCTGAAGAAAAGAAAAATAATGCTCTCAATGATTTAAAAAATCAAGCAACAGATAAAATCAATTCACTTAATAATGAATTAAACAAATTAAAGGATGAAATTAAAAACCAGTCTTTAATTTCAGAATTATCTTTAAAAAATAAAGTAAATGAAGCTGTTGCTTATTTAGAGAAAGAAAACTCATCATTAACAAATTCGATTGAAAAGATGAGGCTTGAACAATCAATAAACGAAAAATTAATTGAAGAAAAGTTTAAAAGCAAAATTAGTGAAAGAGACATGACTATTCAAGAGCTAAGAGAAATGAAGTCTAGATTATCAACAAAGATGGTAGGTGAAACCTTAGAAATTCATTGTGAAAACCAATTCAATCTTTATCGCGCTACAGCATTTAAAAATTCTTATTTTGAAAAGGATAATGATGTCAGTTCAGGTAGTAAAGGTGACTATATATTTAGAGAATTTGATAATAATAAAATTGAAGTAGTATCAATCATGTTTGAAATGAAGAATGAAAGTTTAAATGGAACTAACAAAAGAAAAAACGAAGATTTTTTGAAAGAATTAGATAAAGATAGAAAACAGAAATCATGTGAGTATGCCGTTCTAGTTTCTCTTCTGGAACCAGATAGTGAGCTATATAATTCTGGGATAGTAGATGTTTCACATAGATTTCCAAAAATGTATGTTATTAGACCACAATTCTTTTTGCCAATTATTTCTCTACTAAGAAATGCCTCTATGGAAACATTAAAATACAAAACACAAATTGATTTAATGAAAAGAGAGAATTATGACATAACTAATTTTGAATCCACTCTTGAGCAGTTTAAGAATGCAGTTGGTAAAAATGTATCACTAGCCCAAGATAGATTTAGTGATGCGATTTCAGAAATTGATAAATCAATAACCCATTTACAAAAAACTAAAGAGGCTTTAATTCTTTCCAAAAAACATCTTTCATCTGCTGACAGCAAATCTCAAGATTTAACCGTTAAAAAATTAACTAAAAACAACCCAACTATGAAACAAAAGTTTAATAATTTAAAAAACCTAGAAGATGAAGTAGCCTAATGAAACAAAGAGTTTTTGAAATTAATAATAGTTAAAATATATTTTATTTCTAATTTCTAAATATATTATTAGTAATAAATTCCATTGCAAATAAAATAATGTCAATCAACACTCCAATTTTCACTATTGCAAAAGATCTTAATGTTGAAAGTAATAGAATTCTATTGGCCTGCAAGAAACTTGGAATCAACGCAAAGGGTGCAACGAAAAGATTAAATAAAGAAGAATTAGAAAAAATTAAAAGTTATTTTGAAACGGGTAAAAATGTATCAGATGAAGTAATTAACTTAAAGAAGTTTAAAGCTAAAAGCAGTTCAAGAAAAACTATAGAAAAAGCAAAGATAAACTATTTTGCAAACAGACTTATTCGCAAATCTTAAATAAAACTTATTTTTTTTTTTTTTTTTAAAAAATAAGCCACAGAAGAAAAAAATAATAATTTATTATAAGTAAAAATACTTAAAATGAGTATAAGTGAAATTTTAAATTCTCTTGAAAAAGCCTGGGAAAGAGATGATATCCTTTTAAATATAAAGAAGGGGTTAGGTACAGATGAGATAGTTAATGAATTTCTTATGAAAAATGAAAGACAAATTAAAGAATTAAATTCTTTATTAAGGCCAGAAGATATTGAATTACTAAATCAAGTAGAAAAACTCTCAACTTGCGAATCTAAATTAATAAATGAGATTAAAACATTTAATTACTTAGAAAATAATGAAAAGCATCACATTATGAATAAAAAAAAGATTGTGCCATTTAATAGAGTTTCTCTCAACAAAATTAGTTCATTCATGATTAATTGGAGTAACAAATTTGTAGTTATAGCTTTACTAACAATTTCAGCCGTAGCTTTATCAAAACAAGCTTGGGCATAATTAGCTAAATTAACTTCATTGTAAGAGATGTAGTTTTGAGAACAAAACAAGAATATTTAATTAGATATAAAGATGGAAATCTTTATTGTGAACTTGCTGATATTTGGATTGATCCAAGCAAGCCAGTAAAGAAGGCATTAATAACTCATGCTCATTTTGATCACTTTACATTTGGCTGTGAAGAATACTTCTCTACTATAGAAACAGCGATACTTCTTAAAGAAAGAGTTGGAGATAATATCAAAATTAAGACTTTTGAATATGGAGAAGAATTTAAGATAAATGGCATTAATATTTCTTTTCATCCATCCGGTCACATCCTTGGATCTAGTCAAATAAGGTTTATTTTTGCTGAAGAAAAATGGCTAATTTCAGGTGACTTTAAGCTTCAAAAAGATCAGACTTGCAAACAATATGAAATAGTAAAAACTGATTATTTAATAAGCGAATGTACTTTTGGTTTGCCAATATTTAAGTGGGATGAATCAAATAAAATAGCAAATGATATTTCAAAATGGATAACTAATTCACCAGAAAAAACTTCTTTACTTTTCTGCTATTCACTTGGAAAAGCTCAGAGATTGTTAAACGAAATTAGTCAAACAAATTTTAAAGGAAATATTTATTCCCATGGCAGTATTCACAAAATGAACAATATTTATAGGGAACTTGGAATTGATATTAAAGATACTATGAAAATTGAAAATAAAAAAAAGATAGATGAACTTAAAGGAAGTCTAATATTATTACCGCCATCTCTAAGTAAGGGCTCTTATCTAAAAAATTTCAAAAACATTCAAACAGCTTTCGCGAGTGGATGGATGTCAATAAGAGCTCTAAGAAAAAGATCAGGATATGAAAAAGGATTCGCAATCTCTGATCATGCGGATTGGGATGGAATTCTTGAAGTAGTAAAAAAGTCTGAAGCAAAAAATGTATTTTTTCATCATGGAGATAGTGAAGCCATAAGTAAATATTTAGTTGAAAATGAATCAATAAATGTACTTTTATTCGGTAAATAAATATGAGCTTAAAAAAGTTTTCAGAATTATTTGGCGATCTAGATTCAATTAATAGTACAAATAATAAAATTGAAGTTTTAAAGAATTATTTTTTATCTAATGATCCAATAGATAATTCTTGGGCAATATATTTACTGACTGGAAAAAGTAATAAGAGATTTATTAGTGGAAGATATTTAAAAAATCTTTTTTCTCAAATATATGAATATCCTCAATGGTTAATTGATACATGTTATTTAAAAGTTGGTGATTCTGCAGAAGTAATAACGTTATTACTTAAAAATAAAACTAATTCTAGAAAAAAGAAATTATCAAATATAAGTCTCAATGAATTACTAAGCGAAACAATCCCTGCATTATCAAAACTTAATGAGGAGGAGAAAAATTTAGAAATTAAAAATCTTTGGGAAATATTACCTGAAGATAACCATCTAATTTTTAATAAAATTCTTACAGGAACTTTTAGAGTAGGAGTCTCTATCGGATTAATCACAAAATCAATATCAAAACTAATTAATATCGATGAAGAAATTATTTCTCATAGGTTGATGGGTGATTTTAAACCTTCAATTGATTCATATGAATTTTTAATTAACAAGAATATCAACCTTCAAGAGTTAAATTCCAAACCATTTCCATTTCTTCTAGCAAATACTATTGAAGATAAAATCTTCAAAAATTCAATAAATGATTTTCAATTTGAATGGAAATACGACGGTATAAGGATGCAATTAGTTAAAAGATCAGGCAATGTTTCGTTATGGACAAGAGGGCAAGAATTAGTAAATGAATCATTCCCAGAATTAGTAGAGAAAATGTCACATATAAAAGATGATTTTGTTCTTGATGGGGAATTATTAGTTTGGAATTTTAAAGAACAAATTGCCTTTGATTTTTCTTTACTACAAAAAAGAATAAATAGAAAATCTCCTAATAAATCAATCCAAATAAAATATCCAATTATTTTTATTGCTTATGATCTTTTAGAGATTAATGGGAGAGATATAAGAGAAATTAAATTAGAAAATAGAAGAATTGAATTAGAAAAATATTTTTCAAAATGGCAAAATAAAACTGAGAATGATATCTTTGATATTTTCAAAATATGTGATTTAATCTTTCCTAAAGATTGGCCTGATGCTTTAACTTATAAAGAAAAATCTCGAGAAAATAATACTGAAGGATTAATAATTAAAAAAAAGACTTCTATATACTCCTCTGGTAGAAAGAAAGGTATTTGGTGGAAATATAAAGTTGATCCTATGCAACTGGATGCTGTTCTAATTTACGCTAAGGGCGGCAGCGGTAGAAGAGCTGGTCTTTATACAGATTACAGTTTTGCATTGTGGAAAGACAAAGAATTAATTAAATTTGCAAGTGCATATTCTGGTTTAACGAATATTGAGATTAAAGAGCTAGATAAATGGATAAGAAAAAATACAATAGAAAAATTTGGTCCTGTTCGATCGTTAAAACCAGAAATGGTATTCGAAATATCTTTTGAGAAAATACAAATTTCTAAACGTCATAAGTCAGGCATAGCAGTAAGATTTCCAAGAATAACAAAATGGAGAAAAGATAAAAAAATTAATGATGCAGATAGCCTAGAGAATGCTTATGAACTAATGAATAAAATATCATGAAAAATATTACGAAAAATAATAAGCAAAATAATTTAATTTCTAAAATTAAAAAGTTTTTCTCCACAAATGGATGGGAGCCATTACCCTTCCAAATCGAATCTTGGAAAGCATTTTTAAATGGGGAGAATGGAATAATACAAGTGCCTACTGGATGTGGCAAAACTTATGCTGCATTAATGGGACCTTTATCACAGATTGAAGATCCCAAAAATAATAAAAGTGTAAATATATTATTAATAACCCCTTTAAAAGCACTAAGTAGAGATCTAAAAAATTCCATACAATCAGCAGCTTTGCATTTTAATAAAGAAATCACTGTTGAAATTAGGAACGGGGATACAACCCCATATGAAAAGAAAAAGCAACTAGCTAAACCACCTAATATTCTTATTACCACTCCAGAGTCTCTATCTCTTTTACTTTCTAATAAAGAATCTAATAATCTTTTTAAGGAGTTGTCATCAATAATTATTGATGAATGGCACGAATTGATGGGCAGTAAAAGAGGTAACCAGTGCGAATTATCATTAAGTTGGCTAAGAGGTAATATAAAAAATTTACAAATTTGGGCAATGTCTGCAACTATAGGAAATATTGATGAAGCTGCAAGAGCAATAGTTGGGATGAGCGCTATTAAGCCCAAAATAATAAGTACAAATATTCAAAAAGAGATCGAAATTATAAGTGTTTTACCAGAGGAGGAAACGACCTTTCCATGGAGTGGGCATCTTGGAATTAGAAGTCATTCCTCACTTTTAAAAATCCTAGATAAAAATAAAAGCACATTATTATTCACCAATACAAGAAATCAATCTGAAAGATGGTATCAATGTCTTAAATTTTTTCTCCCAGAGATGGAAGACAAAATTGCTCTACATCACGGTTCCCTTGACAAAGAAGATAGAAAAAGAGTCGAAGAGGGGGTTAAAGACGGATTAATAAAATGGGTAGTCTGCACCAGCTCATTAGATTTGGGAGTTGACTTCCAACCTGTAGATCAAATAGTTCAAATTGGAAGTGCAAAAAATTTAGCGAGACTTATCCAAAGAGCAGGAAGAAGTGCTCATAGACCAGGTGGAAAATCAAAAATAATTTTTATGCCTACTAATTCTTTGGAGTTATTAGAGATTAGTGCAATGAGAAGAATAATAAAAAGTGGAATATCTGAAGAAATTAGACTTCCTGAATTATCTTATGATGTGCTTCTTCAACATCTTATAACTTTGGCATGCGGGAATGGTTTTAATCCTATAATTGAGAAAGAAAGAATTAAAAATTGTTGGAGTTATAGAAATTTAAAAGAGCAAGATTGGAATTGGTGTCTTGACTTTTTAGAATATGGAGGAAAATGTCTTAAAGCATATCCAAAATATAAAAAGATAGTTAAAGAAGAATCAGAAAATAATAATGAAAACTTTAAATATTTTATAAAAGACAAATCTTTAATAAGAATGCATAAGTTTAATATTGGGACAATTACAAGTGACAAATTTGTGAATGTTAAATATATGAAAGGCAAATCACTAGGTAATTTAGAAGAGAATTTTGCTTCAAAATTAAATCCTGGAGATACCTTTTACTTTGCCGGTAAAATGCTTCAATTTGTAAGAATCAGGGATATGATTTTATACGTTAAAAAATCAACAAAAAAAAGTTCTTTAATTCCTGCATGGGTTGGAGGTCAAATGGCAATTTCTGATCTACTTTGTGAAAGTTTGAGAAAAGAAATAGATATATGCAATGAATTAGAAAATTATAAATACTTAAATCCTGAACTAAATTCATTACGCCCAATATTGATGAAACAAAAGGTTCTTTCAAATATCCCAAAGAAGCATGAATTCCTTATAGAAATATATAAAACTAAGGATTTATCAAATCTTTTTGTTTTTACACTTGATGGCAAATTTGTAAATGAAGGAATTGCATTTTTATGGGCTTTAAGATTGGCAAAATTAAAACAATCTACATTTAGTATTACTGCTAATGATTTTGGATTCAGCTTAACCACCTCAGAAGATTATGATTTTTCCATAATAAAAAAAGAAGCTGATTACTTTTTGGATAACAAAAAATTAGAAGAAGATCTAGAAAAAGCAATTAATTTTTCAGAATTAAAAAAACGTAGATTTAAAAATATTGCTCAAATAAGTGGACTAGTAAATCAAAATAATCCAACTAAAACAAAATCTTCTTCTCAACTTCAAATAAGTTCAAGTCTTTTCTACGATGTTTTTACTAAATATGAAGAAGGACATCTTCTGATAAAACAATCACATCAAGAAGTAAAAGAATATCAATTAGAAAATAAAAGAATATCTAGATCATTAAAAAGATTAAAAAATTTAAAAATGCTACTAAACGAGATAAAAACTCCAACTCCTTTCGCTTTCCCTTTATTAGTTGAGAGACTTAAAAATACTTTAAGCAATGAACCAATAGAAAAAAGAGTAGAAAAACTTATAAAAAAATATAGTGATTAAATGATAAAAAGTTCATTTAAATTTTATTGGGAAGATACATTATTAGAGATGCTTCCTTCAAGAGCATTATTTTTACCTGGAGCAAAAGAATTATTAATATGCGATATTCATCTTGGCAAAGCAGAATATTTTCAACAAAATGGTATCCCTCTAACAAATAATACAGATGAAAATAATTTCGCAAGAATAGAAAAGTTAGTAAAAAAATATAATCCTGATAAGTTAATAATTTTAGGAGATTTGTTCCATAGCAAATATTCAATAAGTAAAACTCTTCAGAAAAAAGTTGAAGATCTACCTGAGCTACTAAATACTAATGTTGAACTTGTTCTGGGGAACCATGATATTGGATGTAATATAAAAAATTTGAAAATTTTGGATTTTAAAAAAATTAAAAATATTATATTTAGTCATGAGCCAATTAATTTTAAAAGTAATAAAAACTTGAATATTTGTGGTCATTATCATCCAAAAGTCTACTTAAAAAACAATGGAGACAAATTATCTCTAAGATGTTTCGCAATGGATACTAATAAAAATATTTTATTTTTGCCAGCATTTGGTGATTTAACAGGAGGATATCACTGTAAAAAGTCATTTAAAAAATGGATTATCGTTTCTGAAGAGCAAATTATCGAAATATAGTTATTCATTAAAAAAACCTTATTATTGGGAAATATTTTTCAATTAAATGTACCAATATATACTTAAAGGTCACACTAAATAAATTGATCAATTAATTTATAGGGAATTTATTCTTTTAAAACAAGAATAAAAGTTTTCAAAATCAAAAAGCTAATGCCCCTTCCTTTAGCAGATAATCTACGTTATAAAAAAAATAAACACATTTTATAGAAATGAAAAAATTAATAGCCCTTATTTTATTTCCATTTCTTTTAATCCCATTTGAGTCAAAGGCAAATGACAACTTTTCTGTTGAGATAGAAGCACTTACACTAGTAATGGAACAATATAAACAAGACTCTGATTCCAATATTGAGTTAGATTTAAAAAATAAAGAGCCCAGTTATTTAGCTCTTAAACAAGACGAATGTAATGCTACTGTTAAAGTTACTGAAAAGTCAGGACTTGAAGTTGTTAATACTGAATCATTCGACGTAAATGTTTGCAAGAAAGAAATCTATAAAATTATCAACTAAATAAGTAATATATATATATTTTCAAATTAAAGAGGTCTTTTACTTAGAGAAGGCTAGACCTCGAGACCTGACAGAAAACTTTGGAACGGGTTCTGCTATTTAATTAATAACTACAAAATAATTGCCGAGATGTAATTAAAAGTACAAAAAATTAAAAATATATTTAAATAATTATTGCTTCTTTGATAATGTTTGTGATTCTTCTCTAGACATTAGAGCTTCTATTTGAGCAAGAACTTTCTGAAGTTCATCCGTTTTGTTAAGAGATGCTTCTGCTACTTCTCTTAATTTTTCTAACTGTTCTTTAGTTTTATCCATGATAAATAAATTAGAAATTAACCACCTTTAACAATGGTATTAATACAGATTTTTTACTCCCACACAAATTCATATTCTCTCTTTTTTTCATAAAGTCAAATAAATTTCCTCTAATTAATGTTTTATGTGGACTTCCAATTAAATCTTTCATGATTTTTAAAAACATAAGGTCAAACTAAAACGATTTGCTTTTGAAATTATGAAGTAAATACAGGTAAGCCTATTGTTGCAGTTGTTATTAGGGCACCTGCAAAAATCAAGAACGGTAGAAAAGGATAGTTTTTCAAAGTCAACCTTACTTATTCGGAATAACTATATAGGTATTTATACTGTTTGTCTACCCCTTAACTGTCTTAACGATAAAAATTTTCCTTTCAAAGTTAAAAATTTAACATCAGCCAAATTTTCCAGATATATATTCCTGAGTAGTTTTTTCTTTTGGAGAGTTAAAAATTTTCTTGGTTGAGTTAAATTCTGCAAGATAACCCACTTTGCCTCCATCTCCATCTTCATATTCAATTGCATTGAAAAATGCTGTCATATCGCTAACTCTTAAAGCCTGTTGCATATTATGAGTAACGATTATTATTGTGTAATTCTTCTTAAGTTCGTGCATCGTCTCTTCTATTTTCAGAGTAGAGATTGGATCTAATGCTGAGCATGGCTCATCCATGAGAATTATTTCAGGCTCAATAGCAATAGTTCTAGCGATACATAATCTTTGTTGTTGTCCGCCAGATAAGGAGTAACCACTATCGTTTAATTTATCCTTACATTCGTCCCATAAAGCAGCCTTTCTTAGTGAACTTTCCACTAATTCATCCATATCTCCTGTAAATCCATTAATTCTTGCTCCAAATGCAATATTTTCGTAAATAGATTTAGGAAAAGGATTAGGTTGTTGAAAAACCATCCCAATTCTTCTTCTTACTTCAACTGGATCTACTCTTTTGTCGTAAATATTAGTTCCATCAAAGAGGACAGTCCCTTTTAACGAACAATTAGGAATCAGATCATTCATCCTATTTAAAGATCTAAGAACAGTTGATTTACCACAACCAGAAGGGCCTATAAGAGAAGTTATATTTTCTTTTTTAAAATTACAAAAAACATTCCTTACTGCTTCAAAGGTTCCATAGCTAATTGAGACATTCTCAAGAGATAAAATGATATTCTTTGGTATTTTTTTATTAGTTTTAATCATTTATACTCTCTTAGTTTTCTCTGTAAAAGCGGCCAATATCCTTGAAAATATATTTACTGATAGTATCGACAAAACAAGAATAAAGGAAGCAGCCCAGGCTAATTTATTTTGAGCATCATAAGGTTCAAGGGCAAAGTTATATATCAATACAGCCAAGGAACCCATCTCATAAAACAAATCCCCAAAGCCTGTTATGTAGTAGTAAGAGAATAAAGCCGTAAATATCAAAGGTGCTGTTTCACCTGCAGCTCTTGCGATTCCAAGCACAACACCAGTAGCAATAGACCTAAAGGCAGAGGGCAAAGTAACTTTTAATATGGTTGTATACATACTTGCCCCAACACCAAGAGACGCATATCTTAATTCGTTAGGAACTAACTTTAAACCTTCATCAGTCGTCTTAATCACTGTAGGCAACATCAATATTGAGAGCGCCATTCCTCCTGCCAAACCGCTATACATACTTCCAAACAAGATCTTTGTAGAAACAATTAAGGCATAAATAAAGACGCCCGCAATTATTGAGGGGACTCCCGCCAGAACATTAACTCCGAATCTAATAAATCTTGAAAAAGCTCCGCCTTTAGAGTATTCAGCTAGATATATTCCACCACCAACACCTACTGGAATGGCGATAATTGAAGCAATGGTAGTTATTATTAATGTTCCGATCAATGCAGGATTAATACCTCCTGCATCTAAATCATCTCCAGGGGGATTTGGTTCTAAAGTAAATAGTTCGGGTGTAATTTGGGATCCACCTTTATAAAGGATGTAAGTCACTAGAAAAATCAAAGGAAGTATTGCGATCAATGAACAAATTACTGATAAAGAAGTAAAGAATTTATCTCCTATATTTCTTGATAATCTTTTCTGGTAATAAAGTGATTTCATAATTATCTAATATTTGAGACTAAATTTCTTAACTAGCCACTGCGCAAAGATATTTACTACCAAAGAAAGGATCATAAGTATAAAAGCCGCATAAAACAGCGATGAGACCTGACTTCCATCAGCCTCACCAAACTGATTTGCGAGCATGGAGGAAATAGTATATCCAGGAGATAATAGAGACCAACTAAATGCATTGGAATTACCAATAATCATTGTCACGGCCATTGTTTCTCCCATTGCCCTACCTAAAGCCAATAGAACACCTGCCATAATTCCTGATAATGCTGCAGGCAAAATTACTGAAAATATTGTTTTCCATCTACTTGCTCCAATGCCATAAGCCGCATTTCTTAGCTTTTTAGGAACCTGATTAAGTGAATCCCTTGCAATAGAAGTCACTATTGGCAAAAGCATTACTACTAAAATCAATATTGCTAACAAAGAATTCCTGCCTGTAGGTTCTGTACTGAATAAAGGTATCCAACCAAAGAAATTATGCAAAAAGACAAAAAATGCTCTAAAAAAAGGTTCCATAACAAATATTGCCCAAAGTCCCAATACAACTGATGGAATTGCTGCTAATAATTCAACAAAAGAACCTATTATTTCTCTAAAAACTTTCGGTACAAAGTCCTCGGTAATAAATATTGCAGTTCCAACGCCCAAAGGGATAGTTATTAATAGCGAAAGAAATGAAGTTACTAATGTGCCATATATTGCAGTAAAAGCTCCGTATTCATCTTTTACTGGATTCCATTCAGAGGTTACTAGAAACTTCAAGCCATACCTTGAAAAGGATTCAAATGACTGGAAAAAGACTACTAAAATTATTCCTAAAAGTATTATTGCTACGAAACTAGACAAGACTAGAGCAGTATTCTTGAAGATAATATCAATATTTCTTTCGATACCGAATCTTTTACGATTCTTGAAAAGAGTTAATTTCTCTTCCATTAAAAAAAGAATATCTCTTTAAATCTACTACTAAATGCGGTAAAAGACTTTAAGAGGACTTAAAGGTATATGAAAGTCATGATAATTTGACATCTATTCAAAAATTTAACTACCTATTTTTTCAACGGCAGCTATTGATTTCAAAAGGATATTCCCTTTTAAGGGGATAAATCCAAGAGATGAAGCCTTATCTTGATACTCATCACTTAACAATGTATTAAAGACTTGTTTGATTGCTTTAGTATTTCTACCATTACCTTTTTCATAAGCAAGTATCCAAGTTAAGGTTGCTATTGGATAAGCTCCTTTAGCAGTGGGGTTTGGATTTTTACCAGCCAAGTTATTATCAAGCTTTATTCCATTTAAAGCTATTGCGCCTGATTCAGTATTGGGGGTAACGAATTCACCAGAAAGATTTTGAAGTGCAGCAGCTTTGACATTACCTTTTATGTAAGACTGGTTTACATAACCAATTGCACCAGGAGTATTTTGTATAACGCCTGCAACACCAGAATTTCCTTTTGCTCCAACTCCCGATGGCCATTTAACAGATTTACCAGTACCTAAATTCCAAGTTTTAGAGAAAGCCTCCATAGAATTTGTAAAAGCTTTAGTCGTGCCTGAGCCATCAGAACGATGTGTCCAAGTTAACTTACCTGATTTACAACCTAATTCTTTCCAGTTTTTAACCATACCCATAGCGACTCTTACTGCTTGCTCTTGAGTAAGTTTTAAATCGCAATCGTAGTTATATCCAAAGGCAATTGTGCCACCTACCATAGGTATTTGAACAAGTCCTCTTTTAACTTTCTCTATATCAGAATCTTTCATAGGATCATCTGATGCACCAAAATTCACAGTTTCGTCTATGAAAGCTTTTCTTCCAGATCCAGAACCTACTGCTTGATAATTAACTCTAGGGCCTCCAGATTTAGCTAAGTCAAAAAACCACCTGGTATAAATTTTCGAAGGAAATGTAGCACCTGCTCCGCTCAATCTTTTTGAAGCAATAGCATCTTGAGAGAGAACTAGTGAGATAGCAGAAGAAAAAATAAGGACTTTTTTGAAAATGCCCACTTTGTAATGAGAAATTAATATGTAAAATCTAAATTACATCCAAAAGGTAATTTAGAAATTTAAAGATATATAAATCAAATTATTTTGATATAAAAAATTATTATATATATATTCATTAAAAGCTTAGCTAGAAATTAAAATTTTCAATTAAATATCAACTCTTTATTTAGAATTTAATTTTTGTTTTTACTCTGTTTTTATTTTGAGATTTGAATTCAAAAATTCCCGAGTCAGTAAATATGGTCAACTCATCTCCAGATGTTTCTTCAACTAATATTCCGTCAGATTCTAAATTTTTAACAGATACATTTCCTGTGAGTTTTAGAAATCTACCATCCTTATCAAAAGAAAGCTTATCCGAATAAGCCTCAAAATCTCCACTATTATTCTTAATAATTACATTTCCCATAGCTTCTAAATCACCTTCTATAGTATTTACTTGAGAATCAGATGTAATTGTGTAATTAGTTAATTCCTCAGCAAAAGAAAATTCAGCTAATAGAAATAAAAAAGATGCAAAAAATAAGCTTTTCATTTATTCCCAACCTTTTTGTGCATTTTGAATGATCCATTGTGCAAGGACCTTATCCTCTCCATCCTTCAATTTATTTTTATAACCTTTCATAAAACCAATCCCCTCATTAGCAATTCTTGTTATTGAATTTACATCTGCTATTCCTCTTTTTTCAAGGTCGGAAAGTTTTAATGATTTAGATCCTTTAAGAACAACTGATCCACCTCTTACATGGCAGCCTGCACAAACATTTCTAAAAACTGTTTCTCCATCTCTAATACCGGAAGCCATTAGATATCTACTTTGCGTAGATGTTTGAAAAATAAATATTAAAGTTATTAAAGGAATTGCGAATAAAAATTTGAATATTTTCATTGGATTTGCATCACCTACTACTAATTTAGCCATTAATTTTAAATCTCAATCTATCTATTTTAATAGCTCTACTGCTACGACAAGATTACCTAATAAGCCGTTCAAAATATTAAGCTGCTCTTTACTACCAAATGCTATTAATACTTGACCTGGTTGAAGCATGAAATCACCTCCTGGATTAGTAAACAACTTTTCATTTTCTTTAATAGCTAATATTTTTGCCCCGCTCTTTTTGCCTATTCCAAGTTCAGAAAGGGATCTTTTCTCTGCTGTTTCAAAAAGACTAATATCATTACTTAATTCAAATTCTTCAATCTCACATTCACTTCCTGCAAGTAGATCAAGAAAATCAATAGCAATAGGTCTTAAGGCCATTGATGCCATTGCTCTTCCTGCAGCTATATAAGGACTTACAACTATACTCGCTCCAGCCAATCTCAACTTACTTGCGGCTTCTTCAGTTCCAGCTCTCGCTATTACTCTTATAGAACTTCTTATACCTTTGGCACTTAAAACCACATATAAATTTGCAGCATCATTAGGTAAGGTAACGACCAAACTTTTGCATTTTTCTAATCCTGCCAGTTTTAACGTCTCATCAAGAGTAGCGTCAGCACAAAGTACTTCTAAACCATTTTCTTCGGCAATCTTTTTTCTATCTTCATCACTCTCAACAACAATAATTGGGATATTTTGTGTTTTTATTTGATTAGATATTTCCTGACCAACCCTCCCATATCCGCATAAAATTACATGATTTTCCATTTTTCTAAGAATTCTTTTAAAACGTAATTCGTTTACTCTTTGAAAATAGCCGGATTCGAATAATCTAACAGCTTTTTGAAAGGTAAATTGAATAAAGATCAATCCGCCAACGATTACTAAAACAGTTACGATCCTGCCTTCAGGACTTAAAGGTTGAACTTCTCCAAAACCAATAGTGGTTATTGTGATTAGAACCATCCATAAGCAATCATTCCATTCCCATCCTTCTGTTATTCGATAGCCAATTGCACCTAAAAAAAACAGAAAGAATAAAGAATAAATAAGACCAAACCAAGGCCTTAAATAGTCTTTAATAAAATAGAACTCAAATAATCTAAGCTTCATATCACTTATTATCGTAAACTATTCAAAAATTTCAAAAAAATTTTCTATTATGTTCCTAAAACTATTTATTTGTTTAAGTGAAATACATATTAAGCAGGATAATAATATTTATTTTCGTAGCTATTTGCATTAAACAAATGATTACTATCTCAGGTCTTTTTTAATTCTTCATTAAAAATTAATTCAAGGTTTTACTTGTACCGATTCAATAAGAAAATCAGAAGCTGCTTTTAACCAATCAGCAACTGTAAGACGAAGGTCAGGTTGAGAATATACAAGTGCGATAATAATTCCAACTAAGATTATTTTTACCATGGCGATTCAAATATTCTTATGAATTAAAGCACAACTATTTAGTAAAAAGAACCTTAAATTTATAAAAAACAGATTAATTAAAATTTCTCTAATTTATTAAATAAGTATTCTACTCTTCTTAGATTAACTCCTAAATCTGATTGACCTAATCTTGCTGCAGATCTTATTTGAATGATCCCTTTAGATCTATCTACATAACTTCTTACATCAAGCTTCAAAATTTCAAGGTCATCAGGAAATCTAAAAATCAAGCTCCTACAAACACCTCTCCAATAATTTCTACCACTTTCAATAACTTCTGTACGAGGTAATCCTTCTGCCAGAGAAACAAGTTGAATAAACTTTTGATCTACATTTATTAGTTTCTTTTCTATTAAGACACTATTTAGTGGATTAGTTACTGGAGCAAGACCTTGAATTGAGGAAACCATATTTCTAAAATCGATATAGATGTTCTAACCGATTTCATATACAAAGTGAGAGAAAAAAAGTAAAGAATTTTTCCAAAAATTTGATCTCTTTATAAAAATTCCTTATTTTGAAATCAAAATTCTAAAATTTGAGATTTTTAATTATTTTTTTTGATAGAGATGGTTGCCTACCTTTTTTACTAGTAAGTTTCCTAACCCACAAAAAAACTCCCACAAATATAAAAATTTCAACAATAATTCCAACCTTTATAAGACTCATTTTTTATCCTTTTTTTCTAATTGGTACCCTCAATGTATGGCACAAGAATATTTAATAACCATTTTTTAAATGAATTCAACAGTTTCATAGTCTATTTACTTGCCTTTTCTCCACAAACTCCTCCCTTTAATGAGATCCTCTATATTTGGCCAAGCTGCTATTAATTCTTTAAGTGCTTTTCTATTGGGAGTATAAAAAACACAAGACAATGCACTTATTACATAAAGTATGAACCACAACTTACTTTCTGAATAAGCTAAAAACAAAGAGAAAAGAAAACTTCCAATAAAGAAAAAGAAAAATGACCTATTTAATATTTCTAATGGAGTTCTTTTAAGTCTGTAAAATTTAGTCTTTTTTTTGTCTAGTTGAGTATCTTTCAGAAATTTACTTTCGTACGAATTAATTATTTCTTCTTCTAGAACTTTTTCATACTCTAAATTATCAATTGGATCGCTTTGATCCTTTTTATTTTTCATTAGTATCTCTACTGTACAAATATGGTAACTAATTTAAGGTTTTTTAAAAAGTATCAAATATTATCTGATAACTGGTGCTATACGAAAAGATCATGATTTTGAAAATACTTCAAGATTGTCTTATTTATGAAAGATAAATTAGTCAAAATATTCTTTTTAACTTTCTCAAATCTTTCAGTCATTTAAAATAATCACTTCTATAAACTTCATAGCATTAATTAAATTGTGAGGCAATATCTAAATCTAGAGTTAAAATAGTTTAGAGATTTTAATAATAATCTATATGCAAAGGTATTTGATTTCCTACGAATTTACAGACGGCGAGGATCAAGAAGAAGGGGCTGAAATGCTAATTAATTGGTACGAATCAGGTGGTCCCCAAAACAGACCTGAAAACTATGAGGTTCATTCTTGGATTTTTATGGTTCAAAATGGGATAGGACATTCTGTGGTGAGTGCAGATTCTCTTGAGACAATTTGGAAGCAATGGCATCCCTGGAGAAGGTTAATGGATATAAGTATTCAGCCGTGTATGGATCTTGATGAAACAGTAGGATTATTCAAAAAACAAAAAATGAATACACGGATAGTCTAAAAGTATTTCTGACTTCCAAATATAAATTTCTTTTTAGTAGCACCTAATACTACATACTTATTTAACTGCGTTAAAAAGGATAAGATTAATTTTCCATGATGAATGATTCTTATCACATTTACTTCAAAGGAGAAATTCTTTTCAAAAATTTAAGTAAAGATGAATTTGAATTTGTTTGGGGAAAACTTTATACATCTTATATAAATGCCCTAAATAAAGAGCTAACCTACGAATTAATTAGCGAAAACAATATTGTGGAGCATGCCTTTAGCCTTGAGCCATCTTACTAAATCAAGAACTAAATTTTAGATTATGAATAAAACAAGAAAAGATGTCTCTCTTTTATTTTGAGATATTCTTTTTCTTCTTTGCTTATATCCAATGCTATTTTATTTGCCTCAATTTCGACATTCGAACTATAAGTTTCAAAGTTTTCATCTCTTTTAAATAAGGCTACGATACCAATGTCTGTTATAAACCAGATAAAATTATCAGTCTCTCCTATAGGTTCCTCTTTTAAAGAGTCAATAATCAAATCACAGGTTGAATCCATTTAATTGTTCTGTGAGGAATTTTAATTGCCCCCATTGCAATATCTAACTGCCTCAGAATTGGTACCACCATCTTCAATAATTTCTGCAACACATTTATTGAAAAGTTTAGACTCTTTTTTTACTGAGCAGAATCCAAAAGCAATTGCAGCTAAAGCTATTGCAGATACGAAACTAGATCCCAGTTGTATAAAACCATAGGCAAACATAATGTTTTTTCTTCCAGAACATTTTTTTGAATCCTTTTTTTCTTCTTTCATTTAGAATTTTTAACTAAGTTAAACTTATTTGATTAATTTTAAGTTTGAGAAATATTTGCATAGAGAAAACCGAATTAAACAATGATTTATCGTCTAAGACAAAAATTAAAAATTTCAAGTTTAGTTTGATTTTTCTTCATTTTAATTTTCAATTTGATACATCATGAAGAAAAACTTTTAAAATTTTTTATCAACATAAGTTTCTAGTCTAGATATTTTATTTTTTTTTAAAAGTAATGATCCCACAGTTATAACAATAGATTATGTTACTTTTTAAACTATATTTTATTTTTTTTGATGAGGTATTCATACTTAAAAAGTTTTCTAGAAAAGCTTGTTTTGAACATGCTCCCGAAGAGTTATCCACTTTTTAAGCGTTTTTCAACAGGGTTTTCCACAATATGTTGATTAAATTTGAATTTCTATGTGCAAAATAAAATATTATCTTCTTTAAAAAAAACTATCCACATTTTTTTTTGGGGATCACTAAGATTTCAATTGTCTTTTAAATAATCCTAAAGTTCAAACCCTATGAATCTAAATGAGACAAAAAAGGATTAAAATCTTGAAATAAAAAAAAGGTTGGAAAAATCTAAGCTTAAAGTTCTTACTAATGAAAATGATTTTTTAGTTAAAAACCTAAAAAAGGCTGGATGTTCTAATAGAGCTTAAAAATATTTTTTAAACAATAGAATTTTCCAAACTTACTTTTCTAATACAAAATGATATTTTCTTGAATGATCATCCAAAATTTTAACTCCATCAATTATAAAATTTCTATTAAAAATACAAATTAATATTCTTGATACCAAACATATAAAACAAATACTAGTTATATTATTCTGATCTCAGTAAGAGATCAGATTAGAAATATAAACGGGAAATCAAAAGTTTTCAATCATTTAAAAATTCAGTTTTTCCTGTGTTCGCATCTTAGTTTTTATAAAAGATGAATATTCAAGAACTAAAAGTCAACTACAAAAAGCTTTTAAACAAAGCTGCCAAAGCTAACGGTCGTAAAGAAACTGTTTCTTACTTAAATCGTGCTGCTAAAATTAAATCAAAAATCTATTCAAACACTAAAGTAAATTGTTTTAGATGTAATGGAGCAGGTTTTCTAAGAATTTCATTAGATGAGACTAAAACATGTCTATCATGCTACGGGAAGGGTTTTTTAATTAAAGAAATTCAGAAGGTTTAAAAAATTTGATTATTAATGAAAGATCTCATTCAAGCTCACAAAAAATTAATTAAAACAGTAAAAGAACAAATGGGATTTTCTGATTATGGGATGTATTGGCTAGCTTTCCTGGAAGGGGGATTAACTATATGGTTGCTGGATAGAATATTTTTCCACTGGTTAAAGTTTTAATTTTTATTTTGGTCAAAAAAATTTCTGCAGGTATTAAATAAATTAATTTATCGAAACCATTTGAAAAGTTGTAGGATAGTAAAAAACTAATATGCAATTACTCGGATTAATTCTTCTTCTAGCTAGTAGCTGGTATTTATGGAAATTAACTTCAAACTTTCTTGATGAACCAACAAAAAAAGAACTGAATAATAGTTTAAATAACCTCAAAAATAAATTCTCTGAGGGAAAACAAAACTTCTCTAAAGCAAAAATAAGTGAAGCTTGGGAAAAATACAAGGAAGAAGGTGGCGCCTTATCTAATAAAGAAAAAAACTAGTGGACTTTTTTATTATTACAAGTTTCACTAAAGATATTTCTAGATTTGATCTGGTAGGTATTTTGATTGGTCATTTAATTTTTGGTGTTGCAGTGACACAACTTTTAGATTGGACGTGGTTAAAGAACCTTATGAGTGAAGAAGATAAAAGAAGGATGCTTAAAAGTTATACATGGAAAGACTTATTAGTAGATGGAGCAATTGTTACGGTAGTTCTAGGAATAGTCTTTTTGATAATTAGCATTTTTCTATAAATGAACGTAACTTATATTCTTTTAGTTTTTTTAATGATATCAATTGTGATTTTCACTCAATTAATCAATTCTTCTGATAAATCAAAATAAATGACCGAAGTAACTACCAACTCCTCAACTGGATGGTACTTAATCGCTGTGGTAAGCACTATATCTTTTTTAGCCCTAATTTACTTCGGCCAAAAAAGATAGAATAAATTTTAAAAGACTATTTAAATTCATAAAAAAAGCTCTGCGACTTCATGAGATGCAGAGCTTTTAATTATTAAAAAACTGATTTATATAAATCTGTTGATTATAAAACCTTTTTTCTTAATCAAAGAAAAAGAGACCGATGAATGTGATGAAGATACTGAATTCACGGCCCCTTTGATAACCGCATTTTTCGGTAGATACGACAATGAATCACCTCCTTTACTAATGTTTTTCTAAAGATAACTAAAAGAATTAAACAAGGAAAGAAATTCGTTAAAAATTTAAAAGTTTTTTAACAAATTAACGATTAAATCTCTTAAAAATAAAAATATAGATTTTACCAAGGCAAAACTTCTCCGTTGGCATGCCAAAACGTACCCGAGTTATTTTTATTTAAAGAATCTATACGTTTTAAAAGGCCATTTGCTGATTCTTCAGGACTAATTCCATTTCTTGTAAAGCTAGTCATTCTTGTACTCACTAACCCAGGATGCAAAATAGCTACATAAATATCTTCTCTTGATAAATCTATAGAAAGTGATTTTGCTGCCATAGACAAAGCGACTTTAGACATCCTGTAACCATAAGAACTTCCAGATGTATTATCTTCAATAGATCCCATTCTACTTGTGATAAAAGCAACTTTAGAAGATCTTTTTAAAAAATGTTTAAGTGATTGAGTCATACATATCGGGCTCAATGCATTGACTTCAAATTGCCGCAAAATACTTTTTTTATCTAAGTTTTCGAAAGAATTAAATTCATAAATTCCTGCATTATGAATTAAGCAATCTAAATTAACTCCAGATAGTTTTTTACACAAATTTGTTATCGACTCATCAGAAGAAATTTCTACATTCTCTTCAATTATCACCCCTAAATCTCTAAGTTCTTTTGAAGCTTTCCTACACGTTGCAATTACATTATCTCCCCTCTTATGAATTTGCCTACATAGTTCTAATCCAATACCCCTATTTGATCCTGTAATTAGATAAGTCGACATTTCTAAACTAAAAAATAAAAAATTAATCTAAATCCAAATACAAAAAAAACAAACTCGAAAAAGAAAAAATTTATAAAATTCATTATTAGATTTATTAAGGTTATAATAATCCTGATATACAAAGAATTTTTAAAGTAAGCAAAGATATTTTTATCATCAAAATTTAATGTATGGAAATTTTCAATCAAGAATTTATACAAGACATTGTTAAGTTAACGTGGAGGAATCCTGCTTTCATGGCTATAGCTATTGCATTAGTCTGGCTTATCCCACAATTATTTATCAGGAAAATAATGGAAAAAAAATATGAACAAAGAAAAATAGAAATTCAGAAAAATAAAATTCAGAAGCTTTACCCAACCAATACTCCTAAATAAGATTTTTATTTATAAGATGATCTAATGAATCAAAAAATTACTTTTTGCATCTTAGTAAATTATGACCTACAAAATAATTAGAATTGATGGGAAAGATGACGAATTAACCGCTCAAAGTTTTGAAAAGTATTCAGATGCATACGATTTGTTAGAGGAACTATATGGAGATTTATGTTGCGCAGATGCTGATTATGGAGATATAACCTATTACGATATTGTGGAAAATAATTTAAAAAATATTAATGGAGAATAAAAAATGGGCTCCCTCCCAAGAAGAAAATTTAGGGATAATAACGAGTGTATATGAATTCATTAAAGAAGAACTTTCAGAACTTCAAAAAGAAACTGGATGTCCCGATTCATTTATTTATGATTTTATTGGCAAAATTCAGAATGAATGGCATCCTGAATCTTGCCACTCCATAGTTAGAAATAAAAAAAGAAAAAATTAGAAAATATTAAATCTTCAACTCAAATTTATAAAACTTCTTTAATATAATTTGAATTTATAAATATTAAGGCATGATTATTAGAATACTTGGGATCGTACTTATCTTCGGTACGATTGCATATTATGCTTTAGTTTTAACTGGGCAAAGCAACCTTTAGTTTTTTCAACTTTTAAAATTTCTCATGAAATGGCCTCCTACTCTTTGTTGGACAGCACCAAAAACTATTAATGGTAATAGGCATTTTCAAGTTAAAGCTTATGGTGGCAAAAATGAAGATAGATGGGTTGATATTTTTCCTACCAAAAATAAAAAAGATATTAAAAGGATTTTATGGGCAAAACTAAAATCAGAATGGACTTCTGGATGGTTAAGACTCCCAAAAGATAAAGATTAATTTGTCTATGTAAACAATTATTATTAACCAGAAAAATGTAAAAAATAATACCAATTACAGAGAAAATAACTTCTAAAATTTTTAAAAGTCTGTTTAATATGAAGTCAGAACCGAAGAAAAAACTCCCTAATAAAAAAGTTATAAGTTCAGCAAAATTTGAGGCTAAAGAACAATTCACAAAATCTGCATTAGAGAATTTAAAAACAGAAAATGAAAGACTTGTTAATTCACTAAAAAAATCTGGAGAAATTAAAGAATCAAAAAGAAAATAGACTTACAGTGTCAAAAATTTTTTATTATTATATTAGTTTATATATTGAGAAATGATTGAAAAAATCTCTCTAGCAAATTCTCATTTACCTCAACTTATAGGGTTCGTACTGATGTCTATTGGTTACACATTAGGCAATAAATTCTACCTTCCTGAAATCAAACAAAAATAATAATTTCTAGTTAAAAAATATTTTTTAACTAAATAACACTGAAAAATATATTCCTTATAAAAATTTTTCAATATATTATTTGATTTAAAGTAAAAACTTTAAAGGTTTCCTGTAATTTAATAAAGACTAGTCTTTGGAAGTAACTGACACATAATTGTAACATTACAGTACTTAAGTAAGTGAAATCCAAAGAAAAAGTAAGAATTCATACTAAATTTTTTTAAATATGTTACATTCTTTAATAATTAGATTTCCTCTGCCAATAAAACAGAAATGAGGAAATGTTTGATTTATAGAAATGTCATTTACTTTTTGGCTTACTAATTGATCACATATGAAATTTAAAAAATGGATGCACTTACTAGTTTTATAGTTGTTATTATCGCAATTACAATTCAATTTTCTTTATACGCCATCAAAAGGTTGCAGGAACCTTTAGAACCAAATTATTTGATAGATAAAAATTCGAAAAATATTAAAAACTACATGGGTAAATTTTGGAAAAATGCCGAAATAACAAATGGGAGATTAGCCATGATTGGTTTTTTAGCCTTGATAATAAACTACGGTTTTTTTGGGTGGATAATACCTGGTTTTATTTAAACTATCAATTCATTAAGGTCTTAAAGAAAAAAATAAATCTCTCGTTCGAAACAAACTCTCCTTTTTTAAAAAAAAAATATAGTATAAGTAAAAAAGCAATTGAGTAATTCTGATTTTGATAAAAATGGATTGGATAGCTATGGAATACATTGGCTTCAATATGCTGCTTTTGCTGTCTCTGGTTTTGCTATATTTACAACTTGGGCTTTCTTTTATGATGAAAGATTCCACAATTTCGTAATGAATATTTTCAGGTTTATTAATTGCAGTGGGTTCAACTGTAATGGAGCATTTTAAAATTCTATGGCTAATCCAGATCAAAAAACAATATTAATTGATAATGCTTTTGAGGAAATAAAAAACATTTGTATAAATCTTCAAAAAGATACTGATGCTTCGAATTCAGAACTTAAAAGTTTACTAAAACTAATTATTAATGAATGGGAAGAAAAAGAAGAACAAAAAACTGGTTTTGGATTCAGATAAAGTAAACCACTTTCGAAGAAGAGACTTAGGCCTGAAATCAATGCAGTATGAACAGATTTTTTATTTTTAAAATTTAAAATTTATAATTTAATGTTTATAATTTACATTTTTAAAAAAGAATTAAAAAGGAATGAATCTTAAATAGAAAATTCATTCCAGATTTAGCATTAGTTTTATCTAGATTAAAATTTTATAATTTAACTCCTCGGGTGGACTGTCAATCATTAGATCCCTCCTATTCAACAAGTTAAACCTACGCCTTACTCATTAAGAAAGTAAATCAGTAAAAATGCTGATTTATTATTTTCTAAAATGTTTGAATTAAAGATGCCAATTCTGGCGCATCTAATAAAAGTGCAAAAAATGTAAGCACAACTAATAAAAATATGGAAAAATAGAATTGAATCATTTTATAAAATTACTTAAAAAGAATTTTTTAAGTTGTATAAAATAATGCTTTGTTTACATAATTAAATATCTCTACCTAGATAAGATTAATTAGAGAATAATTAAGATGCTTCAGGAGAAAATATCGTCCTATCTTCTTGCCAATACTCACAACCTTTAAGTAAATGATCACCCTGTGGTATACGTTTTTCGTATTTTGGACAGATCAAGATAGTAGCAAAAGTTTCTGTAGTGCTGTAGCGAAAGTGATTGCAAGTAATACAAATCTTTGTTCGTTTTCGTTTTAGGGTAGATTCTTTTAAATATTCCCATTTTGACGTATTTACCTTGATCATGATCACTGGAATTTATTAGTAACAATTTGCCAACCTCCTGAAATTAATTCATTCCATGTTTCACAAGCACACTCAATAGAATGAAGTCTTGAATTTTTAATTTGGGCTGGTTCACCTAATTCATTTGCATAGAAAAGATGAGTATATACTTTTAAGTTATTAGATAAAGATTTCTTATAACTCTCAAAAAAAATTAATAAACCACTTTTTTTGTTAAACAACCAGCCAGTTGGGGGGTCAATAAGGCTGCCACGATAAAAATAAGTCCGAACATAAGCGACTCCCGAAGTCATAAGGATAATACAGTTGTACTAATAATATAAATGTACTACTCGTAGACGTCAAGTATTCCTCTGGAAATAATTTAAATACTAAAATTACTTTCCAAAAATAATCGGCCATTAACTTCTTAATTAGTATTAGTGAATACAAGTAACTCCTTGAAAAGGAAAATATCATTTAAATAGTATCTCCAAAAGAATGCAATGTATAGAAATCCCTTCTATTTAGGATGGAATAAAGGTTGGTCTTTTTTATTTTTTTTAGAGGGTGGCATTGCAAAAATTGAAGCAAAAGGTTTTGGTATTTCTATTACAACAAAAGTTGAGAAAGGAGAATCACCCTTAGAATCTGCGGATAGATTAGTCTCGAAAGAACAAAGGATTAGAAAATCAAGATATTATTCTTGGATTAGATCCCTTAATAAAAAACCAACAACTTAAGTTGACCTACAATTATTAAACTATTTTGTTGAAAATCAATTTAGAATAAGATGTAATTGGGAAATTATCATGTCCAATAAATTTTATGAATGGTGGAAGAACCACAGAAAAACAATAACCTACGGAACTTTTATCGTCTTATTTAGTTTTTATTTATTTCCTATTGTCAAAGAAGCAAAATATAAAAACCAATGTATTAAGTACTCTACTAAGGGAGCCTTAACTAAATTTAATAAAGACGATATTGAAGAAAGTCTATTAAAAGAAACAGGTTTAAAAATTAATGAATTAGCAGAGATTGAAGGTTATAAGAATTGCATAAAATAAAAATTTTGCAAAAATTACGCTGAGTTTTTAAATGACTAAGGGTATATTCAAACTTATTTTATTGATATTGTTATTTGGATTTATATTGATAAGTCCAAAAACAAGATATTTGATTGGCATATCTCTAAAACAAATTTCTTCATTACTTCTATGGACTGTTAAATATGAAGATAGAGAAAAATGGATTATAGATAAACCAAGTTGGATACCTAGTCAAAAACTAAAGTTATCTTATTAAATGAAGACTTATTTAGAAGAACGAATTGAATGGTATGACGATAATTATAGAAATGGTAATGCCTTAATCTCTAATAAGCAGTTCGACCAACTTGAAAAAAATTTATTAAGAACAAACCCTAATTGTGATTACTTTAAAAAGAAAAATAAACTAGTTTTACCTTCATTAGAAAAGGATTCAATAGATGAATTTTTGAAAGGATTATTAGTAGATACCAGATTATTAATTGAACCAAAAATTGATGGTTGTGCTGTTGCTTTGCAATATAGGGATGGAACCTTGGAGAAAGCAATTTCAAGAAAAGGGGCAGACGTTACTAGTAAAGTTATTAAAGTCCAAGACATTCCCAATAATCTCCCTTTACGAAAAGTTCTTCAAGTTAGAGGTGAATTATATGCACCCAACCAAAGTTCAAATATCTCCCAGAGAATCGCTTCTGGGTTTCTAAGAGCTAAAGAAGGATTTTCTGAAAGTCTTAGCTTCTGCGCATTTCAAATACTTAATTCAACACTTAACCAATATGAGTCCAAAAAGAGTCTTTCAAAGCTTGGCTTCACAATACCTCAGGATATTTCATGCAAATTTACGAGCCAAGTTGAAGTATTTAGAAGACAATGGCTAGAAGGTAAGCTTTTTAGTAAATATCCAACAGATGGAATAGTAGTAAAAATAAATTCTAGAAAATTACAATTGATTAGAGAAAAATCAAATTTAGATTATCCTTATTGGCAAGTGGCAATAAAACGTTAATGGAATTAATACACCAAATTTTTCCTACTTGGCATATTTACTTGGATATGTTTTTGGTTGGCTTTGCAACTTACGGTTTTCTGAGAATTAAGAAAAAAATAAAAACTAAATAAAGTTTTTAAATCATCCGTGGTCCTTAAGCATGGCTTTAAGTTGTTCAGTATCTAATTGTTCAAGATAATTTCTCATTGCCAACCAAGATCTTCTGCTTTCTAACTTCCCACTTTGTTTAAATAAATTTGCGGAAACTTGATCTATCAATTCTTTATGAGTCATATTTATATTCTTCATCAAGTTCAATGACAACACCATTAAAAAATTCTGCTAATAATTTTGATGGGTCTCGCATAGATATCTTTCTATCTACTTTTGATAATTTCTTTTTGATTGGATTTAAGTTAGTCATACAGATTCAGGTAATTCAAGTTCTTCAAAAGTCCAACCTTCTAATTGAAGGTCATGCCATTTATCCCAAGCATTATCCAAATACATTTGAGTGGATGATTTAATTGCCATTGGCTCACCAAGATCATTTGCATAATATGTATGAGCAAAAATTCTCATACTATTTCTTGGAGATTTTTTATTCCTTATAAATAAAATTAATCTGCTGCGGTCTGGGCTAAGCAACCAACCACTTGGGGACTCATTACGATAACCGTAAGAAAAATTAGTCCAAACATTAGCTCCTCCTAAAGTCATTACTTAGTAATACATCTGTACTACTAATATAAATACATTAGAAATGGATAGTCAAGTATTTTGGCAAATAAATTATTTACACTGATAAAGAATAAAAACAGCTAAGTTATTCCAAAAAATAAAATACCCACCAAAAGCCTGTTTTAGAAAGCTTTTTGATAGGTAACACCGGATCCCCGTCAGTTCTCTGCTGCATCGACCTGGAAATGCCAGAAGAGGATTCAAAGTGGGCTTTCGTTTCCGATTACAAGATCGGTTTACTACCGCATCACGACAGTCTCCTCATGTCGAAAGAGAGTCAGATCAGAGCACATAAAGAAGAACTTAACCAAAGATCCAGTAATACAACTCTAACTTATTTTTTTATGCATTTGGAGATGGCCAAATGTCTCTTACCATAGTTAATAAAATTTGAGCTTCATCATATCTTTCTGAGTGCGTTTTACCATTTAATAAAAATGTGATGTGAGCCATTTTTCTTCCCAGAATTTCGCGAGATTTGCCATAAAAATGAATATTAGAACCCTCAATTTCCGATAACATTTTAATTCTGGTTTCCATTGAGATTGGAAAATTCTTTTTTAACCCCAGTAGATTTATCATAATTGCACCTTCACAGTTCATTTTAATTTCAGGTGGCATTTTTCCAGAAGAAATGCAAACATATTGATCAAACTGACTTGAAGTACAAGCTTCAATAGAGAAATGAGCTGAGTTATGTGTCCTAGGAGCTATTTCATTAATTAAAAGACCATTATCTCCATAGAAGAATTCAATAGCTAAAACTCCAACGTAATTAAGTTCATTGACTATTGAAGAGAAAACATTGATTGCAAATAAGTTCAAATCATATTCATTTGTTCCAGGTGCAAGAACCCAATCACAAACATGGTTTAATTGGAACGTCTCAACTATTGGAAAGAATCTTATCTTACCGGTCCTATCTCTCGAACCAACAAGAGCCAGTTCTTTTTCATACTCTATCCATTCTTCTATTAACCATTCATCAGAATTATTCTCTGTTAAAAAAGAATCTAAATCTTCTTTTGTCTTTATTTTTTTGTTCCCTTTACCGTCATATCCACCTTTATTTGATTTTGCCATTAGAGGAAAAGTCCAATTTTTGATTTCCTCATCCGAGAGATTTTTAAAATCTTCAATACTTATCCATCTTGGGCAAGGAATATTCATTCTATCTATTAATTTTTTTTGAGAAAACCTATCTACTAATGGCTTAATTGCATTAAGGCTTGGAACAAAAATATCGTTATTACCAATTAAATTTAATTTATCAATTTTTATCCATTCATTTTCAAAAATTATTTTTTCACACTCATTAATTAATGATTTATTACCTCTTATCTTTAAAGGATCAGCTTCTATGACATGATCTGCTTTTGAACCAGCAGGATCATCAGATGATTTTGTTTGCACACATACCTCTAAATTTCTTTTTTTTGCTGCCTCGGTCAACATCAAAGCTAGTTGACCACCTCCAATTATTCCAAGGGAATAATTTTTCTTAATATCGTTTATATTTTTTTTAAAACTCATAGCATGATTTTATTACCATTTCTAATTCTTAACAACTGAATTTTTAGGTATCTAGAGCTTAGATTTTGCTAGTATATAGAGTATTTAATACCAAATATTTATAATTTTAACTAGGTAATCAATTGTGAATAAGAGAAAAATATTAGTCCCATTAGGTGATAAGTCATACGAAGTAACACTAGAAGCAGGGATATTGAATAATATCAGCGAAGAACTCTTAAGAATTGGAATAAAAAAGAATAGAAAAATACTTGTGATTTCAAACGAAGAAATATCAAATTTGTATGGAGAAAAATTTTTAAATAATTTAAAAGACAATAAATTTCAGGCTAAAATGTTCCTTATCAAGGCTGGAGAATCATATAAAAACTTAAAAACCTTAAGTGAAATATATGATGTAGCATTTGAATTTGGCTTAGATAGAAATTCAATAATTATTGCTCTTGGAGGAGGCATTGTTGGAGATGTAAGTGGTTTTGCAGCTGCTACCTGGCTGAGAGGTATCGAATATATTCAGATTCCAACAACATTATTATCAATGGTTGATTCATCTGTGGGAGGAAAAACAGGAGTGAATCATCCAAAGGGTAAGAATTTAATTGGAGCTTTCAATCAACCTAAAGCAGTTTTTATTGATCCAGAAACTTTAAAAAGTTTGCCCAAAAGAGAATTTAGTGCAGGCATGGCCGAAGTAATAAAATACGGAGTAATAAGAGATAAAGAACTTTTCGAATACTTAGAAAATGAAAAAAACAAAAATGAACTTATAAATCTCAAAAATGAATATCTAATTAAAATAATTAATAGTTCAATAAAAACAAAGTCTCATATTGTATCTCAAGACGAACATGAAAATGGTCTTAGAGCAATATTGAATTATGGTCATTCTTTTGGTCACGTTATTGAAAATTTATGTGGATACGGCAAATTTCTACATGGTGAGGCAATATCAATTGGTATGAATATTGCGGGGAAAATAGCAATTGAGAAAGGGTTATGGTCTAAAGAAGAATTAGAAAGACAGCAAATTCTCTTAGAGAGTTATGATCTTCCAACAGAGATCCCCAAAATAAACAAAGAAGACGTTCTTACAATACTTATGGGCGATAAAAAAGTTCGTGATGGCAAAATGAGATTTATATTACCTAAAGAAATTGGTGCAGTAGATATATATGATGACGTAGAGGATTCATTATTTTTAAAGTTTTTTTCTTAACGCAAACAGGTTGAATTTATATTCATTTCCTTCTCATTAAACTTATTAAAAACAAACCACTTAAAATCACCTAAACAAACAGGATCAACGAGTCTAAGTAATGCCTCTCTTCTTAAAAGAGCATTTGATAAATTCTCCTTAAATTCTTTCTGAATTCCATAAAGTCTTTCTGCCAATCCAAGCGCCAACAAAGCCTCTCCTTGTTTAGTTATTCCAACAGTATTAAATCCAAGAGTCTCAGCATCATTAATTAAAGTTTCTATGCACACATGAGATGTTAAGTCTCTATTTCCAGGAGAATCAAGGAGATTATTCATCATTTTTTGATTTTCGTAAGAAACTATCATCCCATCTGAATTCTTGGAGGTGTAGTATTTTTTTGCTTCTTTAGCGTAATCAATTATCAATAAAATACCATTATTGATTTTTCCATAAATTTCTTTTAACCATTTTGAGTTATCTACATGCCATTCTGTCGTCCATCCTTCAAGAGCATCTTTAGGCGGAATAGTTATTCCCAATTCACTTTTAGCAAATTCGATACTTTTTTCTAATTCACTTGTAATTGGCATTTCATCAAAAAATAATTTATGAGATTTTTTGTCTATAGAAACTGCTTGTCGAAGTAGTTTTCCCTTTGAGAAGATTATTCTCTCTACTGGCAAAGCATCTAAAACCTCATTTGCAAGAACTATTCCATTTATATTATTTTCCTCAACTTCTTCCAAACCTTTCCATAAAATATCAATACCTAATTTTAAAAATTCCTCCAATTTATTTTTTTGTTTATCCACCATTCCTTCATTGGGTTCAATAATTACAAAAGAAACTCCTTCCAAAAAATTCTTGTTATTTTCTAAAAAATATTTAATTAATCCACTCATAAAGCTCCCATCACCTGCTCCAAATTCAATTACAGCTAATTTCTGATTAGATAAAAAAATGCTTTTGAACTGAATTAGCCAATCTTCTATTTGTTTACCAACCAAAAAAGGAAAATCATCAGATAAAGAGGGTGATGTAACAAAATCGCCTCGAACGCCTAACTCAGCTTTGCCACTGCCGTAATAACCATTAATAGGGTCATTTAAAACAAAATTCATAAAGTCATAAAAGCTTATAGTCCCGCCCATTTTTATTATTTTTTTTACTAACCAATCTGGATTATTCGCGGGTAAGCTATTCATCGGCGAAAATATAAAAAGAAAAAAACTTATTTATGCCTTCAAAGATTAACTATTTATTAGGAATATTTCTATCTATATTAGTTTTAATTTCACATAAACCCGTTTTAGCTATAAATAATCCAAATCTCTTACCAGAAGAAAAAACACCAGTAATTGATTTAGCTAAAACATTAAGCCCAAATCAGAAAAAATCTTTAGAGGAAAACCTAAATAATCTAGAAATTGAAAGTGGTTGGAAAATTAAATATTTATCTCAGTTTGAGAGTTCTCCTGGTATTGCAATAAAAGACTATTGGGATTTAGATGAGACAAGTTTGTTGATAGTTGCAGATCCTAGAGGAGGAAATTTACTGAACTTTAACGTCGGAGAGGCTTATTTTAATTTCATGCCAAGGTTATTTTGGGTTGAACTTCAAACAAGATTTGGTAATCAATATTATGTGAAAGATCACGGTGAGGATGGCGCAGTATTAGATGCAATTAATTCCGTAAAGATTTGCCTTGAAAGAGGAGGTTGTCAAGTTGTTCCTGGCCTGCCCAAAGAACAATATATATGGACTTTATGTACATCTATTCTTGGAGGTTTAGTAGCAGGTTTCGCTTCTGCACCACGAAAAGAAGGTCAAGTAATATCAATTGGATTTTTAGCTCTTCTTTCTCCTTTATGGGGAATGTTATTTGGAATTTTTGGTTTAGCACCGATAATATCCAGAACGAATGATTTATTACCATTATTTAAAAATGGTTTAGCTTTTACAGCAGCAGGAATTGCGGGCTATATTTTATCTCAAACATTATTTTCAAGATATGAAAAGCCCAAAAATACTTAAAATATGATCAAAGAAATCTAATCTTAAAAAAATTTATTTTCTTCACAAATTTCACCATACTCTGAATACCATCGATGAGAGACATGTCTTAATTCCTTTTTTTCAAACTCAATCCATGAAAAGTTAATTAGTAATTTCCCATCTTCATCAGTTTTATATCTTGGCACTACAGCAGTATTGAAATAAATTGTCCCTTTGCTATCAATTTTAAACATCTCTCTTAAACCAAGATTTCTTTTAAGCCGATTGTGCATATGACCAAAAATTACAAGATCAACTTTTCTACTCTTTTGTATTTGAGAAATAGCCACAGATAAATCTCTATCTCCCCAATCTAAAGAGGGTAATTTCCAGTCTTTCCCACAAATGCTTTTAGGTTCTGAACCTAAACCAGAAGGGCCTGCATGAGACATAATTATTAAAGGTATATCATTGATACTCTCTTCTGAACATTTGATGATTTTATTTATTGAATCTTGTTCGGTAATGGGTCCATAAACGCCTTTAACTTCTTTTGAAAGATAATAGCCGCCGCCAGAACTGCATGGTCTTGCAGACAATAAATTTATCTGATTATTAAAAACTTTCAAATCCCATGCACAATATTTTTCACCAAGAACACGTATCTGCTTTGAGAGAGTTTCGCCTGTAGAATCCTTCCCTCTATCATGATTTCCTAAAATCACAAAAGTAGGAATTTTGATCTCATTGATTTTTTTAATTATTTTGACACTCCCATCAGAAATATCCCCAACAAATAAAACAATATTTGGTTTGATAATCGATAAAACTTTCAAGTCTAATTCAGACCATTGACCATGACAGTCACCAACAATAGCAATTTTTAAATTTGTCAGAATTTTTTCTGTTTAAAGGCATATAATCTATTTAGAGATATTCTAAATCCTGAACAGTATAACTTCTACTGCAAAACAGAAATCAGTTCAAAACGAAGAGGATTTGATTTCTGAAATAAAGGCGCGTTGCCAAAAAGCTAATGCAATTATTCTTGCGCACTATTATCAAGCTCCAGAGATTCAGGAAATTGCAGATTTTATTGGCGATTCATTAGATCTATCTAGGAAAGCTGCAAATAATGATGCAGACATAATTATTTTTTGCGGTGTGCACTTTATGGCCGAAACCGCAAAAATACTTAGCCCAAATAAAAAAGTACTCTTACCAGATATTAATGCAGGATGCTCATTAGCAGACGATTGTCCCTCAGATAAATTTCAAAAGTTCAGGGAAGAAAATCCAGATCACTATGTCGTAAGTTATATAAATTGTACTGCAGAAGTAAAAGCCCAAAGTGATCTGATATGTACAAGCAGTAATGCAGTCTCATTAATTAAAAAGATACCTGAAGATAAAAAGATAATATTTGCACCAGATCAGAACCTTGGGAGATGGGTACAGAAAAATTCAGGAAGAGATCTTAAATTATGGCCTGGCAGCTGCATTGTTCATGAATCATTTAGTGAAGAAGCACTTCTAAAATTAAAATATCAAAATCCAGAATCAAAAGTAATTGCTCATCCTGAATGCAGTCAAAATTTACTAATTCTCTCAGACTTTATTGGATCAACAAGTAAGCTGCTGGATTTCGTAAGTAAAGATACATCTAAAACTTACATGGTACTAACTGAACCCGGAATAATTCATCAAATGAAAAAGAAAGAACCTAACAAAATTTTCATTGAAGTCCCAGATATAGAAGGTTGTAAATGTAACGAGTGTCCATATATGAAATTAAATACTTTAGAAAAAATTCTAGATTGTTTGAGAAATAATTACCCGTCTATCGAACTAGACCCAGAAATAATAAGAAAAGCCTATGTGCCAATAAAGAGGATGCTGGATATGAGTAATTAATTTAATGAAAATACTTTATCTTCCTCATTAATTTTTAGAAATGCATTAAGGTTTGTAGTGTCAGGATTAAATTCGCTTATCTGATTTTTTCTATTAATTATATTTATTAACTCTTTTTCACCAGCTCTATATTGTTTATCTTTTCTAGTTCCTATCTCTCTTTGAAGTATAGGGTTTATATTCATTTTTACTTCTATGTCTGGAATAATTCCAGATTTGTTTATGTCAGTGCCGTTCGGAGTTAAATACTTAGCGACTGTAACAGTTAGACCTGAACCATCAACTAATGTTCTCATAGATTGAACTAAACCTTTACCAAACGTTTTCTTCCCAACTAATTTTCCTCTTTTGTTATCCTTTATTGCACCAGAGACTATTTCACTAGCACTAGCAGAACCCTCATTAACTAAGACAACCAAGGGCTTTTTTGTTAGAGCTTGGCCGTTTCCTTTTTTTGTTTCTTTTAAACCATCTTTACTTACCGTACTTACTATTACTCCTTTGTTAATGAAGTGCCTTGAGATATCAATGCTTGATTCTAATAAACCTCCAGGATTACTTCTCAAGTCAAGAACATATCCTGCGACTTTTTTTGTTTCTAAATCCTTAATAGCATCTCTAGTCTCTTTTGATGCATTTGCATTAAATTGTTTAATTCTTACATAGCCAATTGATAAGCCGTTTTTGGTTTGATTGACTTTACTTGATACAGATTTTATCTCAATTTTTTCTCTTGATAAAATCTTAAAAAAGGATTTAGAACCTCTAAGAATTTCAAGCTTTACTTTAGTACCTCTTTGTCCTCTTATTAATTTCACAGCCTCTTCAATATTCATACCTTCAGTAGAAATATCATCTATAGATAATATTTTATCTCTAGCTTTAATTCCAGCATCAAATGCAGGGGTGCCCTCTATGGGAGAAATAATTATTAAATCATCAGATTCTTTTTCTTTAACTATTTGGATGCCAACTCCAGTTAATTCACCAGAGGTATCGATTCTCATTTGATTAAATTCCCTAGGTTCTAAAAATCTTGTATAAGAATCATCTAAGTTAGAAAGCATATCTCTAATCGCATCATATGCTTCATTACTGTCTGAATATGTTTTTGATAAAACTTCTTTTCTTAGATTAATCCAATTTGACTTTTGAAATTTGCCGCTTGAATCAAGAAAATCTCTATATACAATTTGCCAAACATGATCAATTACTTCTTTATAACTATTATTTAAAACTGTTGCCTCTGCAAAATTAATTAAAAATAGTCCAGAAAAGGATGTCGCAATCAGAAATATATATTTTTTTTTAAGCAATTTTCTTATCTTCAAAAAATTAGATATTTTTCATTATAAAAAGAATTTATTCATAATTCAAAATTTTTGACAAATCCTTAAGGATCAATCCACTTCCCATCATCCTTAATAAGTTGGATTAAAGCTTTAACCCCCTCATCTTCAGGTACTCTTTTTATCTCTTCTTTCCTTCTATATAAGGCAATAGTTCCTTTCCCCTTGCCAACATAACCATAATCAGCATCTGCCATTTCTCCTGGCCCATTAACAATACATCCCATTATTGCTATATCTAGACCCGTTAAATGTGAGGTGGCGTTCCTAACTTTATCTACAACTTCCTCTAGATTAAAGAGTGTTCTACCACAACTAGGGCAACTAATGTATTCAACCATTGTTTTTCTTAATCCTAAAGATTGCAAAATTGAATAGCACACTGGTATTTCCTTTTCAGGAGCTTCTGTTAAGGAAACCCTGATGGTATCTCCTAATCCCTCTGCTAAAAGCGTTCCAATTCCAGCAGTACTTTTAATCCTTCCATAATCACCATCACCAGCTTCGGTCACTCCCAAGTGCAAGGGATAGTTATATCCTTCTGAGTCAAGCCTATCTGCAATCATTCTGTAAGCTGCCAACATGACCGGAGCCCTAGAAGCTTTCATAGAAATAATTATGTTATGAAAATCGAGCTCATCACAAATTTTGACGAACTCCATCGCAGATTCTGTCATTCCTAATGGCGTATCTCCATAAGTAAAAAGCATCCTCTCAGATAGAGACCCATGATTAACTCCAATCCTTAGAGCTTTATTTTCAGCCTTTAAAACTTCAACTAAAGGGGTAAATCTTTTAAGTATTGTTTGCTTAATAGTTTCAAATTCTTCATCTGTATATTCAGTTCTTGTAGGGTCTGATTTTTCAAAAACAAACAATCCAGGATTAATTCTTACTTTATCAACATGTTTTGCAACTTCCATTGCAATTTTCATACCATTATGGTGAACATCAGCCACCAAGGGGGTGTTGATATTATTTTCTAGTAATTTTGCCTTTATATCTCCTACTGCTTTGGCATGTGCTAATGAAGGGACAGTTAACCTTACTATTTCACAACCCACATCATGAAGTCTTTTGATAGCTAAGTAAGCATTTTCGATATCCATCGTATCTTCATTTATCATCGATTGAACTCTTACTGGATAATCACTTCCAATAGCTACATCACCCACCATTACTGTTCTAGTTATCCTTCTCTCAATATGAGTTGAATATCTTTTGGAGAGACTATTAACCTCTTTTGATTGAGTTAATGACATTAAAATTCTTGATATTCAAAAAGGATTTCACTAAATTATACGGCATATAGTTTACCACTTACATTCTCTAGGTCTTTCAAAGTTTGATGGTAAGGTTTATTGATTTCTTTTGAAGGAAATCTCAACAAATAAGATGGATGAAAAATTGCCATAATTTCTCTCCCATCTTTTTTAATCCATTGACCTCTTAAATTACTTATAGGATCTTTAACTTCTAAGATAGCTCTCATAGCAGTTGAACCAGTAAGTAATATAAATTTTGGATCAACTAGCTTTATTTGCTGTAATAACCAAGGTTTATGAATATTAATTTCTCTAGAAGTGGGTTTTCTATTATTTGGTGGACGACATTTAATTACATTACAAAAATAAACATCCTTCTTATAATTAATCCCAGCTTGTATTAATAATTCGTTTAATAGCTTACCAGATTTACCTACATAAGGTTTTCCTTCTAAATCTTCCTGTGCTCCAGGTGCCTCACCAATTATTAACAAATCTGCAAATACACTTCCTCTCCCAATTACTAACCTTTTCACCGAAAATAAATTTTTACTATTTTTATCTTAAGAAGTCAAAACATGAAAATAAAATAGATTAAGAAAATGAACTAAATTAAACCATAGTGTGATACTTTTATTTATTCTTAATTTATGCATTTGTCATTATTAAAAGTCATATTTGAAATGTCATAAGTCAATGAGTCAAGTTAATTTATCTGATCGGGCACTTTCAATTGAGCCTTCTCTTACATTGCAGATAAGTGCTAAAGCAAATCAACTGTCTGCAGAAGGAGTAGATATTTGCAATTTAAGTGCAGGAGAACCTGATTTTGATGCCCCAAAAGAAGTTATAGAGGCTACAAGTAAAGCTATATTTGATGGATTTACAAAGTACGGGCCCGCTGCGGGGAATTTAGATCTCCGAAAAGCAATTGCAAATAAACTTCAAATTCAAAACGATTTAAATTATGAATTCGAAAATGTAATGGTCACAAATGGTGCTAAGCAAGCAATATATAATCTTTTCCAAGTCTTGTTAAATACTGGAGACGAAGTTATTATTCCCTCTCCGTATTGGTTAAGTTATCCCCAGATGGTTAGATTGGCGGGTGGAAAGCCAATTTTTACAAATTCTTCTGCAGAAGATGGATTCAAAATAAATATAAAAGATTTGAAGTCTAAAGTCTCCTCAAAAACTAAATTTATAATTATCAATTCTCCTAATAACCCTACTGGAAGAGTTATGTCAAAGGAAGAATTATTGCAAATTGCCGATTTAGCCAGAGAAAATCCAAATATCAATATTCTATCTGATGAGATTTACGAACTAATCCTTAAAAAAGAATTTAAACACTACAGTTTATCTTCATTGGCAAATGACTTAAAAGATAGGATTTTTATAATAAATGGATTTGCGAAAGGATGGGCTATGACTGGCTGGAGAATAGGTTATTTAGTAGGACCCAAAGATGTAATCAAAGCATCCTCAGCATTACAAAGTCAAAGTACAAGTAATGTTTGCTCTTTTGTTCAAAAAGGTGCTTTAGAGGCTTTAAAAATTAATAATGAATTTTTCTCAATGATAAATAGCCATTATGATCAAAGAAGAAGTCTTCTCTATGAGGGCCTTAAGGATATAAATGGTATTTATATTGAAGAACCTAATGGAGCATTTTACGCATTTCCAAAATTACCTAACTCTTCAATTACTTCCGTTGATTTCTGCAACAAAGCTATTCAAGATTATGGATTAGTTGTTGTACCTGGGAAAGCTTTTGGTGCTGACGAATGTATAAGAATATCTTGTGCCGCTTCAGAAGTTAAAATAAAAGATGGACTAAAAAGGCTTAAAGAAGCAATTTCTAATAATTATTGATTAAAGTTATGATTTATTTAAAAAATTTCCTACTAAGTTCATCTATATTATTTTCAATTTTTTCATCACCTGTATTTTCAAATCCCAAAGTTTTAAAAGTTGGAGCAATACCTGATCAAAACCAAGATATTTTGGACAAAAGATTTAATTTATTTTCAAAAGAATTATCCAAACAACTTGATATAGAAGTTAAATATATTCCTGTAATTAATTATGTTGCAGCAGTAACAGGATTTAGAACTAAAGATTTAGATTTAGTTTGGTTTGGCGGTTTATCAGGAGTTCAAGCAAGATTACAAACTCCTAATTCAATTGTAATAGCTCAAAGAGATATCGATAAGGAATTTAAAAGTGTTTTTATAGTAAACAAAAATTTAGATCTTAACTCAATTTCAAGCATTAAAGGCCTTAAAGAACTAAAGAATTTAAGATTTACTTTTGGCTCTGAAAACTCAACTTCTGGAAGATTAATGCCAGAATATTTTTTAAATCGAGCAGGGGTAGAAATTAAACACTTTAAAGGGAAAAAAGCAGGTTTTAGTGGGAGTCATGATGCCACTATAGCTTTAGTTAATAGTGGGGCATTTGATGCTGGAGCTTTAAATAAACAAGTTTGGGAAAACAATCTTAAAAATAATCCTAAAAGAACAAGTAATTTAGAATTATTCTGGATCACCCCAGAATATGTTGACTATCATTGGGTAGCTCAAGGGAATCTTGACAATAGATTCGGGGAAGGGTTTACAAAAGAACTTGAATCAGTAATTCAAAATTTAGATATAAATCAAAAATCACATAAACAGATTTTAGATATGTTCAATGCAAAAAGATTTATAAATGCAGAAGCAAAACAGTATAAGAATATAGAGGAAATAGGGAGAAAATTAAATAAAATTAGATGAATAATACTCTCTTAGAATTAAAAAATATATCTTATAAACACAAAAATAATGTTATACTAAATAAAGTAAATTTAAAAATAAATTCTGGGGAAAAAATTGCACTTTTAGGTAAGAGCGGTTCAGGGAAAACTACACTTATATCAGTACTAAATGGCACTATCAAGCCAACTCAAGGTGAGATTAAATTATTCAATAAAAGTTTCGAGGAATTAGATAGAAAGCAGAAAAGTAAGATAACAACTATCTGGCAAGATTTAAGATTAATTGAAGATCTCTCTGCAGAACAAAATGTTAATTGTGGACTACTTGCGGAAAACAATTTTTATTTCGCTTTTAAAAATTTGCTAAATATAAGTTCTTTTAAGAAGGCGCATAAGTATATGAAATTATGTAAACTTCCTAACTCTGTTTACGACAAAAAAATCAGACAACTTTCTGGAGGACAAAAACAAAGGGTGGCTATAGCTAGATCATTAATTCAAGGATCAAATATAATACTTGCAGATGAGCCTTTTAATAATTTAGATCCCAAATTGATAACAACTATTAAAAACCTGCTGTTAGAAAATATAGATAATAATCATACAAAAAAATCGACAAAGACGGCATTAGTTGCATTACATAGATTAGATTTTCTGAACGATTTCGATAAAGTTATTGGAATAAAGGATGGTAAGATTTTTTTTAATATTAAAAGGAATAACTTAAAGAAGCTTCATTTAGACAAAATATATTAATTAGTTGAATAAATTAAAATTAAACTATACCTCATTATCTTTTCTTCCAATTTTGGTATTCATACCTCTAGGTTATCAATTAACAAACAATATTCATTTTGGAGGATTTAAATTATTCCAAGAATTCTTAATTTCTGCATTTAATCCTAAGATCGATAATGAAATTTTTATTACCGTAATTAATCGATTAAATGAAACTATCTTAATTGGTTTTTTTAGTTGGTTAGTAAGTATTATTTTTGGAGCAATTTTTGGAATAATATCCTCAAATATTTTTTTTAAAATCTTTAATATTCCAAATTTTTTCTGCCGCATAATAAGGTTTTTTCTAACAATAATAAGATCTATTCATGAAGTGGTTTGGGGAATACTATTAATGCAAATATATGGAATAAATTTTTCGATAGGAATAATAGCTATATGTATCCCTTATATTGCCGTAAATTCAAAAGTTTTTTCTGAACAATTAGAAACTATTGACTACAAAAGTTTTGAATCTATAAATCAAATAAATGCATCTAAATTTTCTTCTTTATTAACTATTATATGGAATCCAATAATAAATACATTTAAAAATTTTGGTTTATATCGATTAGAGTGTTCAATAAGAAGTACAGTGATTTTAGGACTTTTTGGGATTGGAGGAATAGGTACTAGTATTTTTTTATCTTTCCAAACTTTGAATTTTAGAGAGTTATGGACTTATTTATGGTCCTTAGCAATTTTGATAATTCTTTCTGGATTAATATTCAAAAAAATAAAATTTAATAGTACAAATAAAATCCTATCTATTTTTTTTATTGCAGTTTTTTTCATAACAATTTTATTTTCATTTTCATATTTTCTTTATTTTATTTTTAATAATAATTTTGAAAATTTTAATTCCGTTTTTTCTCTATTTAAATCAAGCTCAGATTTAGGATTATTTGATTTCTTAAAGCTTGTATTAGAAACAATAATTCTAAGTCTTTTATCAACAGGAATCGCAATTAGTTTACCTCCATTAGTAATTGGAATTTTTAACAACAATACTTCTGAAATTTTTATTAAAATTTTTGCATTTTTATTACGTTTAATACCTACACCTGTAATACTTCTAATTCTATTAACTTTTAATAATCCTTCTTTATCTTTAGCGGCTTTAACATTAGGTCTTCACAATGCTGGAATTACAAGCAAATTACTTTTTACAAATCTAAAGAACCAAGACAGGAGAAATTACATTGCAATGAAATCTCTGGGAATCTCAAAAAAGACTAGTTGGCTTTTAGGTTTATTTTCTCAACAAGCAAAAAGTTACTTAGCATATTGCGCTTATAGATCTGACATCATTATTAGAGAAACTGCAATTGTTGGGGTCATTGGAAGTGTTGGTCTAGGTTGGCAATTGAAAGAATCACTAAGTTCCTTCGCATGGCAAGAAGTTACTATAGTTTTGATAGCTTATAGCTCCATCGCAGTATTTGGCGAATTAATAAATGGTAAAATCAAAAATAGTTTAACTTGATTTGTAAGAATAATTTGTTAAATCAAGTAATTATTTTTTTTCGGTTATAGTGATAAGTTTACCAAAACAGCTAGTTGTAATTGGAGATAGCTCAGTTTATGGATGGGGAGATAATGAAGGAGGTGGATGGTGCGAGAGGCTTAGAAAAGATTGGTACAATAACCACAATGGGCCAGTTATCTATCAACTTGGCGTTAGGGGAGATGGAATAGAAAAAGTGTCATCTAGATGGAAAAAAGAATGGTCATCTAGAGGAGAAACGAGAAGAAATAAACCTAAAGCAATCCTGCTAAATGTGGGACTTAACGATACTGCAGCAATTGGTCAGAAAAACGGAAGACATCAATTAGATATAGATGGATTTGAATATGGATTAGAGAGACTAATTAATGAAATGAACTCTCAAACAAATGTCTTTGTTATTGGTTTGACACCTGTTGACGAAAGCAAAATGCCGTTCGCAGGATGTCTATGGTACTCAAATGATTTTTGTAATTCTTATGAAAGGAGAATGGAGGAAGTATGCCTCAATCAGAATGTCCCATTTCTTCCTACTTTTAGAGAAATGTACTCTGATAAAAGGAGTAAGAATTGGATTACACATGATGGAATTCATCTAAATTCCGAAGGTCATTTCTGGATTTTCCAAAGACTGAAAAGCTGGGAGATTCTCACAAAATGGAAGGAATCCTAGGGTTTTCAAAATATTATTAATTTAAAAAATATGAATATAAAATGAGAGACAAGATAGCAAAAAGGGAAGCAATACTTGTCTGAATAGCATTTACCAATTCATTACTTAATTTATATTTGTTTTGAAATTTAGCACCAATAATACTTTCAGAAAGTGTTGCCAAGAATCCAGAAACTAAAACAACTATAAAATGATATTTTGTAGAAATAATTGATAGACGAAGCATTATAAAAGCCATAAATATTGATCCAAAGATACTAGCTAAAGTTCCTTCTATACTTATTCCTCCTTCAGTTCCTCTCTCAACATTTTTAAGTGAAGTAATTAAATAAGTATCTTTCCCAAATCTTTTTCCAATTTCACTACCAAAAGTATCTGCCAACTTTGCTGAAAAACTTGCTGCAAAACCTACTTTAAAAAAAACTTCATTAGCAGGATTAAATTTAGTCATCATGGCAAGAACTAAACCTGTAGCTGCAGAGCCCCATACATTTTCAGGACCTCTTCTCCCACCTCTTTTCTCGGCAATGCCTTGTTCTTTTTTAAATTTATAACCTACTTTAGTTACGAGAGATCCAAATAATAAATAAAACACAACTGACATCCAACCCTGCCATGACAAACATCCCCACAAAATTGTGCCTAAAATTCCTGCACTTATCCAACCACCTTTTGTCATCAAAGGAATCTTGAAGAAAGTACAAATCAAAATAAAATTAATGCAAAAACCTATAAAAAATTGATTTATGATCAAACCCATTTTTACCTAATTAATTTAAAATCAATTCTCCATTGATTTAGAATTGATGATGCATTAATACTAGCCGTTGAAGTTCTCAATATAAGGTCAGAAAGTTTAACAAGGGTAATATTATTTTTTTTAAAAAAATCAATTTCTTTAGAGGACCAACCTCCTTCAGGGCCAATTACATTCCAAAAAATAACTCCTTTTTTATTAACAAATTCTTGCTGTTTTCTTAACCATTCATTTAAGTCATATATTGTTTCTTCTCTAGTTATAGAAATCGAAACTCTTTCTTGATTATTTCTACTTTTTAGCCATTCAATAATATCCATACCATTTAAAATAGATGGTTTCCATAATCTCTCACTTTGCTCAACTGCTTCTTTGATAATTGAATTCCATCTCAAAAGTTTTCTAGAAAAATTTAAATTTTTGTTTACCTGTCTTTCTGAAAATAATGGCTGTATAAAATCAATACCTATTTCAGTACACATTTTTAAGATATCCTCAAAACCACTTTTTGGTATAACAACAGCTATTCCTAATAAGTGAATTTCTTGTTCTTGAAATAAGTAAGGTTTTTTTAATTGACTTATTTCTAAATAATCATTTTTAACTTTTATAGCTTTCCATAATGAACCCTCTCCATTAGTTATAAATATTTCTTTGCCATTTTTTATCCTCATTACTTTATTTATATAATGAGACTCTTCTTTAGAAAGTCCTAAATTGTTGTTCTTAATATTTTCAATTCTTTCATGGGAAATAAATAATCTTGTTAAGTCTTCCATCTAAAACACTTAATCTTTGAAAACTAAATCTTCATGTTCTTCAATTGCCCAATCATTATTTTCACCCCCAATAATTAACTCTTCAATTTTTACATAATTATTTGATATCTCATTTAAAGAATTAATTAATATATCTATTGAAATGGAGTCTGAAGTTCCAAAATCAACCCAACATCTTCCCCAAATGTTTTGATATTCCATAATTCCTAAATTGTGCATTAAAGCAGGAAGAGATGCGTTTTTTTGTTCATTATCATAGGACATCCAACTTAGATCGGAACCCTCTTCATGAGTTTGCAAATTTTCAGAATTAAATCCTCCTAACCTTCCTAAAACGTACCAACTATCAAAAACACCATCTAAATAATTTTTTTCATCTTGAGTTGGTGATTCTGAAAATCTTATCCAAATCCAACAGTTAAAAGGATCAACTTCCCTAAAAACAATATTCATATTAACTAATAGCTTTTTGGATCTATAGCTATTATAAGTAAGTTATTACAAGATTAAAATTCATACCTATAATTTAATTAATAATGCTTGATTTAAAAGAAATATCTTATCAACCTCAAACTGGTGAAAGAAAAATAATTGAAAATCTTAATTTAAAAGTTCATGAAAATGAAATCATTTTAATTTGTGGCAATAGTGGTTCTGGAAAAACAACATTACTCGAAATAATAAGTGGATTAACAAATCCCCAAAAAGGGAAAATTTTTTGGAAGAATAAAATTTTATCTTCTAGGCAAAGAAGATGGTTCTGTGGAGTAGTTTTCCAATTTCCCGAAAGATACTTTATAGGTACAACTATTGGGAAAGAATTAAAAATAGGCCATAAATCTCTTAAAGAAGAAAATATAGAAATAGTTTTAAATAAGGTCGGTCTGAAAAATTTAAACCTCACCCAACCACCAGAACAACTTAGTGGAGGACAACAAAGAAGATTAGCTGTAGCAGTTCAGCTGCTTAGAAACCCCTCAATTCTTTTACTTGATGAACCAAGCGCTGGATTAGACTTTGCAATGAGAAATGATGTGAAGAATTTAATCCTTGATCTAAAAAATAAAAATACAATTATTATTGTTACTCATGAACCTGCATTATTTAAGGGGATTCCATCTAGAATGGTAATTCTGGAAAAAGGGGAAATTAAAAACTTTGAAAGAAAATTATGAAGGATAGGATAGTTCGTGCTACCGCAGCAAATGGAGGAATAAGATTAGTTGCGGTGTTAACAACAGAATCTTCTTTAGAAGCAAAAAAAAGACACGGTCTTTCTTATTTAACCACCTGTATCTTAGGGAGAGCATTTAGTGCTTCACTGCTTTTAGCAAGTTCGATGAAGATAATGCATGGGAGAGTAACTTTAAGAGTCAGGTCTGACGGACCTTTGAAGGGATTGCTAGTTGATGCTGGTAGAGACGGGAAAGTAAGGGGTTATGTAGGTAATCCTGATTTAGAATTGGATCTAATTAAAGTAGGTAATAATAAATATTCTTTTGATTTCACAAAAGCATTAGGTACTGGATATTTAAATGTCATTAGGGATAGTGGAATTGGAGAGCCATTTACAAGTACTGTTGAATTAGTAAATGGGAACATTGCCGAAGACTTAGCTTCATATTTATATCATTCAGAACAAACTCCTTCCGCTGTTTTTATAGGAGAAAAAATTCAAAATAAAAGTGTTATTTGTAGTGGTGGCTTATTAGCTCAAGTTTTACCTAAAAAAGACACTGACCCTTTACTAGTATCACTACTTGAAGAAAGATGTAAAGAAATCAATTCTTTTAGCGAAGACCTATTTCAGTCAAAAAATAATCTTATTTCATTAATAAGAAATATATTCCCAGATATTGACGATAAATCAATATCTGAAAAAGCTCGTTCCCAAGAAGTTAGTTTTAAATGCAAGTGTTCCAAACAAAGAAGTTTAAATGCAATGAAAATGCTTGATAAAAGCGAGTTGGAGGACATACTTACAAAAGATGGCAAAGCAGAATTAGTTTGTGAGTTTTGTAGGAATAAATATCTTATAAATTATGAAGAAATCAAATCGATGATAGAAAATTAATTATAGAAAAATAACGCCCAGCCATAAAATAATCATGGCTGGAATACTTTGAATTTTTTGTATTGATAAAGAATTATTTGATATTTCCTGAATGAAAGAATTGGATTCAAGTAATCCTCCGAATATTAATCCTATTGAAAGAAAGGTAACACTCCAACCTAGAGAACCTATAAATCGTTTCCCCGATTTAATTTGAGTATAGGTAAGTATTAGTGTTGATATAGAGAGCAAAAGCCTATTATTCGAATCTGGACTGATAAATAACAAAATCAAGAATAAAAGTCCAACAGATATTTTTATTGAAAGATTATCAAATGAGGGGGGCGTTATTTTTGGGAGACTATACTGACTTGAGTTCTTAGAGTTATTATTTAAATTTTTTATCTTAGAAAGCAGTGGAAAGTTATTGTTAGTAAATTGATTAATTTGTTTTTCTTTTTTTGAAGCACTCACGGCTTCATAGCTTACATTTCCTGATTGCCTAGCTTTCAAACTCCCCATAAGTAATTGATCAAAAGAGGATTCTATTTTTGCTTTTAAAATTAAATCTTCACCAGCTTCTTTAACTTTGAGATCTCTAGCCTTTTGAATATCCTCAAAAGCAGCGCCTTTTTCTATACCTAAAATTTCATAAGGTGTTTTTTCACTATTGTTTTTACTACTGTTTGAATCCAAAGTTTTTTCCCAATAATTATAGATTAACCAATTTTATAATCCATTAAGGCTTTATAAAATAATTGGTTCAACTCCACTAACAACCGGAGCAACTTTATTTAAATTTAATTGATTATTGTCTTCAACAAATTGATTTAGATTCCACTCATTTTTGAAAAGAATAACTGGTCTATTCCAACAATCTTTAACTATTTTGCAATTAAATATTCTGCCTAGTTTTTCAATAGCTGGCCATCCATCAGAAACCCATCTAGCCAATTGATATGGCATCGATTCAAGATTTGCATCTACACCATATTCACTTTTTAACCTGTGAGTTACTACTTCTAACTGCAATTGACCAACTGCTGCGAGTATAGGATCTCTTTTGCTCTCATCAAAGTCATAAAGAATCTGAACAGCACCTTCTTCTCGAAGTTCATTCACACCCTTTCTGAAGTTTTTAAATGCTGAGGGATTTGGATTTCTTAGCCAGCTGAATATTTCAGGACTAAAGGATGGTATACCTTCGTACTCCAGATGAGAACCAGTATAAAGAGTATCTCCAATAGAAAACATACCTGGATTATTTAAGCCAATTACATCTCCAGCATAGGCATCGTCAACTACTTCCCTATCTTGCCCAAATATTTTTTGTGGTCTTGATAATCTGATTGTTTTCCCAGTTCTGGAATGTTTAACTGACATATCCTTTTCAAATTTTCCACTACAAACCCTTATAAAAGCAACCCTATCTCTATGCTTTGGATCCATATTTGCCTGAAGCTTAAAAACAAATCCACTAAATTCATCGCTCGCAGGTTCAATATCCCCTTTATTACTATTTCTTGAAGTTGGTTTTTGAGCCATTTTTAGAAAACTATCTAAAAATGGTCTTACACCAAAATTAGTCATTGCAGAGCCAAAGAAAACTGGGGTTAAAGATCCATTAAAAACTTTTTCTTTTTCAAATTTCGAACCTGCCTCATCAAGAACCTCCAATTCTTCAAGTGAGATTTCAAGTAAATCTCTTTCTACATATTTTGATAGCTCTTTATCTTCAAGACTTAATCTTTTCTCACTTGATTGTTTCCCTCTTGCTGCTTTATCAAATAAAATCACCTCTCTCGAAAATCTATCAATAACTCCTCTAAATTCCTCGCCACTCCCTATTGGCCAGTTAATAGGTAAAGTATTTAATCCGAGTTCTGATTCGATTTCATCAAGTAAAGAAAATGAATCTCTTCCAGGTCTATCCATCTTATTTATAAAAGTAAATATTGGTATTTTTCGCATCTTGCAAACTTCAAACAATTTTCTAGTTTGAGGTTCTAATCCTTTGGCAGCATCTTCTAACATAACTGCATTATCAGCAGCAGATAATGTTCTATAGGTATCTTCAGAGAAATCTTGGTGCCCTGGTGTATCTAATAGATTAATTACGGATCTTTCATACTCAAATTGCAGTACAGTTGATGTAATAGAAATACCTCTTTGTTTCTCAAGTTCCATCCAGTCTGAAGTAGCTTTTCTCTGATTGCCCCTAGCCTTGACGGCTCCGGCCTGTTGAATGGCACCTCCATATAAAAGAAGCTTCTCAGTAAGAGTAGTTTTACCAGCATCTGGATGTGAAATAATGGCAAAATTCCTTCTTTTATTTACCGCATCCAATATATCTTTATTATTTAGAATTTTAGTACCTAAACTCATTTATATAATATAAGGGCCTTCTACCTAGTTCTTAAACATTACCATAGACTATTAAATATTTATCACCGTCTTCAAACACATC